>CAMBMO010000001.1 GCA_945868805.1 Singulisphaera sp. GP187
GATTGCCTGAATCTCGTGCTCGACAAGTGCATCGACCGTGGCGGAAAGGCTATTGAATCCCTGTGTCTCCCATCCTTGTGCTCGCGCAAAGTCGGCACTCGGGGTACCGATGATGATGCCGACTTCTTTTCCGACCAGATCGCCCGGTCCTGAGATTTCATCGCGCATCCGAATCGCCGTCATGACCGAGGTGACACTTGACGTGATGTACGCCACGATCGCGACACCGCAGACAATCCACATCGCAGCCATAAGCCTTGCGACTGTTCCTGTCGCCGCCTTGTACGAGCACCTGCCCGTCATGGCCACCGAGACGACGTGATAGAAGGATTCGACGAGCCCTGAGGGCCAATGCTTCGAAAACAGCGGGTCGAGCCTTCGCAGAGTCATCGTCACCACGAGCGTGGCTACAACGATCATAATGAATGCATACCCAGCGATTTTTAGATTCCCGGTGGTGTGAAGTTCGCCAAACTACCGCCCGAGCGATGTGGTGCGATTCTCATTGACCATTATCCGGAGCCCGCCGAGATGATAAGGTTGGCAGAATTCCACGCCTTTAAGGCGCGCGCCGGTCACTGTCAGGTCCCCGACGGCGAGGTCGATCGACGATTCCGAGGCCGCTTTGAGGATGTCCTGAGCCGACGAATACTCCCGATAAGTGAAATGAGTTTCGGTGAGCTCTGCCATCTCTTCCCACATGTCGATGGCAAACCCAGTGTAAATAGTTGGCGATATCTTTTCGACGAAGGGGGGTTGAATCAGAATTCCGACGACCAACTCGCGAGTAGGGGCCACGGGGGCGGGTGGGGTGCTCTGTCCGTTGCCGAGGAGAACCGAAACGGCAAGGAGAACTGGAAGCATGGTCATTGCACGATTGATGATAATTGGGAGTGAGGGATTGGGTGGAAAGTGGACTGGACCTCCCCAGATTTGGTGGACACGAAAACCGGCGAGTTTGATCTCGCCAGAAAGAGCGTGTCTCATGGTCTCAATACGCCAATACGCCCCCGAAGTCATTCTTCGATTCGAGCGCATTCGTGCGCGCGTTGCAATGACGCGACTCGCGATAACCTCGCGATACCGGGAAGTCCCACTGCGTGGATGGGATGTGCAGAGTCTGGTCGAAGGGTGTCGTATCCTGTTCTGATGGCTACTACATTTGCAGTTGTCGAAGCAGCAGAGTCATTCACCCACGTGAAGATCATCGGCGCTCTCGATCTGGCCTCCACCCGCGAAATCGAACTTCGGTTTACTGCATCAACCGCTGGTCGTCACAAATCCGTCATCATTGATATGTCGCAGGTGCCGTTCATCGCTTCGGTGGGGATAGGACTGCTGATTCAGGTTTCGCGCACACTCGCGACTGATCGCCAGAGCCTGGTGCTGCTCGCTCCGAGCGAGATGATTGAGCACACAATCCGAATTGCTCGGCTCGACACAGTGATTCGTATGGTCAAGACGATCGAAGAAGCGCGTGAACTTCTGAAGCTCGCGCCACATGTCGCGTAGCGCCCTCGGAGCCCGATGCCAATCAACGAAGGCACGCTCGACCGAATGACGATGACCGTCGGTGGAATGCACTGCGCAGGTTGCAGCAGTTCCGCGCAGGCGCGAATTCTTAAAGTCGTCGGAGTCGAATCGGCCACGGTCGATTTTGCCAGTGGGAGAGCCGTCGTGCTCGGACGTCAATTCGATGCAAGCACGGTGCTCGAGGCGGTCCGAAGTGGCGGCTTCGAGCCAGCGATGAGCGGATCTCCAACTGAGCGAGTTGACCCGCTTGCGGCGTTGATCGAATTGCAACGAACTGCGGACCAAGCGCAGCTCGCGCGGGCACGAGAGTGGTTTCGACGGATGTCGATCGCTGGGGCGATCTGGATCGTTCTTGAACCGCTCCATTGGATGACGGCGCACCTCCACCAGAACAGTTGGGGCCCATTGATGCTCTTTTTCGGCGCGACGGTCGCGCTGATTTTCGCCGGTGGAGGTTTCTATTCCAGTGCCTGGCGTGCAGCACGTCATGGAACGAGCAATATGGACACGCTGGTGGCACTTGGCGTCACCGCCGCATATCTCATGAGTGTGGGTGTTTTTGTCGCGCAACAGTTTGCAGACACAATGCAGTCGACGCCACTGTATTTCGCCGAGGCAACGGCGTTGCTCGCGATCATCAGTGCGGGTCACTGGCTCGAAGCGCGCGCTACGCGAGTCGCATCGCTCTCGATTCGCGATCTTCTGGAATTGCAGCCGGAGTTTGCAGAACGAATGAACACGTTGGGAGGATTCGAGTCAGTTGCGATCGCGCACATTTGTCTCGGCGACAAGATTCAAGTTCGTCCAGGTGGGCTGATACCTGTGGACGGTCGTGTGATCGAGGGATGCTCGTCCGTTGACGAGAGCTCACTCAGTGGGGAAGTCATGCCAGTCATGCGCCGAGTCGGCGATCTCGTCTCGTCTGGAACGCACTCGCTTGATGGTCGCTTGGTGATCGAGACAGGTGCAAGCGGTGGAGCGTCCGCTCTGGGACGGATCGCGCAGCTTGTCTATGACGCGAGGATGACACAGGCCCCGATTCAGCGGTACGCAGATCGAATATGTCAGTTCTTTGTTCCAGCGGTCTTGCTCGTGTCGCTCGCCACATTCGTCGGATGGTGGATCGTGGGGGATCTCGCAACCGCGGTCGTCACCGCCGTCACTGTGCTCGTGATCTCTTGTCCATGCGCTCTCGGGATAGCAACTCCGCTTGCGGTCATGGTCGGGGCAGGTGAAGCGAGCCGTCGAGGAATCCTCGTTCGAAACGCGACCGCTCTGCAGAAGATCTCGCAATCTCGAACGGTCGTTTTCGACAAGACTGGAACGATCACGATGGGCAAGCCAACGCTTGCGTCGATTGAGGTGGTCGATGGTCGGTCGAGCGAAGATCAGTTGATCGCATTAGCCGCCGCTGCGGAATCTGCGAGTGAACATCCGATCGCTCATGCGATTCTTCAAGTCGCGAGCGACCGTCGACTTCTGATCGCTCCCTGCGAGGACTTTTTGGCGGAGCCCGGGGTCGGGGTTTCAGCCACGGTTGATGGGCGGTATATCGCCGTTGTTCGCGATGAGCGGGCCACAGCAAGGATCGAGGTCGATCACGTGGTCGCAGCGAGAATCACTCTTGTCGATCGGGTTCGTCCAGAGTCCGCGCAGGCCATCGCGACTCTTCACGGCATGGGTTACAAGGTGGCCATGCTCACTGGCGATCGCTATCAAGCGGCGATCGATGTTGCCAAGGAGATTGGCCTGAACGAATCGGAAGTCGTTGCCGACGCGACTCCAGAGTCCAAAGTGTCGGCGATCGAGCGATTCGGAGGTGAAACTGTCTTGATGGTTGGAGACGGAATTAACGATGCAGGTGCGATCGCGCGCGCGGGAGTCGGGATCGCGATGGGGAGCGCGACCGCGCTGACGACATCGAGCGCAGATGTGGTCCTCATGCGAAACGATCCTCGCGGAATCGGAGAATTGATCGCGATTTCACGAATGACCTTTCGAGTGGTGAAACAAAACCTCGGTCTTGCATTCGTCTACAACGCTCTCGCTATTCCTCTGGCCGCCTTGGGAATGCTTGGGTCGAACGGTCCCATGATTGCGGCAGCTGCGATGGGACTCTCGGACCTCTGCGTTGTCGGGAATTCGCTTCGACTGCGAGCGAAACTTGCTCGGGAGCGAGCGCGACGCGCTTCGGGTACACCATCCACATGATCAAACAGGCCAACATGATCCAACAGTTCAACTCTCAACCGTGCATGTGGGTCGTCACGTTATGCGGTTTGGCATTGACGGGTTGCGTGGCCCAGCAACAAACGATGTCGAATCTGCCTTGTGCTCAGGAGATTCACGCCGATGTTGTGGCGGCGGTCAAGAGTTTGACGGCGCAGGCGCAGAAGAGCCCGATGGCGGTGGAGCCACAGCTCTGCCTCTCATATGCGTACATCGCCCAGAAGAAATACGCCGCCGCCGTTGAGTCCGCCAGTCGAGCACTTGTGCTTTCTCCAGATAACGCACTCGCACTTCGAATGCGCGCCTTTGCTCGATACCGCATGGGTGCGTACCCCGCTGCGATGAAAGATGCGTCGGATTCATTGAAGTTTGATTCGTCGGGTGAGGCGTATGAGATTCTGGGGAAGTGTCGTCTTCGCACGGGGGATGCCGTAGGGGCAGCGGAGGATTTTCGAGTTTGGGCCAATCTGGATCAGTCAATTGAAGCACGCTGTTGGATGGGATCGGCGCAGTGGACCAGTGGCGATCAGGCGGGTGCGATCAAGACCTGGCTTACCGCTGAATTGGTCGCGCCGAAGGATCCGGAGCCGTTCATCTGGAAGTGCGGATTCCTTTATCGAGCAGGTGACAAGGATGGCGCACTCGCCGCAGCTCATCGCGCTGTGGAACTCGCGCCCGCCTCTCCGCAGGCACTCGGGACACTCGCTCGAGTTCAATCGTGGAATGGTGACAGTGCGGCCGCGACTGCGACCGTTGCGGAACTCGCCAAGACGAATGCTTCCGCCGCGGCCAAGTTGGCGATTGAGTTGAAGGGGACAGTCCCTACCGCAAAGGGGACGTGATCCGGGAGCTTCGTGAGCGCGTCGGAGGCGAATGCGATCTCGAAGACTTCAGGTCTTTCTGCGAAAGTAGTAAGAGGTCGTCACGCCGATATCGACTTGATTCTGAGTGACGGCGACGAGTTCCCATTTCGTCAGCCCCATCCACTGAACCAGCATCATGTCGTTGACCGGCACCCGATCGGGGAAACTCACATCGGGAGCGGTGGAATTGATCGATTCGGTGATGTTGGAAAACTTTCCAGCTGCATTCTTGTCGAGGCTCGCCGTCTGCGCGTCCGTGGGGGTATTGAGCCAGATCGTTGTACCGAGCCCTCCAACTGTGAAGACGAGGCGCGCGTATTCGTACGCAGGATTCGTTGTGTCCATCGCTGGCAAAGGGCCGCGGGTCGCGGCGACAGCCGAGTGAGTGAAAGAGACTCCTTCCGATCGGACCAAGGCGGTGACCGCGATGACGAGCGAGAGGAATCCGAGTGCGACGATCCACTTGTTCGGTTGTGTCTTCATGCCATCAAGGTACCTTCTGTCCCCCATGACTCCATTGAGTGGTGCCGTTGCCGGTCGAAATGTCAAGTTTGCGATTCTCGTCTCGGCACTCGGATATTTTGTGGACATCTTCGACTTGCTCCTCTTCGCGATCGTTCGCGTTGAGAGCCTGAAATCGTTGGGTGTGCCAGTCGATCAGCTCAAACAGACCGGTCTCTGGTTGGATAACTACTTGCAAGTGACTGGGCTCGTTGTTGGCGGGGTGGTCTGGGGCGTCATTGCGGATCGACGTGGAAGACTTTCGGTGCTCTTTGGAAGCATTCTTGTCTATTCAGTCGCGAACATCTTGAACGCGTTTATCGCCGACGTGCCACGCGAAGGATTTGGTGCGCTCATGCACTCGGTGGGGCTTGGAAGTGCGCTCAATCAGTATGGGGTGCTTCGATTCGTCGCCGGGTTCGGACTGGCTGGCGAGTTGGGTGCCGCAATCACACTCGTGAGCGAACTCGTGAGCAAGGAACGGCGCGGGCTCGCAACGACATTCGTCGCAACCGTGGGAATTCTCGGAGCCGTTGTTGCATATTTCATCACTCAGTATGTCGGGTGGCGAACCGCATTCCTGATCGGGGGCATACTCGGACTTGCGCTCTTGGTGCTTCGAGTGGGAGTCGCAGAAAGCGGGATGTTTGAGACCGTTCACAGGAGGCATGCGCCCGCTCGCGGAGCATTCTGGTTGCTTGTCTATCCATGGAAACGCGGCCGCCGCTATCTCGGAGTCGTCCTCTGCGCGATTCCAATCTGGTTCTGCGTGGGAATTCTTGTGAAGTACTGCGACGCAATCGGTGCCAGCATGGGGATGCCCGAAGGGGCACGTCCGAGTCCCGGGCTCGCGATCATGTGGTGCTATGTCGGACTTGCACTCGGCGATCTCGGGAGCGGGCTTCTCAGTCAGGCGATAGGTTCGAGGCGCAAAGCGCTCTGGACTTTTCACGCGCTGACCGCGCTCTCTATGGCGCTGTACTTCACCGTGGGTTCGTCGTCACTCGTTGCGTTCTATGGGTGCGTGGCGTTCGTTGGATTCGCAAGCGGCTACTGGGCGGTCTTTGTGACAACCGCGGCAGAACAATTTGGCACGAATCTTCGAGCGACCGCGACGACATCGGCGCCGAATTTCGTTCGATGGTCAGCGGCGGGATCGGCGTTTCTCTGGACGCAGTGCGAAGTCGTGCTCGGTGGTGGACCATCCACTCCATGGGTTGCCGCACTCGTCGTTGGGGCGATTCTCTTGCCGATCGCTGTGGTGTCGGTCTTCCTCTTGCCCGAGACCTATGGACGCGATCTGAACTTCGTCGAAGATTAATTCCTCTGAAAGCCGTATCTTTAGCGGGATGCACAGCATCCATGGACTGGTTTCTTCGGTGATCGACTATGCGGGGCTCTATCCGCCAGCGCAGCTTGATCCGAAAACAACACTTCAAAATTACGCGCGATTGCATGGTTCGCCCCGTGACTGGATGCTCGGACGATTGGTCTGGCCAGCAACGAAGTTGGAGGACTTGTCGACACTCGCAGTCGGGCTCGCTCCCGAGGCGGTTGCTCCGGAGACTCTCGGCGCATGGGCGATCAGTTGCGTTGTCGCGCCCGCAGGAAGTCCGCAGTTCATCGAGGATGTTGATCTGATTCAGCAGTTCAACGAAGTCCACGAACGCGAAGGAGAGGCTGCGATGCGGATTGATTCGATCGAAATGGTTGCCAATGACGCGGCATCAATCGAAGTCGGGTTGAGCCAACTGCCGGATGACATTTTCCCGTACTTCGAAGTTGCGGTTGACCGAGACCCCCGTGGAATGATTGCTGCGTTGGTTGGCGAGGAGGCCGGAGCGAAATTTCGAACTGGTGGAACCACACCACAAGCGCATCCAGCTCCAGAAGATCTCGCACGTGGGATCCACGCATGCGCATCCGCAGGTGTTGCATTCAAGGCGACGGCGGGATTGCACCGGGCGCTTTGCCACTTCAATCTGGCGGCGGGTGCTCGGCAGTTCGGGTTTCTTAATGTCTTCATCGGCGCCGCGATGACGTACGCGCGGAAGTTGGATGTCGAAGGGCTGACGAGGTTCTTGACCGTGGAGTCGGTCGACGAGATCGACTTCAGCGAAAAGGCACTTATGTGGAAGGGGGTGCGCATTTCATCTGAAGAGATTGTCGAGGCCCGAGCCAGATTCGTGCACTCTTTTGGATCGTGCTCGTTCGATGAGCCATGGGATGATTTGGTCGCGATGGAAGTCATTCGCGCCGTTGCGAGCGGAGGTGCAGCGTGAGCATGGATGGAGGAATGTCTTGGGTTGAAGGAGCCAACGAACCCGCGGGGGATTTTCCACTCGCAAACTTGCCCATGGGTGTTGTCGCTGGGGAAGGTCGTGGAGTTCGCATCGGTATTCGTATTGGCGCATTCATTGTTGATTGCAGGGCGCTCGCAGAATCTGGAATGCTCGCGCGACTGGATCGGACGATTTCCGATTCGCTTTGCGGAAGTTCGCTCAATCAGTTCATGGCACTTGGGCGCACAGCATGGCAAGCGGCTCGCGGTGAGTTCATGCGCCTGCTCTCGGCCGAATGCAGTGAGTTGAGCGACCATCCACTGCGCAAGTCGATCATGCTTCCAGAGTGGGGGATGAGTGTTCAGGTGCCCTGCGAGATTGGCGATTACACGGATTTTTACGCCTCAATCCATCATGCAACGAATGTCGGAAGCATGTTCCGCCCCGATAATCCACTGCTTCCCAATTGGAAGCACATTCCGATCGGTTACCACGGTCGTTCGAGTTCGATCGTCGCGACTGGGACGCCGATTGTTCGACCTCGTGGTCAAACAGTCGCGCAGGATGAAGGGCCACCAGCCTTTGGTCCAACCAAGCTTCTCGATTACGAGATGGAAGTTGGTGCGTTGATCGGTACTGGCAATAGGATCGGTCAATCCGTGCCAGTTGATCAAGCCCTTGACCGCGTCTTTGGTCTGGTGCTTCTGAACGACTGGAGTGCGCGTGATGTTCAGAAGTGGGAGTACCAACCGCTTGGTCCGTTCGTTGCGAAAAACTTTGCCTCGACCCTTTCTGGTTGGGTCGTATCGATAGACGCGTTGAAGCCTTATCGCGTCCCGCTTCCGCCTCGGCTTTCGACCGATCCGCAACCGCTTCCATATCTACAAGGGATGGATGACACGCTCTTCGATGTGAATCTAGAGGTGCTTGTATCGAGCGCGGCGATGCGTGCTGCGGCCATGCCAGCGACCCGCATCAGTATTGGCAATTACCGAGATATGTATTGGTCCATCGCGCAACTGATCGCTCATCACACGAGTGGGGGATGCAATCTTCGCACGGGCGATCTGCTCGCCAGTGGCACCGTCTCTGGTCCCACCGAAGAGTCGCGTGGTTGCCTGCTTGAACGAACATGGCGTGGAACGAAGCCGATCAGACTTGGCGATGGCACCGAGCGAAAGTTTCTGCATGACGGCGACGAAGTGATGATGCGTGCTTGGTGCGAGCGACCTGGTTTGCCACGAATCGGTTTCGGCGAGTGTCGTGGCGTGATCATGCCAACCACGTCGTGATCGGTCGACCAATCGCCGGCGTTACCGCGGTCTCAGATAACCAAGAAGTTTTCTTCGGTCGATCGGAATCTGCACGCCAGGTTTGATCTTCAGAGCGTCATTCGTTCCGGCAGGGGTCTCGATGACGAACTGGACGCCGGGGCCACTTGGATATCGCTTGAGTCGGGTCGTGTACTCGAACTCTGATTCCGATTCACCACGAGGCGCCTCTTTCTTCATCGTGTACACCGAGATGACAGTTCCATCGGGAGAGAGATAGGCGATATCCATATCGACCAAGCAGTTGATCATCCAGAAATTGCGATCGTTCCCAGATGGGAAAATGAAAAGCATCCCAGTCTTCTCGGGGATTTCGCTTCGCTTGGAGAGTCCATACTGGATCTCAGCTTCGGTCGAAGCAACTTCGAGATCGAAATCTTGGCCCTGAATGTTGATGCGCTCAATCGGCAATCCGCTCTTCGCCTTGGTCGGTGGAGCTTTGATCGCGGACTTTGTTGTCACGTCATCTCCGCCACGGCTCGCAGCATAAGCGAGTCCACCCATGGCGATGATGACAAGAGCGAGAAGTCCGAGTCGAACGGCAGTAGATCGAGCCATTGAGGGTTCCTTACCAGGTGTTGACCTTTGTTTGATCAGGTTTGCCGACGGGCGGAACAGTCTGAACACTCTCTTCCCAGCTCAGCGGATACTTCAAGTCGTCGAGATCAAGCGCCGCACGCGTCGGGAAGAGAGGTCGAAATGTATCGCACATGACTGCGAGTTCGTCGGTCTTTGTCGCACCGATCGACGCCTCAATCGTTCCCGGATGCGGACCATGCGCAATTCCTTGTGGATGCAGTGTGAGCGAAGCACTTTCGATTCCGCGCCTCGCCTTGTAGTTGCCTTGGACGTAGTAGAGCACTTCGTCCGAATCGAGATTGGAGTGGTTGTACGGAACCACGATCGCCTGCGGGTGGAAGTCCAGCAGACGAGGGCAGAACGAACAGATGACGAAGTTGCGCGCTTCAAATGTCTGGTGGGTCGGAGGTGGCATGTGATGCTTGCCCACGATTGGGCTGAAGTCGTCGATGTTGAAGATGTATGGGTAGTAGCAACCGTCCCATCCCACGACATCGAGCGGGTGATAGGTGTACATGTACGAATGAACCATCCCGCGAGTCTTGATTCGAACTTCGAACTCGCCGCGTCGATCGTGGGTCAGCGGTAACTGGGGCAATCGCAAATCGCGCTCGCAGTAGGGGGCGTGCTCGAGGAACTGCGATGTCTGCTTCGAGAGATAGCGCGGTGGTGGAAGGATGTGTGATCCATTGACGGATTCGATCAGCAAGAATCTCGCTTTGGGCTCACCTGTCGGAGTCGGATCAAACGACATCTGGTAGATGATCCCCTTAGGGATGATGATGTAGTCCTTCGCCTTAAATTTTAAAGTTCCAAAGGTTGTGGAAACCGTTCCAGATCCATGATGGATGAAAATGCACTCGTCACCCGTGCCGCTCTTGAACCAGTAGTTCATGGGTTCCGCTGGGACGCAGACGGACATCTCGACATCCTCATTGCCGAAGAGCACGACACGCCCGGTCACTGGATCACCCTTGGCAGGCATCGGCGCACTCCGCACATGTCGCATGCGCATCACGTCTCGTTCGACATATTCGGCCTTCGCTGCATAGATTGGCTTCCAGCCAGTCACTTGGGTCGGAGGGTGAATGTGGTAAAGAGTGGACGTTGGGCCGGAGAATCCCTCCGTACCGAAGACCTCTTCGCTATAGAGCGCGCCGTCTGGCCTGCGGAATTGGATGTGACGCTTTGGCGGGATTTCTCCCAATTTTGTATAGAAAGCCATCGGTGCCATATTGTACGGCGATATCGAGAGACCTTGTGGACGACCCCGACACGCAATCCAACCGCCCATTCAATACGCAACCGAGCATCCTGCACGACGAACCGGAGTGGTTCGTGTTGAACAAGCCGATTTGTTGGCACTGCGTGCTGGCTCGTGTGACCGATGGCAATCCGACGATTCAGGACTGGCTTGGAGAGTCCGATCCTCGTCAACGGGAACTTCCAGAGTGCGGTCTTGTTCATCGGTTGGATCACTCCACGAGTGGATGCATCCTTGTAGCCAAGAACGTGCAGATGCACGAAACCTTGCGCGAGAATTTCTCGGTGGGATTTGGTGGCTGGGCGATTGAGAAGCGGTACCTCGCGTTGGTTGGGAGCGGGTTGGATTTACGAGGTGAATTTGCGCTCTACTTTGCCGGTCGGCACAAGGGATCTGCGAAAGTCTCGGTGCACGCTTACGGAGATCGCGCTGAGCGTGGCGAATGTCGCTGGACAGTCGTGCGAAAGGCGAGTGCGATGGCGAAAGCGGGTGATCCCCTGAGTTTCGATCTCGTCGAAGTCGAAGTCATCGGTCCCGGTCGTCGCCATCAGATTCGGGCAGGATTGAGTTCGCTCGGTCATCCACTCGCGGGCGACTCGCTCTATAAAGGAATAGCGCTCGGCGAGGATTGGAATGGCGGTTGTGCGGCGCTCCACTCGTGGAGGCTTGGAATCACTGGAATCCGTGTCGAAAGTCCGATTCCTGCGTGGGCCGAGTGACTGGCCAGAGTTTGTACGAGGATCAATAGCCGCCGGTTGTGGCCGGATCAGCGTCTTCAGAATCCGTTTCGATTTCAAAGATTTCGGGAATCACGATTGGCGCACGAGGATCGATCCACGCTGGAAGTGCGAATGCAATCTGTATCTCTTCATCAGGGATCGAAACGAGGAGGAGGTTGTGTGGCGGCGTGGACGGATCGCCGTCGTTCCAGAACGGAAGGATGAACCGTCCGCCCCTGCGAAGCTCATCCATCGTCAGCACGCCTGAACCCTTAAAGATTCCATCGTCATTCGAGCACGCGAATGCACCATTCACAACGATTTCAATTGACTTCTCTCGAGCCGCCTTGACCGCCTGTTCCTGATCAATCAGTGATGTTTCATTTGGAGCGACTTGTGCGAACGCATGTTCGTGAAATGTCTGATCAACCACGACTGCCAGGATTGTCTGAGGATCAGACCACTCGCAGTTGCATTCGTTCCACTCGATGCCTTCGAGTTGTACTGTGACACCTGGAAACTCGATCGCTTCCATCCAAGCAACAACCCGATCTCGCATCGGCATGGCGATGCCACGGCTTCGGGCAACATCGAGGTAGCGACTGCCAATGGGTGAAAGTTCCGAGTACGCAGACGCGGCGAGATCCTGTAGCTGTCCGTAGATCATCCGATCTTCGGCAAGTGCTACCGTCTCCCACAACGCGGCAGTGTCGATCAGAAAGTTTGGCCAGAGAATCGCGATGGACGGGCTGTCGAAGCAGAGGCGAAACTCATCAGCGAATTCAGTCCAGTTGCCGGACGCATTCGCCTCCAGAGCGCTCAGTGCGAGTTGCTCGACAACGCGACTCTGGAATCGCTCGCTGATCGCGAATACTTTCTGTTTCTGGAGATCGGATTCGGGTTGAGCAGTCAGGAAAAGCTCCGCGGCGGCAGCGATTGATCCCAAGTCAAGCAGCCGTTGGAAATCTGAAACGACCTGCGTACAGAGTTCCTCTCGGGAGAGGGCGTCTTCGACGAGCCTAGTCTCTTCGGCGGCAACTTGAACGCGCATCTCGATCCGTCCGACGAGATCTTGAAAGGCGACGAGCACCGATGGAAGATCGCTCTCAGGAATCTCGCCATCGATGACTTCATCGGAAAACTGGACCAGTTCATCGGCTGTTTCGATATCGGCCAGTCGAGCCGAACGATCCGCGATCCACTCCAGCGCGGTATCGCGCGCGCTGAGAATCGCGACATAGCTATCGGCAAGATTGGCGCCTTCAGCTGCGAGCTGGCGAGCGCGATCGAATCGGGAGTCGCTCGGAATCGCCATGTTTGAAAGTTGATCGCTCGCCTGCTGCATCGACTGCGTCTCGGTGGATTCCATGTCTGCCGCTTGGATTTCACCGACCCCTGCCACGAGTGATCCTTCCAACTTATCGCGATTGGCAAGCAACTCGGCGATCGCCTGCGACTCTTCCGCGATCTGTTGCGATAGCTGTGGAAGTTGTGGTGGAGCCCGATCGATTGGGAGTGGCAACGCGAGTGCTTCGACCTGGGTCGAGAGAGCAGCGAGCGTCGCACTTGATTGAATCTTTTCGCGCAACAATTCGAGCCGGTTGACTGCTTCTGCCTGACTCGAGGTCAATTGCGCGAGGTCGGTTTGAAGTCGTTCGGCGAGCGATTCCAACAGCTCGTCGGTGAATCCTCCGCTCGATGGATGTGGAGGGTCCGATTCCTCCAATGCGTCGACGACAGCCTGAAGACCAGCGATTGTTCGAACTTCGACTCCTATCGCGCCGTCGACAGCGCTTGTGCGCTCCGCAAACCATTTGCGATTCGCCAATCGATTGTCGGCTTCCACACAGAGGTCCCACGCTTGCAACTGCGCGTCACGGACATTGTCCAGGCTGATCTGCCGGATTGCGACGCGATCCCACCACGGAGCAATGACGATCTCCTTGATTCGAGCGGCAAGTTGGGAAGACTCGGTTGATTCGCCCGAGTCCTCGGGGTTTCCCTTCGATTCTTCGGCGCGATCTCGTGCGGCCATCATGTCGGCCTTGAGTGTCGCGAGCGCTTCTCGATCGACGGAGTATGCCCAACCGAGCCAGCCGAGAGTTGCGATGACGAGTGCGCCGATCGCCATCACGATGAGGCGCGTCTGCTTTCGACGTGTCGGCGGATTCGCCGGGACCGCCTTGGTCGTCGAGTTCACTTGAGAGTGATCGGTGTGAGCGACGGTGGGTCCAGAATCGAATTCGGCAGACGGTTCGCTCTCGTCGGGAAATTCTTGAAAGTCGGCCTCATCGATCAGCCCCTCGAATGGGTCAGGCTCGTTTGTCTGGTCGGGATTCTTTGGATCACTCATGTCGATTGGTTCCCAAGTAGTTCTGACTCGTCAAAGATTTCCGCGTCGACCTTGTTCGTCTTCAAGTGCTTCAAAGAGCGCTTTGAAATTTCCCTTCCCGAAGGACTGGCTACCGCGCCTACAGATGATTTCGAAAAACAATGTTGGGCGATCTTGAAGTGGCTTTGTAAACAGCTGCAAGAGGTAGCCCTCGTCGTCGGAGTCGACCAATATCCCCAAGTCGCGCACTCGTTCGTGATCTTCCTTCACAGCGCTATGTCCGTGACTGGTGAGCATTGCGTTGACGCGCTTCCATACCGTCTCGTAATAGGCCTCTGGGATTTCTAGGAAATCGACGCCGCGATTGCGCAGTTCAGCGACGCTGGTCAACTCATCGTCTGTGCGAAGGGCGAGATGCTGGATACCCGGAGTCAGGTTGTGCCAATCGAGGTACTCCTGGATCTGGCTCTTCCGTTTGCCCTCTGCGGGTTCATTGATCGGCATCTTGATGAGTTGATTTCCTGAAGCCATCACCTTGCTCATCAGCGCAGAGAAGTCGGTCCCAATGTCCTTGTCATCGAAATGCTTGAACATCTTGAAACCCATGACATCCTCGTACCACTTCACCCACTCGTTCATCTTGCCCAGTTCAACATTCCCCACGCAGTGATCCACGAACTTCAGTCCGCAGGGGTGCTTGAGGTTGAAGGCGTTCAGCCCATATCCCTCGACTTTTCGAAAACCAGGAGCGAGGATCGAACCCTGTTTGATCTTGGGGAGGTCGTACGAACCAGTCCGACTGACGAAGGAATGGACGACCCTGCCATAGGTCTGAATCCCCGCCATCGTGACCGTGCCCCCAGCATCACGAGTTGTCCGTGGTTCGTATGCGCAATGACCACCGTTCTTGATTGCGCATTCCCACGCACGCTCCGCATCGAAGACCGTGAAGGCGATGTCCTTGATGCCATCTCCATGCAGTTTCATTTCGCTCGCGGCGGGATGTGCGGCCGAGAGTGGCGTCTCCAGGATGAGCCTGATGTTCCCTTGGGTCAGGAGGTACTGGGCAGACTCTCGATTTCCAGTCGTCAAATCTGAGATTTGGTCGACCTGAAACCCAAATGCATACGCGTAAAAGTGCGCCGATTGCTTGGCATTGCCGACGAAAAATCGAACGTGATCGACATCGATCAATGTCAGTGGATCAGTCATCGATGCGACTGCCGAAGGACTACTGCCGGTGCCGAGTGTTGCCATGAGATGATGGTATCGTCCGACCCCTTATGAGTGAACAAGAGTCATCGTCCAGTGGCGGTCGCAAGCTTGGGAAAAACGTGGGGTTGTGGGTGACGATTGGACTCCTCGTCGTCGCAGTCTTCATCGTGGTGATGTGCACCGCAGGCGATGCGGAGTTCCTTGAAAGTCCCGCAGATTTTCCTGCGCCAAATAATTAGGTTGTGAGCCGAGAAGGATCTAGTATTTCCAGATGAACAATCGAAGCAATCCACAGGCGAAACGCCTTGAAACGGTGGAACCCGTTGGCAAGCGAGTGCTCATCCGAAAGGATGAAGACAAAAAGATCACAAAGGTTGGGATTCATCTTCCGGACAAGATGGAGATTCCGACCTTGACTGGTCGTGTCGTCGCAGTGAGCGCGCAAGTCGCCCGCGATGACGATTATTCGGTCTCGCAGTACGACCGTGTGCTGTTCTCGCCGAAGAATGTCATCCCCGTCGACTTCGAAGGGGACAACCGATTGTTCGTCGTACCGATCGAAGATGTCGTGGCGATCTTTCGCACCGCAGGTGTTGCAGATTCGTGAGTGCTTCCAGTTCGAGCGCATCCGCACCCGCAATCGCGATTACTCCGGTTCGCCGGCCGTTCAATGTGACGGTCGAACCACCGGGATCGAAGAGCGAGACGAATCGATTTCTGATGCTGGGCGCGCTTTCTCCGGGTGTTTCCAAGTTGGACTGCCCACTTCGCGCGACCGATACCGATTTGTTCGTGGACGCGCTCCGCGCCATCGGAGTTCCAATTGAAATGGGAGAGAATTGCGCGCATATTCACGGCGCAGTCGGTCGAATCGCAGGTGGCGCATCAGTTCAATTGGGAGATGGCGGTACTCCGACGCGATTCATGATGGCGATCGCGACGCTTGCGCGTAAGCCCGTCGTCATTGACGGCAGTGTTCGGATGCGTGAGCGACCGATCGCTGAAGGGGTCGAGATGTTGCGTGCGATCGGTGCAAAGATCGACTATCTGGAATGTGACGGCGCACTCCCGATCCGAGTCGGTGGCGGCCGACTTCCACGTGGTGGAGCGCTTGAAGTTGGACGGACTGCTTCAAGCCAATTCGTTTCTGCACTCTTGCTCCTCGCGCCTCGCCTGGAGCGCGGTATCGATTTGTTCGTGAATTCGGAGTCTTTGACGAGTCCCTCGTATGTCGAACTCACACTGCACGCGATGACAAAATGGGGCGTTCGATTCGAAGTTTTTCGAGACGCGACTGGTCGAATCACGCGCATTACTGTGCCCCACGCTGAACTGGTGCCGTCGCAGGTCGCGATCGAACCTGACGCGAGTAGCGCGGTGTATTTTCTCGGAGCGGCGGCGCTCGTGCGCGATGCCCGTGTGACCATTTGCGGATTGCCACGTCTCTCATCCCAGCCGGATGCGGCATGTCTCTCTGCCTTCGTGTCGATGGGGGCGCACGAGTGGTCAGGTCCGCGTGGCATGGGAATCGAAGGAACTTCGACGCTCGACGGGCTTGACATCGATGCATCGCGTTGGCCAGATGGCGCCTTGTGTGTTGCTGCAGTCGCATCGCTGGCGAAAGGCAAGTCTCGTATTCGCGGGCTCGAGACACTCAAGATGAAGGAATCGAATCGGGTGCACGTGCTCACGGAAGAGTTGACTCGAATGGGCTGCCGTGTCGAGACGACTGCGAGTTCGATCACGATCGATCCAGATCCCTCGTCTGCTCGTCCGATATTGATCGACCCTCGGGGCGATCATCGAGTCGCGATGAGTTTCGCGATCCTCGGCTTGTCTCGGCCGGGCATCTCGATCGGCGAGCCCCAGTGCGTTGCAAAGAGCTATCCAAATTTCTGGCGCGACTTGGCAATGCTTTCCGAGCCTGCGCATTAGATAGAATCGATCCAGCGCGATATGGGTCCATTTCTCTTATTTGCTCGACGTTTGCTCTTCGAGCCTGGTCAACTTTCACTCGCGCTTTTTTTCGCGACAATTTCAGCGGCGGGACTTGGTGCCGGTCTGCTTGGACTCGGTCCCACCCTTGGATTGATTTTGGGTGATAACGGGACCTCGTTGCCAGAACTCGCGCGGCGATTCAATGAATCGAAGCCCTTTATTGGAGTCCCTGAGATATTGATTGGTTGGCTTCCATTGGGTCGGTTTGAGGGAGTTTTGGTCGTTCTTGGCGGGTTGACTCTGCTCACGATCGTCGGTGCGACAGCAAATTTTCTCCATCAATACATCTCGCTTCATCTCTGTGCCAAGGTCATCGCTCGCATTCGGCTCGACGCGTTCCGTCATGCCATCCGAATGCCATTGAGCGAGGTTGTGCGAGTCGGTCCCGCGGAGTTTTCAAGTCGGGTGATTCGCGACTGCGCAGAACTGCAGTCCGGTCTGCTCGCGCTTATGGGTCGCACCATGGCGCAATTGACGAAGGGCACAGCATCCCTTCTCGTCGCAATTTATGTCGATTGGCGAATCGTTGTGGTCGTCGCGATCGCTGGTCCCGTCCTCTATGTGATTCTCCGAAAGACTGGCAAGCGCATACGACGCGGCACGAAGGGTGCGCTTCGACATCAGGCCACGCTCCTACGTGTGACGAGCGAAAGCCTGCAGGGACTGCGCGCGATCAAGACCTCGACAGCGGAAACAAGCATGCTGGGACGCTTCAAGCACGCGAACGCGCTCGTCATCCGCGAGCAACTTCGTGCTCGCACGGCGCGCAGTCTGGCGAGTCCTCTGATCGAAACGTTGACGATCTTGGTCGTGGTCGGACTGGCGACGCTCGCCGTTCGAGAAATCATGCGAGGAACGCTGACGTTTGCTGAGTTTCTACTTTCGCTCGGATCGCTCGCTGTCGCTGCGAGTTCCATGAGACCATTGACTGGCCTCGTGGCGGAAATGCAGGCCGCGAGTGCGCCTGCGGAGCGTTTGCGCGAATTGCTCTCGATCGAGGCCGAGCCGCAGACGAGTCACGACCGTCCGAATCTGCTGAGACATCAACATTGGATTCGTTTCGAGGGAGTGACATTTCGATATCCCAACGCAGATTCGCTGGCACTCAGCAAGATTGATCTTGAGATTCGTCACGGCGAGCACATCGCCGTTGTCGGACCCAACGGCTGCGGAAAGACGACGCTTCTTTCAATGCTGCCGCGGTTGCTCGAACCACAAGAGGGTCGGGTCTTGGTGGATGGAACGGATATCCGATCTGTCAACATTCGCAGCCTTCGTCGTCAGATCGGTGTCGTGACTCAGGAGGCCGTGTTGATTCAGGGAACAATTTCCCAAAACATCGCACTTGGCATTCCGTGCGCAACCGAATCGCAGATCAAGGAGGCTGCGCGACGGGCACATGCGGATGGATTCATTCAGATGATTCCTGGGGGATATGAGGCAGAAGTAGCGGAGCAAGGAGCGAGCCTTTCGGGTGGTCAGCGACAGCGAATCGCAATCGCGCGCGCCGTCTTGCGCGATCCAGCCATCCTGATTCTCGACGAGGCGACGAGTCAAGTCGATGCGGAGAGTGAGGCGCAGATCTCGCAAGCGATTGCAGAATTTGGTCGTCAGCGCACTGTCATTGCGGTGGCGCATCGACTCTCGACGATGCTTGCTGCAGATCGAATCGTGGTCATGAATCGCGGAAGCATCGTGGATTCAGGGACTCACGCCGAATTGATTGGTCGCTGCGATGTCTATTCGCGACTTGTGACGGCGCAATTGCAGACGAACGAGTCTGCCACCACTTCGCGCACATAGATCGAGAACATTACGGAGTTGCTGGTGGAACCGTCGCGGGCGCGACCGCGGTCGGTGGTGAAACAGCAGGCGCTGGAACGGGCGCTGGAACGACAGTAGGAAGCGGCGGTGTCGCAGGTTGGGATGGTGGAGTTGGACTTACTGGGATAACCGATGGGATAGGTGCGACGATTGTTGGCTCGGGTGCAGGGATCGCAATTACCACCGGACCGCGAGTCGCCGCCCAGATGGCATAGAGCAATGCCAACGTGCAGATGGCTGCGACGACTGCGAGCCAGAACTGCAGTGCTTTCTCCAAGCGATCTGCCTGCGTTACTCGACGCTGGGTTGCTTGTGCGAGATTTTCCAGAGCACGTGAGTGTCTGTCGCTTGTCAGTGCGAACGTGGAGATAGCACTCGCCGTTTCTCGCAAGCTTTCCGCGACGCGAAGGCTGACTTCGTGATTGAGGTCGAGCTGCTGCTGTACGAGTCCAAGGACCTGGGTCTGGCGATCGGATCCTTCAGACAACTGCACAAGATTTCGCTCGATGGCTTGATCGCGATGGCGCGCTCTCGCTGCGCCCTCGATCAGCGTTTCAAGCACTTGCCCTTGTTGACGAGCCAATTGTGGCAAAGCATTCAGGGTCGTCGTGAGTGTTCCCAGAAGCGTATTGAGTTGCTGGTGGGACTGCGCCTGAGTCGTCAGTTGATCGCGAAACTGCATCAGCAAGGTTTCGCCATCGATGGGGCGATGACTGGTTCCTTGATAGCGCTCAACCGATCGTGGTTCGATGGTTCTTTCGACGACAATCTCGGTCGGCGCAACGTGTTCTTGCTTGCTCCCAAAGATTCTTCGAATGAAAGACCAGATTGCCATGGGTTGGGCTAATTTAGCGACCCGTGCGATATCGTGATTTTCCAAATTTCTCAGCACTTGCGTGGTCGGTCTTGTGCGGTATTCCCATCGCTTTCACAGGCTGTGATGAAGTGTCCCAGCCTTCACAAACGAATTCGCCCAGAATCCGAGTGGTTTCCCTCTCACCTGGGATCACTGCGACCATCGTTGCGCTTGGGGCAGGGGAGCGCGTCGTCGGAAGAACGCAGTGGTGTCAACTGCCGACGGAGGTTCCGATTGTTGGATCACTGCTTGATCTGAACGCCGAGATGCTCGTCCGTGTCGATCCGACCATCCTGCTGATTCAACCCGCAAAGCAAGGAGATGTTCCGACTCTCGATCAGCTGGTGAGTCGCCATGGATGGCGGATGGAGCACTTTCGAATTGACTCGATCGAAGATGTGAATTCGATGCTTGCTCGACTGCCTGAATTCGTTGCAGATCCTCAGATCGTCGGAGATGCCGAACACTTGGAGTCGAGGTCCCGCGAACTTCGGCTCGAACTCGCACGCGCGATGGAGAAAGTGCCAGGAGCGGACGCGGCTGGTCGTGTCTTGGTGCTCCTCGTCACACCTGAAGGCGCGGACATGCTGGGATTCGGGACGGATACGTATCTCTCGGACGTTCTTGAGCGGATCGGCTGTGTCAATGCGTTGGCGAGGAGCGGGTATCCGGCGCTCGGAGCGGAAGATCTCGCTCGAATCGCACCGAACACTGTGATCTTGATCGGAAAGCGTTCTGCTGAACTCGTAGAGCGAATTGTCCAGCTTGCGCCGGAAGCGATGGTTGTGCCGGTCGACTCTCCAGAGTTGTTGCAACCCGGTGGCGGGATGATCCCTGGCATCGTCAAATTTCGAGAGGCAATTTCAAATGCCGTGAATCGGCGGACCCGAGTGTCTGACGGTGGCGTTCGATGAGCCGGCGGCAGGTCATTGGAATCGTCGTACTCGCCGTGCTGCTTTTGGTCGGTGGCATCGTTCGAATGTTGATCGGACGCGATCCAAATGACGGTGGATTTGAATTTCAATCTCCTGACACAAGTATTGCCTGGCTCAGATTTGGGGCGGTGAAATCGGCGCTCGTTGCAGGTGCGTGCCTTGGGCTGAGCGGATTGCTCCTCCAAGCACTTCTGCGAAACCCTCTTGCCTCGCCATTCATACTCGGACTCTCAGCGGGTGCCGGGCTCGGATCAACGATCGCAACTTGGGCAATCACAGCATCGAGTGCCGGAGCAATCGGATGGTTGTCCGTGGCGATCCGGAGCGCGGACGGGGTCCTTCCTGGAACAGTCGGATCGCTCGCTGTATTGATTGTCGTATACGCACTTGGTCGTCGTGGTGGTCGATTAGATCCACTGACGCTTGTTCTGTCTGGAACGGTGGTCGCGACTATCTGCGGAGCGCTGACACTGCTGGTCCAGTCGCTCATGCCACCCGCAAGTCGAGGCGAGTCGTGGATGTGGTTCATGGGGCAGGTCCCAGAGTTGCCCCGAGCAGATTCGCTCTGGATTGCAGTCGTACTTCTCATTCTCTCGTTCGTTGCAGGAATTCGAAACGGGGTCGCACTCGATGTCGCAAGTACGAGTGATGAAGAAGCGGAGAGCCTGGGAGTTTCGTTGAAACGTCTTCGAGTGGGACTCTTCGTTCTTGCCGGCGCCCTCGCTGCTGCAAGCGTGGCACTCTGCGGTCCGATCGCATTCGTTGGTTTCGTCGCACCCCACTTGAGTCGTCTGCTCCTTGGCGCGCGACACCGTGCCCTCGTGCCTGCGAGCATGATCGCGGGAGCCGCAATCTTAGTTTGGTCGGATGCAGTCAGGCAGTCGATCGATGTCGGTTCGGGTCGCCTGCCGATCGGAGTTCTGACTGCGTTGATAGGTGGTCCTGTTTTCTTGCTCGTCATGAGATCGCGGCGCATGCGTTCAGGAGAGTGGACATGCTGACTATTGAGTCGATTTCATTCTCGTACGGGAAGCGGTCCGCCCTGAGCGCAATATCTGCGGAGGCCGGTGCGGGTCGCGTGGTGGCGCTCGTTGGGCGAAATGGAAGTGGCAAGAGCACTCTGCTTCGACTGATCGCAGGACTCGCGAATCCCAATGGAGGTGCGATCACCTGGCGAAACACGGCGCTCTGTCGCCTTGATGCCATCCTTCGTGCGCGCCAAGTCGCGTATGTCGCACAGCGGCCTGGGTTGGCGATCGACTTGACAGTCTCGCAGGTGATCGAACTTGGTCGGTTCGCTGCACAGCGTCGCGACGATGGGGCACTTCGCCTTTCGCGGGCGATCAAGACTCTTGGGCTCGAGTCGCTCAGTGAACGGTCGTTCCATCAGTTGTCCGCTGGAGAGCAGCAACGGTGCGTTGTCGCACGAGCACTTGTCCAGAGTGATGCAAGTGGTCTGCTCGCACTCGATGAACCTTTCTCGAATCTCGACCCTGGGGAAACGATGCGGGTGGTCGATGCACTCCGTGAGCGAGCGCGGGAGGGAGCGCTCGTTGTGATTGCGATGCACGACCTTTCACTCGTCGACCGAGTCGCAGATTGCGTCTGGTGGCTCGAACGCGGAACTATGGTCGGGATGGGTGCGCCCGAAGAAATCCTGACGCCAACGCGATTGCGTGAGGTATTCGGTTGTGAATTCACTCGTGGTGCTCAGGGACTGACACTCGGTGGTCGGGTAGCCTGAGGGTCATCCCATGTGGCAGAGCATCACCATTTTCGTCGTCATTCTGGTGGTTCAAGCAATTGCCGCCGCTGCTGCGAAGAAGAAGGAAGCCGAAAAGAAAGCAGCTCAAGAAAATTTGCGACTTGGGCGCACGGCAGAGTCCGTCCAAAAAGTCACGCCCCCCAAGCGTATGGAGGCAAGGATGGTCGTCACGGAAGCGCCGAAGAACGATCGATTTCAGGCTGCTCAGGCCAGAGCTCAGCGCCACTCCGAGGCGCATTCACCGCTTGGATCGCCCAAACCGATCGAAGTTCAGGCTAAGAAGTTCACATCGGTTGTCGGTTCGATTCACGACGTTCCTAAGGTGGAAGAGATCGATCGGGATTCGAATCGACGACGACCAGTCCAGATCCAAAAGCCGATCCACATGCCTTCATTCCACGTCTCAGAAGGTGAGGCGTCAGCATCCCAGCTTGCGAAAACGGTGAGCGCGATTCGCGCAGGGATGTTGCAAGGTGGGTCGCGCCCAATAGCGCCACGCCCCAAAGCTGAGCCAGCTCATGTTCGAGTGAGTGGTTCATTCAGGCTTGGGTCTTTGCGAAGCGCCCAAAAGTTGAGGGAGGCGATTCTGCTCTCGGAAATCCTTGGTCCCCCAGTCGCGTTGCGGTGAGATTGGACGAATTGCGTGGCGATTGGTGTCGATTGAGTGGCGATCTGTACCGATTTGCGATTAGTCGCTAGGATCAACAGACCATGATGGACATTCGAAAGCTGAAAGAACTCGTGAAGCTGATGGTCGAGAACGATCTCACCGAGCTTGACCTTCGTGACAAGGACGAGCAGGCCAGCCTGCGACGTCAGACCGTGTTTGCGCCGCCTCAGGTCACTCAAAGCTCCACTCCGGCAGTTTCGACCCAGGCCCGACCTAGCGCCAATGCAAGTGCGCCGGGCAAGGGGTCCGTCGATGACGGCGACCTCGTGGCAATCGAGAGCCCAATGGTTGGAACTTTCTACTCGGCGTCGGGTCCAGACAAACCCGCACTCGTTTCGGTCGGTACATCAGTCGATTCCAACACTGTTGTATGCCTCCTTGAAGCAATGAAGATCTTCAACGAAATCAAGGCAGACTGCTCTGGAACGATCGTGAAGATCCTGGTGAAGAACGGCCAGGCTGTCGAGTACGGCCAAAAGATGTTCTTGGTCCGGCCATCCTGATCCTTCGTCCGCTCAAGAGAAACGAGTTATGTTCAAACGAGTTTTGATCGCCAATCGAGGGGAGATCGCGCTCCGCATCATTCGTGCTTGTCGTGAGCTTGGCATCGAGACAATTTGCGTCTATTCAAGTGCTGATGCAGGAGGACCGTGGCTCGAGCAGGCAAATCAGTCAATCTGTATCGGGCCAGGGCCAAGCAAGGATTCCTATCTGCGCATCGAGCGCATCATCGCAGCTGCTGAGGTATCGCACGCGGATGCAATTCACCCTGGGTATGGGTTTCTCTCGGAGAACGCCCACTTCGCCGAAGTTTGCCGCGACAGCGGATTCGAATTCATCGGGCCGAGTCCAGAAGCGATGGCACTGCTCGGCGACAAGATCAATTGCAAGCGGCTCGCCAAGCAAGCAGGGACTCCGATTTTCCCCGGGACTGACGGAGGAATTGAAGACATCGACGAGGCAGTGAAGGTCGCAGGTGAGATCGGTTACCCGGTGATTGTGAAGGCGTCTGGCGGAGGTGGCGGGCGCGGGATGCGCATCGCAACCGACGAGAAAACACTGCGGGTCGGCATCGAACAAGCCCGTCAGGAAGCTCAGGCGGCATTTGGTAATCCGGTGGTCTATGTCGAGAAATACCTCGAGTTCGCACGGCATTTCGAGGTGCAGGTCATCGGTGACAAGCATGGCAATGCAGTGCACTTGTATGAACGCGATTGTTCGAGTCAGCGACGGCATCAGAAGTTGATCGAGGAAGCGCCAGCGCCTGGAGTCGATCCCGTCAAGCGCGAGAAAGTATGCGCGTCAGCGGCTGAGTTGATTCGACGTGCGAATTACGCAGGGGCGGCGACGTGCGAGTTCTTGATGGACCCACAACAGAATTTTTATATGCTTGAAGTCAACACTCGAGTGCAGGTAGAGCATCCGATTTCGGAAGCGATCACGGGAGTGGACATCGTGCAGACGGGAATTCGTGTCGCCGCCGGTGAGGCACTGCCCTTCAAGCAACAAGACATCAAAATCACGGGACACGCGATGGAGTTCCGGATCAATGCGGAGGATCCTGCGCGCAATTTTATGCCGCAGGCTGGTTTGATCGAGACTTGGTGTCCGCCTGGTGGGCCGGGGATCCGCCTCGACAGCCATGTGCGAGTTGGATATCGAGTTCCGACGAACTACGACTCGATGATCGGGAAACTCATCGTTCATGCGCCGGATCGCGAGAGTTGCATTCGCAGATCGCTGGGCGCGCTCGGTGAATTTAAAGTCGGTCCGATTCAGACGACGATTCCGCTGTATCTGCGACTTCTTAAGGAGCCCATGTTCACGCAGGCAAAGCACGACATCAAGTATGTCGAGCGTTTGCTTTTGTCACCGTAGGGGAAATTGCAGTACTATTCGCTGACTCGCGGGCGTAGCTCAGTGGTAGAGCGTCGGCCTTCCATGCCGAATGTCGAGGGTTCGAATCCCTTCGCCCGCTTCAGTACAAAAAGGCGACACGCAACGTGTCGCTTTTTTTCTTCCGCGGTCGTGTCGCGGGCTGCGCCCGCGCCCGTGCGCCCCGCAATCCAAGCATTGCAGGGCCCCCAAGGTCTTCTGACTCGGTGCGGCCTCCTCTCGAATCCCTTCGCCCGCTTTCAATCAGGTGCCAACTGGCGGGCACAATCTGCCCGCAAAGTGGGTTGCATGCAACAGAGGGCGAGTTGTCTTGCGACAAACGCTTCGCCGCTACTTGATAATCTTGATTGCGCCGATGAGTAGCAGTGGAGTCATCTTTCCGCTTGCTGCATTGACGATTCCTTGAATCATGTGGGCGAGGGAAGCGACGACCACGATCGCATAGAGGCACCAGCCAATGAAGATGATCATGAGCGCCCCCGAAAAGAGCGTCGCACAGAAATAGAGGATCAGGTAGACAAGCTGTTGGTTCGCGTGAAATCTCGCGAATGGACTTGTCTTGGCATCGGTGACCAATGGGATGAAAAAAAGGAACGGCAAGATGTACCCGATGATCGCCATCGCCTTGTTCGCCTGCACATCGGTAGGGCTCGAAAATGTGGCGGTCGATCCCATGGGCGGTGGGGCCACGACTTCGTGCATTCCCAATTCGTCTGGTGGCGCAGGTGCAGCCTTGGGGAGATCAGCCGCGAGTTGCGGGACCGACTCGATGGTCATCCACGAGGCGCTCGTGTCCTTACGAATCAGGTCCGATCCGGTGAGTTCGCCCGACCGCACCAGTGCGCGCACGTCGTTGCCGGCCATCGGTCCAGCCTCGGGACCACCCTTCGCTCGCACAAAGTATTGATTTGCCACCGTGAAGTACTCCTCGTGATGAGAGTTGGGGACTGTCCGGACCCGCCACTCCAAAGAGCATAACGCCTTGCTAGTACATCGGCACGCTCGGGTCGATGTCGGTCGACCAGAGGTGGATGCCACCCGCGAGACTGCGCACATCGTCGAAACCAGCTTGGCGCAGAGCCTCTGTCACCTTTAAGCTTCGCATCCCATGATGGCAGTGCACGACGATCGGCGTTGCCTCGTACGCCCTGAGTGCAGGGATATGTTGCGAAATTGACTGCATCGGCGCATGGATCGAGTCGGCGATCTTGGCGAGTTCGCGCTCGGCGTCGGTCCTGCAGTCGATGAGAATGATTCGCTCACCAGCCTCACGGCGACGGCGAAACTCCCTTGGCGTGATCTCCCAATCGGCGTTGAATGGATAGTCCTTCGGAAGTCCAGAAAGGGGTTGAGCGGAAGAATCGTTTTTGGGAAAGTTGTTCAATTGCGATTCTCTGCTTCGATGGTATCGGGAGCGAAGGTGTGTGCACATGGGGGAGCCACCGGTGGCCGAGGTGTATGACCAACTAGTCACGATGCTTCGAATGACACTCGGTACAGCTCGCACCGAGGCGCGCGAACACTCTCGACGCTTTGTCGTACTCGTTGCGTCGGAGCAATTCTTCAAGTTCTGAAGCTGTCGCGCTCGACCGCGCGATCCACTCACGCAATTCCGCGCGTGCGACCTCATTCATCCTAATGCTCGCTGACGGACCCGCGATCAATCGGAGTTGGTCCGCGATCGCCCCAGCATCCGCCAATGGCGCCAGATCTGGATGGTCGGGAGGAGCAACCCATCCATTTTTCTGCGCCAACTTCAGTCGGTCGAAAATCGCGTCCATCTCAATCATCGCATCCACGAACGAATCAGGTTTGGAGATCTTTGGAAACTCGTCACTCGCGGCGTCGATATCGTGCGCGCTCATCGGCTGTGCTGATGCGGTGCAGGTCCAGAGCCCTTTGTAGCCGGGCGAGGTCCCCGCAACCAACATCCGCGCTGCTGCCTGCTCATTCGTCATCCACCCGAGCGATACCGCAACGACCCCTGCGACGCATGCGCTTCGGTGCTTTCCGTGGTGGCAGTGCAGGTAAATCGGTTTGGGCAGATCGCGAACAGCGCGCACGAGTTGCGCCTTTCTGTCGTCGGCAACGCCGTCGTACCCGATCGGGAAATGCACGTAAAGCATGGCATGGTTGTCAGCTCGCACGAGATCAGGCTTCGCACCGTCAACCGAAATGATGGTCTTTATTCCGAGAGTTGAAAGCGAAACAAATCCCGGTTCGCCTCTCGGCGCGCTTCCAGAATAGAAACTCTCGTGGAATTCCACCACATTCGAGATTCCCGGATAGTCGCGTGGCAGTGGAGCACTTGATGGAGCACGCTGGATCCCGAGGCACATCAAAATGGTTAGTGCGAACAGATGCTTGGGACCAATCACGACTGGATCGTACAAGTCGCGAGTGTCCCCATCGTAAAATTTCAGTCGCTACGGCCTAGCGCTGAATCGGCGGTGCGATTGGATTGCTCCAGGTCGGCTGTCGAAGAGTGCGCCCAGGGCACTCTCCGCACGCCATCTTGACGGGTGTCATGACAAAGAGCACGGCAGGCCAAATCGGTTCGATGAATCCGTCCAAGACGATTGACGATGCGCTCGACTCGCCCTGGAGTGCACTCGCAACCGTTGGATACTCCCCACCATCGCGAGCGGTTCCCGTTGCAATCGTCAGTTCTTCGCAGTAGGTGGGCTGCACTTCAACCTGCCCTTGAGGAACAAGCACTTGAACAATGTCCCAGTTGCCACGATCGAGGCCGAAAAGAGAGGGCTGTTCGTTGGCAGAGATGCTGGATCGACTGCTTGCCGAGAGAGCGCCAATCGTGTCGGAATCCGCTCCAAGGAGTCCGTTTTCTTGATTCAGATGTCCAGTGCATCCGACAAGCAGGACGAGCAGGCAGGTCGCGCAGGCTGGTTGCAAGTTACTCATCGAAGTCAATCCCTTCTTGGCGTAGAGCCGAACGAATCGTATCTGCGTCCATTCCGCGATGAAGAAGCGCTCCTGCGACTGTGAGTGGATGCTTTTTGCCGCGATTCGCGAGCGCCTCTCGTGCCATCGCAATCGCTAGGTGCTTCGCTTGAGGAGTTCCGGCAACCCGGCGTCCTTCGCGAGAAGCACGGACTTGGTCGATCCCCTCAGATTCCAAGAGCTGAGAGAGTGAATCGACCGAGAGACCACGCCGACTTCTCGAAACACTCGATGCTCGAATGGTGGCGTGTGTGTCGTCATTGAGCCAGCCATCCGACTTCAGCTCTGCGATCGTCTTGGCGACAAGATCGGCGTCGTATCCCTTTCGGTCGAGTCGCTGCGCAAGCGTTGCACCGTTTTGCGTGCTTTTGGCGAGCAAACTCATCGAGTATTCCCTGGCTTCACGATGGGCCACGAATTGTCGAACCCGTTTCGCGACGGCGGGAGTCCAATTCATCCCATCGCGAATGCGAAGTTCAGTCAACGATTCGCGGGGCAGTCGCGCGACGGATCGAGCGACTCCTTCGAGAAATAACTTCGCCCAACGCGGGTCCTTGTTGTCGCTCTCGATGCGGTCGAGTCGTCGAGATTCGGTCCCGTTCGACTTGAACGCGCGGGGACTTGTTGTGCTCGGCCGACTCATGTCAATTGGTCCAGGAATGAATGAATTTCAGAGATCGCGTGGGCGTCGCCGGATGCCTTGGCTCGTCCGAGGCCGATGCGAAGTGTTTCAATCGCATCGTTCAGTCGGCCGGCTTGCTCGAGCGCACGGGCCTTGTGGTAGTACGCATAGCAGTAATCGATGTCCGATTCGATCGTCTTGTCAAACCAGAGGACTGCGGTATCGAGATTTCCTGCCTTTAAGTATTCCTGAGCCATGCCATACCGACAGAAGGCATCTGTTGGATTCTCTTCGAGCATCTTTTGAAGAAGTTCGATCCTCCCTTGGCTCATAATTCGAAGAGTACCACTCTGCGCTAATATTTTTCGGATGCGTGCGAATCCGAAGCGACCCACCTTGATTATCGCGTTGCTCCCGCTTTGGGGAATGACGGGTTGTCTTACCACCTACACGCCGACCGCCAAAGCCGATACTCGTCCGCGCGAAGTCCATGTCAGCCACTCTGTCGGCGGAACGCACTGGCGGACAATTGTCGAGCAGGGGACTTGGTATCAGGGATTTGGGCCATACCTGCTCGCGATCAATCAAAGCAACGGCGTAGTCATCGACAAGCTGACCTGCTTTCCGATTGGCACATCTGGGGCGCTCGTCGATCTTGTCGATTATCAAGGCGATTTGATCGCGGTCATCGATCGCACTGCGGTGATCCGAATCGATCGAACAAATCCAGGAGCTCTCATGGTGGTAGAGACGATCGGCGAGAAGGCACTGGGACTTCGGCCGGAGAGCATCTCGGTGGTCGATGGAGAACTGTATGTCAGCGGACTCGGCGGGGTTGTTCGGCTGGACACAGGCGAACGATTTCTTGCGGGGAGCAAAGTCTGCGGCAGAGTCGCGGGAAGTTCGGTTGGACGAGTTGCGACACGTGATGGAGAGATCGTCCGGCTCTCTGACGAGGCTGTCTATGGGAAGGCAACAGACTTGCAAAATGTCGCCGCAACCGGGCGATCGACGGGACCAATTGCCTTTGTTGATCAAGGGGCCGATGATGCCCGTGTCGGGCTTCTCGATGCCGAACTCAAGGAGATTGCGGTAACGACGGTGGCGGGGGAAGTCACGCGCCTGCGAGACCTTGTGGGTCGACTTTGGGCCATCACGCCGAGCAGAATCGTCACATGGAAGATTGGTCTTGACGGCCTCTCGGACGAGCGAATCATTCGCGTTCGTGGCGCAATTGATGTGGACGCAGTCGACGCAAACACATTCGCGGTCGCTGGCACATTCGGGCGAGCCTTTTACAGGCTGGACGCCGATGCGGATGGGGCAGCAGACGAGTTCTTCGGCGCGACTCGAGAAGCAGGGCGGTTGGAGCGAGTTCTCTCTGACGGTCGGCGCATCGTCGCGGGGAGCGAAGAAGGCAATTGGTTGTATGTTGGAGGTGGTACGTGCGAACCGAGCAAGAATCCGATTCAAACATTCAACCCGCCGAACTCGGTTGTCTCTGGCGATTTTGGAAAGGCGTCGATCGAAGGGGCTGACAGTGACGCGTTCACGATCGAGAGTGGAGCACGGGTCATCGTCGACGACAATGGAACGCGACAGATTCTTCAGATGCCGCAGGGAGCGCATGCGAGGACGCTGGCACTCGTCGGTGACGAGTTGTGGATTGGCCACGACGATGGAATTGATGTCTGGAGGTCCGATGGCGCAAAGATGATTCGCATCGGGCGATTGCGACTGCAAGGTCCAGTGACAAACATTTACGCTCGCCGAACGAGCGACGGCGCGAGTTGGGTCAGTTTGTTTGGCGGAATGGGTGTTGCGATGTGGCGTTCGGTCGACGAGCCGTCGCTAGCCGAAGAGTCTTCGTCATCGGCGAAGGCTGATTGATCGTTTGCGCTTCACCGCAGCTTTCCCTTCAGAACAATATTCGCGACAAATCCTGTCTTCTTGGCACGAGTTTCCGCGCGCCTTGCATACAGCGCGACCGTGCGAGATCAAGAGGTGGGAAAGCACGCACCAGTCGCGTTGACGAAAGAGCGCCATCAAATCCCCCTCGATCGCGACCGGATCCGTTGCCTTCGAGAACGAAAATCGCATCGAGAGTCGTGAGACATGCGTGTCGACGACGACTCCATCGTTGATGCCGAACGCATTGCCAAGGACAACATTTGCAGTCTTACGAGCGACTCCCCTCAACTGAATCAGTTCGTCCATCGTTGACGGCACTCGACCGCCGAACTGTCGTTGGATTGTCTTCATCGATTCGACGACCGCCTTTGCTTTGTTGCGATAAAAATTGATCGTTCGGACAAATGGTTCGATGTCGCTCGGCTCGCACTGCGCGAACGCCGCGGGGGTTGGGAAAGCTCGGAAGAGCGCAGGGGTCGCCTTATTCACACCGACATCGGTCGCCTGCGCCGACAGGATTGTCGCGATGAGGAGTTCATGAGGCTTCGACCAATCGAGCGCACAATGAGCGTCTGGATAGCGGCGAGTGAGTGCGTCAAAGACCTTTTGCGCTCGGATTCGTTGGAGTGCTGTCTTACGAGGGAGAGGATCCATGACAAAACGATAACCTCACTCGGTGCTCCCGCAAATTGCAGGTCAATTGCCGACGCTCGCAGCGACGATCGCACCACTCGCGGGCGAAGTCTTGGAGGCACTCAAGGTTGTCGCTGCCATCGGGTACAGAGCGGTGCAATTGTCAGCAACTCAGGTCGGGACTCGACCGAAGGATCTTGACATCAGTGGACGCAAGGACCTGACTGTGCAACTACGCCGATTTGGATTGTCCTGTGCTGGATTGGATCTCTGGATCCCGTCGTCGCATTTCATCGACCCCGCATTCGTCGATCGCGCCATCGACGCGGTTTCGCAATCGATCACACTCGCGGCCGCGCTTGGGAGGTGTTCGGTGAGTCTGGCATTGCCAGCGCGAACTGATCGGACGCAAGGCAACCTCAACGATGTTCGAGCAGCGGTCGAAGCGTGTGCACAACGCGAGGGCGTCCAAGTCGCCGACCACGGCGTCGATGCCGCGACTGGTGTTTGGACTCCTTCGTCATCTGGGTTCCTCGGGGTCGGGATTGATCCCGCTGTGTTGCTCGGAGCGAATCAAGATGTGTGCGCGAGCGTGACAAAAATTGGGGCGCGTATTGTGTGCGCTCGTGTCGTGGATCTGCTTCGCACCGGCATGCGAGGACCGCCTGGGGAACCGCATGACGCCCGCCTCGATCTCGTGGCGTATATGGCGACGCTCGCGAGCATTTCGCTCTACACATCACCGGTGGTTGATGCACGACAGTGGAGTGATGCACGCGCAGGTCTGCGCATCACACTCCAACGATGGTCGGGAGGATCTTCAGGATGAAAGCCCTTGCACATGGAATCGATCTTGTCGAGATTGCGCGTATTCAACGATTGCTCGACGAGCATGGCGATCGTTTTCTCGAGAGGGTCTACTGTCGATCCGAGCAGGAATACGCAATGTCGGGAGGTGTTCGATGCGCGGAACGATTGGCCGCGCGTTTCGCGGCGAAGGAGGCGGTCCTCAAAGCGCTCGGAACAGGGCTTCGTTCAGGGATGAGCTGGACAGAGATCGAGGTACGGATACAGCCACTCGGTGCACCCACGATCGCTTTGCACGGGAGAGTTGCGGAAGTGTCTGTGGCGCTGGGAATTCGTCACTGGTTGATTTCTCTCTCCCATTCAGGTGGTTTTGCAATCGCAAGCGTCATCGGGACTTCCGAGTCCGAGCCAGAGTGATACGCTTCCCGCGATGATGAAGGGCGCAAGAACACTGTACGAAGCGCGACGTGCCAAGGACGGCGTTGGTGCATCGCCGATCACATCCCCGCCACGTCCACTTCGGCTTCCAATCGGCTTCGTCGTGGTCGTCGTAGGAATTGCTTTGGCGATCGTTTTCGCTGTGTATAACTTGGGGTTTTACCGAGGCAAGCAAGCTGCTGAGAGAAGCGCTTTCGAAGGGGCAGTCGGACTCGCGCAAACAATCGATCCGCTCGTCAGCGACAGGAGCGGCGTGATGCCCTCCCCGGAGATTCAGTCCTCGCCCAATGGCACAGCAAGTCTTGCGGGCAGTCGTGGTGGGAATCAGCTTGGCCCGCCGCCCATCGGTGATCCACGCAAGGCGGGGCTCAATTATTTCACGATCGCGGGCGAGATATCCAATGACCGTGCTCTAGAAATGGTTTCGTTTTGCAGGGGTTTGGGGCTTGATGTTGTGGCGATATCAGGTCATAATGCTCGGTCCCAAGTGATTGTCCTCCCCGGGTTCGGGTGGGATGAAAAGGATGGGGCGCCAGTGAAGTCACTGGACGCAAACATTCGTGCGGTCGGCGCAAAGTGGAAGGCGCTTGGTCGTGGTAACGGTGACTTCCGCGATTGCTATCCAAAACTTTTCAAAGGTCAGTCATGAGCATTCATCCGAGTCTGAAACAAAAATCCGGCGCACTCAACCAACATCGAAACGTTTTGACACGCGCCGAACGTATCGAGAAGTTGACTGAACTCGACCTTTTCAATCCGTCCAAGAACACTGCTTTGTCTCTGCCAAAGGTCCGCTCGATCAAGGCGGCTGTGGCGAAGAAGCCCAAGAAGGAAGCCGTTGCCGGTGCTGCTGGTGCCGAAGGCGCCGCTCCTGCCGCGGGCGCGAAGGCCGGTGCCGCTGCGAAGGTTGCCGCTCCAGCTGCCGGTGCCAAGAAAAAGTGACATGACATCCGCCCACCAGTCGGGGGGACAGACCGGTGTGGAGCTCGATCTTGAGAGGCTGTTCACCGCTCGCGTTCGTTCCATCGATGCATCGGGTATCCGTCGCGCATTCGATCTGGGCGCATCCATCAAAGACCCAATCAATCTTTCGATCGGGCAGCCAGATTTTCCGGTCGATCCGCGCATCAAGCGCGCTGCGGTCAAGGCGATCGAAGAGGATCGAAATGGATATTCGCTGACTCAGGGACTTCCCGAATTGCGATCGGCGATTTGGTCGCACTTGAAAAAAGATATCGGGTGGATTCCAAGCGACGAGAATGATTTGATGGTGACAGTCGGAACAACGGGGGGACTTGTCCTCGCTGTCATGGCATTGATCGAGGCAGGTGACGAAGTGATCCTGCCCGACCCTTTTTTCGTGGCGTATCCGCAATTTGTAAAAATGGCTGGAGGAAAGTCGGTGTTTTGCGATACGTACCCCGACTTCCGAATGACAGCTTCGCGGATCGCGCCATTGATCACACCCAAGACCAAGATGGTCATCATCGACAGCCCGAGCAATCCGTGTGGAGTCGTTCTCTCTTCGGCGGAACTTCAGGAAATCGTTGAGCTCTGCCGAGAACGTGGCATCTTGCTCGTGTCCGATGAGATCTACGACGCATTCACGTTCCCAGAAGCGCTGGATGGGGGTCGATGTCCCAGTCCAGCGCGATACACGTCGTCGCTCCTGCTCGTCCGAGGATTCGGGAAGAGCTACGGCTGCACTGGTTGGCGATTGGGATATGCGGCTGGTCCGAAACCGCTCATACAGCAGATGGCAAAGCTCCAACAGTATCTCTTCGTTTGCGCACCTACCCCATTTCAGGCAGCAGCAATCGAATGCTTTCATGTCGACCTCTCGCCAATCATCGAGCGCTATGTGGCACGACGGGATATGGTCATTCAGGCATTGTCTGGTGTCACCAATGTCACCTCATCTCAGGGCGCTTTTTATTGCTTCATTGAGATACCCCAGCGACTCGGGCTTACGGGAACTCAATTCGCGGAACGAGCGATCGCTGAACGATTGATTGTTGTGCCTGGGGGAGTATTCAGCACACGTGACACGCACATCCGGATCAGCTTCGCTGCGTCCGAACAAAAACTCGCCGAAGGACTTGAAGTCATTCGGCGAATGATGAAGTGAGATAGAACGCTACCGAACGCTCGACCGGTTCGAATCGCTCGAACCCCAATCGATAGGCGTCGCCCGCTTGCTTACTTACTCTTCTTGCCACCCGGGGTGATGCCGGCAGGGGCATCGGTCGCGGATGTGATTCCGATTCCGGTTGATGGACTATCCGGAATTGGTTGCTTCAATTCTGGCTTTGACGCATTTGCGCCCGGATCATTGGAGCTGGTGGATTCACCACAGCCGACGACAAACACAAGAGCAGAACCGATGAGTATGGAAGGAATTGTCTTCATGACTGAAATTTATGGTGGTTGGGGTCGTAAGTCAAGAAATGTGCGGTCGCGACTTTGTACGCGAAGTCGAGGGTGAAAAGAAAAACCCCGCCGACGTACGAAACGATGTCGGCGGGGCGGAGGGGAGAAAGATGCTCTTGGCCCGTCTGATGCACATTCAAACGGGCAATACTCTTTTCGGAAAGAACGCCAATTGTTCCCCAAAAAATGAAGCTTCTTGTTGAGCGATCGTCCGTGGCAAGCCCCACCGTGTGCAGGTGGAGCTTGGAATATGCGATCGTGGTTGTCTGCAGCTGATCAGGGCGCAAGTGGTTGCAGGAGCTGCAGTTCGATCTCCGGCGCCTGCACGGGCTTGCGGGTGTTGAGGTCGATGTAAGCCCATCGGCTGGAGGCACGACAGACTTCGGCTTCGCGCCCTCGATGCCAGATCACAGTCTCACGTTGGATGGTGGTCCGACCGCGTCGAGAAATCCAGGTTGCGCATCCGAGTGAATCTGCCTCGAAAACTTCGCAGAGGTAGTCGATCTCGTGTCGTAAAACAAACCACATTCGTTGCCTTGCCAGAAGTGTCGCTCGAGAGAGACCAATCGAGACGCCATGGAGCTCTTCGATTCGATCGATCCAGCGGACATACTCGACGTTGCTGACATGCGCAATGATCGATCCGAGAGCGTGAGAGCCGACGGTCAAGGTCAGCGTGAACGGCACAGCGTTCGGAGGTCTGATCACACTCGGGAGAGTCAACTGGACAATTTCGAATTCTTCGGCGGGGATCGGAGTCGAATGTGTCATTGCGGATTCTTGTCGGCAGAATTCGGCGCCTGCAGGGTCGGATCGATCTCGCGAAGATATTTCCATGAGAAGAGTCCTGTTTCGTGTCCGTCGCTAAATCGAATTCGTACGGCGTAGTTTCCGACGAGTTCTGCTGTGAGCGCCTCGAGTGGCTGAGAGTTGCGAGCGGAGGGAAGCACGGTCAACGGGTTCAAAGCCAACGACTCGCGAACTGCCCGAGCGTCTGCAGAGGGCGACATTCTGCGCAGGTATGCAACGGGGAAAAACGAGGTCTTGCCGCCACGCCAGCGAACTTCAAGGCCTTCGCGCCGGCGCAATTCGAGGTGTTCAGGGGAGTCTTCCATCGACATGAATGAGTGTAGATCGCAGTGAGCGCGAATCTGCATTGGTCGCAGTTATTGGATTGGGAGAGCCGCAAGCGACTCGGAAGATTCGATGATTTCCCGGTACTGGTTCTCGAAAAACGCGTTGAACCGCCTGCGCATGATCGTTCGGGGTTGCTCCGGATCTTTCCACAGTCCGTCCTGCGCGAATCCACCCTTGAGCCAACCCTTCCGGATTGTGGGGAGATCTTTCGGCGAGTTCAAGTCGAGAGTCGTTCCATTAGGTCCTTCGATTGTCGGAAGCCGATCAAAGAGTTCGAGCCAGTGTTTGAGAGTTGGGTCGGAAACATCTTCGGAACCGACGATCCCATCATGGTGTGGATAGTCAGGATGGGAATGAATCGCCAGCCACGCCCGACGCAAGAGGTCCGTGTTGCTGATCGCGAGCGGAACGAAAATGGTCGCGACGAAGTCCCGAAAATTCGAGTCGCTGACGAGGGGAGATTGATCGTCGAAAGGATTCATCTGATCGATAAAGCAGGTCTCGCAGCATTCGTACGCAGCTCGCCTGGCCGGCATTCGCCGAAGTGAATATTCGATAGGTCGGAAGTAACCGCAAAGTTTTCCTTCACCATGCGGAAGCTGCCAGAGCGTCTGCCCCTCCATTGAGAGACAAAAGAGAACAAAGCTCCTCGCCAGTTCTGGGTTGGGCGCCCCTCGGAGTATTGCGACTGGGTCCGCATCCACGACACTTTCACCCTTTGGAGTGGAAAACTCAATCCGCTTGAGGGATGGAATGCCGGTCGCGGTTGCGGCATCTGCCATTGCTTGAACCTGATACCGGCCGTAAAAGTCGATCGAGATTCCTGTCCAAGACTCTCCCTTTGCGACCAATGCGGGAACGAGTGAACTTGATCCGACGATTTGGTTCGTATTCGCCGCTGCTCGGCGGAGGATCTGCCAGCCACGCTTCCATCCAAGGCGCTGAAGAATGGTCTCAAACGCGGTTGCGACTGATCCGCTTTGCGCGGGATTTGCGAGAGCGACCTTTTCGAACAAGGAGGGGGCCGCCAAGTCTGCCCAAACCTTGGGCGTCGAGAGTGATCGCTCGGATAACTCGCCGACATTGGAAATGATTCCGAACGTACTCAGTGCCGCCCCAAACCAGTGGTGTTGTGGGTCGTAGAGCGGACGACCGTCGATTGCGTTTTCCCCATAGATCTCGTCGAGTTGTGCTTGGGTCATCCAGTCGCATCGGTCGAGAATGGTCGTCGACCGTTGCGTCGCGCCCGTGCCGATCGTGATCGGTCGACACATTGCGTCGAATTCATACGATCCACCGCCAAGCAAGATGTCCGCATCGCCTCCGACTGGTTGGCCATTTCGTAGCGCGGACTCATACTGTGCGACGAGTAACTGGCGAATCTCTGAACTTCCTCCAGGAGTACTCCAGGCGACCTCGACCTGTTCGCCGTGTTTCTCTTGATGCCATCTGGAAAATGCCGCAGAAAATTCCGACCGAATCTGCTCGTTGTGTGGCGTCACGATGATCAGCGACTTGTCGGTTGAAGGAGCGCGGGTGCCTCGGTACGCAATGACCGGGGTCAGTGTCAACACGGCGATTGCGCCGAGCGAGAAATAGAGAGGGGCACGACTCATCGTGAAACGGTGGTTGAGATCGACGAGCCGGAAATACCGCGGCGAATCTCACTCGCGAACGATTCGGCCGCACGCTGGATCGGTGAGACCCAATCGGAGTCATTGGCTCCGAAAGCGAAGATCACACTTCTGCTCGCGGTCACGATCGCCCCGCGACTCGCCCCGCGACTCGCCCCGCAATCGTCCTGATTGAAGCACGGTTTCACATCCTCGACCGATCCGCCTTGTGCGCCAAAGCCGGGGACGAGAAAAATCTGCTGTGGCATGATGGCTCGTAGTGACGCGGCCTCTTTCGACTTTGTCGCACCAACGACGGCGCCGAGGGCGCTATAGCCACTGCTTCCAACCGATGCCTTACCCGCCTCAGCGATAATGGTTGCGACTCGTTCGGCGATGGTCAGTCCGCCTTCGGTCCGGATTGTTTGCAATGCATCTGAGCCTGGATTCGAGGTTCGTACAAGCGCGAACGCTCCCCCGCGAGACAGGAACGGTTCGAGGGTCTCTGCCCCCAAGTACGCATTGACGGTCGACCAATTCGCGCCGTACTGCTTGTACATGGCGGCGGAATAATGTTCGGCAGAGATGCCGATGTCGCCACGCTTTGAATCGAGAATGGTCACGATCCCCGCTGCCTTTGCGGCAGACATCGCCTCCTGAAGCACTCGCATCCCGTCCGGACCAAATCGCTCATAGCACGCCGACTGGATCTTGAGGCATGGGACGATTCCCTTCAGTGCCTCGATGACCCTCACGCTGAACGCGGAGAGTGCTGCGATGTCCCCGCGCCCGCGCAGTGCCATAGGAAGCTTATCGATGACTGGATCGAGCCCGACACACACCGGTGAACCGACCTCGTCAATGACTCGAAGCAAGGTGTCGGCGGGGTGGTTCGATTGCTCGGTCACTGGTGAGATAGTAACGCTTGGACGATACGCTCATGCGATGACGTTGCGCGCAGTGGTTCTCTCGATCGGTGACGAGTTGACGCTTGGGCAAATCGCGGAGCGCAACGCAGGATGGATCGCACAAGAGTTCCTTCGCCACGGCGCACTTGTTTTCGAACATCGGACAGTTCGCGATGATCGATCGCACATCGCGGCGGGGATCGTGGAGCTTGCTCGAAAGGCCGAGATCGTCATGGTCACCGGCGGACTGGGTCCAACCGAAGACGATCTCACGCGCGAAGCGCTCGCAGACGCGCTTGGTGGCGTCGAATTGGTCAAGGACGACGCGGCCGTCTTAGCACTCAGATCGCGCTTTGAAGACCGTGGGCGACCGATGCCTCCATCGAACGCGAAACAGGCACTTCGGCCAGTGAACGCGACGTGCATCGCGAATCCCAATGGAAGTGCGCCGGGGCTCATGGTTCGGTTGGGCGGTGCGCTGGTTGTGTGCCTTCCGGGACCGCCAAACGAGATGAAATCAATGGTCGTGGCAACGATCCTGCCATTGCTCGATGCGATGGTGGAAGCCTCTGGGGGAAAGGCTCTCGCAACCTGCGCCATCCACAGCTGTGGGCTTCCCGAGAGTATTGCGGCGGAGCGTATTCGGGAGTTGATGGATCGATCTGCGAATCCCGTTGCGGGCACGACGGCGAGTGGTGCGGTCGTCACAGCGCGAATTCGCGCCGTCGATGCTGCCGCGATCGATGGTTCGTTCGATCGCGCCGTGCGAGAAGTCGAACGCGCCTGGGCTCCATATGTCTTTGGTCGCGATGGGATAACTCTGGCCGAGTCGCTGGGAGAGATCTTGCGACGATCCAACGACCGCGTGGCTGTTGCAGAGAGCTGTACTGGTGGCGGGATCGGCTCATATTTCACGAGCGCGGCCGGATCAAGCGAATGGTTCGCGGGAGGATGGATCACCTACTCAAACGAACTCAAGACGCAGATGTTGGGCATTGCGCCGGAGTTGATCGGGGAGCACGGAGCTGTGAGCGAGCAGGTTGCATGTGCGATGGCACTCGGAGCAGCGGTGCGCGCCCAGACGCGCTTCGCGGTCAGCGTGACGGGAATCGCAGGTCCTGGCGGTGGAACGACCGACAAGCCGGTGGGGAGCGTTTGGATCGCGGTAGCCGATCTGAGTGAGCAAGATGCGCGCAAGCGCGTCCGTTCGCGCTCCTTTCAATTCGCTGGGGATCGCGAAACAGTTCGCGAGCGCACCAGTCGCGTCGCAGCTCAACTGGTTCGGTTGGTCGCAATTGGGGAGCCCGATGTCCCCGTCTTCTGGGAAGTTCCTCGAGGCAAGGGCGGGTCTTAATGAGCGAGCGAGCGTTCGTCGGAATTGGATCCAATCTCGGCGACCGAGCTTCGATGATTGATCAGGCAATTCGCGCGCTCGATCGATCCCCAGCGATCGCGGTCGTTCAGTGCAGTTCGCTCTGGGAAACCGATCCAGTCGGGCCCCCACAACCGAAGTATCTCAATGGGGCGGTCGAATTGGCGACGACGCTCAATCCACACGCCTTGCTCGATGCTCTCCTGGAGATCGAGCGATCACTCGGGCGATCGCGCACCGAAAATGAACGCAATGCTCCTCGAACGATTGATCTCGACATCCTCCTTTTCGGCGAGAGAGTGGTGTCGGAGTTCCATCTTGAAATCCCCCATCCAAGACTCGCACTGAGACCATTTGCGCTCGTTCCATTGATCGAAATCGATGCGAGTCTGATTTATCCTCAGGGGGGTGATCTGCTACTATCTCTCCTCTCTGTGGCAGGAGGAAACGATGGCGTTGTCATGTGGCGCGCCCGTAAACCATCCTCCGTTACATAGGTATTGGAAACGACATGATGACACTTCGATTGCTCGCCGCGTCTTCGACCTTCTTGATCAGTTCACTTGCATTCGCACAAGCTGCGGCGCCAGTCGCGCCAGTCGCGCCAGCAACGCCACCGGCTGGTAGTGGCGCACCCGCCAATGACGCCCCCGTGGATCTGGACAGCGCGCCGATCGACGAGGCACAAATGGCTGCGATGTTTCCGAAGTCGCCGATGAATGCCGAGTCGTTCGATGCGAGTGCGACGACTCCAGAGGCGATTGCCAAGGGATCAGCGCTCCTCGAATCGATCGCCACCGCCTATCGCACGGCTCCTGCGTTTTCCGATACGGTTTCTTGGAGCGTAAAGATTCCTGGTGGCGAACAGAAAGACTCAATGACTCTCAAGTTTGGCGCAGGGCAGGACATGCAGATCAAGGCTGGAACGAGTGAGCTGACATGCGTCGGGGGCAAGGTCTATTTCGCGGACGAAGGCGTCATGGACAAGTTTGTTGAAGTTCCGCTCAATGGAACACTCGCCAACACGCTGAAGACCGAGTTCGAAGGAATCGACTTTCCATGCCCGCATCTCACTTTGCGTGGTGCTGAGGCGGGCACGGCGATCCAGGCGTTCAGTTTCGGTGGTGGATCATTCGAAAGGGTTGCTGGGTATCAAGAGAAGGGCGGTGTTTCACAGGTTTTGCTCGCTGGTGGCGACAGCGATCTGATGATCTGCGCCGATCCCCGAACGAGATTGTTGTCGGCGATGACCCTCGTCATGAGTCCTCCTGGCGCGCCTGCCGGCATTCGATTCACAGTCAATTTCACAATGGATCCCAAAGTCACTCCGACGATGGAAGTCCCAATTGCATTCACTGCGGGCGAGCGAAAGGCAGTCGATTCGTTAGCGCAAATGGCACCAACGCGACCTGAGTCGATCGCAATCGGCAGTGAGGCTCCCGGGTTTTCACTGCAAGATCTCTCCGGCAAGACTTTCTCGCTCGCCGATATGCGTGGAAAGGTTGTCGTCGTTGATTTCTGGGCAACCTGGTGCGGACCCTGCCGAAAGGGTCTTCCGCTGGTCAATGACTTCGCGAAGTGGGTTGAGGAGTCCAAGCAACCTGTCGTGGTCCTCGGTATCAATGTCTGGGAGCGCGGCGACAACATGGTTGAGAAGTCGAAGGAGTATTGGACGAAGCAGGGATTCGTCTTTCCAACACTCCTCGACCATGAAGGAAATGTCGTCAAGCTGTACGGATTCAGTGGAATCCCAGCGGTTGTCGTCATTGGAACGGACGGCAAAGTCGTAACCGTTCATGAGGGTTTCGATCCGAAGTTGACGGATGTACTGAAGGAAGAAGTTGTCAAAGCGCTCGGCACGAAAGGATGATTCGGAAAGGGATGATCCGAGTCTCCAAACTTCTATTTCATAAGGTGTAATGGCGCTGCGCGTGCCCGTCGTCGATGACATGTTTTATGTTGTTGACGGGCACGCGCAGTTTTTTCGCGCCTACTACGCAATTCGCGGCGGGATGACCAGCCCAACAACGAACGAGTCCACGCAGATGGTGTATGGGTTTGTTGGGATGTTGATGCGACTCTTGCGAGAACATCGACCAGGATCGCTGGCGCTCGTCATCGATGCGGCGGGGGATCAGCAGACATTTCGGTCGCAGATTTACTCGCAGTACAAGGCGAATCGTCTTCCAGCGCCGCTGGATTTTCATGGGCAGGTGGAGCGGTGCCTCGAATTCACACGATTGCTTGGCATTCCTATCTTTGCGATCGAACAAGTGGAAGCCGATGATGTCATCGCGACCATCGTCCGTCGAGTGCGTCGTGAAAGACCCACGATGGGAATGCGCATCGTCTCGCGCGACAAGGATCTCTCTCAGCTCGTCGACGATCGTACGAGTCTCTTCGATCCGCAGACCGGACTTGACCTCGGTCCAGAGCAACTCTTCGAAACGAAAGGTATTCGAGCCGATCAGGTCGCGGACATGCTCGCGCTCATGGGGGACTCATCAGACAACATTCCTGGTGTCGCGGGGATCGGTCCAAAGACTGCAGCCCAGCTGATCACAACCTACGGATCGCTCGATGGAGTTCTCTCCCATCTTGATGAGCTCACGCCGAAGAAGCGCGATTCAATCGTCGCTGCGACTGCAACGCTCTCGCTCGCGCGAAAATTGGTGGCGTTGAAAGATGATTGCGAGATCGACTTCTCCTATGAGGCGGCTCGGGTCGATCTGACACGTGCGAATGTTCCGGCGATTCTGACGCTTTTGGCATTGCTCGGATTCGGAAGGCTTCGCGGAGAAGTCGAGTCGGTGCTCACAGGCAAGAGCGCCACGATTGCAGTGGCCATCCCGAAGCCGGTCGCGACCAGACCGATCACACCGTCGTCGACGTCCACTGTTCAATCGCTTTCGAGAGAAGCTGCAGATGCTCCATTGTTTGCATCTGTGATTCTTGGCGAATTCGCGAGCGAACAGCAGAATCTCACCAGTGCGGGATGGATCGCTCAGTCGCATCCGGTGCACAGTGCCAACTACACGGTGGCACGAACCCTGCGTGAGATACGGGATGCAATCGATTCGGCCCGAGCCGTCGCTCCGAGTGGAGGGCGAGTCGCATTCGATACGGAGACGGATTCGCTGAACACCGTGGTTGCTCAACTCTGTGGTGTCAGTCTCTCTTGGGGCGAGGGTCAGGGTGTGTATATCCCAGTGAGGTCCCCAGATCCTGCGACGCACTGCTCCACGACCGTCGCACTGGAAGTCCTTCGTCCATTTTTTGCGGAGCCTCTCGTGGGGCTGGTGGCTCACAACGCGAAGTTCGACCTGCAAGTTTTGCGGCGCCATGATGTTCCGGTCAAGGGGCTTGCCGGAGACTCGATGGTTGCCTCCTATCTGTTGGATTCTTCGCGTGTCAGTCACTCTCTCGATTCACTTTCGCAGTCGCAGCTTGATTACACATGCGTCCCTATCAAAGACCTCATTGGAAGTGGCGATTTCCAGCGGACATTTGACCAGGTGCCGATGTCACTGGCGGCTCCGTATGCCGCAGAAGATGCGGATATTGCTGGTCGCTTGGATCGATTGCTGACCGAGCGGATCGAACGCGAAGGGCTTGCGAAGTTGTATCGGGAGATCGAAGTGCCCTTGGTTGAGGTGCTGGCAGAATTGGAATTCAACGGCATTCTCGTTGATGTAAACGAACTGGAGACGCAGTGCCGTCGATTGACAGCTTTGACGGAGGACTTTCGAAATTCCATCATCACCCTTTCGCCACATCCATTCAATCCTGATAGTCCGCGACAACTCGCGGCAGTGCTCTTCAATTCACAGACAGCGACCCCCCCCGGTTTGGGGCTGAAGGCGACGAAGAAAGTTCAAGGTGGACCGAGTACCGGTATCGAAGTGTTGGAGCGTTTGGCGTCTGACCCCACAGTCGAGAGCGAACTTCCGAGCCAAATGATTGAGTATCGGCGACTCAAGAAGCTCGTCGGAACCTACCTCGTGGCACTGCGAGATGCAGTCCAACCGACGACCGGGCGGATTCACGCCTCATTCCATCAGACTGGAACGGCGACTGGGCGTTTGTCTTCAAGCGATCCCAACATGCAGAACATTCCGATCCGATCTGAGATTGGGAGGGAGATTCGCAAGGCATTTGTTGCGCCGTCTGGGTACGCCTTGCTCGCATGCGATTATTCGCAGATCGAACTTCGCGTTCTTGCCCACATGGCGAACGATCCTTCGATGATCGCGGCGTTTCAGGCTGACATCGACATCCATACCGCAGTTGCCGCCGAGGTGAATGGAATCGACCCCACTCTTGTTACTGCGCAGCAACGCGGTGGCGCGAAAATGGTCAACTTTGGAATCATCTATGGAATCACACCGTGGGGACTGGCGCGGCGCCTCGGGCCGGGAACGACGACGGCTCGTGCGAAGGAAATCATCGATAGCTACCGGAAGCGCTTCGCTCGCATTGATGCCTTCTTGATCGAGTGCGTGGATCAAGCGAATCAGAACGGTTTCGTCACGACGATGATGGGGCGACGACGTGCGGTTCCGCAGGTGCGCTCTTCCAATTCAGCTGAACGCGCACTCGGCGAACGCATCGCAATCAACACCGTTGTGCAAGGAACTGCCGCAGACTTGATCAAGATCGCAATGATCCAGATCCACCGAGAACTCGCGACCGCGTTTCCCGGTTCCCGAATGCTGCTTCAAATCCACGATGAGTTGGTCTTCGAAGTTCCACAATCCGCCCTCGAATTGGCGAGATCTTGGATCGTTCAACGCATGGAATCAGCAGTGAAACTGCGTGTTCCGCTTCGTGTCGAATCAGCGAGTGGTATCAACTGGTTCGATGCGAGCTAGGGGGCGTTCTCCGAGGGATGGATCCCATCAGCCATGCGTTGATTCGCAGAATCGGTTGACGAACTCGATGGCTTCGATACCATCATCAACGTCGGAATGGTCAGTTTGTTCCGCGAGTCTGGTTTGGGGCGGTAGCTCAATTGGTTAGAGTACCGGCTTGTCACGCCGGTGGTTGCGGGTTCGATTCCCGTCCGCCTCGTTTCTCAAAGGACCCCGCATGTTTTAGCATGTCGGGTGTTTTGTTGGGTGGACTTGATTTGGGGACAAGACACTCAGTGTGATTGACTCTCCGCGCGCCACTTGATGTTGCATCCCATCGACGGCAGTTGCCTGGCCTCGGGGGATTTTCCAGCGAGCAGTGCGTCGATGGCATTGCGAACATCAGATCCTGTCACTTGCAAACCATTCTTCGGACGACTTTCGTCGAGTTGACCGCGGTAGGCGAGACGGTGTCCTGAATCGAAAATGAAAAAATCTGGAGTGCAGGCGGCGCCGAATGAGCGTGCAACATTCTGGGTCGAGTCGTGCAGGTAGGGGAATTGCCATCCTTGTTGATGCGCCATTTCGGACATCCGAGGCGGCGCATCAGCTGGGTAGCTTTCGGCATCGTTGGAGCAAATCCCTACGATTCCAGCTTCGCGGGCAGAATAATCGTGCGCGAGTCTCCCCAATTCTTCCTGGATGTGCACGACGAAGGGACAGTGATTACAGATAAACATCACCAGGAGCGGTCGGCCCGTGAAGTCGGCGTCTTTGACGATCCGGCCGGAAATTATGTCGGTCAATTCGAAGGTCGGGCACGGAGTTCCTAAAGGAGCCATGGTTGATGGTGTCAATGCCAATTGATTCTCCAATGATGTGCGACTAGCGCGACGATCCGGTAACGACGATGATGTCATGATATTCGATGAGCGCGAACAGACCTGACGACATTCAGCCTGAGGAAGATCCCTCACGAGAAGATCCGTCCGAAGAGGACATGGATCGATTTTCGAGGCCGACGGTAAGGCGTTGCCAGGATTGCGGATGCGAGGTCTTCGAAGATGCAGATGTGTGTCCTGGCTGTCACGCGTTCGTTTGGGATGGTGCTGCAACTGAGCGTCCCGGGAAGCCTCGGATCGCCCGCTTCACTTTCGTCCTCTTCGCGATCGTCCTCATTCTGACGCTGACTGGGATCCTGGCAGTGATTGTTCGGTGACTTGGGTTCGAGTCAACGCTGGAGTGAATCGCACAAGCACCGCGATGGGTGGTGCCTTACCGTGTGAGAGCTGGAGAAGGCTAGAGACAACAGACTGCACAAGGTCTTCGAGATGAGTTCGTGCCATGCGCTCCGCCGCAAGTAGACACTCTGGTCGCTGAGCAATCTCGAAGGCTCTTGGCTTGAGTTCTGCCCGCGCCTTCGCGACAAGCGCGTGCTTGCCAGACCATGGGTTGATCGTTTGAATTCCGCTGCCGAGCGAGAGGGTTTCGACGAGCTGTTCATCGATTGCGACGAATTCCTCGTCGACTTGCGGTGATGGTAACGAGCAACCAACGGCGATCCCGCGCTCACCCGAGTCTCGATCGACCGTGAAGCTCCATTGGAAATTCTCGACGGTGATCCCGTCGAGCGGGATGAAGTATTGAACACCAACATCCCTCGCCATCGCTTGTCCCAAGATCGTCCCAAGCGCAGAGGTTTCGACGATTTGCGACATCACATCGACTCGAAGTGACCCGACGACTAGCTTTCCTTGCGAATCGAAGCGCCGAATCCCGGCGAGGATCGCGCTCCGAATTTCAACCTTTGGCTTGAGAATTCCTCCGAGCCAGTCGAACGCGCCTCGCAGAGCATCTCCGCCAGCCTGTATCAAGTCCGACGGAAGGCGAATGATTTCACCAACGACATGAGCGACCCCCAGTATTGCAATGCTCAAGACGATGACAGAGCCGAGGATGATGAGCCCCAGGGTCGCTTGACCTTGCCGATAGAGAGTTCCAGCAACCAAGAGAAGCGAAAGCGCCGCGATGATTCCGACCACCGCCGCCAATCCGAATTTTCTCGGCCAAATCGTCATGCTGGCACTGCGCCCTGGAAGGGAGAAATGCCCCCTGAAGGATTCGAACCTTCGACCCGCTGATTAAGAGTCAGCTGCTCTACCAACTGAGCTAAGGAGGCGCGTTGCGGTGGGGAAGTATAGCGATCCTCCGTTGAGAGAGCCCGAGTGGTGGTCATTTCTTCCCACAGCACTGCTTGTACTTCTTTCCCGATTTGCATGGGCACGGTTCGTTGCGACCGATCGCTCCTGGGATTTCAGGTGCGCTCGAACTTCGTGGAGCTGTCAGCAGAGATGTTCCCGACGCAGCAAGAGCGGACGCCGATCTTCCTGCGGGTGCTCCCGCGCGCTCCGCGATGGCGATGTCGCGTTCTTGCGCCTGAGTCGGTACGACCGCGGCGATGGGACCTGGAGAGTTTGGTTTCGCCGGAGTCGCAGGAAGGGCGCCGGCGTCTGCGACCGAAGGCGCGATCTGAGGAGTCGGAGGTCGCATTGCCTGTGGGGACAACTTTCCCTTGAAGACGAGATCGGTGACTCGTTCGCGGACATTTGAGAGCATCTCGCCAAAGAGTCGCGAAGACTCTTTCTTGAATTCGATTCGGGGATCCTTCTGGCTGAACGATCGGAATGAAATCGAGTCGCGCATCTGATCCATGCTGTGAAGATGGTCTTTCCATGCCTGATCGAGAATCTGCAAGAGCACAAAGCGCTCGAACTGTTCAAGTTCCTCTCGCAAGAGTCGAGTGAGCCGTTGAATCAGGAATGCTTCTGGATCGCTGGTCATCTCTGCACGTTCGGCGTCGGTCAATCGAATAAAAACGGTCTGCTGAAGCCATTGATCGACCGCGGCCGCCAATCCATCGGAAGCTCCCATCGAAGTCCCAGCTGCGCTTTGAAGCGTTGCCAAGATTCTCGAGACGCGCTCACGAATTCGAGATCCATCCCATGTCTTTGCCTCCTCGACCAAGAGCCGTCTTAGTTCGGCAGGATCGGCAGATGGAAGGCCTTGGGGATTCCAATTCAATTCATATCTTCCGCGTGCCCATCCGCAAAACTGAGTGAGCGCGGCCTCTGGAAATGCTTGGATATTGACATTCACAAACTCGATTGCGAAATCGATCGGGTATTCGATTTCGCGATCGAGATATGCGCTCCTCACCGCCTGTTGAAGCTTGCTCGTGGCTTCATTGGGGTCGATCACTCCAACGAGCAAGTCTTCTGCGACCGGTTTTCCGAGCATTCGTCCCAACCAGTGAATCAGATCCCTCGCGCCATAGCCGGGTTTCAAGAGAGGCTCGAGTGGACTGAGATCAATTGCCCTGAATCGCTTGAGTGCGGCGATTTCGATTCGTTTCACGACCCCGCTACGACCTTCGCTCTCGATGACTTCATCGGTGATAGTCGCGCCGTAAGTCTTCGATGCCCACTCGATCACTCCAGGACGATCCCATTCCGATGGATCTGAATCTTCGGGGATGTACTCGCCGATCGTCACAGTGATTTGAGACGATGCCTCCTCTGGCGCGTCGGTCGTAATTGTCTTGAGAACCGCATCCCGATCCTTCCCTTTGAATCTTTCAGCGTCGATGGTGATACCGAAAGCTTCCCAGACCCACTGAGAGATCGCGCCCGGAACATGCAAGGGCGAGAGGTAGGTGGCAACCGCGTCCGCAACCGCTTCGTCGAGGAAGGCGACAACAACATCCTTGATCCCACGCCCTTCAAGGATGGGTTGGCGACGACCATAGAAGTTGCGACGTTGGACTTCCATGGGTTCGTCGTAATCGAGAATCGTCTTGCGTATTTGGAAATTGCGCTCTTCCACTTTGCGCTGGGCCTTCTCGACGGCGCGAGTGAGCATCGGGGCTTCGATCGCGTCGCCTTCCTTCATCCCGAAACGGCTCAACACATTGAGCGTCGTACGACCTGCAAACATCTTCATCAAGTCGTCATCAAGGGCGAGGTAGAAGCGTGTCTGACCATTGTCTCCTTGTCGACCCGATCGTCCTCGCAATTGGTTGTCGATTCGTCGACTCTCATGTCGCTCGGTGCCGACGATATGGAGTCCGCCGAGATCGTCAATGGTCGGGAAGAACTGCAATCGATGGATGCTCCATCCTGCGAAATCGAGTTCCGACTCCATCGCCTCGTTCGACATCGATTCGATCTTCTTCGGCGAGATGTCTCTGGCTTCCGAAACCCAGTGTCGAAGGAGAGATCGACGCACCGCACCCGCATCCATTGCCTCAAGTTCCTTCGCTGGTAATTCGAGCAATCGCCCAGCCAGATGCTTCTCAATCAGTCGAAGGCACGCGGCTTCGCCCAAACTGGCATCCGCCTCACGAGGTGCGAGATTGCGCTTTTTCCAATGTTCGATCAGTGTTGCGGGTTCGATTGAAGTGAGCTTGATGTCCGTACCGCGTCCTGCCATGTTGGTCGCGATCATCACTGCGCCGAGCTGACCAGCACCGGTGATAATTTCTGCTTCGCGTTCATGCTGCTTCGCGTTGAGCACCTCGTGTCGAATCGTGTGCTTCTCGGTCAGCATCCGACTGAGCATCTCGCTCTTCTCGACGCTCGTCGTTCCGACGAGAACCGGTGCACCCGTATCGTGGATGCGCTTGATCTCGTCGACGATGCAATCCCACTTGTCTTTCTGCGAGAGAAAAACGAGATCTTGGCGATCAATACGCACGGTCGGAACATTGGTCGGTATCGATACGACGGAGAGTCCATAGATTTCGTGGAACTCGGTCGCTTCTGTATCCGCCGTACCCGTCATCCCGGACAAGCGCTTGTACAGTTTGAAATAGTTCTGGATTGTGATCGTCGCCATCGTCTGGGTTTCTTCCTTGATGCGAACGCCTTCCTTCGCTTCGACCGCCTGATGGAGACCGTCGGACCACTGCCTGCCGACCATTTTTCGTCCAGTGTTCTGGTCGACAATCACGACGCCGAGTTGGCCATCCTCGTCCGGGGCGACGACATAGTCGCGGTCGCGTTGATAGACGGTGTGTGCGCGAACGGACTGCTCGAGCAAGTGGGGGAGATCCATGTTCTCGCCGACATAGAACGAGCCGATTTTCGCTTCCCTTTGCGCCTCCTCGACGCCCTCATGGGTGAGTGTCGCGCGTTTCTTGTCCATCTCAAGTTCGAAGTACTGCACGAAGCGTTCGCGTGCGTGTTCGAGAGTTGGAAGTTGCTTGCGCGCTTCCTCGAGTCGTTGCTTGATGGGCGGAATCGACGATTTTTCGCGCGCGTTTCGAATGTCGCCCTCGGCACCAGCCATGCTTGCGCGACAGCGCTGGACCTTGTCGTCGGCGCTCTGCCATTCAGATTGTCGAGCGACCAGGTGCAATGCGAGACGATTCGAGAGGTCGTAACGTGGCTGCTGATTGTATGCGGGACCAGAAATGATCAGTGGCGTTCGTGCTTCATCGATCAGGGTCGAATCGACTTCGTCGACGATGGCGAACTGTCGGGACCGTTGAACCTGATCGATGGCCCGGACTTTCATATTGTCACGCAAGTAATCGAATCCGAATTCGCTCGTCGTTCCGTAGACCACATCGCACGAGTAGGCGATGATCTTCGCGCTCGGGGGTTGCATATGCATAGGATGGATCGCGCCGACGGTCAAACCCACCGCTTTGAAAAACGGGAATGTCCAATCACGATCGCGTTGAACGAGATAGTCGTTCACAGTCACGACATGCACTTGTTTCTCATCGCACGCGGCGAGATAGCACGCGAGCGGCCCGACGATGGTCTTCCCTTCGCCGGTCTTCATCTCTGCGATTCGTCCTTCGCTCAGCACAATTCCGCCAATGATCTGCACATCGAATGGGCGCGCCCGGAACGGAGGGCGGCTTTCAGGGAGGAGCTCTCGAACTCCGTTGTAGACACTGACCGGAATGTCAACGAGTTGCCAACCTGCTATATCGCCGTGGCATCCGCGGAGATCGCCCGAAGGTTCGCGTGGCGCGGTTGCAGACATGATCGCCTGGGTTTCGAGGTAGGCGCTTCGAGCGGGTTCGCTCAGAGACTGTGGATCGAAGCCGAGTGCCGGATCGAAGACATTGCGGATGCCGACGGAGCGGTCCATTGCCTCGCGGGCGCATCCGAAGATCTCTGGGATCATGTCGTACGGTCGCTCCCCCTTGTGAACTCGCTCGCGGAAGACGAGGATCATCCCTCGAAGTTCGGCATCGGTCATTGCCGAATACTTGGACTCAAGTTCGCTGACCTTGTCGACAATTCGAAGGTAGCGACGCACCATGCGTTGGTTTTGGGTTCCGAATGTCTTACGGATGAAATAGTCGATGACTGGAATTGGCATTGTGAACTCTCTTGGAGAAGTGCGGATCGTTCCGCGGATGTCGAATCAATCTGTCGATGAAAGATGCACGCAGGGACACTCCGCTGGAGTGTCGGGGGCACGAGCGCCCGTCAGACCTGCAGATGCGGAGGAGGCGCGGCAGCGAGGCATGTCGCCGACGACGAAGCAACCCAACGCTCATCGGACGGATTGTCGATCAATCTCGATGGATATCGTGATGCGAAGCGCGTACTTGCATGCGCGAAGGAAGGGCCAGTTCCATCACCAGCTTGATTGGGTACTCCTTGGGAGTCAACGACTGAGACACGAGCCACGGACAAGCCCAACGATGTCGCGGTGAACGCCAATGGCGCACCGATCGCGGCGAGAGTCAGGAGCAGGGAGAAGAGCGTTGGGTGCAACATCGGATGCAAGATGAGACATTGTGGCACCGAATGTCGCTGTCGGCAAGTGAAATGGGTAGTCTTTTCGTCGAGTCTCCATTCAATGGCGATTCAATTGGGGTGGTAGCTCAGCGGTCCAGAGCCCCTGACTCATAATCGGTGAGACCCGGGTTCGAATCCCGGCCGCCCCATTCGGGTGCACCTCGGTGCTACCCTTCGATTCGTGTCGGCGAGAAGCAGTCGTACTGGAATTTTCCGCAGTGCCGCCCTCAGCGCCGAAAGGGTCACAGTCGAGTTTCCAGGGGTTCGAGCTCTCGACTGCGTCTCGCTTGATTTTCACGGCGGTCGAATCCACGCCATCGTCGGGGAGAATGGTGCTGGAAAGAGCACACTGATGAGAGTGTTGTCAGGGGCGATGAGGCCGACAGCGGGGGCGATTTCACTGGATGGGCGGGTGATGAGATTCGTTCAACCTGCTGACGCAATTCGCGCCGGAATCTCGATGGTGCATCAGGAACTCAATCTTGTTCGGACACTCGATATTGCCGAAAATGTGATGCTCGGCCGTGAGCCGACTCGAACAATTGGCCTTCGCGTGGACCGTGCGAAACAACGGACTCGCGCGCGAGAGCTTCTCGGAGTGCTGGGCAGTGAGTTAAACCCGGATACTCCAGCCAGCGACCTCTCGATCGCTCAGGCGCAGTTCGTAGAGATCGCGAAGTGCCTCGCCAGCGATGCGCGAGTCTTGATCTTCGACGAACCAACTGCTGTGCTCGGAGAGAGAGAGAGCAAGCGCCTCTTCTCAGTCCTTCGGCGACTTCGAGACGACGGACGCGCCATCATCTTTATCTCACACCATCTCGACGAAGTCGTCGCGATCGCGGATGAGATTACGGTGCTACGGGATGGCAAAGTGGTCGATTCATTCGCCCGCGCCACTGACGGAACCATTCGCTCGATTGATGGAGTCATTGCCGATGAAGGCATGGTGGCAAATGCGATGGTTGGTCGACCACTTGCGTCGATCTACCCAGAAAAGGGAGTTGCGATCGGTGATCAGGTGGTGATCGAGCTCGTCGATTTCGGGGCGCAAGGATGTTCCCACGGAATCAACCTGCAAGTGTTGCCGGGCGAAATCGTCGGGCTCGCCGGTCTGATCGGAAGCGGGAGAACAGAATCGGCGGAAGCCATTGTCGGATTGCGACCACGAACTGGATCTGTTCGAATCGGCGGGCGTGATGAACGCCTTTCAAGTGTGCGTGAAGCGATGGCGGCTGGAGTGGTCTACGTCAGCGAAGATCGCAAGGGGCGCGGGTTGCATGTGACCCTCTCATCGATGATCAACTTGACGTTGCCATCGCTTGACAGTTGCACCGAGTTTGGCGGACTTCGCGTGGACACCGGATCTGAAGTGGCGATCGGCGACCGCTGGATCAAAGCTTTCTCGATTCGCTGCGCCCGTCCTCATGCGCCGATTTCATTCCTCTCTGGTGGTAATCAGCAGAAGATTTCCTTGGCACGATGGCTCGAAACCAAACCGCGCGTTCTCATCATCGATGAACCGACCCGTGGAGTCGATGTCGGTGCTCGAGCCGAGATCTATCGGATCATTGCAGAGCTTGCGCGCGAAGGGCTCGCATGCATCGTGATCAGTTCGGAACTATCGGAGGTCATTGGACTCGCTCATCGGGCCCTCGTGATGCGCGGTGGCGTGATCGCGGGCGAGCTCTCCCGCGAACGACTCGCGCGCGCCGACGCGCAAGAGTGCATCGTCCGAATAGCGTCTGGAGTTTTAGAGGAGGGATTGGTCCAAAGATGAGCGCACACTCGAAGCAAGTCATGCAGGTCGTCCAGCGATCGATGGAACGTTGGGGAGTGGTCATTGCGTTCGTCGCGCTCTTCGCGTTTAGCACATTTCAGCAGGGTTCTGATTTTTTCAATGCCGAAAACTTCCGCGCTTTGCTCAACTCAAACGCGGCTGTCGGAATACTTGCGGTGGGGATGACGCTCGTCATCATCTCGGCGGGGATCGATCTGTCGGTTGGAAGCATGGTGGCGCTGGCAGCGGCAATTGGAACGACAGTGATGAATTCGCTTATTGGGAGTGGTTCTTCCGAAGTCACAGCTGTTCTGGTTGGAGGAGCTGTGACCGTGTTGGTCGGATTGGCCGCTGGATCTTTGAATGGGATCCTTGTGGTGTATGGCCGAATTGCACCATTTATCGCGACTCTCGGCGGACTCGCCGCGTTTCGATCAATAGCACTGGCGATCGCGGATGCAGGGGAGATTCGATCGCAGAGCGCGACACTGTTTAGTGCACTCGGACGCGGTGGGCTGCCACTCCCTGGCTTGGAGAATTCGGCTGGTCGGCCACTCACGCTTTCTTACAGCACCGTGATCTTTTTCGTTCTTGCGGCAATCGGGCAGTGGGTGCTCTCGCGTTCGCGATTTGGCCGTCACCTCGTAGCTGTCGGGGCGAACGAAACCGCAGCTCGATACGCAGGCATTTCGGTGTCGTGGGTCAGGCTTCGCGTCTACGCGCTCATGGGCTTGCTCGCTGGCGTCGTTGCATTCATACAGAGTTCTCGAATGAATTCTGTTTCGACGGCACAACTTGGTCTAGGGAGTGAGCTCGATGCGATCGCAGCGGTCGTGATTGGTGGCACCAGCTTGCGTGGTGGCTTTGGTCGTGTCTGGGGAACGGTCGTCGGTGTCTTGATTTTGGGAATGATCACGAACATGTTGACCATTTCTGGAGTCAGTCCCCATTGGCAGGGAGCAGTGAAGGGCGCGGTCATCGTGATTGCGGTGCTCGTGCAACGCAGTTCGCGTGAATGATGTTGTGGGCGAATCGAGTAAAGGAGATGCGCAAGAACTCCTTTGCACAATCGACTAGGGTGGAGTACTTTCTGAGTGATGACCAGAATGAAATCCATTGTCTGCCTCTCGCTCGTCTCGGCAACGATTCTCCTCGGTTTCGATGCGCCGCCGCCTCCCAACTCGTCCGTACTTCCTGCCCAGAAGATTGTTCAACCTGTTCGTTACAAAGTCGGGGTGTCTATTCCGGCGGCAGATCATGGGTGGACCGCGGGTGTTGTCTGGTGGGCAAACGAATGCGCAAAATTGCATCCAGAAATCGACTGGACGATTGCGACTGCTGAGACCCCCGAGAAACAGATCGCAGACATCGAAGCGCTTCTGGCGAAAAAGGTCGATGCGCTCGTGATTCTCGCGACCGAATCTGCGCCGATCACTCCCATTGCAGAGGAGGCGCATGATCGCGGAGTTCTGATCGTGAATGTCGATCGCGGATTCTTGAAGCCCGTCGCAGACATCTTCATCGAAGGGGACAACAAAGCCTTTGGTCGCAAGAGTGCGCAGTTCATGGTTCAAAAACTCGGTGGCGTTGGTCATGCCAAGGGAGAGATCATCATCCTGGAAGGGATTCCCTGCACGGTCAATAGTGACCGCGTGAATGCGGCGCTTGAGGTCTTCAAGAGTGAGCCCGGGATCAAGATTGTTGGACAGCAAGCCGCGAATTGGAGTCGACAGAAGGCACTCGAGGTCACGGAGACGCTCCTGACGAAGTCGCCAAATGTCACTGCGATCTGGGCATCCGATGACGACATGGCACTTGGGGCAGAGCAAGCACTGGCAGAGAAGGGGATTGAAGGCGTTTGGATCCTCGGAGGCGCCGGTATGAAAGACATCATCAAGCGGGTCATGGACAATGACCCAATCTTCCCTGCGGATGTCACATATCCACCATCGATGATTGCGATGGGGATGGAACTCGCTTCAAGCACACTGGTCGGTGGCAAACGCGTCGAGAAGCTGCGGTTCATGCCGCGCCATCTGATGATTGATGTCGAGCTGGTCTTACCAGCGAATGCGAAGAATTACTACTTCCCAGAGAGCATCTACTGACCAGAGAACGGTTCAGTAGCGCCGCAGCACCCCGATCACGACGCCTTGGATCGTGCATTCTGGCACAAAGATCGCTTCGAAGGCTGGATTGGCAGGCTGGAGCCGAATCATTCCGTTCTTCTCTTTAAAGAATGACTTTAAGGTCGTCTCGCCATTGGGAAGGAGCGCAACGACTCGTTCGCCATTGCGGGCAGTCGACCTGCGTTCGACGATGACATAATCGCCGTCGAGGATGCCTTCCTCCCGCATGGACTCGCCTTCGACTTGCAATGCGAACATCTCTCCTCGACGAGCCGTCGTGCGACCAAAGATTTCTTCAAGTTGTAGTTTCTCGTCCTGCGCGCATCGCTCGATCGGCATTCCCGCTGCGATTCTGCCGAGAAGTGGAAACGAAAGTCCAGATCCCTCGTCAGGCGGAATTGCGTCGTCGACTTCAGATAAAGAGCGTGCCTTGTTCGGGTTGCGCCGAAGCGCTCCCTTTTCGACGAGTGCTTCGACGTGTTCGAAGACTGTGACCTTGCTCACTTCGAGTTCGTCCGCAATCTCCTGGAGTGTCGGGGAGTATCCGTTGATCAACCTGAACTGGCGAACAAAGTTGAAGATTCTCATTTGCTTTGGTGTGAGATTCATCGTGAAGTACCGACCTTTCTGTTTCGTGGACACACTGAGGTGCAATGGGGCGATAGATGTACGCAGCGGGTGATTGGGTGACGTGCGAACATCCGGTGCGAGAGCGACCCAATGCGATTGCTGGGGTCGTGATCGGACCGCATGTCGAGTGTGGCTCCTGAACCGAATGTCCGATGAACCGCGCACGGATGCCAACCAAGCGTTCGAGCCAGTCGATTGGCTGCGCTCGAAATTGAATCCCCCGGGGTCGGCCCGCGTCCGAGTTGGATCTGTCAAAGGTGTTGCGCTGGGAAACGACGATCATTCGATCTTCTTCGTCGTTGACGATTTGGCGAACGAAGTCGCCACCGGGGCCAAGGCACACAAGCGGTTCACTGAGCACATTCGGGAATTTCATGGTTTTCATATCTTCGGCAGAAGTAGTCGACCGGGGTGACATTTGTACGGTATATGTTAGCCTGACGGATGTTCGGGTTCCAGTTGCTTTTTCTGGATTCTCATTAGTATCTCTACGGAGAGACCTATTCCAGTGCATTCAATGACCCAAGCGACCCCGCCGATGTGCTCCGAGGATGTTCGGGGTGCGTTCAAACTCTCCGAAGGCATCATTTTTCTCAATCATGGTTCGTTCGGAGCGGTTCCAGAGGCCGTACGAGTTGCGGCAGAGGGTTGGCGGTCCAAACTTGAGTTGCGACCCATCGAAATGGTCGGTCGCCGCATGACCGATCTGCTCGGCGCTCTGAAGGCTGATGTTGGGACGTACTTGGGCGCAGACCCCAGCCGAATCGGGTTCGTCACCAATGCCACGAGCGGTATCGGGGCGGTGCTACGAAGCTTCGCATGGAAGGCGGGGGATCGAATCGTGCTTTCGAATCATGGATACAACGCCGTTCGACAGGCCGTGCATTTTTGCTGCGAACGGTACGGTTGCGAGGCGGTCATCGTGGACCTGCCGATCCCCCTCGAGAACGACACCGACATCAGCGATCGATTTTTGCGTGCGGTCGATGATCGAACGCGTCTCGTCATCGTCGATCACATCACGAGCCCGACGGCGGTGATCTTGCCAGTCGCGAAAATCGCCGCAGGCTGTCGCGAGCGTGGCGTTCGATGTTTGATCGATGGCGCGCATGCGCCGGGCATGGTTGCGCTCGATATCGATGGCATCGATGCCGATTGGTACGCCGGAAACTTGCACAAGTGGGTGTGTGCGCCGAAGGGATGCGCATTCCTCGTCGCGTCCGTCGGCACCGCACCTTGGACGCATCCCGAGACGACGAGTCACTTCCACGGCCATGGATTCGCGAAAGAGTTCGACTGGCAGGGGACTCGAGACTTTGCGAATTGGCTTGCGATTCCCGAGGCGATCAAGTTTGTACAGAATGGGTATCCCGGCGGGATCAGCGTTCACAATCACCGGCTTGCAGTCTTGGCGCAACAGCAACTCTGCACGGATTTTTCCACACAACCAGTTTCGCCATTGGACGGATCGAAGATCGGGTCAATGGCAACCGTCGAACTTCCGGCGGAAATTGCACGGGCTTTTCCGAGTGCGAGTCTGTTTCAGGCGAGGCTCTATGAACACCATCACATCGAGGTTCCGGTCATTGACTGGGGAGGCAAGTGGTACGTGCGGGTCTCGGCTCAGGCGTACAACGCGCCTGAGGACTATCTGGCACTTTCGGCAGCTGTTGCATCGGAAGTGTCCGCTGGCGGAATCTGAACGGTTTCTGCGGGCGGAGTCGCCTTCGCCGCTTGCGCCTGTTTGAACGGCACATACTCGGTGTTGAACCACGTCCACCACCGTTTCATGTCCCATCCAAAGTCAACGGTCGACTGTCCGAAATCTCTCGATGTCATCGAGACCAGAGACTGATGCGCATCCGTTCGATAGGTATAGACCATCGCATCTTGAACACGCATCAGCACGCCTGTCTGCAGTGACCCGAGGACGGGCTGAAATGCTCCAGCGTTATCACCAACCACTGGGACGACATTCGCGATGTAGTTCGTCCTGGTTCCCATGGCGATCCATGCCAAATCCCCGTCGGTGGTCTTCTCGTCGCCCACGACTTGGGCAAAGATCAACGATGGAATGACAGCGAATGCGTCGACTTTTCCAGCCAAGAGTCCCGCTTGGTTGACCACGATGTGGCGATCATCACGAAGTCCCAGTTCGATCATCGCGATGACTTCGTCGCAGGCGGGGCGACTGATTCGCCTCGAAGCTTCATGTCGCATGGCAGGCTCGTCACTGCGTATCGCGATCTTTGCGAGCATCGCCTGCCCCAACCCTCCTTGTCCAGCAAGGTGATCCATGTACGCCAACTTCACGTCATCCTTGTCGCGCTTCATCGCATCCCAGAGGACTTGCCACGATGCAGGATCCTTCCACTGGCTCAGCAGTGCAAGATTCTGGACACGGGTCGTTCCGCGGTGAGTACCGAACTTCGTACGCACAAAATCGGCCGCGCTTCGTTCATAACTCTGCGCTGTTGCTCCCGCTGTGCCTGTCGGTTTCAGGATCGACAGATCGACGGCTGGCAAAACGCCACCGGTGGACGGGATAGGACGCAAAAGCGATGGCGCAATGGGGGGAACCGGTGGAACTTGCCGCGCTGATTCCACATGCGCAGAAATCAACAGAATCCAAGCGAGTGGGATGGCGAGTCGCATGATTCATAGGATAGCAACGATGACAACTGGTCCACAAAATGTCGATGACTCAAGCGAACTCGATCCTCGAGAGATTTACGGGCGTATCGGGGAGGCGGCCTTCTGGCGCATCGCGAAGGCGTTCTATGCCCGGATCGACCGCGATCCGCTCCTGCGCCCGATGTTTCCAGCGTGTCTGGAGGAACCAGTTAGAAATCAGGCAGAGTTTTTGATTCAATACTTCGGAGGTCCAACGGCATACAGCCAGCGCAAGGGCCATCCCCGCCTTCGCATGAGGCACCAGGCATTTTCGATCGGGATGGCCGAGCGCAACGCATGGGTCTCTGCAATGGAAGGAGCGTTGGCCGACGCCGAGATTCCCGATCGCGAACGCTTCGTCATGCAACGCTACTTCGCAAACACAGCGACATTCTTGATGAATCGAGACGAGTAGGGTCGCTACTCGGGATCGATCGCACCAACCATCAGATCACGGCGAGCGATCGCGTTGAGCACTTTTTCAGCTTCCGCCCGCGTCTTCCAACTGCCGATGCGAACAGCAAAAAGCTCCTCTCCCTTGGAGGTGTGAATCGGGTCGATACGGGGGAGTGGCGACTTGGATCTCATGAGATCATTCGCAAGATCTTTTGCTCGCTTTTCGGCAGCGCTTTGTGAGCTGTAGCTTCCCGCGCGAATCGTGAAGAGGCGATCGGCAACGGATCTCGTCGCGCAGGCGACTGGCACTGTTGGCTGATTTTTCGATTTGGATGCGACTGAGTTCTGATTTGGTCGTTTTGAGGTCGTCGTTTCTTCGATTCGTGTCGTTGCGGCAAGAGCTGGTGAGGAAGTTTTCGAAGTGAGGGTCCATGCAGGAGCCGGAACGATCTCTAGGTCTTCGACAATGTCACTTTCCATGCCGCGGGCCAAGTCGACTGGTCCGACAGCCGCTCGCGATACTTCAAGCGAACGCCGAGCGCAGTCCTGAGCGCGATTCGCGTCAGCACCTTGCAGTTTCAATGCGGCCTGGGAGTAATACCCGGCGGCGTCAACTGGGCGATTCTGCGAGAGTCGGACATCCCCAAGGACAACCAAGGCTGCGCCAGCGATCGACCCATCGAGCGACTCGCCTGCTCGAAGCGCGAGCTTTTCTGCTCGATCAAATTGGCCAAGCTTGTAGGCACTCATCGCGCCAATGAGCGCCCCTTGAGAAGCGATCGCAGTGCTTTCATTTCGCATGAGAGATTCGCCCTCCGCGAGCGCCGCCGCGTAACGACCCTCCTCGTAGCGTGAGACGGCAACTGAAAACTTTCCAGCGTTGGGCGGGGTTACGCACCCGAGTAAACACAGGCACCATGAAATACATGACAAGCACAGCCCACCACTCAACAGGAACGGAGTCAAATGAATCGAACTTCGGGCGCGATCCTCGCGCGGGTTGCATCCTTGCACGGCGGTATCGTAGGGGTTGTTCGCATCGGAACGCAAGTCGATGAAACTCCTTCGCACCATTCAACGACAACTTCTCATGCGACCGATGCGCATCGCGGTTGTGGATGATCAGCGGTCATGGAAGGCGTACGAACTGCTCGTCGTCGCATGGCATCTTGCGCGGCGTATCAAGGCGACCTCCCGCCAGCAAAGGATCGGCATCATGCTTCCAACCTCTGGGCTCTTTCCGCCGGCAGTGTTGGCGAGTTGGATGCTCGGGAGGACGATCGTCCCATTGAATTATTTGCTTTCGAAAGCGGATCTGAGCTTCGTCTGTGCAGATGCGGAGCTCGATGCATGCGTCACCGTAGGCCCGATGATCGACTTTGTCGGGGGATTGCCGGAGGGGGTCACACCAATCCGTATGGACCAAATGAAGTTTGGGGGGATCCCTCCAATCCGGATATCGAAGCGACTTGACCCGCAACATGTCGCCGTGATCTTGTACACGTCAGGGACGAGCGGTCGTCCCAAAGGAGTGATGCTGACCGCGAAAAACCTGCTCTCAAACATCGAGCAGATCGTCGATCGAGCTCAGTTCGATCGGCGAGACTCGATCCTCGGGGTTCTGCCTCAGTTTCACACATTTGGACTGACCGTCCTCACACTGCTCCCTCTTGCGATCGGATGCCGTGCCATCTACACCGCTCGATTCGTCCCGCGAAAAATTATCGCGCTCGCACGCGAGTATCGCCCGACTGTCTTTGTCGCAATCCCCTCGATGTATGGCGCGATCAAGGCGGTCAAGGATGCGACCAGCGAAGACCTGCGTAGTTTGCGTTATTGCGTGAGTGGCGGAGAGCCACTTCCGCAGGCGGTCTCGGACGGATTCTGGGAACGATTCGGAATTCGAATCAGCGAAGGTTATGGTTTGACCGAGACTTCTCCAGTATCCAACTGGTGTCTGCCATCCGAATGGAAGTGGCGCAGCGTCGGGAGACCGCTCCGAGAGATCAGCGAACGAATCGTGGATCACGATGGCAAGGATGTCGCGCAAGGAGTCGAAGGAGAGGTTCGAGTCCACGGGCCGAATGTGATGGCTGGGTATTGGAAGCTGCCCGACGAGACCAGTGCAGTTTTCGACGAGCGCAAGTATTTCCGAACCGGGGACATGGGTCGACTGGACGGCGATGGGCATCTCTTTATCACTGGGCGGATCAAAGAAATGATGATCATCGCGGGAGAAAACGTCTTTCCGAGGGAGATCGAGGAAGTTCTTGATCGCCATCCCACGGTCAAAGCGAGTGCCGTGATTGGAATCCCAGACGAATCTCGTGGGGAAATACCAGTTGCGTTTGTCGAATTGGCCGAGGGCGCGATATTTGACGAACTTGCGCTCCGGGCTTGGTGCCGAGAACATCTCGCGCAGTTCAAGATCCCTCGAGAAATTCGGCATCTCGACCCATTGCCTCGGAATCCCACGGGGAAAATCATGCGACGATCGCTGACAACCTCTACACCAGCAAAGACGTAGCAGGACGCGCGCATCCACCTTGTTCCGGGCAGGACTCGACGGTTTTGGGCGGATTCTGCCGTAAACACAGAGTGCGCCTAATCAAGGACTCGACCCCTTCAAACCATTGAGTTTTTCGGCGTCCTATCAGGGACAAGCACCCCATCCCGACAGAAGGCTGGTCAAGTCCGCACCTTCAACGATTCCGTTACCGTCGACATCGCCTCCGCCAGTGCTTCCCCATCCAGAGAGAAGCGTCGAAAGATCACTTCCATCAACCACTCCATCGTGATTTATGTCTGCAGGACAAAGCGGGCATGGAGTCCCAGTCGATGTGACTGTCAACGACCCTGCTCCAATCGATCCAGCGACGCTTGCGACTCTGACGAGGTATTCGTTGCCACACGCAGCGGTGAAAGTGACTCGCGCGCTGGATGGATTCGCTGTGCAGAGTTCATTGTCGTCGTTGCAAACGATTGCAGTCGATGATCCATCGCATGGGAACGGGTAGACCATGATCGCAGTATTGAACGAACCGACACCGCATGTGCTGACCGAAACAGATCCTCGAAGATGATGCAGTCGATACCAGACATCCACACCTACGGCGGTCGGAGTGGCGAAACAGCTGAGCGGAACGGGAGTACTTCCTGCGGTCGCTGCGACGAGCGTAAATGGCGTTGTGCCGATTCCTACGGCAATTGCCTGCGAACATTCGTCGTTCGTCGGAATGGGTGGCGAACACTGCGAAACGGCAAGGTCGACGCACTGTTGATCCCACGATTTCTGGCAGCAGACTGGATCGATTTGGCAGACATTGGCACAGCAGAATGCATCTTGGCAGCCTGCGGTGGCGTGCTTGGCAAAGCAATCGCCCGCAGATCCGCATGGACTCGAACACTGGTCATCCCAAGTTGCCTGGATGTTGTAGCTCTGGAGAGCCCCACATGCGAAGGCGAACGGTTCGGGCGTTGGAAATGTCCCCCTGGCGAGTACCAAGAAGGATGTGCCAGATGGAACGCACTGCCAAAGATCGATCGTTGCGCATCCAGTTGTTTGGACGACCATGATCGCTTGCGACAGATCGTCACATGGATCCGACAAAAGCGCAGCGAAGACGGGTACCTGACCGCTCTCTTGAGTTCCTCTCTCCGCCTGCAACGAGAGGTTGAGACGTGCCAACCCGTCGCCATTTCCATCGGGCAAAACCAACCGATAGGTGTCGAGATCTGGAGTTCCAGTCGTACCTCCGGGGAGGTATCGAAAGTCTCCACAGACGAACTTCGCATTCACAACAGTGAGGAGTGATGGATTCGCGGCACCGTCGATGCATGGAGAATTTCCAGGACCAGTGGCATTGCAAGGTTCGTTTTCAGCAGTGGACTGTGCGGGACACACCGGTGTGCAGCTCGATTGACAAATCGCGAAGGCCGCGGAGACACATGTCTGATCCCACGCATTGGAGCAACAGAATGCGTAGACACTGCAGACGGCATCGCAACACGCAGCATCAGAGCAGGATGGGGTTTCGTGGATGACGATGCAAGACCCTGCTGAGGGCGAGCCGCACGGAGTGGGTGGAGGAACTTCGCAGTTGACGACAGCGATGAAGACGCACTGCCCATCCCAGGCAGTCATGCAGCAAAACGGATCGATCGCACAGACAACAGCACAGCAGACTTGATCGATGCACCCCGGGGTCGGGTGGGAAACCGTGCAGAGACCCGTGGCTGCGATTGGGCAAGTCTGGGCGGTGGCGGTCCGCGGAGTCGAGACGATTGTTGCAAGTGCGCAGAGGGTCAGTATGAAGATGGAGGATCGATACATCAACATGGTCACCATACGGGATGGAGTGCGAGTTGCTTCAAACAATTCGACATTTGCACTAAAAGAACACCCCCTCAGCCATGCGACTGAGGGGGTGTGTTTGATTGAAGCGAATCAATTCAGGACATCAAGGGCATAAGCCCCAGCCACTGAGCAACATCGTGAGATCGAAGCCATTGGTCGCTCCGTCTCCAGTGATGTCGCCACCTGGCGTGCCCCATGCCGAGAGCAAGTACGACATGTCTGCGCCGTCTCGATCACCGTCATTGTCGTAATCACCATTGCAGATAGGTCCGCACGTTACAGGATTGGAGACGCTCACATTGAGCGTGCCCGTACCGAGTGGAGTTGTCGCCGAATAACCACCGAGAGCGATGATGTATTCGACCCCGCACTCGAGTTGGACGGTCATGATCGACGTGTATGCAGCACATCCAGCCCCATCGTCATTGCAACCAACGACGGTCGAAACGTCGCAGGTGGTCTGCGCCGAGAGTCGCGTGTCATGAGTCGCAAGATTGCAGGTCGAGAAGGTGTGCATTCCGCCGAGGGTCGGAGTGAATGTGTAGAAGATGCAGTTGTAATTGAAATCGGTTCCGAATGGACCCATGTCGCAGAGTCCCGCGAAATTGAGGTCAACTGTCGCACCAGCGCGATCGAACGCAGTGTCACCCATTGCCAATTCGACAGGGGTCGCGCAAGTGAGTCCTTCACCACCGCCACCACCGCCTCCAGCATCGGCGATCACCAGCGTGCCAGTGCCGAAGCTCCCGGCGCCGTAGCCGCCGATTCGAATCGTGTACGTCGCCCCCGCTGCTGCGACAAGGTCGACTTCGGATGCGAGTCCGCACGAATCATCGTTGCAAGCGACGAGAGCACCACCACAGCCATCGTAGATGTCGATGCGTGTATCAAAACCTGCGTCGCACATGGACATGTGATATGTCGTTGTCGCGGCAGCGTCGAACGTGAACCAGACATCGTTATAGAAACCAGCGCCGAACGTACCGCAACTTGGATCCGTTGGATTAGGACCATCTGTCGACGATCCATTGGTATCAAATGGAGTCGAACCGACCATCGCAACTTCCGCGTCAGCGCAGTCGTCGTTGGGAGGTCCAACAGGAGCACCCTGTGTGATGTTCAACTCAGTGGCTCCAACCGCACCATTCCAACCGCCGACGCGGATGATGTACGACGTTCCTCCAACAAGGTCGGCCGCAAGGAATGACGAGAAATTGACACATCCTGGACCATCGTCATTGCAAGCGATCATGACGCCACCCGCATCTGGGCAGCCTTCCCACACTTCAACGCCTGTGTCGAACGGAGCGCTCGAATCGCAGGTTTGGAGTGTGTATCCGTCTGTCGCGGGAGCAACGAAGGAGAAGAAGACGTCCTTGGTGATGGGCGCTCCTCCAAATCCGCATGTCACTTCGCCAAAGCTGGTTCCAGCGGTCGTGTTATCGAATGGATTAGCTCCAATGGTTGCAACGACTGGCTTGCCACAATCATCGCCGGCAGGGGGCACGAACTCGCAAGTCACGGACGAAAGCTCGAGCGTGTAATCGTTGCCAAGCGGACCTCCACATGGGAGATCAATAAACTGACTTGGGAGCGCCACAATGTAGTAGTTGCCTGGTCCGACGCAGAGGCTCGTCGTGCTACTTGGGCAAGATCCGACGCTGACTGCCCCGACGATCGTGCAAGCCGCTTGATCAACAACCGCGCAGAAACAGGGCAAGTTGCTGAAGAGACTCATCGTGATGATGGATCCTTCGGTGGTTGTGAACGCGTACCAGTCTGTGTCGCGCATCGCAGTGCTCGCCCAGAAGGTTCCGCCGATGGTGTTGTTCAGCGATGTTGGCTCGTTTGCGCCTCCACCGTTGCAACCACCGTTGGTGTCTTCGCCGCAGTACTCCAGCTCAGCCTGAGCGCCTGGCGGAATCGTGCAACCTCCTGCGCCACATGCAGTGCAGAGTGTCGCCGCTCCGTTCGCGCAGATCAGATCCCATTCGGTTTCGCAGCAGTATGGGTCGGATGCGCAAACCGTATTGCAACATTCCATGTCGGCGCAACCTACGGTGCCCGGGTTGGCAACGCAGCAGTCGCCACCGGAGCCACATCCGCCACCACCGCCGCCACCGCATTGAGCGCACATTGTCGCGGCTTGATTCGCACAAATCTGGTCCCACTCCGTTGCACAGCAATATGGATCGGCCGCACAAACGGTATCGCAACATGCTTGATCGGAGCAGCAGACAGTGCCCGGGTTGGCTACGCAGCAATCTCCGCCGCCACCACCGCCACCGCCACCCACGCTGATGGTGAATGTTCCAGGGCCACCAGTGGTGGTCGCCGAATAGACGCCCACAGCGAGCTTGTAAGTTGTTCCTGCAGTTGCAGAAAAAGTCATGATGCTTGAGAAATTCGCGCAACCAGCGCCATCGTCGTTGCAAGCAAAAACGGATGCAGCGGAGCAGTCGGTGTGCGCGGACAATTTGGTGTCAACATTACCCGCGGTGTTGCAATTTGACATGATGTAGGTGTCAGTCGCTGGGGCAGTCCATGTGAACCACACGACGTTGTAATTGATGTCGGTTCCAAATGGTCCTGGATCGCATAACCCCGTGTGATCCAGATCTTGAGTCGCCCCGGCATTGTTGTAAGCATTGTTCCCGTCAACAACCGGGACGGCTGCGGCGCAAGTCAATCCGCCCTGGGCGTAGACACTGGCCGTGGTACATGTTGCGAGAAATCCTGCCACCACATACGTGAATTTTGAGGGACGCATCATTTACTCTCCAAGTTGATAATTTGACGATTCAATGCCGAAACTTATGGCAATCACTACCCGAACCAGATTCGTCAGCGTCATGCGTTCGAAATTCCAGACGGGTGAGAGTCACCTGGGGAAATGCAAACAATGCAGTTCCACGGAAGCAACATAACTCAAAAAGTCACAAATCCAAATAAAAATTGAGTTTTCCGTCCAGTAACGAGGCCAAGTCCGTGCTATCGGACCATGCGCTTAGAGGAACAGGTTCGGCGCTTTGGCCTCAAATGTTTGCAAGTCGTTTATAACTCGCCACTTACTGACTCACAAGATCCAAACCGCACATCAGTCAGAAAACCCATTTTTCGCTGTTACATTGCAGGTCCCGATGAGAGTTTTTCCAATTCGGATCCCTTGAATGACCGTTCCTACTGGAACGATGAACACCAGTTGAAGTCGGTGTTCGCCTGATTGCGGTTGGGGGGGCAGTTCCGAAATCTTCTTGAATGGTTTGGAGGGCTCGAAGCGGATCTCCACGTCGCTCTGCCGTTCCCAGACATATCCAACTGGTTTGTATGCCTTCTGGAGTGAGTCCACCAATTCAAGAGGAACTTCTTTTCCGAGTTCCTTGAAGGTCTTCGAACCGTCGCCCCACATGTCAATTTTCCCGCCTCGTGTGACATCCACCATCAGTACTTCTGTACCAGTGGGGTGATAAAATCCGCTCACCTTTTGTGTTCGAGAAAAACCGACCGCTGAGCCCTTCTTGTAAACACCTTTTCCGCTACCGAGGTAATTGCCGGAGTCGTTGGAAGTCACGGTCATCGTGTCTGCGAGATTGACATTCAACTGAACTGGCTGAACGGAATTCTTGATCCGAACGAATTCTGAAACGTCATTGAGATACCCACCGTCTGGACTTGCATCGCTCTGATCGGGCGACACGACACCGCTCTCCGCCGCAAACTGGGCTGCGAGGTTCGTCTCTTGAAGGGGGACCGCGAGCAAATAGCGAAGGCCTTTGAGGAAGAAGACCGTCGGCTTCGATATGCCACCGGCGAAATCGCTTGCAGGAAAGAACAACGTGACTTTCGCTTCTTGCTCTGCTGGTGCGCTGGTCGCAAAGTTCCCAATGTCCTCGAACGTATAAACCCTCGATTCGCCACCTTCGACTGGTTGTCGAAACTTTGTGGGGTAAGAGACACGGGGATTTCGATCGGTGTTGGCGAGCTTGGCTTGTGCACACGAGAGAATGAACTGTTCGCCGTTGTCGTAGCCACCAGTTTGCACGGTGATCTCGACTGCGTACGCGCCACCAATGGCACCATCAGCAGCCTGATAGTTCGCGTCGAAGATGAGATTTCCGATCTTGACATCCTTGGGAGCGATGCCGACTCTCCCATCGCCGTTTCGAAACGTATCGCGGTGAAGACTGAGCGCGGTCTTTGCCAAATCTGGGTAATGAGTTGCGAGCGAGAATGTTCTGGCAGGGGAGAGCGATCCAAGCGAAACTTGCTTATAGAAACTCTCAGTGATGTTTGGCGCCGGGATCCACATCTCGTTGAATTGCATCGGAGCACCCTTTGCATTCGGACCTCGCGCCCATCCGACATATCCCATGATTTCAGTGGGTCCTTGCATAAATCCGCAGGCGATCGCAGTCATTCCGATCGTGAGAACTCCCGCCGCAAATCCGAAAATTCCGCCGCCAATTGCGCTGATTGCCGGTGGCAATGGAACGTCGAATGGGATGAGGAGATCTGCGGCGATCCGAAGGACGAAGAGCGCGAAAAAGAAAAGGAGTCCAAGAGCCATTCCCCACGCATAGTTGTCGAAGTCTCCCCCCCTGAGCAACAATCCAACCACAACTGGTTCCCAGAATGCGAATGCGATCGCGCCGGCGAGTATGACGCAGATGCAGTGAATGATCGAACTGAACAACCCTTGATTCGACCACCAATATGCGATGAGAAGGATGAATGCGACGACGATCGTATTGAAAGCAACGTTCATTTCGGTTGCTCCTTCGAGGTAGCCGGAACGGTCGGAACCTTGGCTGGAACATCAGCTGGTTTCGTGGCGACGGGCGCCTTTGGGGCAAAGACTCGTGCGATTTCTTCAAGGCTGGTTTCGCCAGCCCGTACCTTCAAAAGTGCACACTCTTGTGTCATCGGACTTCGATGGGCACGGCGCATCTGCTGATATGCGTTGGGTACATCCCCAGCGACGAGCAGTTCTCGACTCCGTTCATCCGGTCGAACAACCTCGAAAACTCCGACAGTTCCGATGAACCCTGTCCCACCACAGCTTCCGCAATCCACGATTTCGTTTTTTACTTGAATCTTGCCGCTTGCGCGGAAGAGCTGGAGCGGTTTCCCTGGAGCCCCACCGAGACGCTTTGCTTGTTCCGCCGAAGCTTGAAATGGTTGGCGACACTCGGTGCAGAGGGTGCGAACGAGTCTTTCAGAGACGACCGCACGTAGCGAATTCACGGCCGCTTTCGAATCGCCGACAGCTTTCAGGTATGCGTAGATCGCGCTATTGACTGAGTCGGTTGGAATGAGGACATAGAACAAGGTTCCCTGGCTATTCGAGTGCACAAGGATTGGTCCGACGCCTGGATCCGTGAAATCAGAAACCATCATGACATTCGGCCCGCGCCTGACAATTGATTGGAGCATCGATGCGTACTCGCTCGTCGATTCGCCCGCGATCCACGCGGTTTGGGTCACTCCTTCGAGACGACGATCGATGAACCGCTCGATCGTCTTGATATCGCTGGTGTATGGATTGTGCTGCGACAACAGCGCGTATCCGAGAGTCGTGAGACCTTGCCCCGTCGGAGCGAGAACCAACACCACGCCACCTGGCACATCGCTTATGGCATCCTTGAGGGTTTGGATCTGGACTGGGAGCAGACCGAGCCGGTCGAACGGGATCGCCAATTGCTTCTCGCGATCGTGGTCGAGACGAAGAATCTGCCCCGCCGAAGTACCCCAAGTACTCAGCAAGAACTTTACTTCACCCTCTCCGATCTTCATTCCAAGCGTTGCAGTCTGGCGCTTGCGCCTTTCCTGAATATCTAATCCTGCGGCAGCCTTCAAATAGTTGATCATCCGGAGCGCCGCATCCGGCGGATATGTCTCGCGACGGGACTTCACTGTGTCAACTGTTTGGACCGTCAAGTAGTTCGCACCAGCGGGTGAGAGTTCAACTCGGCTTGCTCGTGCCGGGAGCGAAGGGACCAACATGCGCTCGGTGTTGATGTGAACTTCGAAGTTCGGAGCGTCCTTCGCGGGTGGAGTTTGAATGACCCCTTTGCCATTGTTGTACGAGGCGGTGACCTCATCAAATGCGCGCTTGGCCCTGCGACTCGCTTGGAAACTCTTCAGTTTCGTAGCAAGTATGTCGAACTTTTCAGACTCGGGGACGCGGCTGTCCCGGAACTTCCAGTATCCGTATGGAACTCCGGCATATGCCAACACCATGAGTGGCCAGCCAACCCAGAAAAGCGGGATTAAGAGAACCGCGACCATCCCCAAGACGAGCGTCCCGAGTCCTAACCCAGCCCAACGCTCTGGATAGAAGCGATGCTTGCGACTGTCCATCTCGATGACTGTCGAGATCACCCACACATAGGGAAGCACGGTCAAAAAGACCAAAAAGGGTTTGTAGGTCGAAATGAGATTGACCGCGGTGGGGTCGAGCGATAGAAGAATTGGGTTCGTGACGACGATCATGTTTGAAGCCCTTGGTCAACCGCCGGGATTAAGTGATTCCCTTGAGTCGCATCTTCAGTTCTTCCGGCCGTGGAGTCGATTCAATGGCGACTTTCTGGTGAACCATTTCACTCTCGACCAATTCGACGAGTGCCGAAGTGAAGTCGATCATGCCTTCTTCCTTGCCGTTCTTGATCACTTCGAGCAAATCTCCCTCGCGTCCATCCAAGATAAATTTTTGGACGGTCGGAGTGTTCAGAAGGATTTCGAGCGCGGGAACTCGTGCAATCTCTGGCTTGAGCGTCGGGAGCAATTTTTGATAGACGATCGCCCGCAGGTTGTACGCGAGGAGCTTTCGAATCTGATCACGCTCATTCTCGGGGAAGAGGTCGTAGATGCGACCAAACGTCTGCCACGCGCTGGATGCGTGAATCGTCCCAAAGACAAGATGCCCAGTTTCTGCTGCGCGAACCGCGGCTTCGAATGTCTCGTAGTCGCGCATTTCGCCGACGAGACAGATGTCGGGGTTTTCTCGGACGAGCGCACGAAGCGCATCGTTAAAGTTTGTGCAATCGATGCCGATCTCACGCTGGTTGATCGTCGCCTTCACATCCGTGAAGATGTATTCGATCGGATCTTCAATCGTCACGATGTGCACTTTCTTGCGTTCGTTCACATACTGCATCATTGCAGCGATCGAAGTGCTCTTGCCCGAACCTGTGACGCCTGAAAAAAGGATAAGTCCCTGCGCGAGCATTGCAATTTCGCCCAAACTTGCGCGAAGTCCAAGTTCTTCAAATGTCTTGATTTTGCTCGTGATCAATCGAGCGGCGACTGCGGGTCTCCCACGAGCCATGAACAGATTCACTCGAAAACGGCGCCCGTTATCGAAGTCGAACGCAAAGTCCATCGATCCGTTGCGACGAAAGTGATCGAGCTGATTTGGGTCGAGGATGTCTTTGGCCAATTGAAACATCAGTTCTTCAGTGACCGGAGGCGCCGCGAGGTCACGAAGCGCCCCACGGTGTCGGATCCGGGGCGGAAGTCCAGACTTCACGATCAAGTCGCTTCCCTCAATCTTGATAATCGCCGTGAGCCATGCGTACCAGGCCTTGCGGCCTTCGCCTGCTTGCGTTCCGCGCGTATCGGTCGCGACAGGTGTCAGGAGTTCTTCTCGTCCGTGGCTCAATGCGTTCCTTTTGTGGAATTCCGTGCGATCTGAGAGCGTAGCAAGGGATCGCGAATGTTGGGAACGACCGCTTGACGAGAATGCGAAATCGTCCGATCATCCCTCAATGGAACTCAAGTTTTCCCAAGACGGAATCACCTTCGACGACGTCCTTCTCGTCCCGAGGTATAGCGAGGTGATCCCCGAATCTGCGGATACTGCCACCCGATTGACACGGAACATCTCGATCGGACTTCCATTGGTATCCGCCCCGATGGACACGGTGACCGAGGCGACGCTCGCACGTGCACTTGCACAAGAGGGTGGGATCGGCATCATTCATAAGAACATGACCCCAGCCCGGCAAGCTGGCGAAGTCGCAAAGGTCAAACGGAGCGAAAACGGGATCATTGTCGACCCTGTCATTCTGAGCCCGAGCGAATCGGTTGCGCACGCCCTTGCACTCATGTCCGAGCAGGGAGTGAGTGGTTTCCCAGTGACTGATGACGGCACTCGCCGAGGAAAGCTTGTCGGGATTCTGACACGTCGCGACATGAAGTTTGTCTCAAAGGACTCTCAGCAAACAACAGTCCGGGATGCAATGACGAGCAAGAACCTCGCGACTGGAAAGCTGAACACGCCACTCGCCGAAGCTGAAATCATCATGATCCACGCGCGGGTTGAGAAACTTCCCCTCGTCGACGATTCGGGGCGACTGACTGGCCTTGTCACGATGCGGGACATCGACAACACCCGGCGTTACCCAAGGGCATGTCGCGATCTTCGCGGACGACTTCGAGTTGGTGGATCGGTCGGAGTTGGGCAGTTCGAACGCATCGAAGCGCTCATCGCAGCCGAAGTCGACGTCATTGTCGTCGATACGGCTCATGGACACAGCCGTAATGTCTTGGACACAGTCCGCGAAATGAAGAAGCGGTACTCGATCGAAGTGATTGCTGGAAATGTAGGAACCGCGGATGGTGCAAAGGCACTGATCGATGTTGGCGCAGATGCCATCAAGGTGGGAATTGGACCGGGGTCGATCTGCACGACTCGGGTTGTGACGGGCGTTGGAATGCCTCAGATTACGGCGATCATGAACGCAGTTTCGGTTGCGGAATCAGCCGGAATTCCAGTCATCGCAGATGGCGGGATCAGACTCTCTGGAGATATTGCAAAGGCGATCGCCGCAGGTGCGCACTCGGTGATGCTCGGAGGATTGTTCGCCGGTCTCGATGAAAGCCCAGGCGAACTCGTACTCCACAGTAACAGGCGATTTAAGTCCTATCGGGGTATGGGAAGCGAAGGTGCCATGAATGCCGGCAGTGCTGATCGCTACTCGCAAGCAGGATCACGGAAGTTTGTTCCGGAAGGGGTCGAGGGGAGAGTCCCTTATCGCGGAGCGCTCTCCGATTTTGTGTATCAGATGATCGGCGGATTGAGAAGCGCGATGGGTTACTGCGGGTGCGCGACAATCGAAGAACTTCGGCGAGAGTCGAGGTTTGTACGCGTGACATCTGCGACCGTAATCGAGAATCATCCTCACGACATCCAGATCACGAAAGAATCACCCAACTACTCTAGGGAATCGATGGGATCCAGAGGATCCATGGGATCCAGTGGTGAATGATTTCAGTACCGGCGACAGGAATCGAACCTGCACGAGGTATTAGCCCCAATGGATTTTGAGTCCATCGCGTCTGCCAGTTCCGCCACGCCGGCTTGAACTGCGAAGAAGGATAACAACAGGAACCAGAACTGGTTGTGGATTGGTCGCCTCAGGAGGCGACGACCGATCGAAACGTCTCGAGAGACGGATCTTGGGTATCGTTTGCGCGTCGAGGATCGAACGAACAAATTCCGTCGAGATTTTTCTTGGTGAGCACTCGCACACTCTTCTGTTTTTCGATCCTCGTGATCGCTTGCATCCTCGAATGCGCCCAGTGCACCTTTGATGTGGGGAGCGATACGGTTGTGTGCGCACCCGAAACAGCTGCAATAAATGCGGGGGATTTGAACATTTTCCATCCAGCCAGTCCGCCGGCGCGAGAGATTCGCGAGTTGGCATGGCTTGTCTTGGGAATCTGCGCCGTGATATTTGTCATCGTCGAGGGCGTTCTGGTCTGGGCGATCATCCGGTATCGCAAGCGCATGGCCGATGCGGGTGAACCGGTGCAAGTCTTCGGCAGCAACCCGATCGAATTGGCGTGGACTGTGATTCCAACGATTATCGTTTTCGTTCTCGCGCTCGCCACGCTTCGGACCATTCGCGAAGTGCAGTTGACCGAACCACCCGAGGGATCGTTGCATGTCGATGTCATTGGTCACCAATGGTGGTGGGAGTTCCGGCTTCCGACGCTCAACGGTGAAGGGACGATCATCACCGCAAATGAACTCATTGTCCCGGTTGGGCGTCCGATCTGGCTGTCGCTTCACTCGGCGGATGTGATCCACTCGTGGTGGGTGCCTCGAATGAACGGCAAGACCGATGTCATTCCGAACCACATCAACCACACTTGGTTTCAGGCCGACATGCCTGGAATCTTTCTCGGTCAGTGTGCGGAGTATTGCGGAACTCAACATGCCAACATGTTGATCCGCGTGCATGCGGTTCCAACTGCTGAATTCGAAGCGTGGTGCGTTGCGCAGTCGCTTCCTCCATCGCTCCTGACTGAGTCCGAGACGACAGCGCATTCTGGACGCGATCTGTTTCTCGAACTGGCATGCATGAACTGTCACGCCATCGATGGTGTCTCGAACGGGGCGTTCGGTCCCAATCTGACGCATCTGATGAGTCGCACGACAATTGGAGCGGGGGCGGCGATTCTGAATCCGCAGACACTTCGGGCGTGGGTTGACGACCCACAGAATTTGAAAGTCGGTTGCAACATGCCGAGTCTCAAACTCGATCCCAATCAGCTCGATTCGATTGTCGCCTACCTTCTGACGTTGAAATAGAGATCACGATGACCACAGTCGACCAAACAACTGCAGTCCCTGACGAAGTGCGCCGAACTTTCGGCGCGCGGGTACATGCCTGGGTGGTATCGGTCGATCACAAGCGACTCGGGATGATGTATGTAGGGTTTGGATTGTGTTTCTTTATTGTCGGCGGAATCGAGGCGGCGTTGATGCGTGCGCAGCTCGCTCAAGCCGCAGGAAAGATCGTCGATCCAGCTACGTTCAATCAGCTTTTCACGATGCACGGGACGACGATGGTGTTTTTGGTTGGGATGCCGATTCTCTTGGGTATGGGCAACTATCTCATCCCGTTGATGGTCGGAGCGCGCGACATGGCGTTTCCGAGACTCAACGCATTTGGACTCTGGCTCTTCGTGTTTGGCGCAGGACTTCTCTATTACTCGTACATCGGCGCGCAGGGGTTGTATGGAACGTCCGCCGCTCCCGATGTTGGGTGGTTCGCATACGCGCCGCTGACATCCAAGACTTTTTCACCAGGAAACTCGACGGACTACTGGATCCTCGGAATTATGGTCAGCGGTTTCGGCAGCATCACGACTGCGATCAATCTCGTTGCGACCATTCTTGTCATGCGGTGTCCTGGGATGACGCTCATGCGCATGCCGCTGCTTTGCTGGATGATGCTGATCGTCGGGATGCTCGTGATTCTCGCGATTCCAGTCCTCACCGGGGCGCAGGCGATGCTTCTGCTCGATCGATTCCTCGGAGCGCACTTCTTCGACACGCAGAATGGTGGCTCGGCGCTCTTGTGGCAACATCTCTTCTGGTTCTTCGGGCATCCAGAGGTCTACATCCTAGTGCTCCCAGCATTCGGATTTCTCAATGAAGTGATTCCGGTCTTCAGTCGAAAGGTCATCTTTGGCTACTCACTGATGGTCGCTGCAACGGTTGCCATCGCGTTCATCTCTGTCAGCGTTTGGGCGCACCACATGTTTTCGGTTGGAATGTCACCGGAAATCAATTCGTTCTTTGCGGCGACGACATTTCTGATCGCCATTCCAACGGGCATCAAGATCTTTACTTGGATGGGGACGATGATCGGTGGCAAGATCCGTTTCGAAACGCCAATGCTCTGTGCGACGGCGTTTATCGGATTGTTTACCTTCGGCGGTTTGACCGGGATCATGCTTGCCGTCGTACCGTTCGATTGGCAACTCGGCGATAGCTATTTCGTTGTTGGGCACTTTCACTATGTCCTCTTTGGAGGAACAGTCTTTGGAATCTTCAGTGGTATTTTTTACTGGTTCCCGAAGGCGACGGGCCGGTTGCTCTCTGAAACGCTCGGCAAATGGTTTTTCTGGTTCTTGTTGGTCGGGTTTAATTTGACATTCTTCCCAATGCACATTTCGGGGATTCTTGGAATGCCTCGCCGGATCTATATGTATCAGCCAGACCGAGGGCTCGAAATCTGGAATCTGCTCTCGTCGATTGGAGTGATCTTTCAGGGGGTCGCGGTTGCGCTCTTCGTGTGGAATGTCATTCGGTCGCTCCGAAATGGCAAGCCCGCGGGGAACAATCCTTGGAATGCTTGGACGCTCGAATGGGCGACATCGAGTCCGCCACCGGATTGGAACTTTGATCAAGTGCCGACGGTCGGATCGGCTCGGCCACTCTGGGATCAGCAGAACCCGCAGGATCCGGATTCGCGCCATGAGGAGCACCTATGAACGCCAGTATGAACGCCGGAGCGATTCATGCGCGACAGTCCACGGTTCGGCAGTGGCAGCCATCTCGTGGCAAGGTGGGGATGGTCTGCTTAATCGCAGCAGAGAGTTGCATCTTCCTGACATTCGTTGTGGCGTATTTGTTCTACATCGGCAAGAGTGCGACAGGTCCGCAGCCGAAAGACGTCATCGAAATGCCGCTCGTGATTGTCAACACGATCGCTCTCCTCTCAAGTTCATTTACGGTCGTGATGGCGGTCAAGGCACTTGAGCGAAAGGCGTCACGCGCATTCTTGGGGTGGCTCGGGGTGACGATCGCCCTCGGACTCTGGTTCATCGGTGGAACCGCTTGGGAGTGGAAGGGACTGATGGAAGAGGATGGGCTCTACCTCGGTACAAACCTTTTTGGAACAACTTTCTACTCGCTGGTCGGATTGCACCTGTTGCATGTGGTCGTTGGTCTGACGATGCTGGGACTCGTGCTCATTCTCGGTGCGCTTGGATTTGTCCGTGGCAAACACGCGCACGCATTTGACATGCTGAGCTGGTACTGGCACTTCGTTGATGCGGTGTGGATTGTGGTGTTCACCACCGTCTATGTGATCGGGCGTTGAGTCAGGAGCGACGCGATACTTTGAATAACCCTCACGAACAACCGCCGCTTGAAAACGAATCCTCGGAGCGTGAAATTCCGTACAGCAGGGCAATTCCGGAATCAACATCTGGGCCGATTGCGACCGCGTTCGGAATTGCCTTTTTGGGAGCCGGACTCGTCACCGATACGTGGGTGCTGATTGTTGGAGCGCTCGTCGCGATTGTCGGAATGGTGGTGTGGTTCCGAGATGTATTCCCGCAAGAGCGACTCGAAGAGATTCCGAGCGAGCTTCTTGCCAAAGCGGGACCGAATTACGAAGTTGCGGGCTCGGGGGTATTGACTCCACGCCCAATGTTTCCAGCCGTCATTCACCCATATCGATCTGGAGTCACGGGGGGGCTCGTGGGTGGAGTGGCAATGGCAATCGTCGCATGCGCATGGGGAATCGTCGAACATGACAGTGTCTGGCTCCCAATCAATTTGCTGACAGGCGCGCTTGTGCCGGATGTTGGAACAGCGGATCTCGACACTCTTCGAGTGTTTCATCCCGGTTGGTTCGCAATCGCCGTCGGGATCCATGCGGCGATGTCAATGGGTGTCGGATCGCTCTACACAACCGCCTTGCCGATGATTCCACGACGACCGATCTTCGCTGGCGGAATCCTCGTTCCCGTCATCGTGACAGGGATGGTCTGGGCGACACTCGGAGTTGTGAACCCGGCGCTTGAGCGATACATCTCGTGGCCGTGGTTCATCGGAAGCCAGATCGCCTTCGGTTTGGTTTGCGGATGGTGGGTCGGTCGTGGCACGATGATCTCTGCGATGGGAAACCGCACACTGGCGCAACGGCTTCATATCGAGCGGGGAGGAGAGCAATGATGCATCTTCGAGTTGCCTCGGTGTTCTTGTGCGCGATGCTGGCGATCGTTGTCGCGTGCGAACGCTTGCCAGGCGCGCCAAAGGCGTCCATACCAGTCGTTGTCGGTTCTCCTTCATGGACACTCGCGACATTCAATACCAACTGCAGAGGATGTCATTCGCAGGGAGCCGAAGGTGCGGCGCTTCCGCTCGTGAATCCGGGCTATTGGAAGATTGCAAACGACGATCAGATCACAAAGGTCATAGCGCTCGGGCAAGGTGTTTCGATGCCGGGGTACTTAGACGAGAACGGCGGACCCTTCTCTGCGGATGAAATCGACGCACTCGTCAAGGGCATGCGATCGATGTGGGGTGGCGAGCCACACGATGGCAATCCGGTCTTACCTGGAACGATTTCCCCGACGCTCGTGGTTGGAGACGCAGTGGCGGGAGCACTCGTTTTCGAGTCCGCATGTGCGAATTGTCACGGTGCGAATGGTCCGGCTGGAAGCGTTACGGATCCGATGTACCTGAGATTGATCTCCGATCAAGGGCTTTGGAGCGCCGTTGTCTACGGTCGGTCCGAACTCGGAAGCCCCCCATGGAATTCACCGATGCCGAATCATCCCAACGGATTGACTCCGACGGAAGTCGCCGATGTGGTGAGCTGGCTGGCGACGAAACGAACACAATGAACGACAACGCCAATACACCTGAGAAGAAAAATGGCTGCGCAGGATGCGGGTGTGGTGAAGGCAATGGTGCACCCACAAGCCGTTCGGACGCACGGCGTGGGTTCATGTTTAAGTTGGGCGCGGGATTACTCGGCATCGGAGGAGCGCTCGCCGCGATTCCAATCGTCGGGTATGTCCTTGGACCAGCGCGAACTCGATACAAGAACGAATGGGTCGATCTCGGAGCACTCTCGAAATTCCCGGGAGGGCAGACCCGGTTCGCGACCTTTCTCAATCCGATTCGACAACCAACGGATGGAGATTCGGCAAAGACTGCTTGCTGGGTCCGCTGTATCGAATCCGGCAAATTTCAAGTCTTCGCAATCAACTGTGCGCATCTTGGATGCCCAGTTCACTGGTTCGAACAATCAAAGCTCTTCATGTGCCCATGTCATGGCGGCGTCTACTACCAAGATGGTTCGCGTGCGGCTGGTCCGCCACCACGCGGACTCTTCGAATACAAGTGGAAAGTCGAAGGTGGCAAATTGCTCATCGACGCCGGACGATTGCCTGGATTGGAGGAATCGGCATGATTCTTGCCCGAATCCTTGCGCTCGCAAAGATCCCAATCGAGTGGATCGAGTTGCGCACCGGAGCGATTGCGTTTTCAAAGCCGATGCTCTTTCATCACGTGCCGCGAAGCGCGAAGTGGTGGTATGTCTTCGGAAGCGCGACGCTTATGTTTTTCACGATTCAGATCGTGACTGGAGTCTGCCTCGGCACGATGTACGCGCCGAGCGCGGCACAAGCCTGGGAGAGCTTGCGGTACATCGACGAAGATGTCCCGTTTGGATGGATGCTGCGAGCGCTCCACGGCTGGTCCAGTACCGCGATGGTGGTCATGATGGTCATTCACATGCTTCAGGTTTTCTTGCATGGTTCGTTCAAGTTCCCGCGTGAACTGAACTGGATCACTGGAGTCTTTCTCCTCCTGACGGTTCTCGCACTCGCGTTTACCGGACAGGTCATGCGCTGGGATCAAGACGCATACTGGGGTCTTGGTATCGGCGCCGCGATTGTCGATCGTGTCCCTATCTTTGGCGACCAAATGCGCGGTCTCCTGCTCGGTGGTCCGATTATCGGGGGAGAAACGCTGAACCGATTCTTCGCACTGCATGTGTTCATTCTTCCAGGCGCAGCGATCGCGCTTGTGGGAGTCCACATGACGCTGATCATCAAGAACGGAATCAGTGAGATGCCGAAGCCCGGCGCAGTCGTCGTGCCATCGACTTATCGAAAGGAATTCGAAGAGCGAATGGAAAAGACTGGTGTTCCATTCTTTCCCGACGCGGTTCAGCGAGACATGGTCTTTTGTGGCACGTGTCTAATCATTCTGATCATTCTTGCAGCTTCCTTTGGACCGTTTGGACCTGGCGGAATGCCGGACCCAACTCTGATCGACACGAATCCCCGTCCCGATTATCCGTTCATGTGGATTTTCGGTGCAGTGAGTTTGTTGCCTCCGGCATCCGAAACCGCGATCATGCTCATCACGCCTGCGATCGGAGTCTTGATTCTGATTGCGGTGCCGTTTTTGTCCAATTCGGGTGAGCGTGCGCCGAGTCGTCGTCCCGGAATGGTCTTGGTCGCTGTCTTCGTTGTCATGGCGATCGTGGCATTGACTTACGAAGGGGTGACGAGTCCGTGGTCGCCTGTCATGGACGCGTGGTCTTCGCTTGCAACTCCGGCGCAGTTCATCAAGGGTCGAACACCGCTCCAGGTGCAGGGCGCAGTGGTCTTTCAGTCTGTGCAGTGTCGCAATTGCCATGAACTTGGTGGATTTGGTGGCAAGCGTGGGCCAGCGCTCGACGAGATTTCAACCAGACTCTCCCCGGATCAACTCGTCAGGCAGATTCAACAAGGTGGTGGCAACATGCCAGCCTTCGGCAAGAATCTCAATAGTGCGCAGATGTCCGCGTTGGTGGCGTTTCTCGGCACGCTCCGACCAGAGAATGAACCCGATTCGAAAATACCGGGGGCAAATCTCCCGTTGCCGACGAGCATGTCGCCACCGGACCGTGGAGTTTTGACGCGCTGAGCGTGGCGGCGGCCATCTTCAGTAGTTGGAACCTCGATCCATGGTTGATTGCGGGAATCACCATTGCAACGACTCTCTACTTGCGTGGCGCACGGGGGTTGACTGGTCGTGTCCGTGGATTTCCGCGGTGGAGGCCCAAATGTTTTCTGGCTGGCGTTGGGATCCTCTTTCTTGCACTCGCATCACCGATTGATTCGCTCGGCCATCTGTTGCTGTGGATCCACATGGCTCAGCACTGGTTGCTCATCATGGTTGCGGCTCCGCTCATCCTTCTGGGATCTCCGGGGATTCCACTCTTGCGTGGACTGCCTCGAATCGTGCGTAAGCAAGCTCTCGGCCCGTTCATCGCAAGCCCCTTCGTGCGTGGGTGCCTGAATGCGCTGCTCCATCCAGCAACAGGGTGGCTCGCATTCGCGATCGTGAATTGGATTTGGCACTACCCGCGTTTTTACGGAACGGCGCTCGAATCGCCGCTGGTCCACCGTTTTGAACATGCGTCATTTCTCATTGGAGCGATGCTCTTCTGGTGGCAAATCATCGCGCCCTGGCCTTGGCGAGCGAGGCTTCCAGACGCAGCGCTCGTCGTTTACTTGCTCGCCGCAGATGTTCAGAACACGATTTTCTCGGCGATCGTCACCTTTTCAGACACAGTGCTTTATCCCAACTATCTCGCGACCGCACCCGCGCTCGGGTGGGATGCGCTACGCGATCAAAGGGTGGCGGGGGCGTTCATGTGGACTGCTGGCCAGTTCGTCATGCTCCCCGTAGCGATCTTCCTGGTCTTGCGGGCTCTGCGAGGCGTACGACGATCGTCAATTGTTGCACCTGCTCGGCCGGCGACCTCGCCTCGGACGCGCGAGAGATTCGATCTTCTGAAGGTTGCTGGGATCGGCACCTTCTTGAGAAATCGTCAGATGCGGATGCTGGTGCGTTGGTCACTCGTGCTCGTCGCAGTTGTGATCGTCATCGACGGATTTTGGGGTCCGTCTGATGCGCCATCAAACCTCGCAGGGACACTTCCCTGGACCCACTGGAGAGGTCTGATTGTCATCGCTTTGCTCTTCGGGGGGAATTTTCTCTGCATGACTTGTCCATTGATGGCACCGCGCCATCAAATGCGCAGATGGATACGTCCCCGCTTTCGATGGCCTACTGCACTGCGTTCGAAGTGGTTTTCGGTGGTGCTGATTGTTCTCTGGCTCGTTTCGTACGAGGCGTTCGATCTCTGGTCGAGTCCCTTCGCGACTGCGATGTTGGTGGTGGGGTATTTCGTCGCAATCCTCGTCGTCGATGGACTCTTTCGCGGAGCGAGTTTTTGCAAGTGGGTCTGTCCGATCGGGCAGTTTCATATGACGCAAAGTTTGGTCTCGCCGCTCTCAGTCTCCATTCGAGACCCAACCGTCTGCGCGACTTGTATCGGGCACGAATGCATACGCGGATCGCGATCGATCGAGCCAGTGGCGGGGACAATTTCGCTTCCACAGCTGGTTCCCGGATGCGAACTTGAACTTTTTCAACCCGTCAAGCGTGGAAATCTCGATTGCACATTCTGCTTGGACTGCGTTGATGCTTGCCCACATGGAAATGTTGGAATTCTGGTGGCGCCACAGAGCAAGAGCCTCGCGGATCGGCAGTGGGGATCTTCGATCGCACGCATCGGCTCGCGCGCCGATATTGCGGCACTCCTGACCTTGCTGACATTCGGCGCGTTTGCAAACGCAGTTGGAATGACATCGCCATGGCTTGATTTCGTCGATCAGACAACACTGCAATTCGGATTGAGATCGACAACGATCGTGGAGATTCTCTTCTTGCTCGTCGCCATTGTGGTCCTTCCCTCATTCGTGGTCGGTGCGACAGCTTGGCTCTCCGCACGCTACGCAAAGAGCAATTGGCGCGAATCATTATGCCGTGGCGCACATGCGCTCGTACCGATCGGTGCGGCTATGTGGTGCGTGCACTGGTTCTATCACTTGGCCACAGGCGCTGCGACTGGCATCCCTGTCGTTCAGCGTGCGATCAACGATGCAGGCGAATCGTGGTTCGGTATTGCCAATTGGGTCGGAATACCTCAATGGTCCGACTCGTGCTGTGGACCAACCCCGACCTGGTTGATCCCATTGGAGCTTGTCATTCTGCAGTTGGGATTGCTGGTCTCGGGATGGATGGTTTGGCGCGGTCCTTCCGATCGTGCTGGAATGCGTGGCGTCCTCGTCGCGATTCCGTGGTGGGCACTGGCATTGGGCTTGTGGATCGCAGGGGTCTGGATCGTTCTTCAACCCATGCAGATGCGGGGGAGTGCAACACCGTGGCCTTGACACGAGGTCTTGCGAGTGCGAGTCGAGCGATCCTCGTGGCGATCACGATTGGATGTGGCAGTTCTTCCCAAGCCGATGGTGGGGCGGTCGTCGATCGAGGGCGATATGGACCGTACGACGCAACGGTGTTCATCTCACCAGTACCGCCTCGCGTTGGAGTCGTTGACTTCTCAGTGCTCCTGTCGAAAGGTGGCGAGCCACAATTGACAGTTCCAATTCGGGTGCGAGCGGACGGCCCGGACGGAGCGTCTAGCGAATGTGAGATGCACGGCGCAGATTCTGGCAATCGACTTCTGAGGGCGGGCGATCTCAAGATCAATTCTCCGGGAATATGGCGGATTGCAGTTGCATTTGGTGCGGAGAGTGCGACATTCGAGATCACTGTCGGTGCCGCACCGCAGAGATGGGAGTCGCTCCTGCCATGGCTGGGACTTTGGATTCCTGCCGCGCTCCTGATGATCGCGCGCGAAGTTCTCGCGAACCATCAGCGACAGCGCCGGAGCGCGTGGATCCGACGCTCCGACTCGTGATCGGGTTCGCTATCCTCTTGCGACCATGTCGACGAATGCGAAGGTTGAGGTGTTGGGCAAGTCAGACAATCCAGCTCCTGCTGATCTCTCCACTGCCGCGCTTTCCGCTTTGTATCGCATCGATGAGTTCGAAGAGATCGCTCGCTCGAAACTCTCGGAAATGGCATTCGCCTATTACGCAGGATCCGCAGGGGATGGGCGGACCTTGATGCGCAATCGATCAGCATGGGAAGAACTTTCGATCTGGTACCGAGTGATGGTTGATGTTTCCTCTCGCTCGACCGCGACAACGCTTTTCGATAAGTCGATGGCATTCCCGTTGCTATCGGCACCGACTGCGCTCCACAAGATGGCTCATCCCGACGGCGAATTAGCGACAGTTCGTGCCTGTGGATCCGCGGGAATTCCGATGGTTGTCAGCAGTTTGTCAACGACGACGATCGAGGAAATCTGCGCGGCTTCGACTGGCCCCGTGTACTTCCAGATCTACATCGGTCAAGACCGAGGATTCGTCAAGGAACTCGTCCAGCGTGTGGAGCGAGCAGGTTGCGCTGGATTGCAGTTGACAGTGGATGCGCCAGTCTGGGGATTGCGCGAACGCGAGATGAAGACAGGATTCCGAGTTCCAGAGCACTTGACGATCGCGAATCTTCAACGAACTGACCACTTGGGTCCGACGGGACATGTCGGCGTGGGCATCGCAGAGACTCTGGGATGGACAATCACGCCGAGTTTGAAATGGCAAGATCTCGAGTGGATGGTCGCATTGACGAAGCTCCCTGTCATGCTGAAGGGAGTTTGCAGAGCCGATGATGCTGTGACTGCGGTTCGCCATGGCGCTCGTGGGATCGTCGTAAGCAATCATGGCGGTCGTCAGCTCGATGGAGCTCCAGCGACAGCGGAGGCGTTGCCACGCATCACGGAGGCCGTGGCGAGTCGGGTTCCAGTCATCGTTGATGGAGGGATCCGTCGCGGTCTCGACATCTTGCGGGCATTGGCGCTCGGCGCAACAGCAGTCCAGGTTGGTCGACCGATTCTGTGGGGGCTCTCGGTCGCCGGTGAGGCTGGTGTGCGGCGAGTGCTTGAGATTCTCTCAAGCGATTTCGACCGTTCGATGGCTCTCGCAGGTTGTTCGACGGTGGCGAGCATCACCCGCGATTTGCTACATCCTCGGGGGTAACGCGCTGTTGCGGCCGTCTTGAACGGTCCTTCGCGGTCCTATGCATTTGGGGTGGCGATGGTGGGTCGTGGGGAGAAACCCTTGACGATGTCATACGAACGCGTACCCTAACAAATACCGTACAGGTACTACATGGGTCGAATTCCACTTGAAATACTGGAGAAGGTTTCGCTTGTTCTGCGACCGCCCGCACGGCGATTGCGCATTGATCCGATCCTCGATCAAGCTTTGGGCAATGGCGTCGATGACGGCATTGCCCTTGGAGTGATACACGAGTGGATCACGGCTGAAGAAGTCGAATCGAAGTCGATCGTCGCAACATCAAAGGCGAAGAGTGCCGACGCACATTCGCGATGGTTCGCGCCGCACGGCGTTGTGCTCGCACTCGCATGGGGAATGTTGCGCGCCGACGATGGTGAGCAAGGGCGTCAGTGGGGCAGTCACACGGACGCTTCGCACGATGCAGTCGCGGGTCGATCGACAGCATGGATCGGTCGCCGTGTCTGGCCATCGCCACGCGCAATGCTGGGTATCGATGGATCGCGAGCGTTGCTGGCACGGTCGATCTTTGTGGACACAGATGTCGGTGGACCGCGGCGCGAATTGGCGAATCGATTGTGGGCGGTTCAGCAATCACTGGCATGCGATGGCGTCATGACCGTCGTATGGGATGCGAGTCACTTCGATCTTGTGGCAACACGGCGATTGCAATTGGCGACCACACGCGATATCCACGATGCGACTCTGCTTGCCTGTCATGCCTGTCATGCCTGTCATGCCTGTCATGCAGAACGCCCTCCTGTTCTCGCACTTGCGGTGCGCCCGTGGCATGAACGGCTGGTGACGAGTGCCGCCACCACGAGATGGATCGTGCGCAATCATCGCGATTCGAATACGGACGATCCGGCGCCACACTGGCAAGCTGAATTGGTGCGTGGTCGTGGCGCTTCTGGTTCTCGCGTCGGGCAGTGCGCTTTCACCGTCCGAGCGAGTTGGTCTTGGAATGGCGGAAGAAACCCCCCGTCTCAGCGTGACGGTTGGAGCGATGAATGAAACGCCGCATTCTGGCGATCGTGCTACCCCGATGGCAGGCAGACTGCGCGCGGAAACTTGCGTACAGACAAGACGGCAAGCGTCCGCGGCCAAACGACGAGTCTGCACCGCCATTGCTCGTCATTTGCACTGAGCACGGCACGCGCATCGTGAGGGGGTGTTGCGCGCAGGCGACTCGACGAGGCGTGTATGTCGGGATCACATTGGCGCATGCGCGAGCACTCTGCCCACCACCGATCATTGAAGTTGAATCGCAACCCGAGCGCGAGGTTGCGATGCTGCGAGCCGTTGCTCGGTGGTGCCAGCGTTACGCACCCATCACGGCGCTCGAACCATCGGCGGGACCAGTCACGATTCTGGTGGACATCACGGGATGCGAACGAGTCCATCGATCGGACACGGACCTGTTACGCCGAGTCGTCGATGAACTCTCCGCACGCGGAGTGCATTCTCGTGTCGCCATCGCCCCCACGGCTGTTGCGGCGGTGGCACTCGCGCAGAGTGCGAAGAAGAACCTTTTGGATTGCCCCGTTCGCGCGTTGCGTATCGACGGAAAGGCCGTTACAGGGTTGTTGGATGTCAATGTGCGAACGATTGGCGAATTGCTGGCCTTGCCGCGTCCGAGCATTGCGCAGCGATATGGCGCGGAAGTTCTGCACCGAATCGACATGGCGCTCGGCGATGCGTTTGAAACACTGACCCCAGTTCGGTCCAACCCACTCCCCACCGCAGAGCGCATCTTCGATGGACCAGTTTCAAATCTTGAAGCGATTGCTTTGACGGCGATGCAGTTGATCGAAGGAGTGTGTGCATCTTTGAGAGAGCGCGATCGTGGTGGTTGTGAGTTTGAACTGACGGCTCTCTGCGCTGACGCCCCAACCTATCGCCACCGCGTGATCCTCGGGACGCCCAATGCACGCGCCGCTCATCTGGTCAAAATTCTCGCTCCCCATATTGAGAGGATCCCGATGGGAATGGGTGTCGAATCCATGCGACTCTCTGTCCTGCGCATGGGCCGGTTCGCAGGCTCTCTAGATGGCACGAGAGGTGGCACGACGAGCGCGGCGTTGCGGGGCGCTGTCGGCGAATGGGTCGACACGCTGACGGCTCAGTTAGGTGATCGTTCCGTCTTTCGTGGTGGATTCGTTGAACACCACCAGCCAGAGCGATCTTCTCGCTGGATTCCAGTTGCTCGTCATGGTCTTTCAACGCGAAACGCGTGGCGCGACGCCAATGTGCGCGCAGTCGAGGCCTGGCGACCATCTTCGTGGTGTGAGCGGCCAGAGCCAATCATCGTGGAATCTCCTCATACCCCGACCATTCGTTGGCGTACTCAAGAACAACGGATCACGCAGTGGATCGGCCCGGAACGAATCGCAACACCGTGCAGACGAGCGGGGGAAGAAACAGTCGATGGCCGGATGTCCAACGTGGATTACTGGCGAATCGAACTCGAGCAGGGCACATGGTTGTGGATTGCACACGATGCCCGCGGTTGGTCGCTTGTCGGTCTCTGGAGTTGAACCGTTGCGCACTCTTGCCACATATGCCGAACTCGATGTCGCCAGCAATTTCTCTTTCTTGGAAGGAGCGAGTCATCCCGAGGAACTTGTTTCGTGTGCGGCGCAATTGGGATTGCGTGCAATCGGACTAGCCGATCGTGGCACGATGGCGGGAATGGTTCGTGCTCATGTCGCTGCAAAGGAGCATGGAATCGATCTCTGCGTCGGGGCACGTCTGGAATTGGATGTCTCTTCTTTCTTCGAGCAGGATTGTCATGGCGACCGAGATGGTCAGGCGTCCGAGCGACCGCCAAAGCGAATGGAGATCTTGGCGTATGCGACCGATCAAGCGTCCTACGGACAGTTGTGCCGAGCGATCACAATGGGACGAATGCGGTGCGAGGGGGAAGAGAGTCTAGGTCGTGGTCAATGGTCATTGACCTTGCATCAGTTCCTGGACTTATCGCAGGGACTGGAAATCATCGCGCAACCACCGCAGGGCCGAGCTTTGCTTTCCCATCGTGTCGTCGAGGTTCTGCGGGGATTGCGTCATGCGGTTGGGAAGCATCTTTCTCTGGCGGTGGTGCGCGTCGGTGAGCCGGAAGAATCACTGCGAATCCGTCAGATCCAGTTCTTGGCGGATGCGTGTTCCGTGCCGATTGTCGCCACGAATGGCGTTCGATTTCATGTGCCAGCGCGACGCCAATTGCACGATGTCTTAACCGCCATCCGCAATGGCACGACAGTGGGGGCCTCAGGATTCGATGTCTTGCCGAATGCCGAGCGACACTTGCAGGGAGCGGAGCGCATGCATGCTCGGTGGCGCGACTTTCCCGCTGCGATCGCCCGAGGCATTGACATCGCGGAGCATTGCCGAGGATTTTCCCTTGCGCAACTGCGCTACACCTATCCATCGGAAGTCATTCCTGCGGGAGAGACCGCGATGGGGCATCTGCGTTTCCTCGTGGAGGAAGGAGCGAATGAGCGATACCCACAAGGCGTACCCGCGAGCGTCCACAAGCAGTTGGCGCACGAGTTTTCGTTGATCGACGAGTTGAAGTATGCAAATTACTTTCTGACCGTTCACGACATCGTGCGTTTCGCCCGTGCACGCGGCATTCTCTGTCAGGGTCGTGGTGCGGCCGCCAACAGCGTTGTCTGCTTCTGTCTTGGGGTGACGGCGGTCGATCCCGAGCGCATCAATGTGCTCTTTGAACGATTTATCAGCCGTGAACGAAACGAGCCACCCGACATCGATATCGATTTCGAACATGAACGCAGAGAAGAAGTCATGCAATACATCTATGCGCGCTATGGTCGCTTTCGTGCGGCCTTATGCGCCGAAGTTGTTTGCTACCGCCGACGGCTCGCCATACGTGAAACAGCCAAAGCGCTCGGGTTTTCATTGGACGCAGTGGATCGCTTGGCGCGTGGGTTGTCGTCCACCGCGTCCATTCATGAGATTCGCGCACTCGGATTTGACCCAACGAGTTTTTCGATAAGAGCGCTCCTGCGCCTTGCTGGAGAGTTGGAAGGATTTCCGAGGCATTTGTCGCAGCACAGCGGAGGATTCATCATCACGGAGGGACCGCTGTGTGAATTGGTGCCGATTCGCGAGGCAACGATGGATGGGCGAACGATGATCGAGTGGGACAAGGACGACATTGACGCGATGGGGATGCTCAAGATCGATGTGCTGGCGCTTGGCATGCTGACATGCATTCGCAAGGCACTTCATTCGGTCCAACTCGCTCTGCACACGATCCCATCCGAGGACGCTCAAACCTATGCGATGATGACTCAAGCGGACACCGTTGGAGTCTTTCAGATCGAAAGTCGTGCGCAAATGTCCATGCTGCCAAGACTTCGGCCCGCGTGCTTCTACGATCTCGTGATCGAAGTCGCGATCGTCCGACCTGGACCGATCCAGGGCGACATGGTGCATCCGTATCTGCGCAGACGATGCGGCGAAGAGATTGCGACATATCCGAGCGAAGCGGTCAAGACGATTCTCGCGCGAACTCTGGGCGTGCCTCTCTTTCAGGAGCAGGCGATGGCACTCTCGATCGTGGCAGCGGGATTCACCCCCGGCGAAGCAGATCAATTGCGTCGAGCGATCGCATCTTGGAAACGTAGCGGGAACCAGATTGTGCAATTTCAAGAGAAGCTCGAAAGTGGCATGATCGCACGTGGCTATTCGATGACCTTCGCCAAACAAGTGTTCATTCAGATTCAAGGGTTTTCTGGTTATGGATTTCCCGAGAGTCATGCAGCGAGTTTCGCGCATCTGGTCTACGCATCGGCATGGTTGAAGTGTCATCATCCAGCGGCCTTCACCTGTGCGCTCTTGAATAGTCAGCCGATGGGGTTCTATGCCCCCGCGCAACTTGTCATGGATGCACAGCGCCATGGCGTTGCGGTTCTCCCCATTGACGTGCTTCACAGTGACTGGGATTGCACGCTCGAGGGAGAGGGGAGTACACCGAGTTTGCGCCTCGGTCTTCGCATGGTTCGCGGGTTGGTCGATGAAGAAGGTCGACGCATCGCAACAACGCGCTTCGAATGCAAGGCATACACGTCCGTCGAAGAACTCTGGCGTGCAAGTCGCGTCAGTCTTCGCACTATGCGTCAACTCGCACGTGCCGATGCGTTTCGTTCCCTCGGTCTGGATCGTCAAGCGGCGCTCTGGCAGGCTCAGCGCTTGCGGGACGAAGATGCGCCACTTTTTACGCACTCTTCACCACCGGATCGAACCAACCGTCTCCCACCGATGAGCGCGATTGCGCATGTTGCGGCGGATTACGAACACAACGGTCTGTCGCTCAAAGCGCATCCCATGTCGTTCGCTCGAGCATGGCTCTCCAAGCGCGGAATCGCAACCTGCGAAGATCTCCAATCAGAACTGGCGTTCCCATTGGGAAGTCGCACCGCGATCGCAGGATTGGTTCTTGTCCGTCAGCGTCCTTCGACCGCCAAAGGGATCGTTTTCATCACAGTCGAGGACGAAACAGGTTCGGCCAATCTGATCGTTCGTCCGAAGGTGTGGGAACGAGTTCGATCCGTTGGGCGGCATGCTTCGACGGTGATCGCATACGGAACAATTGAACGAAGGAACGAAAGCACGCACCTGATCATTTCGAATCTCGAAGCGTTTGGTGGACTCCGGAGCGGAAACTTTACGATCCGCCGCGCCCTCGACCTCGGCTCACCAGCATCGTCTGAATGAGAATGTCGGTCGGCCCCTGCCCAGGTTGATCCAGCTTGGCTTTCAATCTGCAGAGGGTTGCAAATGACGCAGTCCTCCCCGCGTCAGAGCCACTGGGTGTGCGGATATCAAGCTCGTGCGAAATTGGAACTCTCTCGTTCAAGTCACTATCACTACCGAAACCCTTCCACGGCTGGTTCAATTTGCTTCCAGCGGAGATCCCGCCACGAATTCGATCAGGATCGAAGGGGATCCAACCGCACTTTGGAAGATAAACCTCTCCCCACATACCAAGCTCTTTCGTCGACGAACCCGCCCCAGGGCGAGCCTTGCGATCCACGAGACCGATGACCGGGCGCGCAGGAAATCCCATCGATCGAAGCAGTGCGACACAAATGCACGCAACATCCGCTTCGCTCCCGACTTCCCTCGAGAGTGCCTGAGAGACTCCCCAAAGTTCGATCCCTCGAGATCTCAGTCCAAATGGATTCCCTTCCTGGTGATTGCCACTGCGAAGGGACCGACTCGCAGTCCTGATGATCTCCTTCGCCACGTACAAAGGAGGTGTGTCATTTGAAATGACCGTCATGACTTGTCGCTTCAACGCTTGAATGTTTGGACCAGCTGGATCCAATCCAGGGCTTGCGTGTCGCCATCGCTCCACCTCATCGGGCCAACTCGTCGGCCACTTCAAAGCCGCTGCCACATCCTCATCGAGCTGACACGACCACGATTCGACAACCCATGAAACTTCAGCTCGAAGTCGATCCTCAACAACAGGTGGAAGCGAGACTTCGGCGCGCGAATCGCCACGTCTGCCCTGCGAAACTGTCAGCGAAGTCAACGCGTCCGGGACAGGAACCATGTCCGCCGAGACTCGTGCCCGGAAGGAACGCGGATCGACCTGCCACCATGTGTCGAGGATGCTCACCGGAACGATCAACGCCTCCGCGACATCATCGCCCTTGTGGAATGCAGGCAGATCGATCGCAAGCGTGATCTCCCACTTGCGAGAGTCCGTCCGACGGAGCGGTCCAGTCGGGGGCCGACCCTCTGGGGGGGGAGCGACTCCTGTCTCGACCGAAGACTGATCACTCGGCTGGGCGTTCGACAATTCAGCAAGAGTCAGCGCAAGAACTGGGATGAGCGAGACGAGCGCAATGCCCATCTTCGCAATCGCGCCCGACTTCTTCATCGCAACAAACCAGCGCCTTTGCCGTTGACGAGTTCGTAGACCGTGCCGAAGAACTGAGCCATCACCAGATTCATCAAGATGATCGCCAAGAAACTCGCGACGAATGCACTTGTCGCCGCACGTCCGACTCCGCTTGCTCCCGCAGAGCAGGTAAACCCTTTGTAGCAAGAAATGAATCCAATCGCCGCGCCAAATGCGACAGACTTCACCAACCCTGAGACTGGATCTGTCCAATCGAGTGCCATCGCAGTGAAGTACCAGTAGTCAGCACTGCCGACACCGTAGATCTGAACGGTCACGAACCACGCGCCCCAAGCACCAAGAAGATCGGAGTAGATGGTCAGAAGTGGAGTCATCACGATGCATGCGATGACTCGAGGAGCTACAAGAATGCGCAGCGGATCTGCATCCATTGCACGCATTGCATCAAGCTGTTCGGTCACCGCCATCGTTCCCAACTCCGCCGCGAGTGCGCATCCGACGCGTCCAGCCACCATCACAGCAGCGAGCACTGGCCCAATCTGCTTCGTCACCGAGATATTGATCACGCTCCCGAGTCGCGATTCTTGCCCGAGCGCCGCAAACTGGTCGAATCCCTCGAGTGCGAGAATCATGCCAATAAAGGTTCCTGTGATCGCCACCACCGGAATGCTTGCAACCCCCACCGCGTAGAACTGCGGTCCGAGCAATGTCCATTTGAGACAACGGAGCGGGTGGGTTGCAAGACGCGACAACACGTCTAAAACAAACTTGGTGAATTTTCCAAACTCACAGATACGGTCGAAGACAAACCAACCGAAGCGAGAGATCTCTTGGACTGCTTGAGTCACACTCGTCAGAGTATCAGGCGAAGAGTTCGACAGGACGATGCGAAGGATGCGCGATCAGATGCACTGTCCCCAGTTCGCAAGGACTGCCGAAAGGTCCGCTCCGCCAACGGTGCCATCGCCGTTCACATCGCCAGAACCGGATCCATTCCAATTCGCAAGAACTGCGGAAAGATCCTGAGCATCGACGAAGCCGTCGAGATTGATGTCGCCGGCACAAGGGAATCCGCAATTGATATTGGCGACCCCTGGGGTGTCGTCGTGCGGAGCAACGGTGTCGAAGAGCCCGATGTTCCAGCAACCGGTGTCTTCGCATCGCCAGATATGTCCGGGGACGAAGGCTCCATCCGGTCCAATCGTGTTTGGACCGTAATACCACTCCGTCCCCGTCGGAGGCAGGGTGGTCGTCTTGATCAATGCGATTGAATCAAGGATCGATGTCCACGGCATCACATCAAGGACGCCATCGTTGTTGAGATCCAAATCCTGGGCGTCGGAGCCGACAAACCCGCTTACCAGCATAAATGTGACATTGTCGCTGTTTTCGAAATTGAGCGGGTTCGTTCCAGGCAGAACGAGATCGATGTTGGATGTTCCCCATGCAAATGTGGATTCGGCGACCGCGAAGTGCTCGTCAGATGGAATCGAATGACCAACGAGTCGCACAATCGCCTCAATCGGACCGCTTCCAAGCGCTGCGCTGCCATCACCAATGACGATGATCGTCAGATCGTTGAGGCTCGTTCCAGCAGCTCCGACGAGTTCAACCCATTCGTTGAAGTCGGTTCCAGTCTCGTCAATGCGAATCTCGTTAAAGGCGACCAAGCCTTTGATGCAGGACGCGCTTGAACCTTGGTTGCACGATTCAGCCGCCGCAGCAACGCATGCAGAGTCCCATGTCACGGAGCAGCAAGTCGGCTGGGTCGAACAGATCAGCGTGCAGCAAATCGAATCAGAACAGTAGCCATTTGCATGTGCGACGGTGCACAATCCGGCGGTCACCTCGCCGCACTCAAGCACAGGCGGTAATCCGCATGCGCGGTTCTGGGCACCCGGGGTGTCGCCACCGGCAAGGTGATTGAACGCTCCGATGCTCCAAGTTCCATCAGAGAAGCAACGATATGCATGCGCGGTGGTGTACGGGGAGTCGGGGCCGGCGATCGATGTCGAATAGATGCATGTCGTATCCAACCCAGTCAATGCGACCGAGTCGACGATCGCGCCCCAAGGCACAACGGCATCGAGCATGCAATTGTTGTCGGCATCGACATCGTCATTGAGGAGTCCGGTGAAACCTGTGACGAGAAAATGAGTCACATTGTCGCTGTTCTCGAAGTTCATACTTGCAGTACCCACAATGAAGTCGGGCACAGCAATCAGCATCGTCGCCTTTGCGATCAACAGGTATCCCGACGATGGGATGATTGCGCCATCGAGTGGCGTGATGCTCTCAATTGACCCAGCGAGGTCGACCGCGCCTGTCGTGTTGTTGTCGCCAATCACAACATACGCATACCCATTCATATTGAATCCCGGTGGTCCTTGGATTTCGATGTATTCGTCGTCGTCGTTTCCAGGTTGATCGATTCTCACTTCCGATATGCGAATCGCCACAGTGCCACCACAAACTGGATTTGGCGCACCTGGGGTGTCGCTTCCCGCTGTTGTGTCCGACGATCCGACGCGCCATGCACCCGAATCCTCGCAGCGCCAAACTTGCGACGGCGATGTTGCGCCGTCGGGACCAACTCGGTTCATCGAGTAGACAAAATCTGATGTCACTCCATCGGGTGTCGCGGTTGAGACGATGGCGACCGAACTCTTAATGGCAGTCCACAGAACAATGTCTATAACACCGTCGTCGTTCGGATCCACATCGTCTCCGACCGCACCAACAAAATTGCTCACCAGCAGAAACGTGAGATTGTCTGGATTTTCAAAGTTCAGAATCGCGACTTGGTTTGGGATTCCGAATTGAAATGACGATTCGGCAACGACGAATCGGCCGTTTGAAGAGACGATGCCCGTCAGTGCGACCACTGCCTCGATCGTTCCGTTCTGCGCCGGTGGTGAAGCCGCGTCGTTGTCTCCGATGACGAGCAGAGTGAGCCCATCGATGGAAGCTCCTGGGACGCCGCGTATCTCGATGTACTCGCTGAGATCGATGCCTGGTTGGTCTACGCGCAACTCGCTAATCATCCACGACGCTGGATCAGCCCATTCATTACCCGCGAGGGCGATCGAACCCAGAGCGATCGACGACGTGATGGCAGACAAGTTCGCAAACAGCCGAATCGTTCGGATCGTCATTTTCTTTCTCCAAGTTCAAACAGGCGGGGACGAAACATCTCAGTAGGCGCCATGAGTCTAATCCAACTGAAGGACAAATCCAATATTATTTGCCAGAAAACGGGGGTTTGCGCGAATTGACCGATCCTGAATGTGGAATCCGATCGATTTCACGATACGGCTTGAAACTGGGGCCCCTGTCATTGGATCCTGATGCAGAAAAAGAAAGATGCCGCACGAGCTTCTCGTACGGCATCGGGTTTCGAAGAGTGTTGTCGCCTGGCTACTTCGTCGGTTCGTTGTCGGCCGGCGCGGTATTCGTAGCGGGGATGATCGGAGTCGAGTACTCGATCGATCCTTCGGGAACCGCAATCCCCACCGCCATCGAAACGAAGTAGGGCATCAGATAGAGATCGACTCGACGGTTTTGAGCCGCACCATTTGGTCCATTTGCAACCATCGGTCTGAACTCGCCGTAGCCTGCAACAAGAAAGCGAGTCGCCTGAACTCCATCCGCATTCAATGCATCGCGAACCGCAATAGCTCGATGGGCTGAGAGATGCATATTGGTTGGATGCAACGCAGCGGACTTGCGGATGGGAACATTATCCGTGTGCCCGACAACAACAACTTCAAACGACTGCGCCGCACTCGAATTCAGAATCGTTGCGAGCTGATCGAGCACCGAGAGCGCGCTGGCTTTCAGACCAACTGAACCCGGATCGAATGTGAAATCGGCGGCGAATCGAATCATGCCACGTCGCTCGTCGAATTGCAAGACATCTGGATATTGCATCGCGAGCTCGGCAAGCGCAAGATTGACTTCGGCAGGAAGTGGGCCGCCATTCATGTTGCCAACCTTTTGCAGGAGGGCCTCATAGTCAGCGAGGAGTTTGTCGACATCGACATTCTGTCCCATTCGCAAAGCTTCAAGACTTGAGAGATCGCCCGCGGCTTGCGCCAATTGCGATCTCAGTCTCGATTCATTCGCTCGTGTTGTTTCGAGATCTCCTTGCGTTCGAAGCAGTTGTTGCTGCTGAGAACGAAAGGCCAGCTCGAGGTCGTTGTATTTTTCCTGGGGGACGCAAGCAACACTAGTGACAGTGAGAAGTCCGAGAAGTGTTGTGCGACGAAAAGACGCTTCCAATGCGTTCATAGTTAGTACCTCCGTGTACGCATCTAATGTACCGATTCTCCAGTCCGTGGGAAGGGGGTTGCCAATAAAATCTCGAAAAAAATCACGCCAGCTCAGTTGCTAGACTTTTTTCGATGATCGGGGTCGATTGCCGATAAACTGCGTAGATGCCCTCCAAGGAAAAACGAGACCAGTTGCTCGCTCACCACAAGTTGGCGAAAGGACCTTACCCATACGAGGCCCTGACCTTTGTCCACGCTGGATTTGGCCATGCCTCGAAGTCGGCGCTCTCGGCCGGGGGGCAGTTGGCGACCGATGACCGCCACCTCAGCGGACAGCAACTTTGTCTTGGTTTGATGGAATTTGCCATCGATCAGTATGGAATGATGGCACCTGTAGTGCTCAAACGCTGGAATGTTCAGCGAACCGATGATTTTGGGCAGATCGTGTTCGCATTGATCGAACTCGGTGCACTGAGCAAGTCTCCAAATGACTCGATCGAGGATTTTAGATCAGTCTTCGACTTCGCGGAGGTGTTTTCGCAAGATCGGCTCCGCAAGCACATTCTTGGATCTCGGAATTCGACTGGTGGGTCCGAATCCAGGACTGGTCACCAGATGGGTTCGAATGGGTAGTCGATGACTTTGGGGAGCAAAGACCCCGCAGATACCGACTCGACGCCCTCCCAGCAGCCATCTGGAGGTGCGGCCTTCGCCCGCCTCCACATCTGGCAAGTTCAAGCATTTCGTGATCTGTTGATCGTCGCCGTAGTCATCGGCGCGATTTGGGCTGGGTATGCGCTGCGCTTCGTCACTGTACCGCTCCTGCTCGCCTTCGCGCTTGCGTACCTCGTTGAACCGCTCGTCGGGTGGCTCTGCCGAATTCTCCGGCTTTCGCGGCAAGTCGCGGTCAGCGCGATTCTCGGGACGTTTGGGTTGGCGATCGTCATCGCAGGGTTGATATTCGTTCCGACGATCGTCCGGCAGACGTCCGACTTCGTCGCAAATGCGAGAGCAGGGCATTTCGATCGATGGATCAATCGCTTCGACGATGTGCTTCCACCTGAGTACCGCCAAGAGGTAAATCGAGTGCGCGATTTGCTTGGCATCCGTTCGGAAACAAACAATCCAGCTTTGGATTTATCGAAACCGACCGCTGAAGTTCCAATCGTCCACGCGACAGAGCCGAGTGCGGTCCAAGCGGAGCGCTCGAGCGAAGTGGCATCGAAGGGATCGGATTCCATTACGAAGACACTGATGAGCCCAACGACACAATCGGCGCTCTGGAAGTTGCTCGACTTTTCGAGCCTGCTTTTTGCGGCAGTTCTGATCCCGTTTTACTTCTGGTTTTTCAGCGTGGGATTCCCGTCGGCGATCAAATTTCTTGGAGACCTTGTTCCGACATCGCGCAAGCCGAAGGTCTTTCAACTCGCGCAGGAGATGGACCGGGCAGTCGCAGGATTCGTACGCGGTCGCATTGTCATTGCCGCAGCCATGGGCGTCATGTTCGCCGGCGGATGGTGGATCAACGGAGTGCCGTACGCGCTGACATTGGGATTGCTCGCGGGAACGCTCTCGATCGTGCCCTATCTTGGGTTGGTCGTCCTGGTCCCGGCAATTGCATTGCTCGCGGCGAGCCAGCTGGCTCTTCCGGAAGTCGATCGCCTTGCGTGGTACTGGATCATCGGAGGACCTCCACTCGTGTTTGTGATCGTCCAGTCGATCGAGGGGTACATGTTGACTCCCATATTCGCTGGTCGAGCGACGAATCTTGGTCCAGTCTCGATCTTCGTGGCGGTGCTTGCGGGGGCAAGCGTCGCTGGACTTTACGGCATGCTGTTGGCGATTCCGGTTGCCGCGTGCGCGAAGATCTTGATCCGCGAAACAGTCATGCCATCCGTGCGCAACTGGGCTTCGGGAAAGTCAGTTGATCCGCTCCCTCTTGATCGTGGCTAGGACCCACCGCACCCCCAACACCCGCAAATCGAATCGACCGATCAAAAGCGATCAGCGACGCGGTCGCTGTTTAAATTTACTCTTCGCGGTATCTGGTCTTGCCATCGCTCCGCCTGGGGCGCCGGATCCGCCGGCCATTTCGCGCAGTGCGTTCATCTTGCCCAGCATTGCGCCACCACTCATCTGCTTCATCATTTTTTGCATCATCTCGAATTGCTTTGTGAGACGGCCGACCTCGACAGCATCGGTCCCGCTCCCAGTGGCGATTCGCTTGACGCGACTCCGATCGATAAGGGTTGGCGTCTGTCGCTCGCGCTTCGTCATCGAGTGGATCATCCCTTCGATGCGGGTGAACTGTCCGTCGTCGATGTCGATGTCCTTGACCATCGATCCAACGCCGGGGAGCAAGCCGAGAATCTGCTTCAGTGGGCCCATCCGCCGAATGGAACGCAATTGGCTGAGAAAGTCGTCCATGGTCATGCGACCTTGCGCCATCTTCTGGGCGAGTTGCTCGGCTTCTTTCTCGTCAACTTGCCCTTGGGCCTTCTCGACGAGCGAAACGACATCACCCATTCCGAGAATCCGTCCTGCCATGCGCTCTGGATCGAACTCGTCCAGCCCGTCCCAGCGTTCACTCACACCCACGAACTTGATCGGAGCACCAGTGACACGTCGAACGGATAAGGCTGCACCACCGCGCGTATCCGAATCGAGTTTGGTCAAGATGACGCCATCGATGTTGAGCTTCTGGTGGAACGCCTTCGCGCTCATCACCGCATCCTGACCCGTCATCGCATCGACAACGAGCAAGATTTCGTGAGACTCAATCGAACGGTCAATCGACTGAAGTTCGCGCATCAGCGCGTCGTCGATGTGCAAACGACCCGCAGTGTCGACGATGATGACATCGAACCGCTCGTCTTTCGCCCTCTTGAGTGCGCGCTGTGCGACAGCGACGGCGTTGCCAGGTTTCGATCCTTGCTGATCGGCACATTGATCGGGCTCGCCGTGAAAGACGATGCGACTGCCCGAGGCTGCCTCGGCAGCACCCTGGACGACAAGGCGCAGCTGCTCGACGGCAGCCGGACGCTGGAGATCGCACGCCGCAACGAGAACGCTCTTCCCGCGTTTGCCGAGCCAAGCAGCGACCTTCCCGCAGGTTGTCGTTTTCCCTGCGCCCTGAAGCCCGCACATCATGATCACAGTCGGTCCAGGTTCGACGAATGACAACTTGGTCGCGGTCGATCCCATGAGGCCTACGAGCCGCTTATGAACGATGCCAATCATCTGTTCGTCGGGGCGAAGGCTTCGCAGAACTTCGGAACCTAATGCATCCTGAAGCACTTCAGCGCAGAAGTCGTTCACGACTTCCCGGTTGACATCCGCTTCGAGGAGTGCCGTCTCGATCGCCGCCATCGATTCGCGCACATTTGATTCAGAAATGCGTCCGCGCCCAGCCAGATTCCGCAGTGCACCTGTGAGATTGTCCGTCAGTGATTCAAACATTGCGAGGCGATCCTAGCGTGGGAATCCAGTCATTACATCGACCGCGGTGAGCCCCGTTTGCTCGCGAGCCACCCGTGGAGCTTTGACTCGTTCCACGTGTTCACGCAATCGGCCGCGACGACCCCTCCTCGGCGAGCGGTGGCGATCCCATACCGCAGATTGTCCGCGTCGTCTGCGGAATGAATGTCGCAGTCGATTGCGATCATGCATCCGATCTGGGTTGCCACGCGAACATGCGTATCTCGAAGGTCGAGCCTGGACCAGTGACAGTTGATTTCAAGGGCCGTTCGAGATTCCATCGCCGCATTGCAGAGCGCTTCCATGTCAGGCGATAGTCCTTCGCGACCCTGAATGATGCGTCCCGTCGGATGACCGAGTATGTGGACGAGCGGATGACGAATCGCGCAGAGCAATCGCCGAGTAGCCACTTCGGGCGCTTGTCTCAGAGCGGTGTGCGGACTGGCGACGACGACATCCAGTTTCTCTAGAGTCTCGTCGTCGTAGTCAAGTCGACCGTCCGCGAGAATGTCCACTTCGCTTCCTGCAAGAACTCGAATGCCACCGACTCGAGCTTCGACCTCTCGGATCGCATCGATGTGACGGAGCAGTCTCTCGACCGTGAGTCCATTGGCTTGCGCACTCGCGCGACTGTGGTCTGTGATGGCGATCGTGTGAAATCCGCGCGACTTTGCGAGTCTGACCAACTCTTCAATCGTGAGATTCCCGTCACTCGCTGTGGTGTGGGTGTGGAGTTCTGCGCGAATATCCGATTGTTCGATGAGGCGGGGAGGTGGCTTTGTGAGGTCCGCGCCATTGAGTTCGCGCAGTTCGGGTGGCCAGACGGGCAGGTCAAGTGCTTCGTAGATCGAATCCTCACTCTTGGATGCGATGGGAGGTCGTTCGGAATCATCTTTCGGATCCTTGGCGATCTGAAAGATTCCGTACTCATTGAGACGAAGTCCGCGTGCGATCGCGCGCTCTCGCAAGCCGATGTTGTGATCTTTGCTTCCAGTGAAATACACCATGGCAGCTCCGAAGGCATCATCCTTGACAATACGAAGGTCAACCTGAATCCCCGAGTTCAACTGCACTGCGCACTTTGTAGCTCCGTTGGCTAACACCTTTTTGATGCCCGGGAAACTTAGGAATGCCGTGCTCGCCGCGGTCGGATCATCGGACGAGACGAGAATGTCGAGATCCCCGACCGTGTCACGACCTCGCCGAGCGCTGCCTGCAAACGCGACCCGCACCGTACCACGCGCCGTGCGCAAGTGCTCGACCACCGCATCTGCGATGGGAAGCGCTTCACCAAGACGAAATCGAATCGGCTGGGATCCACTCGCATCGTGAGCGGCAACTGCCTCGCGAAGATTCGCAACTGCTTTCTCGCCCATCCGAGGAATCGTCGCAAGCGATCCGTTCTCGATGGAGGCGCGCAATTCGTCGATGTTGGTGACGTGAGCCAGATCCCAGAGAAGTTTCACTGTTTTCGGGCCGATACCCTGCAACGAGAGGAGCAGAGGAAGCCCCGCAGGGACTTTCAGTCGCAGAGCTTGCAGTTCTGCGATCTGGCCAGTTTGCACGAACTCGACGATCTTGGCTGCGGTGCTCTCGCCGATTCCTTCAATTGCGCGAAGTTCGGCCGGAGCCTCTCGAGCCAACTTCCCCAACTCCTTCGGTTCGTTTTCGCAGGAACGAGCCGCCTTGCGATACGCATTCACCTTGAAACCATTCGCACCGGTGATCTCGAGCAAGTCTGCGATTTGCGAAAAAGCGGTTGCGCAATCTTGATTCGTCGCCACGGTGCCTCCTATAGGAAATGGTAAGCGCGGCCAGCAGGACTCGAACCTGCAACCCCGAGCTTCGTAGGCTCGTGCTCTATCCAATTGAGCTATGGCCGCGAGATTTCGCATCATAGCAATGCAACAAATTCATGGGCAGCAACGGGAGGGTGTCGACAGAAACCTCGTCTCAGCGAGCGCCGAGAACGGTCGATCCTTCTCCGGGTTCTGGCGCAGAGTGCGTCGGAAGCTCGATCGCGGTCGAGAGCGGAGCCGCGGGGCTTGCCGACTTCTTTGCCGAATCGATCAGCATGCCGGCGACGACTGGGAGCACGATCGTGCCCACTCCGCAGATCACTGCCGCGATGTATGGCCAGCGAGTGGGCAGCGATGTAATTTCTTCCGACCGCGCCGAAGGAGCCGAGACGAGCGGAACGATCGCCAGTCGTAGGTAGTACAACCCGCTGATGGCACTATTGAGCACCGCGAACAAAACCAACCCGAATTGATCCGCTTCAAACGCAGCGATGAACAAGTAGATCTTGCCGAAGAAACCGATGAATGGTGGAAGTCCCACCAACGATGCTGCCGAAAGGGCAAGCATCCATGCCATCACTGGGTGTCGAACTCGTAGCCCTGCAAGGTCAGCGAAGGAATTGATTTCCTCGCCACGTCGTTCGATCGATGCGAGAACAGCGAATGATGCGGTTGTCATGACCCCATAGGCAAGGAGATAGAAGTAGACAGCTTCGATGCCTGCCGTTGCCCCTGCAATCAGGCCGAGAATCAAATAACCAGAGTGTGCAACTGAGCTATAAGCGAGCATTCGCTTGACCGAAGTTTGGAGGAGCGCGCCAATATTCCCGAGCGTCATCGTGAGAACCGCGATCATCCAGAGGATCGCAGAGATGGAAGTCGGTAGCCCCGAATAGGGAATTCGAACTCCATCCGAATCGATAAGCGTGTGCCCAGTCCATCCGACGCAAGTCAGAATCAAGATGAGCGCGGTGAATCCTGCAGTCTTTGGGACGAATGCGAGGAATGCGCTGACATGCGTCGGGGCGCCTTCGTACACATCCGGCGCATAAAAGTGCATAGGAACCGCGGTGATCTTGAAACAGAACCCGAGCACGACGAGAACGATTCCGATGATCGCGATGGTGTCGATGCCACTGCCGGCCGACTGGGTCGCAAAGGCGTCGCGAATCTCCAGAAATGCAAGCGAGCCGGTCGATCCGTAAATCAATGCGAATCCGTAAAGGAAGACCGCCGTGCTCATTGCGCCAAGGAAAAAATACTTAACCGCCGCCTCTTGATTGCGTGATCCCGAACCGCCTATGGCCACCATGATGTAGGTCGGAAGCGAGACCAGTTCGATCGCCAGAAAAAGCCAGATGAGGTCCTGAGCGTTGCAGATCAACATCGCGCCGGTCAAGCTCAACAGAAAGAACGCGTAAAACTCGCCTCGCACAACACGTTGCGGATCGAATGCAAATCGACCACGTGCAACTCCTTCTTCCATCCGGCGATCGACCGAACCAACGGAGACGAGAACGAGCAAGACGCCGATCCCAGCGATCAGTGGTTTCACAAAGCGACCGAGCATTGGAAGGAGCAGATTCGCTGCCTGCGCATTTTCGGGTGTCCAGGTCAGCCCGACAGCCACGATGGACGCGATCAATGCGACGCATGTCACAAAGGGGAGCGATGCGCGGACCCCGTGATTCTTGGAGAGTCCCATGATCGCAACAAGGACTGCGGCCACGAAAAGGATCATCTCGGGGGCCAACAGAATCAGTTTTGGTGCGAGAGCTTCGGTCATTCGCTCCTCAGTTCATTGACAGGTTCTTGGTCGTTCGAAGCAAGGGGAGCTGCGCTGGTGTGAGACATGTGTCGTTCGATCTCTTTGGGGTAGTTCGCGAGCATTTTCTCTGCGCACGGTGCAATTGCATCGAGCATCGGCTTCGGTTGCAACCCGAGCCACACGCATGCGACTGCCAACGGAGTCAAGATCACGATTTCTCGTAGGCAGAGATCGCGCGGAAGTCGCGTTGCCTCGCCACCGTGCGAGGTACTCGAAGAAATGTGTGGCGGTTCTCGGTAGACCCCCCAGACAATCTTGCCGAGCAAGATGAGGAGGTACATCGCTGCGAATATCAATCCGAGTCCTGCGACCACTGCGTACCACGGTCCCAGGACGCCGGGATATCCGGTCAATCCATCGTGTTCCGAGATAAAGGTTCCACCGAGACAGAGAAATTCGCCGACGAACCCATTGAGTCCGGGGAGGCCGATACTCGAGAGCGTAAAGAGAACCATGAAAGAGGACCAGACGGGCATTCGTTTCGCGAGACCGCCGAGCACGTCCGTGTCCTTCGTGTGATACCTCTCGTAGAACATGCCGATGCACAAGAAAAGTGCACCAGTGGAGAGTCCGTGATTCACCATATAGAAAACCGCGCCTTCCGCGCCAACTGGATTGAGCGCGAATAATCCGAGCATGCAGAGCCCCAGATGGGCGACAGACGAGTACGCAATCAGCTTCTTTGCGTCAGTTTGCACCCAGCAGATGAGTGATGCATAGATGATTGCGATGATCGCAAGCACAGCCACCAAGCTCATGAGTTCGGCACCACCAGCGGGTGCCATCGGTAAGGCGAATCGGTAATTGCCGTAGGTTCCCAGTTTCAGCATGGCAGAGGCCAAGATGACTGAACCTGCGGTGGGAGCCTGATCGTGCGCAAGGGGAAGCCAAGTGTGGAGCGGAAAGAGCGGAATCTTGACAGCGAATCCCACCATGAGCGCGGCAAAAAGCCAGTACTGAATCGCGCTTGGTAAGCGAATTGCAGTTTTCGTCAATGTGTCGATATCGAAATCCCACGCGCCCGAAACGAGCCGATGCTCCCAACCGAGATACAGGAGCGCAGCAAGCATGAACATCGATCCAAGAAACGTGTACAGGAACATCTTCGTCGCGGCGACTCGTCGTTCGCTCCCACCATAAATTGCGATGATCAGCGTCATCGGAACGAGCGTGAATTCGTAGCCGATGTAGAAGAGGATCGCGTCACGCGCCGCAAATGCGAGAATGATCGAGGACCCGAGGACGAGGAACCAGGCGTAGTACTCCTTTGTTCGTTCGGTGATCGCGCTGAACGAGCCAAGGATGCAGAGTGGCATCAGAAAGGCGGTCAAGAGGGCGAGGAGGAGCGACACCGTATCGAATCCGACGGAGAGGGTCGTGCCGGCGTCCTTGATCCAACTCGGACCGACGTCGGAGGGGAAGTGTTGCGCGTTGTGCCACGCGGGAAAGTTCCAAGCAAAGATCGTGAGCGCACCCAGCGAGACGAGGGTGCCGAAAAACGCGACCCAACGCGCTGATTTCGAAGGACCGACCGCGATGACTACCGCCGCGACAAGTGGAAACAGAATGCTGACCCAGATCAAATTCATGTCAGTTGAACCCCCGCAACCAGATCCAAGTCACCCATGCGAGAACCAACGCAACTCCGCCTGTCATCGTGATCGCATAGCTCTGGAGAGCACCACTGTAGAGCGGACGGAAGACCTTTCCAACGGCGATCGGAAACTTCGCAAGTCCATCGACGAGCACGCCATCAAGAAAGTGTCGATCACCGAAGTTCAAGATTTGCGCGCCAATCCACATCGGAAGTCGGAAACAGGCGAGATAGATCTCGTCGACATACCACCTGTTTTCCATGCAGATCGGAACCCAGCGAATCCACCAGCGTCGAAGAAGAGCGGCGCGAAGCTGATCAGCGGACTTTCTTGAGTAAAGATGAAAGTACCAAGCGATGAGGATGCCACCAATCGACGCGGTTGATCCGACAATCGTCAGGCCGGTGTGAGGGTCCAACCCAAGAACTGTTTGGGTATGGACTGCAGCGCCAGTCCCATGGTCGCTCTCCAAGCAGGCACCTTGGTATGCGCTTGAGCTGGCCATCATTGCCTGTACCCAATTTTCTTTGTGTGCGAAAACATGCCCGTACGCAGGAAAGCCGACCACGACCGCACCAATGGCGAGAATGACGAGGACGCCATTGATCGCCCAACGAGGAGCGTGCGGATGAAAAGCCCCATGCGACTCACCTTCTGGCGTCGGATCGGGTTTCCCTTTGTCATGGCTCTGGTCATGGCTCTGGTCATGGCTCTGGTCATGGCTCTCTGGTCCAGCCTCGTAGTGGACCGGTCCTGCGCAGATGCGAAACCAGACACGGAATGTGTAGTAAGCGGTCAGCCCAGCAGTCGCGAGCCCGACCCATCCAAGGAAACGGAAGTCACCTCGTTCACTCGTCAATGCTTTGAAAAGGATCGCGTCCTTCGAGAAGAACGCGGCGGTGTACGGGAAGGCCGAGAGCCAGAGGCACCCAACCAGCATCGTCCAGGAGACGATGCGCCAGCCTGGCATCTGACGGAGTCCGCTCAACTTTCGCAAGTCGAGTTGTCCAGCGAATCCATGCATGATCGCCCCCGCGGTCAGGAAGAGCAGTGCTTTGAAAAATGCGTGAGTCAGCGTGTGATAGCACGCGCCAAATGTTGTTCCCACCCCAAGTCCTAGAAACATGTACCCCAACTGAGAAATCGTTGAGTAGGCGAAGACACGTTTGAAGTCGTATTGCGCCATTCCAATCGTCGCGGCGACCAAAGCAGTCGATCCGCCGACCCAAGCGACCGTTGCGAGCGCCTGGGGATGCAATTCGAAAAACGGATACATGCGCGCAATCAGAAAAACGCCTGCTGTCACCATCGTCGCCGCGTGAATGAGCGCGGAGACCGGCGTTGGTCCCTCCATCGCATCCGGAAGCCAAGTGAAGAGCGGGATCTGCGCGCTCTTGCCGAATGCTCCAATCATGAGCAAGAACGGAATCACTGAGAGGTCCCAGTCCACCGAGGTCTGCCCACCATCTTTCATTGCGGCGAAAAGTTCGCCGTACTGCAGCGTGCCATAGTTGCACCAAAGCATAAAAATGCCAAGAGCCAACCCGAGGTCCCCGATGCGGTTCATGATGAACGCCTTCTTTGCCGCCTCGACGGCACTCGGGCGTTCGTAGTAATAACCGACGAGGAGGTAGCTCGCCAAACCAACGCCTTCCCAACCGAGATAGAGCATCACGAGGTTGTCGCCCATGACGAGCGCACCCATCGAGAAGAGGAAGATGCTCATACCAAAGAAGAACCGCGAGTATCCCTTCCCGCAATCTTCTTCCATGTACTCGCTCGCGTAGATCGTGATGAGCGTGCCAAGCCCAGTTACGAAGAGCATCCAATAGAGCGTCAACGAATCGATGTAGAGCGCGCAATCCGCGGTGAAGGACTGAAACTTCCCATCACCCCACTCAAAGGTGATCCACTGAAAGATCGGGACTTCGACCGGACCGCTATACGCGAAGTAGGCCTTCACGATGACGAAGCACGAACCGGCAAGCGCAACAGTCGTAATGAGCGCCGGGAGCTTGCTCTTGACCCGAAGCGCGGCGCAAAGTGCGCAGAGAATCGCCGAGAGCAATGGGAGCAGAATGGCCAATCCAACCCATGCAAGTTCAGGTGCGATCACTGCCTGCGGAATGGAACCAGCTGCAGTCATGAATACCTCGTCATGATTCACCCAATTCTGACCAAGCGTCCGAACTCAGTGTTTCGCGTCGACGGTAAAGCAGGACCACCAATCCCAGTGCGAGCGCTGCTTCGGCAGCCGCAACCGTCAAGATGAAAATCACAAAAACTTGCCCCGACACATCCATGCGCATCCGAGCGAACGCGATCATTGCAAGCGCGGCCCCTTGAAACATCAGTTCGGTGCAGAGAAACATGATGATCATGTTGCGCCGGCAGAGAAACCCCACGAGGCCGATGACGAAAAGCAATGCACTGATCGCCAGTGCCAGAGAAATCTGGCTACCCGCAACAATCGTGAAACCGCTCGCAAGTTCACCGCTCAACGACTCGACCTCACGGAAGGATCGTCTGCGAGGGTGCCAAGTCCAGCCAGTGTTCGGCGCTCGTCGTCGGCAAGGTCCGTTTGTTTGCGCGCCAGCACGACCGCTCCAAGCATCGCCATGAGGAGGATCACGCCCGCCAACTCCAGACTCACTGGAAACTTCGTCACGAGAGCCATCCCAACACGGGAAGTATTGTCAGGCAGCATCGATGGAGAGAGAATCATGTCCATCGGAGCCGTTTGGGTTGCCCTCTCGACGGAGATGATCGCGGTGCTATCCGAACGGACATCGATCATTCGTCCATCAGCCCGGGGAACAACACGAGCAACGGTCGGATCGGTTCGCTGCGCTTGTTGAAGGAGGAGTTTCGGCATGGATGCGAGATCGCGCCATCCATTGCGAACCGATCGCTCCTGATCGAATCGCGCCGTCGTCGCCGAATCTTGCACCGAAAAGATGCTGCCACCGAGAACTGCAATCAGGACGAATCCCGCAATGACCGCGCTCGCAGGCTCGCGAGCAATGCGGTCGTAATCGACCGCGTCAGCGGAACCGATATCGGTGGGGGACTGTTGTGCCAGCATTAACACGAACAGGTACGTGATGAGAATCGCGCCGGCGTAGACGATCACGAGGGAAAATGCCACGAATTCCGCAGATAGGAGTACGTAGATCGCAGCACCGCTGATCACCACGAGCACGAAGTACATCGCGGAAAAAACCGGGCGATGGTGTGTGATCACACGGACGGCCGAGGCGACCGACACGAGTGCGCACAGAACCATAAGTCCAAGAGGGCCAACTTCGGACATTCCAGTCGGAATCGCCCCAATAACAAGCACGAGGATCCAAGCCACTCCAGCGAGACCCAGCACGGTCGCGCCCAACCGAACTTTATGTCCAGTCGGCATGAGTATGAGTGCGAGTCCCATGGCGGCAATCGCGCACGCTGCGTAAAAAAGGGTCGGCACCATTACGGCTCTCATGTCTCCGATGCAGTTTTCGATGCACAAGCGAATCCGATCACATCCGTGTGTCGGGTGAGAGGGGAAGATAATGCCGATTGCGATTGCCTGCAACGACCGAAATGGATTCGTACAATCGCACGCTGATGAGCGAACTCCGCAAGACGTTACCCAACTCAATCACCGTCGGGCGACTTGTCTTGGCTGTGGTGTTCTTCTGGCTCATTTCGGGCGTCGCTTGCACGCCTGGCGAGGATCCGTCGCGCGCCTGGTGGGCCGTGTGGGTTTTTATCGTCGCTGCAGTCACCGACATACTCGATGGTTACCTCGCGCGGAAGTGGAAGAGCGTCTCACCATTCGGCAGAATCCTCGATCCAGTTGTCGACAAAGTCTTGGTGTTGGGCGGGCTTGTGTTTCTCGCCGCTCCTCCGTTGCAGGAGGGAAGTGGAATCGTCGCCTGGATGGTGGTGGTCGTGATCGGTCGAGAACTGCTCGTCACCAGCGTGCGTGCGGTTATCGAAGCCACCGGGAGTCCCTTCGGCGCCGATTGGGGAGGAAAGATCAAGATGCTCGTCCAGTGCGTGACTGTGCCTGTGTGCTTTGGTAACGCAGCAATCGAGTCGAGACGAACTTCGCCGACCTTCAACCAGTTCGCTGAACTCCTGCTCTGGGGAATGCTTGTGATCACCATCGCAAGTGCGATTCCTGCGCTCATTCGAGCGGTTGCGTTCTTCAGAAATCACTCCCCGAGGAGCGCAATTTGACGAGCGGACGACGAATGCTCGCACGGTTGCCTGAAGGGCAAGCGGGCGGACTGTCGAGGCTGGGTGTTTTCGCCTTGACCGTTGGGGGACTCGGCTTCTTGCGACCGGCATCTGGTTCGTGGGGGTCACTTCCTCCAGTTGCGATCGTGATGGTAATCGTATGGATGGGATTCCCATGGTGGGTGATTGTCTGTGCGCTTGCAATGACGGCGTTCCTCTCAACGATCGCGTGCATTGCTTATGGAGAGCAAGCGGAAGCGTCCTTCGGAGCAAAGGACCCATCGTCTGTCGTTGCCGATGAGACGGCTGGTTGCGCGGTGACTTTGCTTGTCGCGCCGTGGTGGATGATCGCCGATGGGGGAGAGAGTGTGGTCGCTCGCGCTGCGATCGTGTGCGCGACAGGGTTCTTCTTTTTCCGGCTCTTTGATGTTTGGAAACCTGGATATGTCGCAGACCTGCAGAATCAGCCATTCGGATGGGGAATTGTTCTCGATGACCTTGCGGCTGGCGCTTGGTCGTGGCCCCCCGTCCTACTCTCAGTTGCTTTGGCGCTCCGGAGCTACCCATAGACGGTCGACAGATCGGTCCACTAGAGCGGTCGTACGGTCCGCATGTCAACGCGCGCTTCGAAAACCGTTCGCAAATTGCAGAGGTACCAGCGCCAGCTCTCGGCATCTTCCGCCATGGCCATGAGTGACTCCGGTTCGATGCCGACTGGACCCATGCGCAACACGACCTCGCTTCCGTTCTCGACAGACGGCTGAACCGTCCATTCAATGCGGACGAACTTGTCATCGACGCGAGAGGGCCAGTGCCAAGTCACTCGTCCGCCTGCGTCGAACTCCTCGATACCGATCGTCAAGGTTCGCTTAAACTTCCGATCCCATCCGAGTACGACCGATCCACCAGCGCGCAAGTCGACTTGGGCCGCAACTGGAAACCAGCGGATGAGTCCTGCTTCAGTCGTCAGCGCCGCGAAGACTTCTTCGGGATGCGCTGCGACTGTCTCCCGCAGGACTGTCCAAACTCCTTCTTTGTCGCGAATGACCATTGGGCGGAATTCCTATGAACTATCGGTGTTCGTGGCGAACGAGATCGTCGTAGGTCTCGCGTTCTCGAATTAGTCGGAAGTGGTCTCCGTCGACGAGCACCTCGGCCGGAAGAGGATGGCTGTTGTACCGGCTCGCCATCGCCATCCCGTACGCACCAGCAGTGAAGACCGCGAGAAAGTCTCCTCGATCGAGTGGGGGAAGCATTCGATCCTCTGCAATGAAGTCGCCAGTTTCGCAGAGTGGACCGACCACTTCGGTTCGTTCGAGACCAGCCATGACCAACTCGCGGGCGCGTCGAGGCGGAACCAATGCGCCGACCGGATCGGTCGGCCAAACGAAGTGAAATGCACCGTAGTGACTCGGTCGGAGCAATGTGTGCATTCCAGCGTCACAAATTGCGAAGTTGCGATCACCGGACTTCTTGACATACTCAACCTTGGTCAAGAGGACTCCGGCATTCGCCGCGATCGAACGACCCGGTTCGAGAATGATGCGCAAGCCTGCGTCGACGCGGGCTTGAAGAAGCGGAACGATCACCCGTGCGTAGTCGCTCGCGAGCGGAGACTGATCGCTCTCGTAATCCGCGCCAAATCCGCCACCGAGATCGAGCGTGTCGACATGAAAACCCTTCGATTCAAGTTTGTCGATGAGCGCAAGCGCCTTCCGCACGCTTTCAAGATACGGGTCTGTCGAATAGACCGGCGAACCGATGTGAAGGTGGATTCCCCGAAGCGCGACCAGTGGATCATGACCGTACGCATCGAAGAATGCGAGGGCTCTTTCGAGGTCAACCCCAAACTTGCTCTCACGCTTTCCAGTCGTGGTGTACCTGTGCGTCTTGGGGTCAACATCGGGGTTCACCCGAAGTGCCGCGCAAGTGCTCATGCCAGTCTCATGAGCGATCCGGGAGAGTGTTTCGAATTCCATTTCACTTTCGACATTGAAAAGTCCGATTCGTTGTTGGAGCGCATAGCGGATCTCCTGGTCCGACTTGCCAACGCCCGCGTACACGAAGTTCTTCGGATCTCCGCCAGCCCGCAACGCGCGAAAGATTTCGCCTCCTGAGACGACGTCCATCCCAGCCCCGCATTCAATCAAGATTCGAAGAATTGCAAGATTCGAGCAGCATTTGACCGAGTAGCAGATCAATGGATCCACAGGAGCGAAGGCGGTGCTGAGGCGCGTGAAATGCTGTCGCAATGTGGACGCCGAGTAGACATAGCACGGAGTTCCGAAAGCCTGCGCGAGATCGTGCATCGCGACACCTTCGCAGAAGAGAGAACCACTTTGATATCGAAATTCATCCATAGTGCCTTCGTGGAAATCCTCAGGAGCGTTTTAGGATAGTCGTTCCGTCCAACGGCGACGGTCAATTGGGTCACAGGAGTCGTCAGCGATTCGTCGACGAGGACTGCTTCGCCGATTGCACCCGGCGCATTTGAAATGCCCACCCTGCCAGAGTTGTGGCGCCACCGATGAACAACCATGCGGCGGGGGATTCTGGGCAACGAAATGACGGCACAATCATCTCGAGGAGTGGCATTCCGCATCCGAGCAATAAGAGCGATCCGAGAGTTGCCGCAGCGCCAGCGAGCGCCCAACGAGAGAAGAGGATGCCGAGTGCAAACCCCATAATCGCTCCACACGCAGTTGTCGCAAACAAAAAGGTCTGGGTCGCTTGAGGAACGAGCGCCCAGCGGCTCTTGATGAGCGCGGTCGTGCGACTTCCTAAACCGGCAAGGCGCGAAAGTGTATCGGTTGTCGCACTGGTGGTCGCAGTCGCGTGCGAATCAGTGGATGTCTCGGAACGCGGAGGAGTCGAAGCAATTCTGGACTCTCCAAGTATGGTCACGATTGCTGCGGTCAATCCACTGCGCGCTGAACGCACGGATGCAGCTGGAGTCGCTTCGTTGTCAAGGACTCCCGTCGCTGGTACCAGTGGAATCTGAGCCGTTGGGGCAATCCCTCGCTCGACGAGCAACCCGCCGAAGAGGAGCCCGATGAGTGTGCCAGCGACTCCAAACCCGATCGCGACAGCTGGCCTTACAAAGAGCGCCGCGATTGCCGCAAAGGCCACGCTCGCCGTTGCGGCACAAAGAGCGGGGGACCACTCAGGGACGACTGTGTCATGTACGACTCCTCCGAGGCACCAACCGAGCACACCACCGGTCAAAGCGGCGATCAATCCAATCAGTCGAACTCCCGCGATGAGCAGAAGCAATCCGAGGCTCGCGAAAAGCGCGAGGAGCAACATCGTCATGTGCGCTACGGTATCCGACTTGTTGCACTCGAAGCACGGCAATGGCGTCCTAGGCAACTCGTGCGACCAATGTCGATGCCGAACCTGGTGAACCCGAATAACCTGCACCGATGTTCAAAGTCCTGCTCATTTCAACTGGCGGCACGATCGAAAAAACATACGACGAGTTTGCCGGGGTCTTGTCGAACCACGCAAGCGTGCTCGATGTCATGCTCGGTTCTCTCGAACTTCAAGGCGTGACGATTACGCGGTGCCCGCTGATGAATAAGGACAGCCTCGAAATGACCGAGAACGATCACCGTCATATCGCTGAAGTCGCCATCGACGGCGCACGGAGTCATGACGGAGTCGTCATAGTTCACGGCACTGATCGGCTTGCGCGAACAGGGGAGGCTGTCTGGTCGCGATGGTCCCAACCGGATGCCCATCAGAAGTCGATTGTGCTCACTGGTGCAATGCGACCGTATGAGATGCGCCGAACAGATGCGATTCAGAATCTCACCGAAGCCCTCCTCGCAGTCCAGATCTTGGAAGCGGGGGTCTACGCCGTTATGCACAACAAGATTTTGAAGTTTCCCGACGTGACAAAAGACTTGGTGAACGGGACATTCGTCAAGAGCACGACTTCGGGTTCGACCTAGCGGTTGCGTGGCAGTCCCAAACGACCGGCAATACCGACCATCAGTTGTTCGTCAAGACAGGTGAAACGCCTGAGTTGACGGATTGACTGGCGGCTTGACTGGCAGAGGTGTCTTGCTGTTGCTCTTCAGCGAGGGCCGAGTCGGCGATACGCCCTCCTGCGCCAACTTGCTCGAATCGCACCGTGACTCGCTTTGATACCCCACGCTGGGGCATCGTCACGCCGTGAAGTCGGTGGCATGCTTGCATCGTGCGTTTGTGATGCGTGATGACGATGAAGTGGCTTTGATCAAGGAATCCGTTGAGGGCATTGCAAAACCGTTCGACATTCGATTCGTCGAGCGCGGCATCGACTTCGTCGAGGATGCAGAAAGGGGCGGGTTTGCTCTTGAAGATCGCGAGCAACAATGCGACGGTCGTCATCGACTTCTCGCCACCGGACAACTGGGTGATGATCCGCGGTTCCTTGCCAGGTGGCTTCGCTCGGATCTCGATCCCGGACGCAAGCCAGTCAATCGTGCCATCTTCGAGCGGAATGAGATACATGTCCGCGCTTCCTCCACCGAAAAGGCGTCGGAACATGCCGTTGGTGCCACCGAAGTTTTCGCGAACCATGTTGAATGTCTCTTCGAACTGCACCCGACTCGTCGCATCCAGTTCAACGACGAGTCGCGCCAGATGCCCCTTGGCAGAGTCGATGTCGGTCAACTGATTCGCAAGTTCCTGAGTCCGGTTCTCGAGATCCGTCAGTTCGGTCATCGCATCCAAATTGACATTTCCGAGAGCGCGAATCTCGTCACGGAGTTGGTCCGCCTCGAGCGAGGCAGTTGCGCGATCTCCGAGCACGAAAGTCCCAGCCTCTCGCTCGGCGAGATGATCCGTCCAGAGTGTCTCAATCTCTGTGCCGAGCTCCTCCCGCGCCTGGGCGACGAGTGTTTCGATCCGCATCGTGCACTCACGCCTCGCAAGTTCGGATTCGCTCCAAGCACGTTCGGTCTCGGTCGCGGATTCGCGTCGCGCACGCAGGGCTTCACCGGCCGCGTCATTTGCGACGACAGCGAGAGACAATGCCTGCGCGAGATCCGCAAGTGCGACGGCAATGGCATCATGCTTCTGCTGAGCTCGCTGGATCAACGACCGTGAATCTGAAATCGACTCTTCAAGAGTCTCGACATGTGCCTCGCGACGCCTCAAGTGATCCTCAGCAGTGACACGCTGACGACGGGCCTCGAGCAACGCCGTCTCGATCAAGGTGTGCTCTCTGCGCGCCACCTGCGCGCGACTGGTCGTGTCGCCAAGCGCCAATCGCGCCAGCGAAAGCGCCTCCTGAGATTGATTCAACACAAGTTGCTGAAGGGCGGCCCCTTCACGTGCACCTGTCGCATTGGCATCCGCCGTCGCAAGCGCTTGTTCCGCCGTTGTGAGGCGTTCACAAATCGAAGAGTGCTCTTCCCTCGCTGACTGCGAGCGGCGCTCGATCTCGACGGCCTCGAATCGAAGCGCGAGCTTCTCACGCTCGATTCTCGTAATGAATTGTTCCGTGCGATCTGCCTGGAACTCGCATTCAATCGATGTCCGCCGTGCCGCTTGGAGCGCAACATCACGTTCTCCATGTCGTACGCGCGCAGCGCTTCCCAAGGCGGCAATCCGTGTCGCATCATCTTCGACCGCCTGAATTCGCTCGCTGAGGAGTTGAGCCGATGAGGTCAACTCGGTGAGTTCGGCTCGTCGGATGACGGAGCCTCCGCTCCCACCGCGCAATCGTCCGACCGTCACCGTCCTCATGCCATCGACGACTTCACCCGCCAGAGTGACAAATCTGGAATGAGTGCGGGACTGCGCCGAGAGTTCGAGCGCAGTTTCGAGATCATCGACCAACCATGTACCTCTGAGCAAACCATCGACGACGCCTTGGACGCCTCCCGACACTCGTAGCGTCGAGACCAAGGTCCTCGCGCCCTGCGGGCACGGAGACGATGGCGCATCGCTCGATGCTTCCACAAGAGCCGATGCAAAGGTCACCCGACCGTCCAGTTCGCATGCGTGAGCAAGAAGTCGGCTCGGCGCATCGGCAAGATCACCAGTGGGAGTCATTTCTGTCGCCTTCGTAAAGGTCAATGCCTCCTCGACCACAAGACACTCGAGCCAACTTCCCAATGCTGCTTCGACCGCAACCGCATGCGCCCGATCCGTCGACACGAAGTCGCCAAGTGCACCACGGACCCCGGGGAAGCTCGCCGAATCGTTCAGTACCACGCGCACCGCGCTTGCGAGACCTTCTCTCGCCGACTCCATTTCTTCCAGCACCAACCGCCGACTTTCGTCGCGAGTGCGCTCGTCGCGCAAGGCAGTTAAGCGACCGCTGATCAGCACGCCCTCTTCGCCAAGCGACTCCATGCTTCGAAGTTCATCCGAGACCTCGGACTCGATGCGTTGAGACATCACCTGCGCTTCTGCACGCCGAGATGCGACGAGATTCCTTGTTTGGAGATGCGTCTGAAGTTCGCGGTCTTGTTCGGTCGATCGCGCCGTTACCTTGGTTGACTCCAAAGCGATTGAAGCGAGTCTCTCTTCGGCGGCGTGCTTTCGAGCGACGAGTCTCGCCATTTCGCGCTCGAGCGCAAGGTGCTCTTCGCGCCAGCGCAGATCTGCGTCGCGGGCTTCCGATGCACTTACGGCGCATTGGGCGCGCGACTCTTCGGCTTCAGCGTTTCGCTCTTCCGCATCGACCACCGCCTTCGCAGCGTTTTCGACCGCTTCGATGAGTTCGCAGAGCTGATGGGAGTACTCGGCAACCCGAGCATCGAGTGCACCGATCGCCGAAGCGTCCTGCTCAAGCGCGCTCCGAGTTTCGCCGAGCGATTGCTCGGTGAACTCGATGCGCTGTTGCACCTGCTTGACCGCCGACGCCGCTTCAAGACGCTCACGCTCGAGCGACTGTTGATTCTGCATTACGAGGTCGCGTTCGGATTCTCTCAATCGTTTCTCGTGCTCCGACGCTTCGAGTGATTGCGAAAGGGCGTCGCGAGCCGACACTGCCGCGGCGACCGCCAGTTCGCATTCCGCAAGTTTGGAGCGGTGTTCGTGGTATTGATCGATCGTGAGCGCGGATCTCAGTGCCCGACGCCTCGAATCAAGCTCGACGTAACGCTTCGCCTTTTCCGCTTGACCTCGCACGATCCGAAGTCGTCGCTCCGCCCCTGACAGTTGCTCACGCAGTACAACCAGGTTTTTCTCGGCAAGCTCTAGCTTGCGCGCCGCTTCTTCTTTGCGGGCGCGAAACTTCGCCACGCCGGCCGCCTCTTCCAAGATCGCGCGGCGTTCGGCAGGGTTGGCCTCGAGGAGTGCGGCGACTTTTCCTTGCTCGATGATCGAGTAAGCATCCGTTCCGATCCCCGTGTCCATGAACAGTTCTTTGATATCTCGCAATCGAACTTTTCGTCCATTGATGAGGTACTCGCTGCGCCCATCGCTGTAGAGTTTTCGTGTCACGTCTACCTCGTCCGATTCCACGGGCAAGGCACGGTGACGATTCTGTCCACGGCTGACGAGCGCGTGGACTTCTCCAGTTGAATGCGCCGAATCGTCCGTCGAGTCAACAATATCGTCGTTCTCGGTCGCATTGTTGCCGTCCGGATCTTCGACCCGCCGAGTCACGGGGGAGTAGGGGGCATCCAACAATGGGTTCGTAAAGACAAGCGATACCGAGGCGCATCCCATTGGCTTGCGAACAGCGCTTCCCGCAAAGATGACATCCACCATCGCGCCCCCACGAAGGCTCTTCGCGCTGCGCTCCCCAAGCACCCATTTGATCGCGTCGACGACATTGCTCTTGCCACAGCCGTTCGGTCCGACAATGCCGATGATCGGCTCGTCAAATCGAAACTCCGTGTGGTCAGCGAAACTCTTAAATCCGTTGAGAATGAGTTTAGAAAGGCGCACTCCGACCTCCTGTCGCAACTCTGAACGACCTCTCATCCGTAAGAGGTTTGCCCGATGGGGCCGAAGGCCAATCGGCCTCAAACATTATCGAGGCACGGTACCTGTTTTCGACACATTTGGATTGGAAACACTTGTGGAATTCGATGTCGCACCGAGCCGAGGGGTCAAACCTGGAACAACTGCTCCCGCGATAGATGGCTGAGCCGCTGCGCTCTCTTCGTCTTCGATGAACTCTGGACGATCGATCCGCTCAGCTTCGGCGCCCGCCTTCGCGATCGCGGCGAGAATTCGATCCTGTTCGATCTTGAAGTCGCCCGCAAGGAAGCCGTTCGAAGAGAGCGCGTAGAGAGCGCCAATGGTTTGGCTGTACGTCATTCCCAGACCGGGCGCGGGGTTCGCAACGTCGGTGGTATGTCCAAGAAAACGTACGAGTTCGGGAGCCTTCACGCCAACCTTGTCAATGACTGGTGGAGCGTTGTCGCTCCGGCGATAAAACACGCTCAAAGTCCCTTCGTTTTCCTCCCCCTTGAAGAGGAGATCGCCATTCCACGCGCGCAAGCTCATCGGCGTTTTTACTTTCATTTCGTCATCGAAAATGGTGATCGCCGGTTGCCCAGACTGGCTGACATAGACCATCGGATACTTGCTCGGCACGACATCAATCCTGAATTTTTTCCCGACCATCTGGCTCTGCACGATCAAGTCCTGACGGGCGCGCAAAACCTCGTAGGCGGCAAGTCGTACATCGATGTCGCTGTCGTCAAGAAGGGGTCGCAATCCCAGATCGATCGCGGGGTTGATCTTCATTCGCTCGAGCAGACGGATCGAAGGGACGCGAAGCTCGGTGCTCCCCGATTGAGCCATCGCGAGAAGATGCGGAACGACGAGTGCATCATCCAATCTGGCACCTGCCTGCAGAGCAGCAAACCTCGGCTGCTCTTCGGGATAGTCGTAGAGCGGTCGAATCGCAATCGTGCTTTTCGGTCCGAGCGCCTGCCAGCGAAGGCTTGCAGAGTTCGCCGCGCCAGGGTTGTTCATGAGCGCTCGAGCGATCGAGGTCGCTGTCGCATCGATTGGACCGACATTGATCGATGTGTGGCGCAAGAGCTCGACAAACTCGTCCGAACGCGAATGCCATGATGGGGGTACTGCGACCATCACCAACTCCCCCGACATTCCAGTTGCCGTATCACCCCGCTGAGTCGGTTCGCGCGGATAGTTCGAATTGATTGCGCTCGCGATCAACCGAGCGCGCGAGTGGCTCGGTGTTGCCATGACGAGCTTGATCGGCAATTGCCGTGTTGACTTGCCTCCATTTAGGATTCGCCCGCTGAGCTGATTGACCATCGTCTGACTCCGATTCGCTTCGTCGGAGAATGGATTGATGATGATCGGACCCTTGGCCTGCGCCATCGACCGAACCTCTCGGCTTCCGACTAAGAGCACGCCCGGACGCAAATCGGTTGTCCACAAGGTCCCACCCTCGAGACTCGTCGTGCTTGTTCCAGGCGCTGCGTACACACGGACATCGAACTGAGTTCCGCGTGGCGCTCCCGCGGGGATGAGTGCTTCGACGATGACGATCGCGGTGTTGTCCGAATTCAGCAACGCTTCAGGTTGGAGTTCCATTCCATTCCCCGACGACTCGGCGATTCCGTACCGCATCATTTCTCGAAGGATGTACTGACGAACCTCGGCGGGCGCAGTGCGGCTACCCGTTCCCTTGAGACCGGCAACAAATCCGTATCCACGAACAACAACGGGCTGGTACCCCATGACGATCGTCTCGCTCGCAACAGTGCCGCGCATGATCGGATCGACATCCATGGGAATCGGCGGTCGTTCGGCACGCTTGGGCGCAAGAGTTGGATCTGCCTTCTCGATGTTTGAGCACGATGAGAGTGCGAGAGTGCAACTGACCATGAGGATGGTGGAGTACAAGGAAGGGCGCATCGAAGGTCGGTAGATGAGAGGTGAGGTGGTTCGACGAGGCGTGAAAGACGAGAATGAGCGCTACAGGATTCGAACCTGTGACACCTGCCATGTAAGGGCAGTGCTCTAGCCAGCTGAGCTAAGCGCCCGAAGCGTCGAATGATAGCGCATGAGATCCCAAATCAGCGTGGTCTCACGGGCTTCGCATAACGCCCGAGGCCGGACTCGCCTCACACTTTGGGGAAGACGCGATCAAGCCACTCATCGAGCGGCCATGCGTATGGTCTGAACTTCTCTTGGGTACCTGATTCTTCGCTGTGCAGGATGACTCTTTGCGGTCCCAGTCTGCTCGCGATCGGAGAATCGATCAAGGTGCTCGAATCGGAAGCGCTGACTTGGAAGAGGAGTCGCCACTCAAATTCCCGGATCGCATTGCGATCGAACGCACGTGCCAGATTCGTCGCGCCATCGCAAGTAATCATCACATGGATTCCGAGAGGCGGTCCCTCCCGCAGAAGCATCGCGAGCAGGCGGTCTGCAGTCGCAGGCGTGTCGGTCGTCGTTGAAAAACTGAAATCATCTTCATTGCGACGGAGCGAACGAAACCGATGGATTGCGTGCACGAGTACGAGGCACACAGGAGCCTGAGTGCGTTGGTCGGATTGCCGGCGCGAAAGCTCGGCGGTCGCGGACTCGAGGATCGTTTCTGCATCCCGAAGACCGCCCGATCCACCAGACAGGCTCAATCGCTTTTGAAGTCCAGCAAGCCGACCATGATTTTCGTCATCCGGCGGAGTTCCATCCAAAAGATAGAGCAAGCAAGCGCCGGGGAGAAACTGAGCGGCGAGGGAGACGAGCGCACCGGCCGAAATTCCCAACGCGGCATCCTCGCGTTGACCGACGAGCATGATGTTCGTTCCGGATTGCCTACGAAGTGCGACCGCTGTCGGATCCTTGATCGAAATTGCGTCACCGAACCAGAGGAGCGGTACCGTCGACTGTTCACGATGATCGCGATGATCCACATGATCCACATAATCCACATAATCCACATGATCCAGACGAGCTCGCGCACTCTGCAGGCGCTGATTCGAATCGAGGAGTGCCGGAGCGCTGCCTTCAAAGACGATCATCGGCGGGCGTTGAGAGGGCGGAGCGATCGCATTTCGAGCGCGAACTCGCGCGAGCATCCGATCTCTCTCGTCGTCGGGCAACCAGACGACTTGGAATGGATTGTTTCCTTCGACGAGTCCCCCCGCATCGTTGTAGATGGCCTCTCCAGGTCGAGAAAGGAGTCGTGCCGAAACATTGTCGTCCGAAAGAATGAGCTGAGAGTCCGCCTCGTTGCATTGCAATGCGATTCGAACCGCCATTTGCCCCATGGTTGCGCGGGCAATTGAGTAGGCGCCACCGAGAGTCTGCGAGCCAAGAATCACATGAATTCCGAATGCACGACCTTGTCGGACCAGTCGATCGAGCAGCAACGCGGACTCCTCTGAGACCTTGTCGTCTTCCGTGAAGAGTTCCTGAAATTCATCGACGATCAGCAGAGTGCGCGGAATGCATTCGGTCGCTCCCAGGCGGCGGTATCCAGCGAGATCCTGAACAGATCGATCACGAAAGATCTCTCCACGTCGACGAAGTTCGACATCCAGTCCACGGAGAACCGAGAGACCGAATTCGCGGTCGCTCTCGACCGCCACGGCTCGCGCATGGGGGAGTCGATTCGTCGCGTAGGTGCGGAACTCGACGCCCTTCTTAAAATCGATCAGCCAGAGTTCGGCTTCATCTGGGCTGTACCGAAGTGCGAGATTCGTGATCAACGCGTGAAGGAGCGTTGACTTTCCTGAACCGGTCTTTCCCGCGATTAATGCGTGTTGACTTGTTCCCACACCGAGGGTGATGCTTTGAAGGCGAGTCGCTCCCGATCGCCCGAGCGGAACCGAAATCGATTTGGATGTCGATTCCGACCACATCTCGCTGTCTAGCGGCGCAATGGCTGAAAACGGCACTTCAACGCGGCGAGAGTTCTTGGCCGTGAGGGCGATCCGGCGGAGCATCGCCATTGTCATCTCGTCGTCAGGCATCAGTCCCGCGGTGAATCCGAACCGGTCGAACAACTCCCACTCGACTGCAAATCTGTCGCCTTTCCAACTCAAGCACAACGAGCGACTCCGAATATCTGCGATATCGATTTCCGGCGGCATTGGTTGGCGGGTGTCCCGGAGGAGTACGGTGAAGACCCCGCAACGAGCACCGCTGTTGACAATGCTCGCCAATTTTCGAGCCGCGATATCAGACAATCCAGTCGGGAAGTCCGCCATCACCAGAAATCGATAGGGCTCGGCGATCTCGCCTGCCTGAAGGTTGTATGCGTCGAGATCGGCGAACTCGTTTCGGAGAAACTTCTGGATGACCGTCTCCATGTGGTCGCAGAGGTCGGAAAGTCGATGTTCGATTTGTCGCGAATCGGTCCAGATCCGCTCGCCGATGAGAAACTCCGCTTCGTCGGCGAGGTGCATGAAGGCGGCAAACCCCTCACCCAGTCCAACCGGGTCGAGAATCGTGAATCGCGCCCGCCCGGGAGGAAGGGCGGTCAGGATGCGCAGAATCGTTTCGCGGAGTAAGGCGATCCCTTGCTCGCGACCTTCTTGCCCGGACTCGATGAGCAATGATGCTCGCGTTGGAAAGTTCAGTGTCAGTGGCAGGTGGATGAGCCTCGCCGAACCCGCAGGCCAGGCGAGATCGTGGTCGACTGGTAACGCCCCGGGTATCAAATTGAGCGAGACCGTGACCACGCCGATCTTCGCGGCGCCGATCGATGCGTCCTGTCCACGAAAATTCGACCAAGAAGGATCCGACCAAGGGGGGAAGAGTCGGCGATCCAAGTTCATCACGGTCTTGGTTTGCGCATAGATCTGGTCGCGTGCCAGCTTCCACTGCGTTCGAAGCACTTGATCGCGGGCTGCACCGACTGCCGCGATCTCCGCGACTCGACCCTCATGACGGACCTTTTCTTCGTCCATCGATCGGTCGTACTTTGCATGGGCTTCCTCGAGAGACCGTGCCGTGGTTTGTTCGATCTCGGCGATGGAACTCTCGAGTTGCGCGATTGAGTTTCGGCGAAGTCGCGTGGCGGTCTCCAGCATCTCCGCACGACGGCGGGTCACATCGATCTCGATGGCGCCAAGCTTTGGGTCCATGGCGTCTTGAGCTGACTGACGTTCGGCGCGATGCTGATTGCGAAATGTTTGCTCTTGATTCGCACGCCTCTTCGATGCAGAATCCACTGCGATCCGGCTCGCTTCTTGCGAGTGCGCGCGCGCAGATGCCAATGTCTCTGCGAAGATTCGCAGACGCGTTCCAGCCCATGTCCAGAGCGCGAATTGAAAAAGCACGGCAACGACCGCAACAGCGCCCATCGCTCGCGGATCCCGCGCGGTCGCAACTCCCGCGATCATGGAGATCGCCGAGAAAGCCACCACCGACAGAAGGAGTACAGCGCCGATATTCGCAGCCCAGTTTCGCAGGATGAGATCAAGAGGTCGCTTGCGGAGTTGCTCGAGCGCTTGGCGAACGAGCGCGCGCTGTTCAGCCAAATAGGCCTCGGTTTGGGTGATCGACCGAACCAGTTCCACCGCGAGCGAAAGAGTAGTGGTCGAGCGACCGACATGCGCTTTGCGAAGGAGCGCTTCTAACTGCACGGCAATTTCCTCGAAGTCGTTCTTGGACGATTCCATTGATATGCGAACGAGATCAAACTCCTCGCGCGGGCGAGGCTCAAGCGCTTCGTAGACTGCATCAGCGGTCCATGCGGACTCTTCGGCGTGCCGTTCTATCCGTTCGATCTTCTCGTCACCGAATGATTGCAATGCGTGGAGCACCACCCGTTCTCGCTCTTGCAGATTCGCGATCTGCCTCTTCGAACGATTCTGCACCGATTCCATTCCGGTCACATGCGTTTGCGAGATCGACTCACAGAGGGCTTTTCTCTCCTCGCCGATCCTCTTGAGTTCAGCACGGTGGCGCAACTCCTCGGGTCCCTGTGAGTCCGAATAGAACTTGGCGAGGGACTGCTCTGATTCGAGGCGTCTCGATGGTTCGGTGAGAAGCAACTGCAGTATTCGTTGGCAGAATCCCGGCAGATCCTGTCCTCGCTGATTCACTTCATCGGTTGTCGACGGCGACATGTTCGAATCATAAGTCAAACGGGGTCCGATGATCGCAGTCACCCTCTGCGAATCGCGGGTCTATCCCGCGTCGCAATCTCTGCGTGCTCTCGCGATGGACTCCGCAAGCTGATCGAGCGCCAGAACGGCCATCCGAACCGCATTGTCGGCTGGTTCGACTGCCTCTCGTTCGATCGCATCGCTTGCGGCATCTCTCCACTCATGGCGGAGCGAAGCCCACTGTTCGTGCAAGACTCGGAGCGTGTCCTTGAGCTTCGCCTTGCTCGTCGCGTCACTCATTGGGTCGTTCCTCTGGAACCGGATCAGTTCCGGCCCGACGCATGGAGTCCCCAGAATCTGTCCCGAGCGATCCGTCAGGGCGTCGCTCGCCGATCTCCAATCCTGGGTCGACCTTTCCAGGCGAGGTCGAGAGGTACCCATCGATCGACTGTGCCATGCGATTGAGCGAGGCGACCGCTTCCGGAACGATTTGGTCGACATAGGTCGTCAGCGGACCAAGACCGGCTCGAAAGAGTGCGACAACCCTCTGATACTCGATCGCCCACCTTCGAAGATTTCTGAGGCAGTCGTCCGCGTGTTGAACCGCCCGTTCGGATCGCAACACGGCCTTTCGTTCATCAACGGTCGAAGGTGGTCGACCGTCGGCAGTGGGTTGAATCTGCTTTCGAAAGAGGGCTGCGCGGTCGGCGTTGAGTTTTTCGGTGAGAATCCGACGCTGCCTTGTCCAATGGGCGGGGCCTTCGCCGTTCAACCACATCCCGAATCGCTCAGCATCCGACTGGGCTTCTTCGATCGCCGTTGCAAAACTGCGCCCGGCTTTCGTCAGGGTTGCCTTCGCTGCCATCAACGTTCTCGTGTCTCGAAGATTTGCGCCCGAATCCATCGAGTATCCGTTCACCGTTGCTGCAGATACTCGTCGATTCGGTCGGCCTTACGGAGCAAGAACGGAATGTGCTCTTCGCTTGATTTCATCAATCGCTGGAGGACCTTGAGTGTTTGATCAAACTCTTCCGCGAATTTTTGCTGTTCCTGATCACGCCATGTCTGAGCAAGCGTGTTCATTCGACCTCCGATCGTCGAGATACCGGACTGAAGGTCCTGATTGAACTTGCGAAGATCGCCTGCAAACCGTCGGAGTTCATTTGGATCGACAACTGCCCTGGCCATGCCCGAAGTGTAGCGGTGCGGTGCTAATCTGAATCAATGGAGACTCGAAACCTCATTGGCGGTCACTGGTGTTTGGCGCAAGACAATCGGACATTTCCGGTCCACGACGCAGCGACTGGGGAGGTGCTCGCTCAGGTTCCCGACTGCGATGTAGCGGATGCACGCGATGCCATTGATGCAGCGAGCGCGGCACTTGATGGGTGGCGTTCGCGCCACGCGCCAGAACGCGAGGCGATCCTGCGCTCAATCGCCGCTCGACTCCGCGAGCGCAAGCGAGAATTTGCCCAGATCATCACCGCAGAGAATGGGAAACCGCTCGATGAGTCCGCGGGGGAGGTGGAGTACAGCGCCGACTACTTCGATTCGGCAGCAGACGAAGCGATTCGACTCGGCACGGAAGTGATCCGATCGCGCAGAGCAGACCGTTCACTTCGCGCGATCCCTGAACCAATCGGGGTCGTCGCCGCGATCACGCCCTGGAACTTCCCGCTCGCGATGATCGCCCGCAAGACTGCCCCTGCGCTCGCAGTCGGGTGCACGCAAGTCGTGAAGCCAGCGGAATCGACGCCACTCACTGCTCTGGCATTCGCTCGTCTGCTGATTGAGATCGACTTGCCTCCAGGTGTCGTCAATATCATCACTGGGGCTCCTGATGCAATCGGATCGACCTGGCTCAGCGATGGTCGCGTCCGCAAATTGTCGTTCACTGGATCAACGGCGGTCGGTCGACATCTCATGAGATCTGCGGCAGATCAAGTCGTGCGGCTCTCGCTCGAACTGGGTGGGCACGCGCCGTTTGTGGTTTTCGCGGATGCGGATGTCTCTGCCGCGATCGCAGGGGCGCTCACAGGTAAGTTTCGGGTTTCCGGACAGACATGCGTTTGCCCAAATCGATTCATCGTCGAGGCGCCGGTCTACGACGAGTTTGTCGCTGGACTCGCGTCGCTCGCGAGCGAGCTTCGCGTTGGTTGCGGCAGAGATGAGGGCGTTCGGATCGGACCATTGATCGACGATCGAGCCATCGAGCGGGTCCGCAGTCAAATCACAGACGCCGTGGCGAAGGGGGCTTCCATCGTGACCGGCGGAAAATCGGTGGCGGTCGCAGGATGCCTTGACCGGTTCTTTGCGCCGACCATTCTTGCGAATGCGACGAGAGAAATGCTCTGTTTTCAGGAGGAAACCTTTGGACCAGTCGCTCCCGTCGCGCGCTTTACGGGGGAGGCAGAGGCGATCGAATTCGCCAACGCCACGCCATTCGGACTCGCGGGATATGTCTACTCCCGTGACGAAGAAAGGATCGAGCGAATGGTTCGATCGATGAACTGCGGAATCGTTGGCACGAACACAGGAATCATCAGCGATGCATATGCACCCTTTGGCGGTCGAGGTTGGTCTGGATTCGGTCGCGAAGGCGGTCGATGGGGGCTCGAGGAGTACACCTCATGGAAATACGTTTGCTCGGCGGTCACAACCTGACCAACCCCAACAACATAGATCGACGATACGAAGGTTCGTCGCCGTGGCTGAAGTCGATCACTCCGCCGTCGGTGGCACTTCGATGTCGCCATCTCCGTCGCCTTCCATGAAACTCGTGAGGCGTTGTCGTCGAACCGGATGCTGCAATTTGCGCAGTGCCTTGCTTTCGACCTGACGAACTCGTTCGCGCGTGACCTTGAAAATTCGACCGACTTCTTCGAGCGTGTATGTGTAACCGTCACCGATGCCGTAGCGAAGCTTCAAGATCTCGCGCTCTCGGTAGGTGAGGGTTTTCAGAACATCGTTGATCCGGGTCCGAAGCATTTCGCTCGCGGCGGAGATGCTTGGAGCTTCCTGTCGTTCGTCTTCGATGAAATCGCCGAAGTGCGAATCTTCGCTTTCGCCAACGGGTCGATCAAGGGAGATCGGATGGCGGGAAATCTTCAAGACCCGCTTCACTTCTTCGACTGGCATCTTTGCCTTTGCGGCGATCTCGTCGTGATTCGGCTCGTGGCCGAGTTCCTGAAGAAGGTGCTTCTGGATGTTGCGCAGTTTCGACATCGTTTCGATCATGTGAACGGGGACACGGATCGTGCGCGCATGATCCGCAATCGCTCGCGTGATCGCCTGCCTGATCCACCAGGTCGCGTACGTCGAGAACTTGTATCCACGCTTGTACTCGTACTTGTCGACCGCGCGCATAAGTCCCGTATTGCCCTCCTGAATGATGTCCAGGAATGGCAACCCTCGGTTTCGATACTTCTTCGCGATCGACACAACGAGTCGCAAATTACCACCCGAAAGCGCACGCTTGGCAAGTTCGTGTTCGACGAAGATCTGTCCGATCGATCGAACTCGTTTCCCGAGATCAATCGGATTCTCGAGAACCAAGTTCTGCAGTCCCGACAACTCCTCGCGCTGAACCTGCGTGTCTTCGGCTTCATACCGTTCTGGATTCTTCTCGGCGCGCTCGATCAGGCGACCCAGCTCTTCGCATTTTCGATTCACGCTGTTGAGCTTTCTCATCAGTGGCTGAATTCGACCGGTTCGAAGACAACACTCCTCGATCAGCGTCGAGATACGACGGCGATTTGCCCACATCTTCTGGCGAATGGACTCGATGCGATCCTCGGTCAGATCGCCCGAATCCAATTGGCTCCACAGCTTGGCGTTCTGCTCGAGCTTGATGCGAATCGTTCCCAAGTTGTATGGAATTCGTGAGGCAATGCGCTCCTTCGCGTTCGATTCCGCTGTTGAGATTCGCATCGTTCGATCGAATGGCAGAGTGCCCTCGTGCACCTGTTGGAGAATCTCAACCGCTTGCGAAGCGCAATACTCGCTCTCAAGAACCATCCGCCGAAAAATGTAACGACTCATCTCGATCTTCTTCGCAAGACGAATCTCTTCTTCGCGCGTCAGCAACGGGATCGAACCCATCTGCGTGAGGTACATGCGGATCGGATCGTCGATCCGGACGGGATTCGGTTCGGACATTGCAAAATCGAGGTTGCCGCTCAAGTCATCGTCGAGTCCGTCGTCATCGGCACCAGCAGCCTCCGGCCCGGCGACACCTTCTTGTTGCCGCAACTTGATTCGAGCGGCAGCGACTGCGACCGCCGCAGCGCCAACGAGTGGACGAGGTGTCGTGGGAGACGCGTGTGATGCCGTCGTCGAGTGATCCGCGTTGGCACTGCGCCGCACTTTCTTGTCGGTATCACGGAGGAACCGTAAATCGGTCTGCAATTGGGCGGGAAATGCGACGTGACCAGCACGTCGCATCTCAACCTCGTCGATCAGCGCGATGTTGTTCTGCGCGAGCAAAACAAGTAACTCATCGAGGGGATACGGGTCGATGAAATCATCCGGGAGGCACGTATTCAACTCTTCGTAGCTGAGCCATCCACGCTTGCGACCAGCATGAACGAGAGAACGAAGCACAGGGTGCAATTCTTGAAGAATGAGACTCATAATCGAAACTCCTTGGTCGAAGTGGATGGCACGTGGATGGACGAAACAAAAGGATTGTGGAGCGCAGCACTCTTCATGATGCACTCCGAGCACTCTTGGCGATTGCGGACGGTCGGGGACCTGCGGCGCGGATCAACTCGAGCCTGTACGCCAATTCTTCGGGAGTGGTCGCCATTGGAGTGGATGCCAGCCGAAGACGACGATGGAGGTGGTCCAGAGCACGCGCTGCGACGATCACACCGTTGCGAGCCTCGGACTCGCGCTCGAATCGCTTTGTTCCAAGCGTGAACAAGTCAGTGGCAAGCGCCTTCAGTGCAGGGTCGTTGGTCTCCGCGAGCAGTTCCTGAACTGTGAACGACCGACCCGCTTCGAGCCGGTGAAAAATTGGCTCGTACAGCATTCGAGCCGCCGAGTCTTCAATTGAATCCGGGATGATGAACTCGGTGAGTGGCGCGGCATCGCCTTCCTCGTGCGAGATTCGGACATCACCGACGACTGGCCACGCAATCAAGATCGAAAGAAAGTCTCGCTCTGCGTTCCCGCGCGCGTTCGCCATCGGGGCTTGAACCGGTTCGGCGGGCGCAACCGCATCGCTGGCACGGGCTGCTGCGCGTCGACTCGATTGCAAGACCGCCTCAAGATCTGCCACCGGCACTCCGCTCGTCATTGAAATCGAATCAATCACCAAGCGTCGTCGAATGCCATCGAGCGAACCCAATCCGAGCGCAAGAAGCTTTGCAAGCATCGCCTCGACCGTTCGCTGGCGCGCCGAGAGCCCTGGACGAGCATCCAATTCCCGGCGAAATCCGCTCACAAGATGGGTGAGAGCATCTTCTGACTGCGCGAGCGCCAAGTCGAAGCGTTCGCGACCATCGGGTTGTCTGAGCAGTTCGTCTGGGTCGAGATTGTCCGGAAGCGTGCAAATCTTGAGGTCGACCGGTGCCGCAAAGAACACATCCAAGGCTCGGTCTGCTGCTCGCTGACCAGCGGTATCGCCGTCAAAGAGCAGCACGATCGTATCGCAGAGCCGTTGAAGAACCCTTGCATGATCCCGAGTGAGGGCGGTTCCGAGAGTCGCGACCGCATTCTCGATTCCAGCTCGGTGACATGCGATGACGTCTGTGTACCCCTCAGTGATGATCGCAGTGCGTGATTGAATGATGGCCCGCTTGGCGAGGTGGATGCCGTAGAGAGACTTCGATTTGTGGAAGAGAGCACTCTCGGGGCTGTTCAGATATTTGGGTTCGTCGTCTGGATCTATTGAACGAGCACCAAATGCGATGCACCGACCGAGTTCATCAGCGATGGGGAACATCACTCGATTTCGAAACCCGTCAACAAGCGCGCCCCGACGCCTCAGCAAACCCGCCGCTTCGAATGATGCACGAATGACTGCGGGGGAGGTCGACTCGTCGCCGTTGTGGCTCTGATTCAACGCAAGTTTCTCCACATAGTTGGCAAGCCCATCGATTGCTCCTTGCGACGCTCCCAATCCGAAACGCTCGATCATCACAGCGTCGATTCCTCGCTTGGCAAGTGCTTCTCGCGCGACTCTTCCGAGCACGGGATCGTTGAGGGTTCGAGCGAAATACCTCTGCGCCGCATCGCTAGCACGCCTGAGGGAAGCCGGGCTATCGGGATCTGTCGCTCGGGGCGCATCGGAATCGCGCATCTGCAACTGAATCCCCGCTCGTTGAGCCAAAAACCGCAGGGCCTCAATGAAGTCCATCCGGTGATAGTTCATCATGAAATCGATGGCATTTCCGCTCACCCCACAGGCGAAGCAGTTGTAAAACGCATTCCCTTTATGAGTCACGACCGAAAATGACGGCCGACGATCCTCGTGGAATGGACAAAGCCCGACATGCTCTCGCCCCTTTGGACGAAGAACCACCGACTCGCCCACGAGGGTGACGAGATCTGTCAGCTCGAGAACACGGTCTCGATCAGAAGAATCGGTGCGGGAGGGGATCACGTTTTTCGATACCTAAGACAAATAAGCTTATGCAGGCAAGGGGGTTACGGTCATTTTCGACGCCAAGTTCGAAACAAATCCGATACGAATCGAATCCGGGTCAGTTCCAGCGAAACTCGGATGCGTGGCAAGTCGCATTCTTCGCTTGAAGCAAGGGCGCCACTCCCCAATTTCAAGACAAACAACTCACAGTCCGGACAGCAATCACAACCACTCAGGAGATCAGCTTGGTTGGGACATGTATGACATGGACCAAAACCAACCACCCACCCACTGCGAACGCAAAGCGAACACAGTGAAAACCCCTGAGTCAAGAATTCTGATCCAAAACTGAAAACGCTGGATCCACACTCAAGCAAACGGCGGTTCAGACTAAATCGTCGCCGAAGCGACGGACCATCCAAACCACTGTCACCGGGAATCCGGCCTGGCAGGGAACTGTTGCCCAAGTCCCGAATGCCGACCATGGCACTTCGATTTGACTTGTAGGGCTCGAAATCCTCTGCGAACGACTCGATTCTATGCCGAATTCGGGCCCCGTCAAGAAAAACACAGATAAATTTGAAAATTTTGCGCGAGGTTGCTATGCGGATCGCGCGTCGCGCAAGAGTTTGCCCCCAAATGACATCATCAAGAAACCAGGAAAATCAAGCCCCTGCGACGAGTTTTCTGGTGTAGGCAAACTTTCGTCGGATTGGTTTGACGACGAGTCCACTTCGAATCGCCCGCGTACTCGCGAGGATACGTACTGGCTTGCCGTCCACGACTGCCTTGACTCGCTGCAAATTTGGCTTGAATTTGCGCTTGGTCACGCTCGTCGTCTTGATGCCGACTCCTCCGAGGTACTTCGCCTTTCCGCGTCGCGTAATTCGATGTCCTGAAGTTGTTCGTGATCCAGTAAAAAAGCAAACGCGTGGCATGTGGTCTCTCCGAAGGGTCGGCGAGGCTACCCATTTGCATGGGAATTCGCAAGCCCCTCGTGGATCCAAGGGCAATGGGCCTCCGGTTCGCTCAGTCGGGCCCGGCCCGAGTGGAGAGCGCCGCAGATTCAAGCATCTCAATCAGCTGGACCTGATCGTCATTGGTGAAGTGCCCAGCGATGTGACTATCCGCGTCCAGAACTCCCCAAATCGTGCCATCTGAAGCGAAGCAGGGGATTACGATTTCGCTCAGATCGAGGGGGTCGCATGCGATGTACTTGGCTCCGAGAGTGCGAACATCCTTGACGATGATCGGGGTTCTGGCGAGAAGTGATTGGCCACAGACTCCGTGCAAACCGATTGGACTGCACGCCGGCTTGTCACGGCGCGGACCGAGGATCAGACGACGATCACTCGGTTCGGCTGGTCGATCGATATAGAAACCGATCCATGAAAGTCCGTGGGGAGCGAGACCATCCCACAAGATGTCAATGAGCGCCGACATTCTTCCCTCGCGCGTACTCGCAGATTGTCCAATGCGACAAACTCGATGATGGAGGCTCTCCCAGCGGGTCATCGGTGGCAACGAAACACCCACATCGTTAGGCACTCTCGCGAGCGCGTTGCCGAGCTCTTTCCAGAACAACTGCGCCCGTGCGAACGGACTCTTCGTCGATTCGATAGGTCGTGTTTGCGTTGTCGAGTTCCGGAAGTTGATACATCAGGTCGGTCATCAATTCATCGACGACGGCTCGCAATCCACGAGCGCCAGTCTCTCGCTCCATGGCCCGATCTGCGATGGCTTCGAGCGCACCCCGCGTGAATTCGAGGCCAGTGCCTTCGAGCTTGAAGAGGTGCTGATACTGCTTGACGAGCGCGTTCTTCGGTTCCGTCAGGATCTGAATCATCGCGTCGCGGTTGAGCGGGAGAAGTGAGCAAAGCACCGGCAGGCGACCGATGAGCTCTGGGATCAATCCGAATTCCAACAGGTCGTCGGGCTGAATCTGACTCAACATTGTGCAGTCATCCTGCAACTTCGATATCGAATCGACCCCATCGGTCGAGAATCCAATCCGGCGCTTGCCGATTCGGCGACGCACGATGTCATCTATTCCGACGAACGAGCCACCACAGATGAAGAGGATGTGAGTCGTGTCGAGTTGAATGTATTGCTGCTCTGGATGCTTGCGTCCACCTTGCGGAGGAACATTTGCGACCGTTCCTTCGAGCATCTTGAGGAGGGATTGCTGCACTCCTTCACCCGAAACATCTCGCGTGATCGAGATATTGCCCGTCGTCTTTCCAATCTTGTCGATTTCGTCGATGTAGATGATCCCACGCTGAGCGGCTTCGACATCGAAATCAGCCGCCTGAAGCAACTTGAGAAGCAGGTTTTCAACATCCTCTCCGACATATCCGGCTTCGGTCAGAGTCGTCGCATCGCCGATGGCGAATGGGACATTGAGGATTCGCGCAAGTGTTCGGGCGAGAAGTGTCTTACCCGTTCCAGTCGGTCCAACGAGTAACACATTGCTCTTGTCGAGTTCAACCGGGGCATCGGCACTCTCAAGCTGCGTGAGGCGCTTGTAGTGATTGTGAACCGCGACCGCAAGCGACTTCTTGGCCCTGTCTTGATCGATGACATATTGATCGAGGTACTCCTTTACCTGACGGGGAGATGGGATCTGCGTCAGGGCGGGAGTCGCACTCGTAACGCGTCGCTTCTCTTGCTTGAAAATGTTTTGACAGAGGTCCGTGCAGTTCGCACAGATGTAGACATCATTCGGTCCTTCGACCATCGGCCCAACTTCGCGGCTCGTCTTGCCGCAGAAACTGCAGGTGGTCACTTTCTTTCCGCGAAAACCGCTATCACGACCGGATCCTCCCGAATTCGCGCCGTCGGACCCTCCGTTTCCAGGAGGTCCACCAGGACCGAACCCACCTTCGCGCGTTCCACCGCGACGACCACCGTTTCCTGGGGTGGCGGCAGAGGGGAGTACGGATTTCGAAGCCCGATTCTTCATGTCAGGAGTCATCGCCAGAAGTGTACTTCGCGCTCTTCGATCTGCTCGCGCTTCGTCGCTTGACCTGCGCGATCATCGCGTCACGTGCGGCCCGAAACTCGACGTCGGTGATCTCTCCTGATTCGAGCATCTCTCGCAGATCCGCCAGCGTGAAGCCGATCGGGTCGGTGCCTTCCCCGCGCATCCAGCGACGAAACAAGTAGATCGCGAGCGCACCTGCAAACACAAGCGCGATCAACCATCCCAAAATTGGAAGGATCGACACGCCAACATCGGACGCCTGCGCAAAGAGCGGTGGCGATTCCATCACTTCGGAGCCTGGATTCAAGGCGTCAAGGACCGAGAGATGGGTCACGATTTCGACTTGCCCTCGCGGGACTTTGAGGGCTTGTCGGCTTTCCGAGCCGTTTCAGCATCGGGTTTTGACTTTGTCGCACCAGTCGGCTTTGGGTCCAATTTCGGTGCGACTTTCGGTGCAGTCGCGCTCTCGAGCTTTGGTTCCTTCTTCGCATTCGCCTCATCGTTCCACTCAGAAGCCGGAATGTCAGAGATCACCGCCTTCGCGATCACACGATCTGCCGACTTGTGCTCGCGAATCTGCAATGCAATTTCGCCAACTCGATTCGATTTTTCCAATTCGGCGCGCATGGCATCGGGTCGCATTCCGCGCGACCTAGCAATCGCCGCGATTCGACCATTCACTTCGCCTTCGGTCGCTTCAACACCAAGTGTTTCCGCAAGCTTTGCGAGAAGGAAAAATAACTTGAGCCGTCTTCGAGTCTCGCCAGCGCTGGCGCCGCGAATCTCCGCGAGGCGACTCTCAACTCGTTCTGACTCCGTTCCACGATAGAGCATTTCGAGTCGCTGCCTTTCGAGATCGCGCGCTACTTGTGCCTCTGAGAGTCGCGTCGGCAAGTCGAAGTCAACTTTGTCTGCCAGCTGCGCGAAGACCTGATCGCGCATCGCGCTTCGTTGTTCATCATCTCGCCTTCGCTCCAACACGCCCTTCAGATTTTCCTTCAGGAGGTCGATTGTCTCGACGCCGACCTTTGCCGCGATCTCATCGCGAGTCGCAGGAGCGATTCGCTCAGCCGCAGTAATCGAGTACTCCACGGAGAGTGGCTTTCCACGGATCTCGCTGATTTCATGACTTTCGGGTCCGTTCATCCGAATGGTGACACTCTCGCCGATCTTCTTTCCGATGAGAAGCGCGTCGAGTCCTTCGACCATGAGTCCGAGGAATGGACCCTTCCCAGCATCATCCTCTGCGGGCACGACCGTGAGCGCGTTCTCGGTTTCGAAGAAGACCTTGTCCTCGCCCTCTAACCTGACGACAGCTTTCCCGACCATCCGGTCGAGGGGTTGGAAGGGTCCTTCGATTTGAGCAGGCGCACCGAGTCGGTACGAAAGCCTTTCGATTTCTTCTTCAACATGCTTGGGTTCGATCTCGAGCATCGGCCGACGGAGTGCCATCCCTTCCCAGACTGGAAGCTCGAACTCTGGCATGACTTCGACCTCAACCGAGAGCGTGAAATCCTTGCCACGAACGAGCTCACTCTCCGTGGTCCCTTCGGCGAGCTCGGGTTGACCAATCGGCCTGATCTTGTTTGCTTCAAGCGCTTGTTGGTACGCCTGGGAGACCAGTTGCTGGCGAGCTTCCTGGAGGACAGCAGCTCCAAATTTCTTCTCGAGCAATCCGCGAGGGACACGGCCTTGTCGGAATCCAGGCACGACCGCTTGAGCTGCGAGTCCGGAAAATGCGCTCTCGATTTGTTCGTTGACCTTGGCAGTCGGTACTGTGATGACGATCCGCTTGAGCGCCGGTCCGGCATCGGTGATCTGGACGGTGTTTTCAACGGTACTTGCAGTGCTCATAGAGTCCTTGCTGGGCAGAGTCCCAAGTTGGAACGGAGTTGGAACGGAGTTGGAACGGAGTTGGAACGAACGAAATCGAATCAAGTTTGAAGAGTCCCAGAGTATAGGGAGAATCTCTCAAAAAAGACCTTGCCCCGAAGAGGAGCGATGGTTTCGACATCCAATGGTTGTTCGATTCGGAATGGAATGGTTCGATAACGGGTGTCAGCGAACCAGCAGCATTGTCGCGTAGTCGGGTAGTGGCCAGAGATCGGCGGGGATGACTCTCTCCAATCCATCGCTGATTTCGCGAACCTTTTCGATCGATCGAACGACGACATCTCGAAAGTGGCGCATCCTCTTCTCGATGTTGGGCACTTCTTTGGCGGTGGCAATGGCGAGCTCGGACGCGGCGTCTCGAAGTGCGACCACCTGTTTCGCGAGGTCTCGAAGTGCGGATTCGCTCTCGGGGCAGGGCACTCCCGCGTGCTGGGTTGCTGCAATGACATCGGCGAGTTCACCTTGCGCTCGAAGCGCAGCAGGCAAGACCTGAGTGATTGCGATCTGAACAAGTGTTCGCCCCTCGATTTGCACGATCTTGCAGTACTGCTCCATCTGGACCTCGTAGCGCGCATGGAGCTCCCGAGTTGACAGGACTCCGTAGGCTGCAAAGAGTCGCTCCGCCTTCTTCGTCGCAAGAGCGGGAAGCGAATCAGCCGTCGACGGGAAGTTGGGAAGACCGCGCTTCGCGGCTTCAGCGTGCCACTCCGCGCTGTAGCCGTTTCCGTCGAAGCAGACTCGGCGATGAGATTGAACGAGATCTTTGAGCAAATCTCGGACGATCGAATCCATCTTTGCAGGTGATGGATTCTTGCGAAGCTTCTTCTCGAGTTCGGTCGCGATCAGATCGAGGCTTTCAGCGACGATGGTGTTCAGCACCGTATTGGGCCACGCGACTGATTGGGATGATCCGACGGCTCGGAACTCGAACTTATTCCCAGTAAAAGCGAAGGGACTCGTTCGATTGCGATCGCTCGAATGGCGCGGAATCTGAGGCAGCGTTCGTGCTCCAAGGTCGAGCTCTATCGCCTTCGCAGATTTCTTTGACTCTCCTCGCTCTAGTTGATCCAGGATGCTCGTGAGCATCTCGCCAAGATAAATCGACATGATGGCCGGCGGAGCTTCGTTGGCGCCAAGTCGGTGATCATTGTGCGCAGTCGCGATCGAAGCACGAAGAAGATCAGCATGAACATCGACCGCACGAATAACGGCGACGAGAAAGATCATGAACTGCATGTTCGTATGCGTATCGTCGCGAGGGTCGAGGAGATTGACTCCCGTGTCGGTCGAGAGCGACCAATTGTTGTGCTTTCCTGAACCGTTCACTCGTGCAAACGGTTTCTCGTGAAGGAGGCACTCGAATCCGTGCTTGCGTGCGACCGAGCGCAGAACATGCATCGTCGTCATCTGGTGATCGACCGCGACATTCGAATTTTCAAAGGTCGGAGCGAGCTCGTACTGCCCTGGTGCTACCTCGTTGTGTCGAGTCTTCACTGGAATCCCGAGCTCGAAGAGACGCTCTTCGCACTCAGTCATGTAAGAAAGGACCGCTTCGGGAATCGCGCCGAAGTAGTGATCTTCCAATTGTTGACCCTTCGGTGGCTGAGTACCGACGAGTGTTCGACCACAGACAACCAAGTCAAGGCGTTGCAAGAAAAGTTCTCGGTCGACCAGGAAATATTCCTGCTCGCATCCAAGGGTCGCGATGACCTGCGATGTTTTTGCATCGCCCAGCGCGTGAACGATCCGAAGGGCATGCTTCGAAACCGCATCGATCGATCGCAGAAGTGGCGTCTTCTGATCGAGAGCCTCACCAGTCCACGAAACGAAAGCAGTCGGGATGCAAAGCGTCTTGTTTCCGTCGCCTGCGCGAAGAAGAAAGACCGGGCTCGTGGCGTCCCACGCGGTGTAGCCACGCGCTTCGTAGGTGTCGCGGATTCCACCCGAAGGGAAACTCGAAGCATCTGGTTCGCCCTGGATCAACGCATCACCCGAGAATTTTTCGATCGCGCCACCATCGCCAGTGGGGGAGAGAAATGCATCATGCTTCTCAGCGGTCAATCCAGTGAGGGGCTGGAACCAGTGGCAGTAGTGAGTCGCACCATGCTCGATCGCCCATTCCTTGATCGCGGAGGCGACCGTATTGGCGATCGATCGATCGAGCGACAGATTTCTCCGCATCGTCCGCTGAAGGTTCATAAAGACTTCGGGTGGGAGTCGCTTGAGCATGACATCGCCGCTGAAGGTGAGCGAACCGAAGTAATCAGAAGCCCGAGTCGATTTCTGGTTGTCCATAGGGATTGTGAATGGTTTGTTCATTCGATATTTCTCGTTCCGTGCTCTCACCATGCATTCCATGCGGGGGCAACGTGCCACTCCACAAGCGCCGACCGCTTCATCATCGGACATTCTCTCGACCCACGCAAGGGGTAAAAGCAAAGGAAATTACGAACGTTTCGCCCGCGATCCTTGCGTCGAACGCATCGACGAATCGAACCACCCGCGCCACCAAAAAGTGAAGAGGATTCCAACCACCGTGATCGCCATGACTGCGAGTGAAAACGCGTACCCGTACCGCCAGTGAAGTTCTGGCATAAAATCGAAGTTCATTCCGTAGACGCCCGCGATGAATGTCAAGGGAATGAAGACGGTCGCGATCATGGTCAGAAACTTGGTCACCACTGCGAGCTTTGCGTTCGCGATCGCAATTGCGAGTTCCATCAGATCCGACGCCATGCTTCGATCGGAGTCAAGCATGTCGATCAATCGCATGACATGGTCAAGGGCATTGCGCAGATAGAGACGGTGTTCCATGTCAAACCATGACTCGAGCGTCATCATCGACGTCAACGCGTCGCGCAAGGGCCAAATGGCTTGACGAACACGCGAGAGTTCACGCTTGGAACTGCGGACGGCATAAAGGTCCGGCGCCGCGCGGGATCCGACCAGGGCTTCCTCGATCGCATCGACTTTCTCTCCCATTGCATTCACGATCGGGAAATAGCTGTCGATGGCTGAGTCGATCAACGCGAAGGCGAAATAGGGCGATCCCTTGTCGCGGACCCGACCCTCATGAAGTCGAATGCGATGTCGAACATGATCAAAGCAGTCTCCACCCGATCGCTCTTGAATCGTAAGGACAAAGTTTGGACCGACAAACATCGCCAACTGCTCGAGTTCAAATTCTCCGTCGACTTGTGTAGGAATTGGAAGCAAGACAAAGAGGATTTCTCCGAATGATTCGACCTTGGCACGGTGAGTCGGATGCTGGACATCCTCCAACGCAAGCGGGTGAAGACCGAAACTGCGTTGGAATTCGAGGAGGGTTTTCCCTCCGGGGGTGCTGGGGACATTGATCCACATCATCGGAAGTCCGTCCCGTAGCTTTTCGATCCCTGAAAGCGAGGAGATGCGATGCTCGACGAATCGATCCGAACTCCAGGCGAAGAGCTCCATTTCCAGATTCGTTTCGGGAGTCAACCGATTGATCGACCCCGGCACCGCGCCGACTGGACAGAATCTCAGGCGATTGAGTCGCTTCCGCCGGTGCGTCATTTCACAAGAGTACCCAAAATCAACGATTTGGCTCGGAATGAAACGCGATCAGGCCACGACGACAAACTCGACGGTACCCAACGCCGGGACCACAAGTGCGACTGAGTATTGGCTTGCTCTGCACAAGGCGCCGGGATTGACAACTCGGACTGGACCGACTCGAACATCGCGCATTTGATGCGTGTGCCCGTGAAAGAACCACGCGGGCTTGGTGCGGAGAATCCGTTCCATGCACCCCGGCTGGTCGCCGTGAGCAAAGGCAAGGCGTTGTCCATCGACGACGACTTCCCCGGCCGACTGGTGGACTTTGATCCCGATCGAATGAGCGTAATCCGTGAGATCCGCTGGCTCATCGACATTGCCGAATACGACATGTGAGTCGAGTCCAGCGAGTGGATCAAGGCAGTCCATCGTCTCTATGTCGCCGCAGTGGATGAAGAGTGTCGCACCACGTCGCGCCAGTTCCTCGACAGCGCTACGGGTTCTCGCCGCTTCGCCGTGACTATCGGAGAGGACTCCCACTCGCACTCCAACCGCTGACGAATCAGCTGATTTGCTAGGCTCCACGGCTCAAGCGTAGCCGAGGAGATTCGGATTCGATATGAAACAGCATCCCGAAAACATTGTCACGCGCTTTGCGCCCAGTCCTTCGGGTCACTTGCATGTCGGCGGCGCCAGGACAGCTCTTTTTTGCTGGGCTTTCGCGAAGGGTCGTGGAGGCAAGTTCGTTTTGCGAATCGAGGACACCGACCAGAAGCGATCGAGCGATGCTGCCAGTATCGGATTCGTCAAGGATCTTCTGTGGCTCGGAATTGCTTGGGATGAGGGACCTGAATACGAGGGTCATGGAGGGGGAGCACGAGGTCCGTACTTTCAGGCGCAGCGCCTTCCGATTTATCAGAGGTACTTCGACGCGTTGATCGCGAGTGGGAAGGCGTACTACGCATTCGAATCCACCGATGAATTGGCGACTCTCCGCGATCAAGCCAAAGCACAGAACAAACCGTTTCGATACACCGGCGAGTTTGCCCGCGCCATGACGAAGGAACAAGGAGACGCGTTGCTCGCGTCTGGGAAGCCAGCGGTCATTCGATTTCATACGCCGCCCGAGCCGATTACGATTCACGACGAAATTCTCGGCGAGGCGACGATTCCTGCGGGAGAGACTGACGATTTTGTGATCCGCAAGGCAGACGGCTTCCCGACCTATCACTTTGCGGTCGTCGTCGATGACGAGTTGATGGGAGTGACCCATGTGCTTCGCGCCCAAGAGCACTTCAACAATTCGGCGAAGCACATCGTTCTCCAAGACGCGCTCGGTTTTCGCAGACCCATCTATGGTCATTTGCCGCTCATCTTCAATCCAGATGGTTCGAAGATGTCCAAGCGTGACAAAGACAAGGTCTTGCGCAAAGCTGTTGCGGAACGCGCGATGACATCGCCTCCTGCCGATTCTGTCGATCCCGGCATTTTCGGTGCATGGCTCAAGGACAAGAACACGCAGTTGGACCTCTCTGCTTCTGTTGCGCTCGCGCACGCTCTCGGTGTCGTCCTTCCCGAGATCAATGTCGACGACTTCCGTCGATCGGGCTATTTGCCCGAAGTCTTGTGCAATTTTCTCTCGTTGAACGGGTGGAGCCCTGGCGGTGACTTGGAGAAATTCGACACTGAATTCCTTCAGAGCCACTTCGATCTTGAACGAGTCGTGAAGACTCCCGCAAAGTTCGACCGATCGAAACTGCTCGCCTTCAATCTGCATGCGCTGAAGGGGATGCCGCGCGAGGAATTCGTGCAGAAGGTGACGGTGCACGGCAAGGTTTATCACGCTGAGTTCATGGCACGACTGACGGAATCGCAATTTCGGTCCCTGTGCGATGCAAGTCATGAGCGAAGTAAGACCCTCGATGACCTCTTCCGAACAAACGGATTTGTAACCGTCGCCGATGATTTGCTCGAATGGGATCCCAAAGCCGTCACGAAGGTGTTGCAAGGATCAGTTCCATCTGGGCTTGACCACTTGAGGGCGATGGAAGCGATCCTGCACGACTGCGAAGATTGGTCTGTCGGAGGGCTTGAATCAGTTCTGAAGTCTTATGCGGATCAATCGGTGGCGGGAAATCTTGGTTCGATTGCGCAGCCGCTTCGAGTCGCGCTCTGCGGTGGGGTCGTGAGTCCGCCAATTTTCGACACGCTCGCAATCCTCGGCAAGACAAGTTCGCTCAAGCGGATCGCACGTTGTCTCGCCTCGCATTCGTGAATCTTCGCCTTCTTGCCCATTCCAACCCATCGCGTTAGGATGGCAATTGACGGACCGTTGGCGCAGTTGGCTAGCGCGCCTCCATGACACGGAGGAGGTCACTGGTTCGAGCCCAGTACGGTTCATTGATTCGTCGATTCAGGTTTTTGCTTCGGGGTTGCGCTTCGGGGTTGCGCTTCGGGGGTTTGCGATCGGGTTTGACTTGCGGGTCGAAGTGCACTGTCGCTCGAGCGCATTGCGGGGGTATTGCGCATGAAGCAATTCTGTTAAAACATCTGCATGAACGACGGGGAAATATTGAGCACAGGTCGCGCGCTCGCGAAAAGATACGCGATTGAGAATCCGAAATCCTTCCGCTTGCAGTCATGCGATCCGGACGGGACCGATGGCTTGACCGGTCTCAAGAAGGGGGATGCGAAGGAATTGCTCGAAGACGGTGTTCGAATGCTCGCACAGCAACAGGACATGCTTTACGCCCAGGACCATTGGTCGATCCTGTTGATTTTTCAGGCGATGGATGCGGCCGGGAAGGACGGTGTCATCAAGCATGTGATGTCTGGCATCAATCCGCAGGGGTGCGAGGTGCATTCATTCAAGGCGCCATCAACCGAGGAGCTCGATCACGATTACTTGTGGAGATCGACCCGTCGCTTGCCCCCAAGGGGAACGATCGGGATCTTCAATCGTTCGTATTACGAGGAAGTCCTCGTTGTGCGAGTTCATCGCGAAATCCTGACTCATCAGAAGATCCCGCCGTCGCTTCTTGAGAAGGACATTTTTGAGAGTCGTTATGTTGATATTCGAAACATGGAAGAGTACTTGTCACGCAACGGAACAGTCATTCGAAAGTTCTTTCTTAATGTCTCGAAGGCCGAACAGCGGAAGCGATTTCTTGACCGCATCGATACTCCAGAGAAGCACTGGAAGTTTTCTGCGACCGATGTCAAGGAGCGACAGCATTGGGATCAGTACATGGATTCCTACGAGGAGATGATTCGTCACACATCGACTCCGAATTCCCCATGGCATGTGATCCCAGCCGACAACAAGTGGTTCACGCGCATCGCAGTTGCCGGGATCATCATCGACACGCTCGCGTCGCTTGGTTTGCACTATCCGAAAGTGGATGAAGGGCGGCTTGCCCAACTGAAAGAGGCACGTGAATCTCTGATGGAAGAGGGAAGCTGATCGAAACGGCGATCCGACTCCGGCTTACTTCGATCGTTCGATCTCGTCCTTGAGAGCAAGAACGGCTTTCGCATTTGGTCCCGTCGGAGCTTCATGTGCGAGCACCATCGATTGCGCTTGAGCGATCATGGCAATCGCTGAGTCGATTTCCCCTTGGTTCTTCGCCAGTTTTTTTGTGATTCGACCCACGAGTGCAATCGCCACGGCGCGATTCGAATCTCCACCAGGAACGAGTCGCTCGTACATATCTGCCGATGCACGGGCACTCTCGGCTGCTGCACTGAAATCGCCCATATCAAATCGAATCCACGCGAGACAATTCAGCGCGCGCGCAGTTGTCGAATGATCGCCCGAGTGGAGTCGCTGACACATATCGAGCGCCCGAACGAAAAGCGGCACTGCCAAATCATTGCGCCCGAGCGATTGCTCGACAAACCCGAGACTCGTGAGGGCGCTCGCGACACTCGCATGGTCGCGCTTGTAGATGCGTTCTTTCATCGACAAGGCTTGGCGAAAGAGTCTCTCCGCTTCGGTCGAGCGTTCGAGTGCCTGGAGCACGCTCGCAAGATTGTTGGTCGCGTCTGCGACCGTCGGGTCATCGGTGGGGTGCAGTCGACTCTGCATCTCGAGTGCCTTCGTGAGCACCACTTCTGCCTGCGCGAGTTGCCCCTTGGATTGCAGAACACCCCCCAAACTCGTAAGCCCGGCCGCGACATCGGGATGATCGTCTGTCGTCAGCGCAAGCTTCATTGCCAGCGACTTTTCGTGGATGCGAGCAGCGTCATCCCAATGACTGCACTCATCATGAATCTCCGCAAGCTGGTGCAACTCGCGCGCGGTTTTCCAGTTATTGCCGGGAGTGATCCGAGTGAGCATGTCGATCGACTCTTGAGAGTCTCGGAGCGCATCCGCCCACTTTCCCTGGAGGCGTTCCAAGAGCGCGAGATTGCTGATCGATGCAGCGACGACCAACTGATCACCAGGTGACAACCTTCGATACATCGCGAGCGAATCCTGGGCGAGTGTTTCTGCCCCTGCGAGATCCCCCAGGAGAATCCGGACTGTCGACGCATCGCCAATCGCATCGGCGAGGTCGGCGTGATCGGTTGTGTGGAGTTTTCTACGGTAGAGAAGCACTTCATCAAAAATGGGTCGTGCCAAGACGGACTGCCCGCCATTCATCAAGATGGTTGCGATGGTCGACTGAAGCTGAGCCTTCGACTCAGGATCGTCGTCCAATCCACCGGCTTCAAGTTCGACGAGCGCGGATGTCATGACATCGAGCACGCGCGCGTCCGTTCGACCAACCGACGCTGGTGCGAATGAATGGAATGCTCCCTGCATGAACTCTCGCACTCGAGCCGCTCCATTTCGGAGATATGTCAATTCAGCCTCGAGCGCAGCGACCGTAGCGGCTGACTGCTCCGCTTGGATCTTCGATTGCATCGCTGTTGCTAAATCCCGACTCTCGTTCAAAATCTCGGCTTGTCGGAGTTTTTCCAACTCGATCAATCGGGTGTCGGCCAATTGCGTCGCCTCGGAAGCGCGAGCATCTGATTGTTGGATTCGCGCCAAGATGTCGGCGTTCTTCGATTCCGATTGCCCTAATTTTTCGGCCGTTCGCAGAGCAACCGCATTGGCAGCGTCCAGTTCGACTTGAAGTGCGACAGCCGCCTCACGCTCCTTGGCCAGAATGGACGGATCAGTCGAAAGCGGAGAAAACATAAGGACAAGTGCCATCCACGCACATGCTGCTCCAAGGACCAGGGCGATCACGACGAGACGATCGACCCGACCGGCGCGAATCTTCATGGTGGAATTCAATGGTTTGTACGCCAACAGGATTGATCGTACAGGGTCGACGAGAATCGATCGAGAGCGCTCTAAGCTCGTGTTCCCGTCCTGTCAGTAATTTGAAACAAATCAGAGGATCACTTCAGCAATGACTGCTGTCGCCGAACAGCCTTCACGGCGAGGAGGGGTGCTGTCGCGACAAGTTGATCAATCGCCACTCGCTCGCGACGCAATTCACCTAAGAGCTTCAGCAAGTGAGCATCAAGGTGAAACATCCACCGTTTGTAGAGCTGTTCCAGTTCTTGCCGATTGAAGCGAGACATTGGATCATAGAGTCCGCTCTGTGCGATTGACCACTCGACCAGACGCGCCGGAGTCCCATCAAAGCGGTAAAGAGCCATCGTTGTCTCGAATCGACGTTTCGGGTTCACGAATGGATCAGTTGCTTCTCCCGGGAGCGCTGTCATCAATTCCTCTGCGGACTTTTTCGAAATCGAGCCGAGCCAACCGCCTCCCTTTGCGACATCGACGTCCGTCACGGACGGTCTCGCATGGATGGCACTGCTGAATGCTTGGGCTTCGATCAATTCCAGACCCGCGACGCTCGCAAGCAGAGTTTTTTCGCCGATCGACGGAAAACGCACCCAGATACGCAAATCGGTCGTTTCTCCGCGGGTCGTCACTTCGACTTTCGAGACCACACCCACGCCCCATTCAGGTTTGGAGGGATGACGAACGCGATCGCCCTTTTTGTAAGTTGCTTCAATCATTCAATGGCGTTCGCGCAACGACCAAATCAATCATGAGCCACGGCGCCATGTAGAGTGTAACCATGCACGGCGGTATTGTGATCGCTTTTTTTGGAGATTGCGTCGGGCAACCAGGACGGCGCGCGCTCCAGCAGGCGATTCCGGCGATCCGCGCACAATTCGCCCCCGATGCCATCATCATCAATGGGGAGAATCTGCGAAACGGATCAGGGATTACGCCCGACTTGTATCGGGATCTGCGCACGATGGGGGCAGACGCCGTGACTCTTGGAGATCATGCGTTTCGCGACGCTCGAATCACGCCGGTTCTCGAAGATCCTGCGGAGCCGATTTCTCGGCCTGCGAATCTCTCGTCCAAGGCTCCCGGCAAACGATGGATTCGCATCCCCGCAACGGCGACCAGACCGCGGGATATTTTCGTCGTCACGGTGCTCGGGCGGGTCTTCATGAGTCTCCATGCCGACGATCCATTTGCCTGCGTTGATGCGGTCCTCGCATCGCTACCTGAAACATCGCCGATCGTCATCGTCGAGGCTCACATGGAGGCGACATCCGAAAAGGCCGCACTCGCGCATCATCTCGACGGACGAGTTGCCGCAGTCATCGGTTCGCATACCCATGTTCCAACCGCAGACGCACGGATCCTTCGGGGAGGGACAGCCTTTATCACTGATGTCGGAATGTGCGGTCCGTATGCAAGCATCATCGGACGCGATGTGAAAGGAGTTCTCCGGGCGATGACAACGGGTGTTCATACGAACTTCGAGATGGGTGAGGGGGGTGAGCGCGCGTGCGGTTGCCTGATCGAAATCGATCCGGCGACTGGCCGATCACTGCGGATCGAGCGCCTCGATATTCCGCTCGATCAGGTCGCGACGCTCGGGCGGCGATGACTTAGCCACAGTGGCGACGCAATAATGGTCTTGACTTGCGCAAGTTCGGCGAGAAGTTCGCGCAGTGATTGCAATTCGATGGCGGACTTCTGCACATGCTCGCCGAATGACCCCGGAGCAACCGCGATCTGGGGCAGCGGGATCGCATCACTTCCAGGCTTTCCGTCCACGAGCAGGGCGCATCGATGCAAGCTCTCTGCATATGCATCGACCAGAATGGCTGTCTCGGACGACATCGGTGGGTGCTCGCACTCTTCGGCAATATCGACCAGAAGCTTGTCGCACAATTGATCGACCAAGTGAATGGCGCGCAGTCGCGCCCCCACGACCGACATGGGGTAATACGTCTCGAACTGAGAGGCATGCTGCATGGTCATGAATTTCGAGAACTGGTCGTCAAGATTCACATGGCTCAACCGAACGGTTGAGGCGGCAAGTCCCCCACGCGCGAGCGAGCGGAGCGATTCGGCAGTGCCCTCAAGCATATTCACGAGACACGGGCGGAGTAAATTCTCGGCGCGGCTCGGCCACAAAAACCTATAGACGAGAAACGTGACAACGATCCCCATCGTGACGGCAAGCCCAAAGTGCATTGTGGGGAGCAAGCTGATGTTGGGACCCACCATTTGTAACAATGCGAAATCGAAGAAGATCATCATCTGAATGGCAGGAACGTTCACGCGGGTGGGACCGTGCATCCCATACCCCGCGATCAAGAGGATCGGCCCGAAGAGCAACAGGAAACCTGGCAATGTCGTGATCATTGGCATGATGAATATCACGGCAAAGATCGCGAGTGTGAATCCCACCAGCACTCCCACGAATCGCAAGCCACCGACCATCAGGGTGCCTCCGAAGGTCGCTTGCACGACGAACATCACTGTCTCGACACATCCGATCCCCGTGCTCCAGTTGATGGTGATGCAAAAGAGGGCGCAAATGAGAATCGAAGTCGAGCACTTCGTCGCGTGCTTGAGTACCCCGATGTCAGGACGAAAGAGACTCAGTCGGAAGATTCGTGAGATCCCGTACTTGATATTGCCCATGAGGACTCTCCCAAGGTCGGCGTGCCGCTCCAACTTCACGAGCGTGCGTATCCATGCTTGCACCTCTGGTGCTTCAGCCGAAAGACGTTGCACTGGTAGGTACCAGGCCGCAAGCGCAAGATTGACGGCCTGATTCGGATGGGAATCTTCCTGGACCAGTTGCGACTCCGATTCAAGAGCGCTGCCGAGGGCGGAGGTATTGCGCGCGAGGTCGGCCTTGAGTGTGGCCAGCGCCGCGATTGCTTGCGGGATTTCGTCGACTGGTTTAGTCGCGACGCGTTCCGCGACGAGATAGAGTGCCGCCGCGCAACGTCGTTCGAACGCGATGAGCGAGACGAGATGACGGTTCTCCGTGTCCCCGAACGACTGATCCGTCTCTGCTTGTTCGACGAGTTGAATGCTTGCGGTCGTATTCGATCGGTAGTAATCCGGCACGAGACCAGCAAAATCGAGAATCTGAACACCCTTGAGATGATCGACAACTTCGTCAATCAGATCTTCCGTTCGTTTGAATCCCACCGAGAGGTTTTCTCTGAGATTTTTGATCGGATCGATCGGCATCAGCACGATCGTCACAAACGCAGAAACGCTGATCCCGAGAAAAACCGCCCTGTACACGATCGTCCCAATGTGCTCTGCATCGCCCTTTGCGAAGAACATCGAGAACACGATGATGATGAACGGATATCCAGCGACGAAAAATGCGCCGCGGTACCGGCTCGCTCCCATGAAGTAGATGATCCCGATGATGCAGACCCACATCACGGGAAGCAGAAACCATGGTTGTTGGATAAACAGAGATCCAAGTGCGACCGCAGCTGCGCACCCGATGGTCGTGGCGAGGACATTCAACAGATAGCGCGTGACCGTCCCCGATGCTTTGAGTTCTGTTGTGATGAGCATCGCACTCATTGCGGGGTAGAGGATCTCGAACCGCAATGTCATCTCTACTGCGATGATGATCATCCCCGAGAGCGCAACGCGCGCAGCGAACCGCCAGCGTTCGGGATGTGGTCGTAGGTCTGAGATCAGAAGCGCGAGTCGGGTCGGCTGACTTTCAGAGCTCGGTGGCGCGGTTGAAGTCATACAGAGCTCGGCTACTCGCAGAGGATGCTAGCGATGACGAATGAGCAGTCCATCGACGACTCGCCGTCGCTGGGAGAGTTCGATCGAATCACAGGCAATTCGACGATCGGGTAGCCTTCCTATCGAGCTCACGGAGTCGTTTTACACGCAAGCAACTGGAGATTGGAATGTCTATGAGTATCGGATCACACGCGTCTGCGTTCACCCTCCCAAGCCAACCTGGAACACCCGTCGATGTCGGTGCGATCATCGGCAAGGAGAAGGTCGTCCTGCTGTTCATTCCGCTTGCATTCAGCCCGGTCTGCACGGTCGAAATGTGTCACTTTCGCGATCACTGGTCCGATTGGACTCGACTGGGTTGCAAAGTCTTCGCAGTCAGCGTCGATTCACCATTTACGGTGGCGAAGTTCCGTGAAATCGAGCGCATTCCGTTCCCAGTCCTGAGCGACTTCAACAAGGATGTTTCACGGCTGTACGGCTCCCTGCATGAAGATTTGAAGGGACTCAAGGGAGTCTCGAAGCGATCCGTGTTCGTCATCGACGCGAGCGGTACAGTCAAGTACGCATGGGTCAGCGAGGATCCAGGCGTGCAAGTCGATTTCGCCGCGATCGAGAGCGCAGTGAAGGCATGTTGATGTTGGGATTCTGAAGCGCTCGCCTCACTCGGACGGTTTCGCTGCGCCAAACCCACCACCGCCGGGGGTTTCGACCTCGAATTGATCGCCAACCTGCATCTGCGCTGCAACGATTCCAGCGACTGCTTCGATGCGACCATCTAATCGAATGATCCGCTGAGTCCCGCGCGCTCCTGGACCGCCTCCATGAAGTCCGTATGGTTCCTCAATGCGGTGCTGTGAGAGGAAGGAAAGCTCGACTGGTTTGAGGAATCGAATTCGTCGTACGAGCCCATCACCTCCTCTTCGCTGGCCAATTCCGCCCGAGTTTGCGCGAATTCGAAAGAGTTCGAGGCGCACTGGATAACGGCGTTCGAGGACTTCAGGATCGGTGATGCGAGTGTTGCTGATATGCGTGTGGATTCCGCTTTCTCCAGCACATTGGTCGGTGGCACCTGCGCCACCAGCGATGGTCTCGTAGAAACCGAAGTCGGCGTTCCCGAAGAGAAGATTGTTGATCGTTCCCTGGCTACATGCGGCGAGATCAAGCGATCGCCAGAGCAGATCAACGAGTCGCTGGCTCGTCTCGGTCTGACCGATTGCGCATGCTGGACAGTTCTCGGGAGGTCCCGAAAAATCTGGTGAAAGAATTGTTCCCTGTGGTAGGACAATATCAATGGGATCGAGCAGTCCTTCGTTCAATGGGAATGCTGGCCCGCTCACGCCGAGCTTTTTTCCGACAAGCGCTCGAATCGAATACATGACCGCCGCACGGGTTACAGCGAGTGGCGCATTGAGGTTTCGGGGGTGAACCGATGCTGTTGATGTGAAGTCGATTGTCAATCGGGGAACGAGAGGATCACGAGACATTCCAACGCAGAGGAGAGTTCCGTCATCGAGCCGCTCGTGGATCATCGGAATGTGAAGTGGAAGATCCATAATTGCGCCCTCGGATGCGCGGCGGGCGGAGTCTCGCATGCGTTCGTAGGAAGTCCGCAACGAATCGATCCCGACCTCGTTGAGAAGCTCGCGCATCCGAGTAAGCGCAAGCTCATTTGCCGCCACCTGAGCTCGAAGGTCTGCGAGATTGTCGGCCACCATCCGACTCGGCAGCCGGCCCTGTCGAAGCAACTGCTCGACGCGATCGAATCGCGCGACTCCTCGATCGACGAGGAGCATTGGTTCGATGGCGACACCCTCTTGAGCGAGATTCGTTGCATCAGGTGGCATCGAACCTGGGCGCGTCCCGCCGATCTCCGCGTGGTGCGCTCTGTTGGCAGCGAATCCGGCGAGCACACCACTATCGGTAAAGATGGGCGTCACCACCGTGAGATCAGGCAGATGCGATCCACCGAATCGCGGGTGATTGACCACAACAACATCGCCACGCCCGAGTGACTGGTGAGCGAGTATCGATCGGACGCATGGTCCGAGCGCGCCAAGGTGGATCGGGATATGTGGCGCATTGACGACGAGAAATCCATCGGCATCGAGCAGTCCACACGAGAAATCCAGTCGATCCTTGATGTTTGGCGAGACCGCAGTTCGACGAAGCTGATCCCCCATATCAGCAGAGATCGATGCGAGCCTCGCCGCAATCAGTTCCTGCGACAACGGGGCGCCCGCAGGCGCGATCGCATTGTCGAGAGTAAAGACCATCGCGCCGCTCGGGTGCGAAGACGCTCGCCATCCTTGGGCGAGATACGCCGTCGAATCTGGTCTGCCGAATATGGCGGGACCGACGGTTCCTCTGGCATCGTCGATGTGCGCGCATCTCTCGCCTGTGCGCGAAATTCGCGGAATCTCGACTTGAACTCGTATGCGCTCGATCTCAACGACACGGGTCGTTTCGGCATCGAACCCGTAGATCTCTTTGAATCGACTTCGAAACCCAGACTCTATGACTGTGACAACTCGTGCGGCACCCTCGCATGTTGGAAGATCGATCTCCATGCTCTCCTCGTGGCCGCGAAGCCGAACCATCGCACTTTGTCGAACGACCGTCGCGTTCGTGGCATCGGTGGCAAGCGACCGAATCTCCGCAAGCGCGCGCAGACGAAGTCGCTCGAATCGCTCAAAGAGCGGGGGATCGCACTCGTCGATGCGAGCAAGCACGAGCTCCGAAACGATCCTCGAGATTGGGGCGCATGAAATCCCACTGGCGCAGAGGAGGCCTGCATCTGCGGGAATGACGACCCTTCGCATCCCGAGTCTTCGGGCGACCGCGCACGCGTGCAATCCGCCTGCACCACCGAATGCGACAAGCGCGTGATCGGTCGGGTCGACTCCGCGACGAATCGTCACCGAACGAATTGCAGATGCCATCGCCTCATCGGCAATTGCAATGAATGCTTCGAGCATTTGGGCGAGTGTTAAAGCTCCGGATTGGGTTGAGGCGATCTTCGCATTCAACTCAAGCGCTCGAGCTTCGGCCGCGGCATTGGAAAATGGAATGGAGAGCTTCGACTGATCGATACGCCCGAGGAGCAGATTCGCGTCGGTCAGCGTCAAGGGACCGCCGGCTCCGTAGCAGGCAGGTCCTGGAAACGAACCAGCGCTCGTCGGACCGACGCGCATCGACTCGCCATCCCACCAGAGAATCGAACCACCGCCCGCCGCGACGCTCTCGATCGCAACGCACGCAGACGAGAGGATCACAGATCCAAGAATCGTCTCGTCGCGCAATTCGGGTGCACCATCGACACGCGCGACATCGGCGCTCGTGCCTCCCATGTCCAGCGTCACACACTTTCCCATTCCGCATGAGCTCGCCACGGCGGCGGCAGCGGCAACACCTCCGGCCGGACCGGAAAGCAAGCTCTCTCGTGGTTGAAACGCGCTCGCTGGAACGAGTCCACCGGCACTCGTCATCATGAGGATTTCGGATCCGTTGGCTCCTACCTCAAGCGATTGGATGAACTCCCCCAACGGTCCAGAAAGCGCTGCATCGACAACGCAAGCACGTGCACGCGGTTCGAACCGACTGGTCGAACCACATCGATGAGAGTGGGAGACCCACGAAAATCCAACTTCGCGCAAGATCTCTCCAACCCGCACCTCCTGCGATGAGGCACGCTGGTGTGATGAATCGCTGTGGAGAAGCGCGACAGCAGCGACTCGATCTCCACGATCGAATGCCTGGATGGCCGTCGTTCGAAGGAGTTCTTCGTCAAGTGGTCGGACCTCCGTCCCATCCGCTGCCATTCGCACGGGAACTCCGATCGATGCACGCTCGATGCGACGTGGTTTGCTGGGTGCGACGGCGAAAATGTCGAGTCGTCGTTGATCTCCGATGCGCAAGATGTCCTCGAGACCCTCGTTCACAAAGAGTGTCACAGGAGTTGTTCGGCCTTCGAGAAGTGCGTTCGTACCTCTGGTCGTTCCAACGCATATTCGGCAGTCACCCATGGACGTGGGATGAGGTCGGTCAATCGCGAGTCGAGCCGCGAGCATGGGAGCGCTGTAGGGGGCGACGAGATCGACGAATACCCCTTCGAAATCGGATTCCAGTTTGTTCGTCCAGTTCCCCTCCGATTGAACGAGTGTGAACTGGATGAGTTGTCCCTCGATGCGTCGAGCTGCAGTTACGCAAAGCGGTTTGTCACTCGACGAAGCCCGACTCACCAGGCGGATCGAGAAGTCACGAAAGAACTCAGCGACCACTTCGTCACTCAGCGAGAGTTGGATCTCGATCCGCATGGAGCAACCATCGCAAGAACGTAAGACACCTCGAATGGCGGATGTGCTCAAGACCTTCGCACGCCGAGTGCGCCCGTCGATCGAATGCGCGATGCAGTCCGTAAAAGTTCCGCCTGTATCGACACCGATCTCCCAAACGACTTTATCGCGCGTACTGAGTGACTCGTCCAGAGGGTCGACCATTCCATGAAGATTATCGGGGTCGTATACCCTTCGTGATCTCATGGGCGTTGTGGTCGATCTTGCCATCCTGATTCTCGCAGTGCTCACCTCGCCGATCTGGGTGATCTCGCTCTGGCGACGAGGGAAACTGCGCACCGACTGGAGTGCTCGGATAGGTTGGAAACTGCCGTTTCGAGTGGGAGCTCGCGCCATCGGAGGGCGTCGGTCCACGATCCTCATTCACGCGGTTTCGGTTGGTGAAGTCAATGCGATTCGACTACTCGTCGAGACGCTTGCGGCACATCCGATGAACGCTCGGGTCGTTATCAGTGTGACGACGGATACCGGCATCGCGCGTGCGAGGCAGGTCTTTGGCGATCGCCACGAAGTCGTACGTTTCCCATTCGACCTTTCATGGAGCATGCGCCGATTTCTGGATGCCGTTCAACCCGATGCGGTTCTGTTGACGGAACTGGAAATCTGGCCGAACTTCACTCGCATCTGTGCATCGCGCGCAATTCCGATGGCGGTTATCAACGGTCGATTGAGTACAAGAAGTTTTCGCAGATCTCTGCGATTTCGTTGGATCCTCTCGCCGATGTTTCGGCGCCTCTCACATGTCGGTGCACAAGACGAGGTCTACGCGGATCGATTCGCTGCGATGGGGGTCGCACGCGATCGGATCTCCGTCACCGGCACGATGAAGTGGGACACAGCGGAGATCGCCGACGAAGTGTCCGGATCGGAGAATCTCGCGCGCGATTTCGGAATCGATCGAACGAAGTTGCTCATTGTCGCCGGGTCGACGGCGCCAGGCGAACAATCGCTCTTTCATGCCGCGTGCCCTGATGGAGTTCAACTCCTCTGCGCGCCAAGAAAACCCGAGTGGTTCGACCAAGCCGCGAGAGACCTGCCAGGTTGCGTGCGGCGAAGCGAACGAGTGGCGGGGAGCACGACGGGGCGTTTCCTGCTCGACACCATTGGCGAGCTGCGACAGGCCTACGCACTCGCGGATGTCGTCGTGATCGGTCGAACATTTGGACATCTGCACGGTTCGGACATGATGGAACCAGCTGGCTTGGGGAAAGCGGTCGTTGTCGGACCGCGAGTCGACGATTTTCAGGCGACCGCAGATGAGTTGCTCCAGCATGGCGGAATCGTCCAGACTTCCGCGAGCGACCTTGGTCAAACGATTTCTGAACTCTTGTCCGACCAGCCACGTCGACAACGAATCGCTGAGGCAGCCCGAGAGACGATTCGGCGCAAGCAGGGGGCTTCCTTACGCCACGCAGAGATCGCACGAAAACTGCTGGACACTGAGGACGAGCGTCGGGACGAGCGTCGGGACGAACGGCGGGACAGGCAGTGACGGAAGCGCCTCGCCACCACTCAGAGAATTGCGACGACCGGATCCGCGAGAGCGAACTCATCGCACTCGCCGCGAGCGCCAACTTCTCGCTTCCAGATCATGTCTTGATTGCGCCGGGCGACGACATGGCACTCGTGCGAATTCCTGGCGATCGTGTGCTTCTCGCCGTCGATCAGGTTGTGGCTGGGCGACATTTCACTCCCAACACGTCGCTTGACTTGATTGCCCGCAAGGCGGTCGCGCGCAATGTGAGCGATGTCGCGGCAATGGCGGGTCGCCCGATCGCGACCCTGGCCTGTGTGACTCTTCCGCGCGCGATGAGCGCCTCATCTGCGTCCGAATTGCTCGCGTCGGTTCGAAAATACGCCAGTGCGTTTGGTTGTCCACTCATCGGCGGAGACACATCGGTGCACCTTGATCTCGCAGGTCCACTGACATTATCGATCACAATCTTGGCTGTCCCGCACTCGACTGGCGTTGCGATTACCCGCGGCGGTGCGCGCACAAGCGACCTGCTCATCGTCTCTGGAAACTTTGGCGGGTCGCTTCAGGGCGATGGGCTGGGAAGGCACTTAACTTTCGCACCGCGAATTGCTGAGGCGGACGATCTTGCAATTCGTCTCGGACCCGACTTGCACGCGATGATCGACATCAGCGATGGTCTCGGAGTGGATGCCGCGCGAGTGATCGTCGAGTCATCGAAGCGGTGCGGTCGTCTCCTTCAGGCGCGTTTGGATGGGGCGAAGATCCCTTGCCATGAGGGCGTCCTGATACTCGATGCACTCCGGGACGGCGAAGACTACGAATTGTTTGCAGCGATTTCGCCGAACGCGGTCGTTCCTTTGGGTTGGACAGTGATAGGCGAAGTCATCGATTGCCCACAAGGGGATCAACGTGCGGTCGTCGTAATATGCGATGATTGCGAGATCGATGTGACGGCTTTCGGGTGGACTCATCTTGGGGATGGGAACACTCAGGGAAAGAACGGCGGTTCGCAATGATTGCGCTCGCAGACGAATTCGCAACCGAAGACTTTGCGGCACAGGTGGCGACGAGCATGCGTCCTGGCGACTGGATCGCACTCGACGGAGAGCTTGGCGCTGGAAAGACATCATTCGTTCGTGGACTCGCACGTGGACTTGGCATCGATCCACGGATCGTCGCAAGCCCGACCTTTATCACGATGCAGACTTACGGGGGCGGACGGATGCCACTCGTCCATATCGACGTTTGGAGATTGAAAGATCTCGACGAACTCGAATCAATTGGGTGGAACGACCTGATCAAGTCAAAGGATCGGGTCATCGTGGTCGAGTGGGCCCGTCGCATAGCAGAGCAACTGCCTGCGAAGCGTCTTTCCATTCAGTTGGAATTCGTAGCTCCAATGGGTGATTCGGCACGCACCACACGCAACGCGACGATCCTCGATCAACGCGACTTGCTCGCCTGACCCTCGGGACTCACCGCGTAGATCTGGAATCGATGTCCAACGGGCGACCACCCAAGATCCTTGCAAATCCGATTTCGTAGCGCCGTCAAGTCTGAGCTCTGAAACTCCACCAGTCGACCCGTCTTCATGCAGACCATGTGATCGCGTTGCTCCTTGCCGTAGATCAATTGGTAGTGCGCCTGCTTCGAGTCGAAGAGCGCTTGAACAATGATGCCCGCGTTCTGCAGGAGATTAATCGTGCGATATGTGGTCGCCTTCGAAACTCGATGACCGCGATGGCGGAGTTCGAGGAGCAATTCCTCTGTCTCAAAAAGTCCGTCACGCGCGATGATCGCGTCAAGGACATCAGCGCGCTCGGTGGTGTACTTCAGACCCTGCGACTTGAGGTACCGCCTGAAAACAGAGCAGAGTGGTGCCATTGATTGAGCGCGAGGAGGTTCAGTGGGATCGTTTGTCGCCATGGATTTACCTAAATGAAGAAACACCGAAAGTCCGATAATATATGTTCTGTAAAATCACCTATTTCACTTGGTATGAAGGCGAATTCGTTCGTTTTCATAGATCGCTCATCCACCGTTGGCGCTCAGTTCTTGCCAACGGCGCGCGGCGTCCGAGTCACCGGCATCGGTTGCGACCCTTGCCAACACTCGCGCGATCTCTTTCGCCTCTTCGGTCTGCTTCAAAGAGATGGCGATTTCGTATGCCGAAGTGAGCGCGACGATTGCTGCCTTGAACTCACCCTTCGACGCGTCGGACTCGCCAATGGTTCGCATGCCACTCATCAAGAGCGCGCGCGGCAGTTTTGATTCATCGACGCCAATTGTCTCACGCGCCAATGCGGCTGCACCCGTCGAATCGCCGGCCCGGAGCATAGTCCGAGCGAGACTTATCGCCGAGCTCACGCTGATTGGGTGATTCGGCCCAAGTTTCTCTGTCGCACCAGCACGAACTTCGCGGAGCAACTTGAGTGCCTCATCGAACCGCCCAAGCTGGACGTACATTGATCCAAGATTGAGAATCGACGAAAGAGTCGTTTGCGCTTTATCGCCTTGGGAGGCGCGCTTGCGGGCGAGTGTGTCGAGATAGATTAACTCGGCCTCTTCAAATCTCCGTTGCTTTTCGAGAGCGAGCGCAAGATTCCCGGCAGCGCTCAATGTATAGACACCGTCTGCGCCATAACGCGTAGTGAAGCGTGCGATGATGGCGCGATAGATCGTCTCCGCCTCTTGCAGTCGATTCGTCTCGCGCAGTATCGATGCGAGGTTGTTCTGAGTGACAAGCGTGTACGGATGGTCGGGCCCAAGAATCCGATCCATGTCTGCAATCAATTCGCGAAATGCTGGCTCAACCGACTCGAGCTGATCCATCGACCGCAACACCATGCAGTAGTTGTTGCGCGAGAGCAACGTGTCCGACTGGTCCTTGCCATTGCGCGCGATACGACGAGCGACGACCTCTTCGAGCGTTGCGCGGGCGTCGGCGAATTCGCCGAGTCGTCGTTGAATCTCGCCGAGATTGTGCATTGACTGCAACGTGCTCTCATGGTCGAGACCAAGCAGTGCCCGCTTTCGCTGTGAAACATCAAGATAAAGTGATCGCGATTCTTTGAGTTCACTCTGTTTGTCGCGGAGCCAAGCGATGTTGTGCATCGATGCGAGCGTCGCGGGATCCATATCTCCCAAGAGCGCCTGCCGCCTCTCAAACACCGATTCGAGCAATGGAGCAGACTCCGTGGTGTTACCAGCTGTCAGCAAGGAGTGACCGAGGTCATTCTTCGCCTGCAGGACGCGCGCATCGTCGGCGGGATAGAGCTCGCTCAGCTGTTCGTAGTGGCGACGAAAGTGTTCGATCGCCTTCTCAAAGTCGCCAATCGACTTGTACGCCATCCCTGCAGTTTGGTGGGCGTCCGCCGCGAGTATCGGATCGTCGCAATACTGCACATCAATCGACCCCATCGATTGATCGAAGATCAGACGAAGCAGGCGTGTATCCATACCTTTGGCGACATCTGGATCGACTGACTCGATCATTTGCGTGTTGAATCCGTGAAGGCGTTCGGCTCGAGCGAGTTGTCGCCGTGCTTCAGACAGTCCGTACCCCATGACGACAAGCGCAACGACCATTCCGACTGCGACAAAGGCGACCGAGCTGAGTGCAAGTCGATTGCGCCGCGCGAACTTGCGAAGTCGCACGACTCGCGAAGCAGGCTTTGCAAGAATCGGTTCGAAACAAAGCCAACGCGTAATGTCCTGCGACAAGGCATCGCACGTCGGATAGCGCTGGTCAGGGATTTTTTCAAGGCAGTGCAACACGATCGAGTCCAATTGCCCGCAAAGCAGTCGTTGGAGCGACCTTGGTGTCGCCCCTCGAGCCTCTGCGCGAACTTTGGCCTCCGCTGGCTCGGACTGATTCGCGCGGCGCACAACGTCGCTTGGCGAATCGGGCACACTCTCTCGGATAAGTCGTTGTGACTCGACCGTTCCTACTGCCTTGAGCATTCGTGCATCGAATGGCAACAAACCCGTCAAGAGCTGTTGCAAAGTGACCCCGAGCGCGTAGATGTCCGCCCTCGTATCCAATTGTCTCGCACCGCTCAGCTGTTCAGGAGCCATGAATTCAAGGGTGCCGATCGACTCTCGACTATCCATCGACTGTGTCACGATCGCGTCTTCATCGTCGGCGAGGCGTGCAATTCCGAAGTCGATCACCTTGATGAACGGAAGTCCATCGACCTCGCGAACGAGTATGTTTGACGACTTGAGGTCGAGGTGAATGATCCCCTTTGAGTGCGCATGCTGGACCGCCGCTGCCACCTGTCTCATCAAGCCGAGCCTCAGCTCGATCGACAACCGATGCCGATCGCACCACTGCGCGAGCGGTTCGCCCTCCACAAGTTCCATGATGAAATAAAGGCTTCCATCGTGGGTCTCACCTGCGTCGAATACTTGCGCAATTCCCGGGTGATCCATCCGCGCGAGCATTCGTCGCTCAGACTCAAACCGATCGCGAAGTCTCGGACCGGCAATCATGTTGCGAATGACCTTGACCGCAACGAGTCGCTTCAGCGGTTCTGATTGTTCGCAGAGCCACACCGCGCCGAAGCCCCCTGTTCCGAGCAACTTGATGACGGTGAGACCCGGTATCGCGGGCGGCTGAATTGGCTTCGGCGACGGATCGCGTGCCTTCCAAAAGTCTTGACTGACTCCCGAGTTCATGGCTGCGATGAGTCCAACTGCATCGCCATCGTCGCGTTCGTTCCGAGTCCCAATCCAAAGGTGGAATGAACCGCTTCCAACGATTGTTGCCCCTTGGCACTATCGATGATGCAGCTGATCTTGATCTCACTTGTCGTAATGTTGTGAATCGCGACTCCAGCCTCGCCAAGCGCTCGAAACATTCTGCTTGCAACGCCGGCATGGCTCTTCATCCCGACACCGACAACCGAAACCTTGGAGAGCCCGACCTCGACTGACATCTCCCCTTCCCCCATCTCTTGAAGCATCTTGGCGACGATTTGCTTCGAGTCTGAAAGGTCGGCGTGGTCAACCGTAAACGCGATCATCGTCGCGGATCCCTGTTCCGTCTGCATGATGTCGTCGACGACGATGTTTGCATGGGCGAGAGCGGTGAAGATCCTTCCTTGCAAACCGACGGCGTTCTTGATCTGCCGAATGCTGACGCGACCAAGATCATCCTTGAGCGCACATCCCACAACCGCAAGTTCTTCCATGTCTGGATTCTCCCTAGAAATCATTGTTCCGTGATCTGGTTTCTGACTATGACGAACATGAATTGGCACACCGTACTTGTCGCCGAAAAGGACCGCGCGCGCATGAATGACTCCGGCACCGAGTGTCGCGAGCTCGAGCATCTCTTCATACGAGATCCTCGGCAACTTGACAGCTGCCCGGACGAGTCTTGGATCGGCCGTATAGACCCCGTCGACATCGGTGAAGATTTCGCAATATCCCCCCGACTCCGCGACTCGCAAGACCGCCGCGATCGCGACTGCGGTCGTGTCGCTCCCGCCCCGACCGAGGGTGGTTACTTCGCCGTCATCACTGGTCCCCTGAAACCCTGCGACGACCGGGACTTCCCGCCGCGAGATCATCCTTTCCAGGCGACCGCATTCGATGCGGGTGATCCGCGCGCGCCCATGCACACCGTCCGTTCGAATTCCAGCCTGCCCGCCCGTCAGGCTGCTCGCCGGACATCCGATCTCGCGAAGTGCCATCGCAAGAAGTGCAACGCTTGCCTGCTCGCCAGTTGCCAGAAGCATGTCTAGTTCTCTTCGATCCGGCATCGGCGAAACTTGTTCGGCAAGATCGATCAAATCGTCGGTCATCGCGCCCATCGCGCTCGCAACTACGACTAAGTCGAATCCAGACTGACGCGCATCGGCGACTCGCTGCGCGGCTCGCCGAATCCTGAGCGGATCCGAGAGACTCGTGCCGCCGAATTTCTGGATGATCGTCGGCATGACTCGATTGTACGGGTCATCGACTGAGGAGGGACCGACTAGTCGTCCGAACCGATGCTCGCTGCCTCGCGATCTTTCTGCTGTCGGACGAGCTTCTTGCGGTCGTTCTCTTTGAGGATCTTCTTGCGAATCCGAACGGCGACAGGCGTGATTTCGACGTACTCGTCGATTTCGAGGTACTCGAGCGCACTCTCAAGGCTCAAGGGGCGCGGCGATTTCAACACGACCGTTGCCTCCTTGTTGGATTCACGGACATTCGACATTGGCTTCGGCTTCACGACATTGACATGCAAGTCCTTGTCGCGATTGTTCTCGCCAACGACCATCCCTTCGTAGACGATGTCGCCATGCTTCACGAACATCACGCCACGCTCAGAGAGATTGAGAAGCGAGAATGTTGTTGCAGTCCCAGCTTCCACGGCGACAAGTACGCCATTCTGTCGCTTTCGCGGAGCAAATCGGATCGGTCGATAGTCGCAGAAAGAGTGGTACATGACCGCCTCGCCACCGGTGGCATTGAGGATTCTCGTGCGAAGTCCGATGAGTCCACGGGCAGGAATATCCGCTTCGACATGAGTGCGCGTGCCGCGCATGTCGACCTTGGTGATCTCCGCGCCACGCTGACCGAGCAATTCGAGCGCGCCACCCATGACATGTTGCGCGACATCGAGTGCGAGCCGTTCATAGGGCTCGTTCATCACACCATCGATCTCACGCTCGATGACCTCCGGCTTGCCGACAGTCAATTCGAACCCCTCGCGACGCATGGTTTCGAGGAGCACTCCCAGATGCAGAAGCCCGCGTCCCGAGACATGGAATTCTTCCGCGCTCTCTCCAGGCGAGACCCGCAGTGCGACATTTGCGCGGAGTTCTCTTTCGAGCCGCTCAGCGATTTGGCGGCTTGTCACAAATTTCCCCTCTCGTCCAACGAGGGGCCCATCATTGATGCGAAAGATCATGTGAAGGGTCGGATTGTCGACCTTGACACGTGGCATCGGAAGCGGACTTTCCGGGAGGCAGACCGTGTCGCCAATTTCAATGTCGGTGATGCCCTCGATCGCGCAGAGATCGCCTGCATCGATCGAATCAGCGGCTATGCGTGCGAGCCCCTCGAATCGTTTCACTCCTTGAATGCGCGCTCTCTGAATTGTGCCATCGGCCTTGCAAACGACGACCGGCGTGTTTGCCTTCAGAACTCCATCGAACACCCTCCCGATCCCCAAACGCCCCACATAGTCGTTCGAATCCAAGTTCACGACCAAGTATCGCAAAGGCGCATTCTTATCGCCGTGCGGGGCTGGAACTCGTTCTGCAATCGTGTCGAAGAGGTCGTCGACTCCATTGGATCGATCATCGCGATTTCTGCTCGCCCACCCGTCTCGACCTGAAGCCCACACGACTGGAAAGTCGAGTGCGATTTCGTCGGCCCCGAGATCGATGAGGAGGTCAAAGACTTCGTCCACCACCTCAGTAGGTCGTGCGTCAGGACGATCGCATTTATTGACGACGAGAATTGGCTTGAGTCCGACTTCGAGCGCCTTCGAGAGAACGAAGCGCGTTTGTGGCATCGGACCCTCCATCGCGTCAACGAGAAGCAGACATCCATCCGCCATGCGAAGGACGCGTTCCACTTCGCCACCGAAATCGGCATGGCCTGGTGTGTCAATGATATTGACTCGCATCGCCAATCCGGCGTGATCCCCGTTCTTAACGACATAGTTCACCGCGCAGTTCTTTGACAGGATTGTGATCCCGCGCTCCCGTTCAAGGGGGTTCGAATCCATGACACACTCCGCGCCCAGTTCGATTTCGGATGCGGCGCTCGATGCGCGTAGCATCGCATCAACGAGGGTCGTCTTACCATGATCAACGTGCGCGATAATCGCGACATTTCGGAGATTGACTTGCGTATATGCCATGTTTCGTGGATGCCATGCGTCGAAAGAGAAAAACTGAGTAGAGTCTTGTGAGGGTACACACAATGTCTAATTCTGCACCATTCGTCACGGGGAATTCCGAATTGTCGCTCACTCGGGGACGGATTGCGTTCGCCTTCTGCGTTTCTATCGCGTCGGATGCGTTCAGTTTCTTCGTTTCGCCGATTGTCTGGCTTGAACCACTGGTCATCGGCGTGGATGTAGTGACTGGATTCCTGATCTGGCTTGCCCTCGGAAGACCCCTGCTCCTCCTACCCGTCTTGATCGCCGAAGCGACTCCGTTCGTCGGGATGTTTCCGCTTTGGACCATCGTCGTCGGCGTTATCGCTACGACGGGCCGACTTCCGAGCCGCGTCGGGAATCCGAGGCAGTCCACACCTCCCATCCAAACTCAGCAGTCTGTGCAGATCAAGAACAAAGATCAGGCGCAGTAGAGCGGACGGAGTTTTCCTTCGAGATAGTTGAGGTACGGCTCCGCACTCAGTGGCGCACCGGTCACGCGCACGCATAATTCTTCCGGGAGATAGCGACGACCATGCGCGTGAATCTCTCTGTTCAACCACCCAAGAAGTGGTTTGAATTCACCTTGAGCGAACCCATCCTCAAGGCCGGGCATCGCACGCTTGGCGGCATCGTAGAACTGGGCCGAATACAGCGTGCCAAGGGTGTAGGTCGGAAAGTAACCAAATGCACCCATGCTCCAGTGCACATCCTGCAAACAGCCGCGTCGGTCATCTGGAACCGTCAAATTGAGATAGTCCTTGTACTTGCGATTCCATTCACCAGGTAAATCCTTCGGTTCCAAAGCGCCCGAAATCAGCAATCGCTCAAGATCAAAACGAACCATCACGTGCATGTTGTAAGTCGCTTCGTCAGCATCGACGCGAATGAACCCTGGCTCGACGACATTGGCCGCCCCATAGAGTTCTGTGGTCGAGAATCCTCCGACGGACTGCCCGAAGTAATCAGCGAGTTTCGGTGCGCACCATTTCCAAAACGGGAGGCCACGACCAACCTGATTTTCCCAAAGTCGGCTCTGGCTTTCGTGAATTCCGAGCGATTCGGCGAGACCAGCAGGTGTTCCAATGGCGCAGGCCGGCAGTCCCTGCTCGTACATCCCGTGACCTGCCTCGTGCATCGACGACCCGAGAGCATCGTTCACGCATGCTTCGCTGTAGCGCGTGGTCAATCGAACATCGTCACAGTGACTGCCACCGCAAAAAGGGTGAGTACTCGAATCTAGGCGTCCTCTTTGAAAGTCGAAACCGATCGATTCGACGACCATGCGAACGAAGCGAGCTTGCGCTTCAATGGGAAGCGCAAGTTCATTGAACCGATTGGACGGACGTCGAGCGCTTCCCATGAGCTCCCCGAGAAGCTTGACCAATCGCGTTCGAAGTGGAGTAAAGACTTTTGTAACCGTCGCAGCTGTGCAGCCTGGTTCAAAGGTGTCGGCAAGGGCGTCCCACGCCTCGCCACCAGAGGGAACTCCGAGGCATGAGGCCTTTTCTCGATTGAGTTTGACGAGTTTTTCCAGCCATGGAAGGAAGCGCTTAAAGTCGCTCGCCTTTCGTGCTGCCGCCCACTCATGCTGACCTTTGCTCGAGACTTCCGCGAATTCGCTCATGAGTCGTTCAGGGAGCTTGACCGCACGATCGTAATCACGCCGAATCTCGCGGACGTTTGCCGACTCGATCGAATGAGACCCAATGAACGACTTGTCCGACTCGCACTGCGCGATCAACTCTCCAACTGCGGGATGCGTGGATAACTGATGCTGCAAGCGTGCGAGAATTGCAACCTGGCGGCTCCGCAACTCCACGCCTCCCGGTGGCATCATGGTCTCCTGATCCCAAGTCAGGATCGCCTCAGTCGATCCGAGCAAGTGCGCGTCACGAATCCGCTCGAGGAGCGCCTCGTATGCCTTGGGAGTTTCGATCAAACTGGTCGACGAGCGAAGTGTTGCGGAGGTCATCGAGATACTGTAGCTCAGTACACCCGCACAATGAAAAGCCCCCGCACTTGCGGGGGCTGAGCGGCGAAATGAATAGCTGCGAGTCAGTCCATCAACGGTTCACGATCCAGGAGGTGGTGCCAAGGATGGCGCCGTCGACGGAGATTGCGAAACCGGTATGGCAGTCGTAGCGCCCTTGCTCGCGAGTAGTTCGGAAATTTCCTTGCCTGACGCATCCGTACGACGCTGAGCGAGATCGAGCGCGGTTCGCCCCGTCGCGTCCTTGGCATTCAACTCGGCTCCAGCCTCGATCAAGAGCTTTGCCTTCTCCGTCGTTCCGGAGAGAGCCGCGAGCTGGATTGGTGTGTATCCCTGCTTATTGACCGAATTGACGTCGGCGTGCCTGTTGATGAGCAAACGGACGCTCTCCAACTTTCCGCTCCGAACCGCCCGCATGAGGGCTGAGTCGCCCGTGACGCCATCCTTCACATTCAGATCGAGATTCGGATTGGCGGTCAGAAGCACAGCAACCGTCTCCGGCTTTCCGATGCCTGCCGCCCAGATGAGCGGTGTCAACCCATTGACATCGATCACGGACATATCGGCGCCCTTGTCGATCAGAATCTTTACGGTTTCGGCCGAACCGAGTCCGCATCCCCAAGTCAACGGAGTGCCACCAATCGAATCGCGCGCGTTCAGATTCGCGCCGGCCTCGACGAGAAGTCGAGTTGCATCGACCGATCCGGTTTCGGCGGCCAGAGTCAAAGGCCCCTTACCAGTTCGATCTTGGGCATTGAGGTCTGCCTTCGCCTCGATGAGAAGTGTGATGATCTCTGCTCGGTTTTCGCGCGCGGCCCAGTGGAGCGCGGTGCGGCCGGTGTCGCCATCGACCTGATTGATGTTCGTTCCGGGAGCTGTAATCAATTCCTTCACCTTCGCTACATTGCCTTGCTGGGCTGCTAGGACGAGCTCGCTGGTTGGCTGACTCGCAGGACGTGGCGTCGCCGCAGGAGGCAGCGGTCGCTCACCGACCGCGATCGGTCGCTTGATCATGACACTGACCGCCGATGCCTTGGGATGGTCGGTCGCAATTGTCACCTTCATCGCTCTCCCCTGCTCTTCCCACTTCGCCCAATCGATGTTCATCACATGTTCAGTCGATGCGTCGGGGTTGATGTTCAGAATCACCGGCGGGTTCACGCCAGTGACCTTGAAGGCTTGCCCATCGGCGGCCGCAACCACGAGCTTTCCATCGAGTTTTCCAGGGTCATTTGCCTTGGCTGGACCCTCGATCATGTCAGGAGAGATGGTGACATATGCCGCAACATCGCCTTCAACGGTCAGAATGATGGGCGCGGCGCCTTCGATCTGGAATGTCACTCGCTTCGAGAGCTTGACACCTTGCTTTGGTCCAGGCTTCAGTGTGATTTCCATTTCGGTCGATCCACCAGCTGGAATCGGATCCTTCGGCGCATTTGCCGTCGTGCATCCGCACCCTGGAATTGCCCGAGCGATCGTGACAGGTTTATCAGTGACGTTGCGGATGATCAACTTTCCAGTCTTTGGAATGTCTGCCTGCATTTCTCCCAAATTGAGGATGGCTGGTTCGAAGACAATCGGGGGCGGGCCCGACGGAACTTGCTGATCGGCAATCTGAGGCTTGGTACTCGCGAGCGCGTTGGCGTTCCCGGTCACGTCCGTGGTGGTCGGTGCCGACGGCTTTCGTCCCGTCATGTTTTGACTGGAGAGCAGTCCACCCGACTCATTGCTCGGAGCTTTCTGAGGCACGACATCAGGCGCTTCAGTCGGTGGCGAACTCTGCGCAAACGCGATGTTTGCCGAAAATCCCGCAAGTGCGAGGACGGAAAGTAGACGCGGTGCTGAAAGTCGCTTCATGATCGATGGTGTCCTTGTCAGATTGTTCGTGCTTGTCAGATGGTTTGAAATTACAAATAGAAATCGACTCGAATCGATGCCAGACGAAACTGAAGCCAGATCAGTCAGTATAGACAAGCCCATACTCGACTGATCTGAATCTCACTATCGGTCATTCGAATCGGAACTTCACTCTGCTCGGCAGAATCGCCGATTTAGCCCCCCCGATGGCAGATAAGCACATGAACTCTTCCTACAATTGCAACCCTATGGAATCGATACCAGCACATAGAGAGCGACCACATGTCCGTCAGTTCATGCCGATCCAAGTCGAGAACGCCGAGAAGAAGGTTTTCGTTGCGCTGAGGGATCCATCCAATCTCAGGGGAGATGGCAACAGTCCGGTGATCCCACCGGAACTCCTCCCCTTGCTGACCATCTTCCAGGGCGAGCGAACAATTCAAGAAATCAGTGAAACAACTGGAGCGCCGAAGGAGTTCCTCGTCCAATTGATCACGGTTCTCGATGACGCGGGGCTTTTGTGGGGTCCCAATTGCGATCGATTGGAACGTGAAGCGATGGATCGTGTTCGAGAGCAAGGCGCGTTCCCTGCTGGTGCATCGGAAGCGGCGGGACAGGATCCCATCGAAGCCGCTGCGCGAGTTAAGGAGCTCCTGAGTGCGGCTGAGGATCCTGAACTCGAAGGTGATGTCCTTGGAATCATCGCTCCACATCTTGATTACGGACGGGGCGGAAAAACTTATGCCGCTGCGTACAAAGCTTTCGCGTCAGTCGGTCAGGTCGACCGAATCGTCATTCTGGGAACGAATCACTTCGGTGCTGGAGACGGGATCGTGATGAGCCGATTCGGATTTCAGAGCCCCTTCGGAATCTTTGCCCCTGACAGTAGCGTTCTCGACATGCTGCAAAGCAAGCTGGGAGCTCGGCTCTTTAAGGACGAGGTCGATTTACTTGGCGAACACTCGATCGCGATTCAAATCCCCTGGATTCACGCCGTATTCGGTCTTGTCCCAGTGGTGGCGGCGCTTGTCACGAGTCCGTTGGTCCCAATGCTCGCCGATGACGGAGCGCGGGTTTCATTTGACGAGTTCATCCCCGCCCTCCGCGACTCGCTTGCAAGTGCGCCAGGTCGCACTCTCATTGTTGGGAGCGCAGACCTAAGCCATGTCGGTCCACAGTTTGGCGATCAGACACCGATCGGAGCGGAAATCCGCAAGCAGGTTGAGTCGTACGATCGATCGCTCCTTGCGACATTTCTCGAGGGGAATCTCGAGAGTTTCCTCCACAAAGTCACGCGGGACGGAAATCACCAACGATGGTGCAGCATCGGGAATATGGCGGCAGCGAAGTTGGTCACTGGAGGACTCCCTGAACTTCTTGAATACTCACAGAGTCCCGAAGATCTCGACCCCAACGGCAATGCGCTCGTCTCGAGTGCCGCGCTCGCATTGATGAAGGTCTGACAGATTCAATGATCGCGGTCCTCCAGAGAGTCTCCCGCGCGCAGGTGACCGTCGAAGGGCGGGTGGTTGGCGCGATTGAACGCGGGCTTGTTGTGCTCTTGGGAGTCGCCACGGGCGACGACGGGCAGGATGTCGATTGGATGGCTCGGAAGATCGCTTCGCTGCGAGTCTTTCAAGACGCTGCGGGGAAAATGAACTTCGACATTCGACAGATCAATGGCTCGATCCTGCTCGTGAGCCAATTCACACTCCTCGCTGATCTTTCGGGAGGAAATCGGCCGAGTTTCACTCTCGCCGAAGAGCCTTCTTTGGCGCGCAGGCGAATCGAAGAGGTAGCCACGCATTTGAAGACGAGTGGTATTGCAGTCGCACAGGGCGAGTTTGGCACGTCGATGCTGGTGACACTCGATAACGACGGCCCCGTCACGATTCTGTTGGACTCACGCTCGAGACCGACCGGAAGCAACCCGACAAACTCGAGCGAACGCTTGAAATAAAAAGAGCCCGCCGCAAACAGATTCGCGACGAGCTCCTCGTGGGGGTTTGTCTCAAACCGAATCAGGTTCTTTCCGCATCCAGCATGATCCAGCATGATCATGACCGAAGCGGACGGTTTGGTAGAAACCCGACAATCGCGCGCAAGAACTCTGGAATCCCGTCCAGAACATTCATGCAGTCCACTTTCCATTCCTCCATCACTCATACGGACGGGATCGAGTCAAAGATGCGGGAAATCCAGTTGAATCATGTCCAACCCCATAGTCGGTTCGGTATGACTCAAACTGACTGCGACGTGGACTGCGCCAGAAACTGCGCCACAGCCTTGAGATCTGACCACACTTCTTGTCGCGTCTGGAGCGTGTAGTTCCGCAACAAGTACGCCGGGTGATACGTAGGCATGAGAGCGATCGATGCCCTTTGGCTCTGCGCCTGTGGCGCCCACTCTGCCCAAATGCCCCTCAACTTCGTGATCCCCGTTTCTACCTTGAGCAGGAGTTTGGTCGCTGGTCCTCCGAGTGTCACAATGACCTTCGGATTGACAATGAGCAACTGCTGCTCGAGATAGGGTCCACATCGCTGGATTTCAATCGGGAGCGGGATGCGATTCTCCGGCGGTCGACTTTTCAGCACATTCGCGATGTAACAATCCTCGCGACGAAGTCCGATTGATCGGATCATCTCGTCAAGCTTTTGCCCAGCGCGACCGACGAAGGGTCGACCAACGCGATCTTCTGTTTCGCCGGGTGCTTCCCCCACGAAGAAAATGTCCGCGTTGGGATTTCCTTCGCCGAAAACTGTCTGAGTGTGGGTTCGCGCAGAAGTGCAGTGCGGGCACTCGAGATCGTGACGATGACGCAACTCATCGAGCATTCGGCTTTGCTCGGAGACTTCGGATCTTGTCTCTCGCGGAGCGATTTCCAGTCGAACAACTTCGGGTTGCACGAAGGGTTTAAGGACAGCCTGCCTGATGGGCAAATCTGCGGTACCGAGGAGCAGGTCTGTTTCGATGGACTGCCTGGCAGCCTTGGAATCGAGCTTGGAATCGAGCTTGGAATCGAGCTTGTCCAAAGTTGCTCCCATTCGAAGGCAGCCCAAAGGAAGGCGTGATGCTCACTTCGGCTTGCGCGCGACGGGCTTGCTTACCGAATCGTTGACGGAGTGCCCGGTGGGCGACGGGGTCCCCTTCAATGCAGGTTTCGCGACACCCTTGACTGGTTGGTCGTCCTGAAACATCGATTGGGTTCGAAGGACCATCCCGCAATCGCTGCGAAGGTGCCAACTTTGGACATGGATCGCAGAGCGATTTCGCTGAATATCAACGACTGCGAGGTTGGCTTTTCCTGTGGTCGGATCGGTCCAGTCGCAGACGAGAGACTCATTCACTCGCGCATGCGTGAGCATTTCCTTGTATGTCCCGATGTACAAGTGCTCTGCCAGTGTTTCGGTTTGCACAGTCGTCATGTAACTCAGAGTTTCGGAAATTCTCTCTTCGTGATCGTGTTCACCCGCACATGGAACATTTGTGGAGAGCCCGCGCTCGGGGAGATTCTGGGGGTGGTCTGTCACAATCTCGCAAATGCAAACTTTGTCCTGCTGAAATCGAATGCAATGCCCTCCGCGGAATATCCATGCCTCCGCCTCAATTCCAGCGTTTTCGAGACGCATACGACTTTCGATCGCGAAGAATTCTGGGTGAATCGCTTTGCGATACAGGAGCATGGTGTACGACTGAAGACTGTTGGATTTGAGAATGGGGTTCATGACAGTTTCGAGTCTAACGATTCTCTTTTGTGAATCAACCTTTTTATGCATGCAATTTCATCATCCTGTGTTTGGAGGGCGTCCTGATCGCAAGTACTTGTGACAGCAGTGCTTTGTTCATCGGGAAATTGGCGGGAAAAGAGGGCGGACCCTTGCGGATCCGCCCAACGCGTGTGGTCGTAAGCCGAATTCTGTCCCCTTTCGGGTGGCAATCATTTCTCTCTGGACCACCGTTACCGATGGCCTCGAAGCACGCTACCCGTCCTCGACCTGCGGACAGCAGGTGGCGGACGAGCCGCCAGAGGACTGCTTGCGCTTGCACGCGGTGGGGTTTGCCATGCCTCCATCGTCGCCGATGGAGCGGTGCGCTCTTACCGCACCTTTTCACCCTTACCGTTGCCTGACGGCACCGGCGGTTTCTATTCTGTGGCACTGTCCCGAGCTTGCGTCAAAGCTGGTGGCCGTTAGCCACCACCGTGTCCTGCCGTGTTCGGACTTTCCTCGCCCGACGGTTGTCGGGGGCGATTGCCTGACCACGGCTACAGGGTAGTCGCAGACTCAATTCGTTGCGAACGCATCTGGAGAGACTGTCGTCGTGAAGCCGGGAGAGCCGCGAGGTCGAATCCAATGACGTGAGTCTGGTCGTCGCATAAGTACTGCGGCCCAGTGCATCCGAATTGTTCATGCGATGGCAACATCATGCGGAGTGTCGCGCATTCGTGGAAGCGACGTGCCTGAGCGCTTTCACAGTCGAGTCGGAACCGACACTCAAGCTTGCTGAAATTCTTGTTGGCTAAGAACTGAACGGGACGAGCGAACGCCCTTCGATCACTGCGCGATGTCAGAAATCTTCACTTGAACATACGACTGCCGATGCCCCTGCTGCTTTCGGTAGCCCTTGCGTCTGCTGTACTTGTTCAAAGTTGTCTTTGCACCGCGCTTGAGACCAATGATCTCCGCAGTCACCGAAGCGTTCGAGAGGTATGGAACACCGATCGAAGCGACAGTTCCATCTTCCTTGCCGATCGCGAGCACCTTGTCGAAGGTCAACGTCTTCGAGCCCTCTGGGATCTTGCGGAGATCCACATCGATGACATCATCCTTGCGAACCATAATCTGAGTGCCACTGTCTTCAATGATCGCGTACATGGGGCGCAAAGCATACCTCAATGCGCGGATTTCGCCAAGAGGCTAAGCGGTTGGGCGTTGAGGCGTCTTCGCGCTTCACGCATCGTCTCCTCCCGCTTGCAGAACGCGAATCGGAGCCAACGCCGGTCGGGATTGTCTTGATCGTAAAAGGCGCTCGCAGGGATTGTGGCGATTCCTGCCTTCACGAGCGACTTCGCCGCAGTGACATCGTCCGAAAATCCCGCGCCGAGCGCGTCGGCAAGGATGAAGTACGAGCCTTCTGGATGGATGCAACGAAACCCGACCCCTTCGAGCGTCTCAAGCATGAATGCTCGTCGATCCGAGTAGTCGCGACGAAGGTCGATCAAGTATCGATCGTCTTCGCAAATGGTATTCAGAGCCTCGGCTGCGGCGCGCTGGAGCGGTGTCGGAGCGCAAAATGTCAGAAACTGGTGGGCTCCGCGAATCGCGCGCGTGATCGATTCCGGCGCGACCGCCCAACCGATCTTCCAACCGGTGAACGAAAATGTCTTGCCGAGGCTCCCGAGGACGATCGTGCGCTCGCGCATCCCGTCCAATGACGCGATGGAACGATGCGGGCGCGCATACGTGATCTGATCGTAGACCTCGTCGGAGAGAACGAGCGCATCGAATTCTTTCGCAAGGCGTGCGACGACACCAGCTTCGTCGTCATCGAACATTCGTCCCGTCGGATTGTGAGGCGAATTGAAAAGAATCGCGCGAGTTCGCGTGGAAAAAGCGGGTCGTAGGAGCGCGTCGGTTATGCGAAAGTCGGGGCCCTCCAATCGCACGCGACGCGAGATCCCCCCCGACATCGCGACGCAAGCGGCGTACGAGTCGTACGACGGGTCGACAATGACGACTTCGTCACCGGGATTGAGCAATCCCAGCAACGTTGCAGCAACTGCTTCCGTGCACCCTGCCGTCACGGTGACTTCACGATCGGGATCGGCTGAAAAACCTGCTGTTAGTGCGACGGATCGTGCGATTGCTCGATTGGTTTCGGGTAGCCCAAACGCTCGCGAATACTGGCCGAATCCCTCCTCGATCGCACGCTTGGCTGCTTCTTTCACGAAATTCGGTCCGTCAAAATCGGGGAATCCCTGCCCGAGATTGATCGCTTTGTATTCGACAGCCAAACGACTCATCGTGCTGAAAATGGACTCCCCAAATGGCGCAAGTCGATCGCTGATGTGCTTGGTCATAATGTCGAGAATGGGTCCTGATGTCCCAGGGCCGATGGGTCGATTCGCTCGCAGGTAGACATCTTTGCCAACACTCTGAGATGATACGGATGTGACCGCCGCCCCCGTTGCCAACCCAGCCATCCCGTGCGTGGAGATCTATAGCGATGCGGATCTCATCGCAGTTGACAAACCCGCGGGGCTCGTGACCCAACCTGGTGCGGGGCATCCCAACGACAGCCTCCTCAACGGACTCTTCGCGAGAGAGAGGGCGACTCTAGCCCGCCTAGGGTCTCATCGTGACTGGGGGCTCCTGCACCGACTTGATCGCGAGACTTCGGGGGTCATCCTCGTCGCACGGAACGAGCAGGCATACGACCACATTCGCGGACAGTTCGAAGATCGAACGATCGAGAAGACTTACCTCGCGATCGTGCGCGGAAGGCTCCCCCACAAAGAAGGGACCTGTACACAACCACTGGCTGAGGTTCGGCGTGGTGACATGAAAATTAGCGTCCCTTCGTCCCGGGGGGAAACAGCGATTACGCATTGGCGCGTTCTGGCATCTTCGAAGGAACTCGCGTTCGTCGCGTGCTCGATCGAAACTGGCAAGTTGCATCAGATACGGGCGCACATGGCATTGCTTGGTGCTCCGCTCGAAGGCGACCGTGTCTATCGATCATTGCTCCCTCCCAACACAAGCACTCCACCGGCAAGCCAGCGCAATCTCCCGCCAACTTTGCGACTGCATTCTTGGAGGATCAGACTCACCCAACCAACAACTGGTCAAGCTTTGGGCATCGAAGCCCCCCTTCCGTTGCCGATGCAGGAGTTGATCAGTCAATGTCTGCATGGAAAGGATGCCAAGGGTTCGCCCTCGCTGACAAAGATAGAGGCGATCATCGGCGACGCACGATCGTCACGCTGGTGGGTGAAGGGAAAGCCGTGACGACGAGCCTGGCTCTCACTCGTCGTAGAAGTCGTGCGCGACGGATCATGATCCGACTGGCGTGGGCAGTCGGGATTCTCGGGGTCATGATCATTTCGTGCGCGATCATCTTGTGGAATTGGCCGACTGGGTTCTACTGGATCTCCACCTACGCCGGAAGAACCGCTGCCGGACTTCGACTTGAGGAACTTGAGGTCGATGGGCTTCGTACCCCGACCTTGGATGGGGGCCCAACCGAGTCAAGCGATCAACTGATCCTTGAACGAACCCCGATCCTCTTCTTGCACGGCTGGGGAACTGGCAAAGAGGCAATGTTGAGCGAAATGAGATGGTTCGGTCGATCGCGTCGTGTCATCGCCCCCGACCTTCCAGGCTTTGGCGACAATCCTTTTCCGATCGATCGCGCTGTTTTCGATGTCACTCGGTATCTCAAGTGGATCGAAGAATTTCGCGTGACTGCGAAACTTGGTCGAATCGATCTCGTTGGTGAGTCGATGGGTGGAGCGCTTGCGGCCGCATACGCAGCTTCGTATCCCGATTCTGTGCGCAGACTCGTGCTCCAAGCCCCCGCGGGTGTTCGCGCGCCGAAAACCAACGCATTCATGCGCGAGATCGAAGATGGTGGGAATCCACTTCTCATTGAGACCGGTGAGGATTTCGACCGCGTGGTTGGACTTTGCTTTGTGGATCCCCCGCCGATTCCAACTCCGTTCAAGAACTACCTTGTCAATCGTGCAATCTCGAACCGACTCAAGATGCCGGAGATGATCGAATCGATGCGAAGTTTTCTTGTCGAAGGCAACGAGCAGATCCTCGGATTGATCCGCGCACCGACGTTGATCTTGTACGGCGACCAAGATGAAATCACGGATGCATCGATGCTTGAGGTCTACCGCGATGGCATTGCGAACTCCCATGGAGTTCTCATCCCCGGCGCCGGACATGTCATTATGTACGACGCACCCAAGCAAACCATTCGCGAGATCGCTGGATTTCTAGATCAGTAGGCCCAGTGCATCGGCGCGAACGGTGGCTCGATTCATCAACTGGGGGCTCAGGCAAATCAGAGGCGAGAGATAACTGCGTGCGTAAATTCCTTCGTCGATAATGATCCACCGAGATCGCGAGTTTTGCACCCCTCGACAAGTGCGCGGTCGTACGCGGCTCGAATGCGCGAGGCGGTCGCCGCAAGCGCGGTATCCGAGTGAGTCTCAGAAATGTAGTTCAACATCATGACCGCACTCATCGTGATCGCGAGCGGATTCGCGATCCCCTTCCCTGCGATGTCCGGCGCGCTCCCATGAACGGCTTCGAAGATTGCCGCGTTTTCGCCCAGGTTTGCGCCTGGCACAACGCCGAGTCCACCAACGAGTCCCGCGCAGAGATCGCTTAGGACGTCTCCGTAGAGGTTTTCCATCAAGAGCACATCAAAGCGCGTCGGATCCTGGACAAGTCGCATGCAGGCGGCATCGATGATGAGCTCCTCGTACTCGATTGCCTGGTATTTCTCGTCGTGAACTTCTCGCGCGCAGCGGATGAACATTCCATCCGAAAGCTTCATGATATTCGCCTTGTGGAAGACTGAGACTTTCTTGCGCTTGCGATGAACTGCATAACGGAATGCGAAATCCGCAATTCGCATGCATGCCGCGTGGGTCGCGACTTTCAGACTGGTCACGACGCCTTTGGTGATCTCATTCTCGATTCCGGCGTAGAGCCCTTCAGTGTTCTCACGAACGACGACAATGTCGACGTCGTCGAAGCGAGTCTTCACTCCGTTGAGCGAGCGCACGGGTCGAACCGCACCGTACAGATCGAGCGTTTTACGCATCGCGACATTGACTGACGAGAATCCGCCTCCCACTGGAGTGGTACAAGGGCCTTTCAGTGCGACACGGTGCTTCCTGATCGCTTCGATGGTGGCGAGTGGAAGGAGTTGCTTCTCACCCGCCTCAAGAGCGGCAACTCCTGCTGTGCACTGGATCCACTCAATTGGAGCACCTGCCGCCGCAAGAATTTCGCATGCCGCAGTGGCTACTTCCGGGCCAATGCCATCGCCTGGAACGAGTACCGCCGTGTATTTCATCGTGCGTCGACGATAGCAGGTGACCAACGCAACGGCACAGTTAGCATTCCTGTCCGACGAAAGTCGTGCGAAAAAGGCTCTCGCCGGCAGGTACCAACGAGAGCCTTGGGGTTGTTTACGGCAAGTCTCGACTGCGAGACTTCACGATCGAGAGTTTAACTCTGCTTCGCAGGGATCGTTAACTTCATACCAACCTTAAGCGCACTTGGATTGTCGCCGATCACGCTCTTGTTTGCTTCGTAGATTCGCCTCCAATTTGCTCGATTGCCGTACGCCTTGTCGGCGATCGACCCGAGTGTCTCACCCGAGACTACGACATGCTCGTTCGAGCCCGTTGGGGTCGAAATCGATGGCTTGACTGTCGCCTTCGTCACTGCCTTGGTCGATGTGCTCCCCGACTTTGCTGGCAGGTTGAGCTTCTGACCGACCCTCAGGTTTGAAGCACTGAGGCCTTGATTGACCGCCACGATTTCGTTCCACCTTGAAGTGTCCTTGAACCACTCGCCCGAGATCGCGGAAAGAGTGTCGCCGGCCTTGACCGTGTACGTCGAGTAGGTCACCTTCGGGGTCGACATCACACTCTTAACAGGTGGCACTGGTGTTGGCGTTGGTGTTGCGGCCGCTTTGACATCCCATCCCTTCGATGGGGTGGTTGATTCCAAAGGGTTCAGTTTCGATGTCGAGGCAGTTGCGGTGACAGGCGTAACACCGGTTGAACTTCCAACTGGACTTCCAGTCGAAGGAGCAAACGCAGGATCTCCAATCATGGGCAATGGCGTTGTGCCAGAGAGGTCAGCACCAGTGAGATCTGGAAATGCCTTCCCAGCACCCGACGTCGATCCGAGGGCGCCAGTAGGCGTGGCGCCGAGCCCACCTTGCGTCGCTGCAACGATAGTGAGCGTCGGTGTTTCGCTCACCGTCGGCGACGAATCCGCCATTGGGTCAGCTGGGTTGCTTGGCGCTAGGAATCCGTAATAGATCCCGGCAAGTACGAATAGGCCTACGACAGAAAAAACGACAATCTTTGCTCCGCGAGTCATGTTGGACCTCCATGTCCAGAAGTTGAAAGAACCGTCCGTGAAAACTAGACCGGAGTGGGGTTGACGACCACTTCGGGGTCTGCGTAAGAAAAAGCGGTTGCGGGGTGATCTTGGCGCGATGAGTAAGTCAACGGCGCTGCAATCACGACGGAACTGACCGTTCCAGCGAGCAGACCAACGATGAAAGTAAAGGCAAATGGCTGAATCGCCGGGCCTCCGTAAAGGTAGAGCACTCCTGCGCTCACGAGGGTGACTCCACCCGTCATGATCGTCCGGCTGAAAGTTTGATTAATGGCACTGTTCACAGTCGTCCAAGATGCGTAGTGCAGCTTTCCCTTGTTTTCTCGGATGCGGTCGAGGATGACGATTGTGTCGTTCAATGAATATCCAATGATCGTCAAAAGACCGGCAATAACATTGAGATCTATTCGAAAACCTTGCATGAGGGTCCAGCGGGCAAACTCGGTGCCTTCGAGTCGCAAGCTGAGCGACAATGCTCCGAGGCAAACCACGACGTTGAAGGCGACGGCGGTAATGGTCGCCATTGAGTAGCGGAAGCTTGAAAACCGTAGCCAGATGTAGAGGATCATCCCTATGAGGCTGACGATGATCGCCACAATGGCGCTCGCAGCGAGATTTGCTGCCACCACCGGAGAAAAGCTATTCACTTGGTCGAGGCTCAGCTTTGAGGTGAATGCGGCTTTGACCAAATCCCACTCGGGCTTCGCGACCACTCGCTCCCAGGTTGCCGCATCCACTTTGGTGAGAAGCGCGGTCGATTCCGTGACCATGACTGCGACCGACGACCAACCTCTTGCTGGATTGGTCGGATCCGCCAAGGTCAATCCCACGACCTGTGTTGGGCGTGCGCTGATGGCGGAGAAATCGGGTTGCTTGCGCATTCGGCCGATCCTCGCCTGTGCATCTTCAATCGAGATGGGTGGCTGGAGGTCGTTGAGCACGATGACAACGCCACCAACGAAATCTCGGGATGAATCTGTGATCGCTGGCTTGCCAATCGATGCACCAATCGTGTCGGTCGTGATTGCTTGGGTTTGGGCGACGCCTTCAATGGCATCCGATCCCGCGAATTGGATCGGCTTCCCAATGTCCAGCGACTCCGCAAACTCCCCAGCAACTGCGGTCACGAGTGTCTCAGTCACGGTCTGACCCGATTCCAATTGCGCGGGATTTGAAACCTTGACCTGGAAGGCTGTCGATCCACCCTCAGGAGTGGCTTCCCCAACGGTCAGGATGTTCGCGACGCGAAGCTCTTGGATCACAGCATCGGAGGATCTCTCTCCAATTTCATGAACTCGCTTCTCAACAACTTCTCGGTTGAGCAAGAGCCGTCCGCTTGATGATGCAGGCTCCCCGACCTCCGCCTTTCGTGTCATGAGTGTCATGGTCACGCCACCGCGGAACTCTGTCTCGAGCATAGCTCGCCCAGAAGACCAGCAAAGGCCGATGCAAATCACGACGACAACCGCGCTCGCCGACCAGTAGACCCAGCGCATGCTGAGCCAGTCGAAATTCGGACGGAGCACCTTCATCATGCTGGGGAAGACAGTCGGCATCATGGGCAATCGCTTCAAGCCAAACCAATTGACCAAGATCGCGTACATGATTCGAGTGCAGAACAGCGCAGTGAAGAGGGTCGTGCAAACACCGATCATCATCGTGAGTGCGAACCCCTTGACTTCGGTCGCCGCCAATTTGTACAGCACGACCGAGACGATCAAATGGGTCACGTTGCCGTCGAAGATGGCGTTGAACGCGCGAGAGAATCCGAGCGTCAACGCGTTCTTGAGCGGTTCCTTGTTGTCGATGAGTTCTTCGCGAGTGCGCTCGTAGATCAAGACATTCGCATCAACTGCCATACCGATCACGAGCGCGATTCCCGCAAGACCTGGAAGTGTGAAGGTGCCATCGATGGCCGCCATGATTCCGAAGATCATTGCGACATTGAGGAACACGGCGATGTCGGCGACAATTCCTGCCCCGAAGTAGTAGAGCGCCATGAGCAATGCGGTCGCGATTGCGGAGAGTGCGACTGCCCACAGACCACGCTCGAGATTCTCGCGACCCAGTGCGGGTCCCAGAATGCTCACCGAGATCGGCTCTGGAAGCAATTTCGCCTCCAATTCGCCTCCTTGGAGAACGCGAATCAGGTACTCGATCTCTTCATTCGTGAACGAACCCGTGATCTGTCCATTCCCGGGAATCAGACTGTTGAGGCTCGGAGCGGAAAAAAGCTCGCCATCCAGCACGATTCCCATCGGACGTCCGATGTTCGACCCAGTCAGACGTGCCATAAGTTGGCCACCAGAGGGATCGAGTTGGAATGCGACAGCGACTCTCCCGAGTTCGTCTTGGGTCTGGAAGACATTTTTCATCGACCATTGACGACCACCCAAATGGTCCAGGCTCATCGCGTCAGTGACATACAAAAGCGCGTACGGAATTCCGTCGTACTTCGCACCAACCATGTCGCGATTTCGCAGGTAGACATCGGGATTCGCGAGAAACGACTCGATGGCTTCCGGTCCATCTCCCCACTGCTTCGGATCGTTGATCGGAAACCAGCGGGCGATCGGCGAATCGGTTCCTGAAGGACCGCGCTCGGCGAGTTGCTTGCGCATCTCGTCTGGATTGACTCCTTCGGGGCCGGACGCGCTTACCGCGATGTGGAATTCCAATACTCCAGCACCGCGAAGCAGTCGCTTGAGGTCTTCCGGATCGTCGTATCCCGTCACCTTGGATGCGTAATCCAATTGGAGTTGAGCAATTGTGTCGATGTCGGCCGAGTAGTCGATCAACTGCGACTTCAACAGATTCAATTCCAATTCGCGCGGGCTCGCGGTCGTCTCACGCGTTCCGTCGCTCCCAACCGCAACATTGCCCTTGGCATCTCGAACGAACGGTCGAACATTCGACATTGCAAGAACGCGCTTCAGTCGCGCCGTATCGATATTGCTTCCGGCAATCGTTGCGCGAAGCGCCTGGGCGCGGATTTCGGCGGTTGCGATCCGTTCTTCGATCACGGCAAGGGCATTTGCCTCGGAGTTCGCTTCAATCGCCTGCTGATATGCGCCACGAGAAGTTCCAAGTTCATCCGATGCGGCTTGGAGCGCGATGAGCGTGTCGCTGCGAGATCCTGTTGCCGCAAGCTTGTCCGCCCTTCGCGGAGGCGCGAGGCTCGTCGCAATTCCAGCTGCGAGCGCTTGGTCGAGCTCGTTGACCGTAATCGTCATCTGCGCACCGAGCGAATCGAGCTGGCTCTTGTATTCGTCGCCGAGTGCACGAACTTCGGGCGATGGCAACGGCATGACAACCTCGATGCGATCGAGTCCCTGAGGCTGAAGCGAGATATCCAAGATGCCCCTGGGGTTGACACGGCGCTTGAGCGATTCGACGACCTGAGTCAGAACTCTCTGCGAGTCGCCGGAGGCGGGCATGGAAACCGCATAGACCATGCTGACACCGCCACGGAGATCCTTTCCGAGGCGGATCTTCTTGTCGATCGGAAAAACCTGCCAGACACAGACTCCGATGACAAATATCGCAAGAATGAGACGCGGAACGATCTTGAGATTCATGACTTGGCGACCTGCCCATCCGTCGATGGAGCGAGAACTTGCACGACCGAGCTCTTGGCAAAGGTCATGCGGACATTCGAATTCTCATCAATCTTGAGAACGATTGTGTCGTTCTTGACTTCGACGACGGAACCGATGATGCCACCCGCTGTTTGCACTTCGTCGTGCTTCTTGATCGACGACATGAGTGTGTTGCGCTTCTTCTTCTCGCGTCGCTGCCCCATGACTGACACGAGCACCATGATCACGAGGAACGGAATGAGCATCCAGATCATTCCGAAGGGATCTCCCGCCGGTCGCGCGGCACCCACAGGTGCGACTCCCGGTTGAGCGGTGGTGCCAGGAGCAGGCGATACCACTTCGCCAGGAAGCGGAGGCGCGTCTTGAAGGAACCCCATCGCCATCGATCCAGGGATAAGAAAGTTGATCATCGAGTCAATCATCCAGTACTCCAGTCGGGTCAGGTGTGCGACCTTGAACCTGATTCACGCAGGGCCATCGGTCGCGGAATTGAAGCCACGCATCATCGTCGATCGCACGCCGAATGTCCAGTAGCAGCCTTTGAAAGAGGCGAATATTGTGGATCGAAACCAGCGTTGGCCCAAGCATTTCGCCCGCAAGAAAGAGATGGCGCAGATAGGCGCGAGAAAACCCCCCTCCACACGCTTCGCAGTCACAGTCCGCCTCGATCGGAGCTGCGTCGTCCGCGTGTATCGCATTGCGGAGTCGGATCGCTCCTTCGCGGGTGAACGCCATCCCGTTGCGACCATTGCGGGTGGGGAGAACGCAGTCAAACATGTCGACCCCGCTCTCGACTGCCATGACAATGTCTCGGGGATAGCCGACACCCATCAAGTATCGAGGACGATCGACGGGAAGCAGTGGCGCGGTGTGTCGCACCACTCGTTCGATCGCATCAGTCCCCTCTCCGACCGCAACTCCACCGATGGCGTAGCCAGCGAGATCAAACGCGCAAGTCTCTTGGACGGACGCAGTTCGTAGGGCAAGCTCTGTACCACCCTGGACGATTCCCAAGAGAGCTTGATCGTCGCGACAATGTGCTGCGACACATCGACCGAGCCATCGAAGTGTGCGATCCTTTGCATCGAGTGTTCGCTTGAGACGCTCTGGTTCCGCAACCGATTCTCCAGCGGGTGGACAATCGTCGAACGCCATCACGATGTCGGCACCGAGATCCTGCTGAACGCGCATGCTTGACTCTGGCCCCAGATGAATCGTCGATCCATCGATGAAGGACTGAAAGGTCACTCCGTCTTCGTTGATGCGATTGATCTGCGCCATCGAGAAGGCTTGAAATCCTCCAGAGTCAGTGAGAATCGGACCACTCCAGCGCATGAATTTGTGTACTCCGCCGAGCGCTTTCACCCGCTCAGCGCCCGGTCGCAACAAGAGGTGAAAGGCGTTGTTGAGAATGCACTCGCTTCCTGTTCCTCGAATCTGAGCGGGTGTCAGTCCCTTCATCGCAGCTGCCGTTGCAACGGGCATGAATGCAGGGGTTTCAAAGCTCCCATTCGGGGTCGTGACCCTTCCACGACGCGCATACATGGATGTCGATGCGGTCAGACGGCGAACAATTTCAAAACGTAATGAACTCCCTCGCATCAGGAGTGACTTCGGTGCCGGGTCGCATCCCGAAGTGTTCGACGTTCCGCCTCGTTCAACGATCCGAGTCCGCTTTCACGAACTTTGTCGAGAATTCGATCGACCTCGGCGGTCGAAGGGCCGGGTCCTCCACCTTGAGGCGCACGCTCAAGGCGACGAGCTTGGTGAAATGAGCTTGTTGGATCGACATGTCCAAGAAAATCGAACAAGGACCGCAGACGCTCTGGGCGATGGATCAGATACCACCCCGCGATCGCGCCCCCGATGTGTGCCGCTTCACCACCGGCATTCTTCCACTTGAGCAAAACGCTTGCGACTGCGATGAGCACGAGTCCATATGCGAGGGTCTTTAATCGCATCGGAATGACGAAGAAGAAAAGGATCATCGCATCGGGCATGAGTCGAGCCGCAGCGATAATGATTCCGAAGACGCCCGCGCTTGCTCCCACAAGTGGCATATCCGGATCGTTTGACAGGAGGCCGGGCACCGAGACACGACCGTTCGTGACTTCACCAACCATGTATCCGCCAAAGTTCAGAAGCAGGTAGAGAAGCGCACCAGCGCAGCCACACAAGAGGTAAAACGCGGTGAACCGTTTCGATCCCAGATAGCGTTCGACGACCGGTCCGAAGAAGAAGAGCCCCACCATGTTGAAAATCAAATGCTGGGCGCTGTGATGGCAAAACTGGAATCCGATAAATCTCCAAACTTGGAGTGCACTCACACCCACGCCGGGAGTGCTCGAATACAAGGCGGTCGAGGTCGAGAAGTAGAGCCACCGCTGAAGAAACGGCGTCGACTGCAGAGTATTGACGGCGATGAGGACTGGAGAGCCATCGGATTGTTGAATAAAGACCGGTTGTTTGGTCAGTGCCACCACACTCGGGCTTACATCGATCGTTCCAGTCGCCGTCGGGGTCCGACCCGCGAGCAACTCCCGTTGCACTTCATCGAGCAAACCTGGCTGCAATGCCGTCTCGACCACCACCCACTGACGCGGGAGGAATCCGTCGATGACAAAGACCGCAACGCAAGCGATGATGATCCAAGTCGTCGCGCTCCACTTGCTCCCTAAACCGAGTGTGCGCTGAGGCGATGATTCGTCTCTCCAATAGTCGCGGTCCTGTGCACCCATAGACCGAAGACTACATCCGCACCCGACGACTCGCCTCTTCAAGCAACCGCCATCGGAAGTAGGTCGCGATTGTCTTCGCATCGCAAACTTCGCCGGTTCCAACCATGTCTTCGAACGCATCGACCGTTCGTGCAATGACCTCGATTCGCTCATCCAATTCCAGACGAACTGGACAAGGCGCGAGCCCCCGCGCGACAAACGCATGCATCAGTTCATCGGTGAATCCTGGCGATGTATAAAAGGTGCCGAGGGAGTCGATCGAAGCGGCCCGGTATCCGGTTTCTTCTTCCAATTCTCGTGCGGCGGCGCGCAGAGGGTCCTCTCCGAGCTCAAGTTTCCCCGCGCAGAACTCGTTCATCCACTGCCCAGTGGCAACGCGAAAATTTCGAATTGTGACGAGGCGACCATCGTCGAGTAGTCCAAGGACACAGACTGCTCCAGGATGACGCACAATATGACGGACCGCGCTGCCCCCGCCTCGCAGTTCGATCGTCATTTTCTCCACGGAGAAGACATTGCTTTGAAGGACGATTTCGCGAGGTTGACTTGCCATGAGGAGTTCGGGCGGGATCATAGGATGTCGGGATGAGCGCTCAGGCTGACATGAGAGTCGTCAATCTCCGCAAGCGATTCGGACGTCGCGATGTCTTGCGCGGAGTGACGCTTGACTTTCCCAAGGGAGAGATCACGGTCGTGCTTGGTGCATCAGGCTGTGGGAAGAGTGTGCTCCTGAAACACTTGGTTGGGTTGATGCGACCCGATCGTGGCGAGGTTTGGTTCGGCTCGACAAGAATTGATCGACTCCCCGAGCGGGAACTCGGAATCGTCCGCAGGCAGATCGGGTTTCTCTTCCAACAGAGTGCCCTGTTTGATTCGCTCTCGGTACGGGAGAACATCGCATTTCCGCTACGCGAACATGGAATGGAAGACGAGAGATTGATCGAAGAAAAGGTCGTCCGAGTGCTCAACCTCGTTGGGCTCGGCGACACACTCGATCAGATACCATCCGAACTCTCTGGCGGTCAGCGAAAGCGTGTCGCGCTCGCACGTGCGGTCGTCCTCGAACCGCGAGTCGTGCTCTACGACGAACCGACGACCGGGCTCGACCCGATTCGTTCGGAAATCATCAATCAACTGATTCTGAAATTCTCGCAAACTTTGGGTATCACAAGCATCGTCGTCACCCACGATCTGATCAGCGCGCACCGCATCGCCAACACAATGGTGCTCCTGCACGAGGGAAAGATCATCCTGCAAGGCACGCCTGAGGCGTTTCAACTGACAACCGACCCGATCGCGGTGCAATTTCTCCGAGGCGAGCTTGGGGCTGACGAACTAGCGCGAATCCACGGAAACGCCGATGATGGACAGGCGACGACTGGAGTCCATCCCCCACTATGAAAGAGACCACTCGAAATTTCGTCATTGGAATCGTTGCCCTTATCGGGATGGTCGGATTCTGTGTTCTGTTGTTGCTCTTCGGAAACTTCGACACCTCGATTCGACCAACCTATCGGGTGGTTGTTCAGGCAAACGATGCCCTTGGACTTCGTCTCGGCAGTCAGGTCACGCTCGCAGGGGTACCAGTGGGAGAGGTGGAAGCGGTCGAAGTCCTGATCGAGAGTGACCATCCAGTTCGGATCACGATCAATGTCAACGGCGCGATCGATCTCCCCGATGGAGTCACTGCCGCCGTCGCAATGAGCTTGATCGGCGGTACTGCACGGATGAATTTCTCGATTCCGGATGAGTACCAAGCTGGAGGCGCAACTCTCCCTCGCGATGGGAATGCCGTTGTGACGGCAAGTTTCGAAGGACTCGACACGAGATTCGCGCGAATGCTCGACGAGAAATTCGCAGTCATCGAAAGCAAGTTGAGTGGCTTCTCTGAAACGCTTCAGAGCATTGATGCGCTCGCGAAGGAAGCGCAGAAATGGCTTGGGGACGAGCAACTCTTTGCAGACTCGAAGAGCGCTGTTTGGAAGGCGCAGGAATTCATCGACCAAGCGACGACGACGACACTCGCACTGACCGATGTCGCTCGCACACTCCAAGGGAGTGCGGAGACACTGACGACATCGATTCAACCCGTTCTCGATCAGCTCTCGAAGACATTTGCCCAGGTTGAACTGCTGACGAAGCAAGCCAAGGACGGGAAAGGGACCATCGGACTGATGATGACCAACCCGGACCTTTACAACTCGCTCATCGACTCCGCCCAGCGGCTGAAACGCACGCTGGGCGAAGTCGAATTGCTCCTCCAGAAAATCAGAGCCGAAGGTCTCGGTGTCAAGTTCTAGTCGTCGGCGCTGAAGAGCCACCGCTGAATTCGACCACCGATCGCCATTCCGATCGCGCCAGAGAAAACTAGTTCTTCTCTCCGACAACGACGATGTCAACCCGACGACTCTTCGCCTTGGTGTCAAGCGGTTGATCTGGACCGAAGCTCGAAAGCGAGATCTGCTTTCCGTTCATCCCCTTCGAGATGAGGTACTCCCGAACCGCATAGGCACGTTCGAATCCGAGGTAGTAGTTGTTCTTAAAATCGGAGTACTTGATCGGATCCGTGTCGGTAAATCCAGCGACATCGATTGGCTTCGCCGAGTAATTGTCCTTGATGATTCCGATGATCTTGTCGAGCGAGCTTTTTGCGCCCGATTTGAGCGAGTCCTTCCCGGAATCGAAGAGAACATCTCCTTCGATCGACACATGAATATTTTCGCCTTGAGCAGTCGCAGTCACCCCTTCGATTCCTGCAAACGCACCCGTGTCAACCGTGGTCGAATCACTCTCAGATGGCTTGGTCTGAGCTTCGGCAGCTTGCGCGCGAGCGAGAGCCGCTTGTCGATCGCGATCGGCCTGTTCGAGCGCTGCCGAATTCGTCGCGAGTTGCTGCCTCAGCGTCTCGTTTTCGCTCAACAAAGTCCCGTTCTGTTTTTGCGCAGAGCTTTCACAACCCGCTACAAGCGCGACAATGGCGAGACCGCCACAAACAATCCATGTATTTTTCATTCGAGATTCCTTTCTCAAAAACCTGATTGGTGCCTTCGGACAATCCGAAAGCGTGCGTTCATTTGACCTTGCGAGGTCCGCCTTGTAAAGACGAATCTGCCAAAATCAAGCCTGGAAAGAAAAGACGACCCGCGTCCATGACGAGCGGTCTGAGCAAAACGAGCGCCACGATCGCAATCGCGAGATGCGGTCCATAGGGGATCTCCCGGCGTGGAGAACCCTTCCCAACCGCACCGAGCATTCCTGCTAGCACGACCCAAGAAAGCCCTGAAAACGGTGCAATGAAGAAGGCGACGACTGGGTCGATCCAACCGAGCACCGCCCCAGCTGCGCCCATCAAGTGGACATCTCCCATCCCCATCGCCTCGATCCCTTTGATGCTCGTCGCAATCAGCCGGACGGTCCACATGATCCCCGCCCCGACGAAATACCCAATTCCAGCTCCTCCAAGACTTTGCAGAGCAAGTGGCGGAGAGTCCGTCGCCATCCTCCCGATGACGAATCCGACGATTCCCAACGCGACGATCGGGAGGAGAAAGAGCAACTCACGACGCATTTCTCGTCGAGCGTGCGGGTAATCAGCCAATACATCGCCGTCTTGAATGAATTCGTGATAATCCGCAAATGAACGGGATATCAATCCTTTGGAGAGCAAGACGAGTGAAATTGCGGTTCCGCAACCTGCGCCGATCACCATCGAGCAGGTGCTCCAGTTGGCGAGTGGAATCGGCCAGTGACTTTGCCAACCAACTTGGCTCACGAATCCTTGCACCGTCCAGGCGAAAAGACCGATCACGGTCGGAGTCAATGTGATCGAGAGAGGAATCGTGTAAGAACGAAGGTCGGTCAGGGTCGCAGCGAAGAGTGCGGCAAGAAGTCCAAGGACCGCGACAAATGCAGGGAGCGAAGCGATGAATCCCTGCCCCTGAAACCACGACCCACCGGATCTCCCCCACCAGCCATGCGGATCGGCGACGAAAACAGTCGCGTAGTACGCGGCGAAGAGTCCGCCAGTGACAATTTCAATCGCCGGATAACGGAAGGAAATCCGTGCCTTGCACGACCAGCATCGACCCAACGCGATGCACCACCCAATGACCGGGAGGTTTTCATACCACGCCAATCGTCGACCACAGATCGAACAACGACTCGGCGGCGAAATCACGCTCATTCCTTCTGGCATTCGCATCGAAACAACATTGACAAAGCTCCCGACACATGCACCGAGGACAAAGATGAACCCCAGCCCCATGAGATCTGGAATCCAAATGAAGAGTGTTTCGCCCATTGATTTCGTGCGTCGCTCACGGAGTGATCGCGCTATCGGGACGTGCGATCAGATCGACGACCGCGATTCGCTCGATCTCAGCGCGAGCGCTCTCAAGCACTTCACGACACCTTCGAACGAGGTCCGCACCGTGGCGGTATTGACGCAAACTCTCCTCGAGGGGGACGTCACCTGACTCGATCCTCGCAATGATCGATTCCAATTCGGCAAGAGCCTGTTCGTAGGTGAGCCCCGAGACTTCATCGTTCGCAGACTTCGACTGCGACTTACTTCCTGTGGAACTTGGCTTTGACTCGCTCATGGACGAGAGTCTAGTGAACTGCCATCGGAACCCCGTTCAGTTCGCTCACTCACCCGCTCAACAACGCTTCGAACCTGACCGTCGGCAAGAATCGTCTCGATTGACTCGCCCGCCACAAGCGTGGAGGCGCGCCGAATCGTGGAACCGCCGGGCCCGATCGTGATCGAATACCCCCGCCGAAGCACCGTGAGAGGCCCGATCGCTTCGAGTGTCCGCGAATTCGATTCAACGCGACCCAACGCGATCTCCACGAGCGTTCGACCCGTCCGTCTCAGGCTTAAAACTGCCACCTCGGTGCGAGCCTGAGCAATCCGAAGGCGGTTACGCGGATCAGCGCGTGAGAACCGAGCCGAAAGCACTCCGAATGCTCGTTCGCGGAGACTTGCCCGTTCACGCATCCCGCTTGCGAGTTCGGTCGCGTGTCGCAACACTCGGCTCTGGTGGAAGAGGATCGCCGATGCTGGTTCCGCAAGACCGCGCGCACGTGCCGCCAGATCCAATCGATTGCGCGCACGCTCGAAATGCGTGGCCATGCCACGCGCAAGACGTCGTTGGAGCGATGCGAGTTGCTCTTCAAGGATTGCGCGCTTTGGGAGTATCTCAGTCACCGCACGCGATGGCGTTGCCGCGCGGACATCCGCCACGAGATCGGCGATCGACGTGTCGCTCTCGTGACCGATCCCAGTGACGATCGGCGTCGTGCAATTGCGGATTGCATCGGCGACGACGCGCTCGTTGAAAGCCCAGAGATCCTCCCTACTTCCACCTCCGCGCACGAGCAAGATCACCTCGATTCCCAGTCGTTGCGCTGATCTGTCTACAGCCGCGATCGCGTGGGCAATTCCTTCCGCTGCCTGCGCTCCTTGAACGCGAATGTCCACAGCAATCACTCTGGTTGCCGGAAACGTCGTCGAAACTGCATCAAAACAATCGGCTTCGGCGGCGCTCTCGGCGCTCGTCAGAATCGCGATGCACATCGGGAACGATGGAATCGGGACTTTTGCGGATTCATCGAAGTATCCGAGTCCTCGGAGTTCCGTGCATAACTGGCGAAACTGCGCGTCGAGATCTCCCGCTCCAGCGACTTCAAGCTTTGAGCATTGAATCTGCGTCCGGCCCTGTGGGGGATAGTGCGTGACTTGTCCAGTCGCAACGACCGCGATCCCATCGACGGGACGGCAGGTCGAACGATCCGCCGACGAGCGAAACATCATGCAGTCGAGCTTCGCCTCGGAATCTTTAAGCGAGAAGTACCAGTGCCCCTGAACTGCCCGAAAATTCGAGATCTCCCCGAGGACTTGAACCGTCCCGATTCCCCCTTCAAGCGTCGCGCGAATCCTTTGTGAAAGAGCAGAGACTCCGAGGATCGTCGGACCTGTTCTGGGGGTGGCGGGGTCATTCGAGACCGACTTCAGCGGTCGATCCTTACCAGAATCTCCGAACAAATCACCTGCCGCGCGCGAGGGATCGAAAGGTCGACGAGCCATGCGTCTATCGTACGAAGCAATGAGCGGAGCCGAGGATTCACGCCCAGACGACCCCCGAAAAGTCGCAAGCGAGTCGACGACACCGATTTCGCTCAACGCTGCGATCTCGACAATCTCCGGGGTTGGATCACAGCTGTCCAGTCGATTCACCTCGCTGGGACTTCGGACCATCGGAGACTTGCTGAAGCACCTGCCGATTCGGTACGAAACGGAAGTCGCTGAAGCTGCCGTCACCGAAGCGAAGGAAGCAACCGAGACAACGCAAGCATCGGTCACGCGAACTGTGCGCGGAGAAATCCAGAAGGTTCGTCATGTGCCATCCCGCAGACCAAGGATTGAAGCATTGCTTGCCGACGAGAGTGGAACGATTCGACTCATCTGGTTTAACGCGCCGTGGCTCACCCGCAAGATCCATCCTGGAGTGCGCGGGATCGCGCAGGGACGCGCGAAGGTGCGGGGCGGATACCTGGAGATGGTGAATCCACGGTGGGAAGAGATTCAAGACGAGAGTGTTCCAACCCGCGGTGGCAGACTGCGACCGATCTATTCTGCGACAGAGGACTTGCAGTCGGCGCGAATCGAGAAGGTCATCTCATCCGTACTCGATTGCGCACTCGATTCGGTCGTTGATCTCATCCGACCAGAGCTCATCTCACGCCGAGAACTGGTTTCGCTCCGGGAGGCGTATCGAATGGTGCACGCACCACAATCCGCGCTCGAGGCTGAGAGAGGTAGAAACCGCCTCGCGTATGACGAATTGCTCTGCCTCCAACTTGCGATGGCGATGCGGCGCTGGCAAGTGCGAAATGCGATGCGTGCGCCCTCGCTCGAAATGTCTCCTGGTATCGAAGAAAAAATTCGCAGTCGCATTCCATTCGAACTGACCGACTCCCAGCAACAAGTGTGCAGAGAGATTTCGGAAGATCTCGCCAGCACGATCCCGATGAACCGACTTCTGCAAGGAGATGTCGGTTCCGGCAAGACGGCGGTTGCGGTGCACGCGATGCTTACAGCGGTCGCCCATGGTCACCAGGCTGTGCTCCTCGCTCCAACGGAAATTTTGGCGCAGCAGCACTTGCGCACAGTCGAAGAGATGCTCGTCGGGAGTCGGGTTCGAGTCGCGGGAATGACTGGAAGTCTACGGACCGCCGACCGAGCCGTCGTCATCAACGGACTGGCATCTGGCGAATTCGATATTGCTGTCGGAACGCACGCCTTGCTCGGCGAAGACATTCAATTCAAGAGTCTCGCGGTTGCGATCATCGACGAGCAACACCGATTCGGAGTCGAGCAACGCGCGGCACTGCGCGCGAAGGGCGTCTGCGCCGAACTCGTTCCTCACACCCTCGTCATGACTGCGACGCCGATACCGCGAACACTCGCTCTCTCGTTCTTCGGGGATCTCGATGTCAGTTCGCTTCGCGGGCGCTTGCCCGGGCGCACAGCTCCGACGACACGGGTGATGCCGTTGGGTCGGTCAGATGAAGTCTATCGATGGCTCAAAACTCGTATCGATCGTGGCGAGCAGGTTTTCGTGGTCGTCCCTGCCATTGAGGAGAGTCAACTCGGGCTCAAAGATGTCGCAAGTCACGCGACTGCCCTCGCGGCTGGCGCCCTGCACGGCTGTCGCATTGGACAAATGCACGGGCAGATGAAGTCCGCCGAATGTGCACGGGTCATGGACGACTTCCGTGGCGGGCTCATTGATGTGCTCGTCTGCACGATCATCATTGAAGTTGGAGTGGACGTGCCCAATGCAACTGTGATGGTGATCGAACACGCCGAACGCTTTGGACTTGCGCAACTGCACCAACTCAGGGGGCGAGTCGGTCGTGGCGGGAAGCCTGGCTTTTGCGTGCTCATCGGCGATCCACCAAATGAAATCGCCCAAGGTCGATTTGATGCGATCGCAAACAGTAGCGATGGATTCGAGATCGCAGAGTTGGATCTCAAGCTTCGTGGTCCCGGGGAATTCTTTGGATCCCGCCAGTCCGGCCTCCCCCCACTCCGCATCGCCGACTTGAGCAGAGACTTCGCAATCCTCGCCAACGCGCACGAAGACGCGCAGTCGTGGATCGGTATCGCAGGCGATTTGAACGACAAACGCGATCTTCAGCTACGGCGACGAGTTCTGGGAATGTATGGATCAGCTCTGGGCCTCAGCGATGTTGGATAAGGCGAGCGGGGTGGCGCTTTCCCCAGCGCAGGACTCTCCAGCCTCCTGATAGCCTCGGATGATCGTGGCTGCGATCGATATCTCCTCGACTTCCCTCGGTGTTAGTTTGTCTGGGGTGCGATTTGCCTATCGCAGAGGCTTTGCCCTCTTCGTTCCATCGCTCGAGGTTCAGCCAGGTGAACAGATTCTGCTTGCTGGAGCGTCGGGGTCTGGCAAATCGACATTGCTCCATTTGATCGCAGGAATTGAAGACCCAAGCCATGGCGAGATTCGAATCGCCGGGACGAATTTCCTCGCGCTTCGAGGGGCGAAGCGCGACACCTTCCGCGGTCGGCACATCGGGATGATCTTTCAGACTTTCAATTTGCTCCAAGGGTTCAGCGCGCTTGAGAATGTCATGCTTGCGCTCATGCTCGGCGGATTTGACTCTTCCGATCAGCGATCTCGCGCGGAATCAACTCTCACGCGACTCGGAATTGAGGATTCTCATGCGCCTGTGGAAAACCTCTCCGTTGGACAACAACAGCGTGTCGCTGTCGCGCGCGCAGTCGCAGGCAATCCTTGCGTCGTACTCGCCGATGAGCCGACGGCAAGCCTCGATCCAGCCAATGCACGAAAGGCGATCGAGTTGATCAAGGATGCCGCTCGAACTGCGGGTGCCGCGCTCATCGTCACGAGCCACGACCCATCGCTCATCGGCGCCTTCGATCGTGTTCTCGACATCGGCCCACTCATCGCGACGGAGCGAGCCCGATGAATGACATGACAATCGTGATTCGAAGTCTGCGGGTGCGATTGCTCACAAGCTCGATGACCGTGGCGATGGTCGCGATTGCGGTCGCACTCCTGCTCGTGATCATGTCGATGCGTGAGGCCGCCTCGCAGGCTTTCAGACGTGGCACTGGCAATGTTCATCTGCTTGTATGCGCAGACGCGAGCCCGCTCGTCGGCGTCTTGAACGGCATGTTTTATGCGAACGCGCCGGCGAACCCGATCGCTTGGACGAAAGCTGAGGAGATTCGTGCGAGCTTCCCGTGGCAGTGGGCGATCCCAACTCAACTTGGCGACTCGTTTCAAGGATCACCGGTCATGGCGACTCGTTCGTCTTTCCTGAGCCAGTTTGAACCGGTGGTCGGTCAGCCCTTCACATTCGCAGCGGGGCGCGCGTTCACGAGTGACTTCGAAGTCGTAGCAGGATCGCAAGCCGCCAAGGAGCATGGACTTTCTGCCGGTGACGAAATCGTATTCACTCATGGAAGCGGAGCGAGTCGCGCAGGTGGTCACGAACACGCGGACCACCCCTACTCGGTCGTTGGAATCCTCAACCCCACTGGATCGGCTCACGACCGCGCACTCTTCACGTCATTAGAGAGTAGCTGGATCATCCATGCAGAAGAACGGCGGGAAGCGCAGTCGACCGAACCGGAAGGCGAAGAACCCCACGAACACCACGAGGGAGAGCACGATCATGCGCATGTTGATGTCGATGATCTCACCGACGCCGACAAACTCATCACGGGCATTCTTCTGCGACTGCCGACTCGGCCTGGAAGCGATGCGTCAGCGTCGATCGCATCTCAATTCGATCGACTCCGTCGTGATACGGCGATTACCGTCGCGCAACCGGCCCAACAGATCGGTCGATTGATGTCGATCGTCGGTGATGTTGATTGGCTCTTCCTTGCCATGGGAGTGGTTGTCCTCGTCTCAAGTGCGATCAGCATCATGCTCGCGATGATCGCGTCGATGGAACTTCGTCGCAGGCAGGTCGCGGTACTCAGAGTCCTTGGGGCGAGTGCTTGGCGCGTCTTCGCCTTGACCGTGACAGAGAGCACGCTAATTGGACTCGTTGGATCGTTCCTAGGCGCGACTATCGCGCTTGGCGGATGCGAACTTGCAAGCGCGATCCTGGCGGATCGGATCGGGATCATGGTCGCTGGAACAATCGATCTCAGATCGATGGCAATGGTGACACTTGGCGCAGTCCTCCTTTCATCGCTGGCTGGAATCACACCTGCGATCAAGTCCTACCGAACTTCAGTCGCACGCCATCTGCGACCGATCGCATAACCTTTCGACTTCACCGAGCCACTCGTGCGAACTTTTTGGATCACCATCACGATTCTCATCGCCGGCGCGACGATCGTTCTGTTTTTCATCCCGAGCCATGTGCCTGCCTCGGGAACGGAGAGCGAGTCGAATTCAGCAATCGATTCGGGTGAGCCTGTCGAAATCCCAGCAGAAATCCCAGCAGAAATCCCAGCAGAAATCTCTCCAAGCGAAACGGCATCGGATCCCGTCGCGACGGCGGGTGTTCGCGAGGATTCGTCGACGACGCCCGAAATCGACTCGGCGGATAAACGGATCACGAAGGGGCTCGATCAGAAGATCAAGGGAGCAACCATTCGCCCCGGTCGGCTCGTTGAACAAGACGGAGCAATTTCTGCCGACGGCAAGTACCTCATCCGAGGCACCGGAACGAAAGAGAGCCCTTATGAAGTGACTTGGGAGCTTCTGATGAGCGCGTCCGACACATTCATTCCACGACTCGGGGAAAAGGAAATTCCACAGCGGATTGCGATGCTCAACGGATCGCATATCAGGATCTCTGGATACATAGCGTTTCCGCTCGTGACAACCGAAACGGATGAATGCCTCGTGATGCTAAATCAGTGGGATGGATGTTGCATCGGTGTTCCCCCATCCCCGTACGACGCGATCGAGGTCAAGTTGTCTATCCCAAGCGAGAACACGAGAAGGCACGCGGTCCGCGTCGGAACGATCGACGGTATTTTTCACATCGATCCATATGTCGTGGAGCGATGGTTGGTCGGGCTGTACACAATGGACGAAGCGATCCTCTCCACGGAGATGTAACGATGATGTTGACCATACTTGCCATAGTGACTGCGCTCTCCGTCGCGACGAGCGGTGACCAACCTACAGAGAGTTCGATCACTCCAAAGGAGGCAATGATCCGAGCGCATGCATTGGCGGCGAGTGACAGTGGGCGCGTCGCCATTGTCACGATCGGCAAATCGTGGTCGGGGCATCTGATCGAAGCCATCGTGCTGAGCGACAAAGTCTCCGATGCAGCGAATCACCCCGCCTTCCTCCTCGTGAGTGGTCTTGATGGCATGCGACCGAGCTCGGTCAGTATCGCTGTCAATGCGGCCAAGCGATTGCTCGATACTCCCGAGATTCTCAAGGACAACACTTTTTATGTGATTCCATGCGCAAATCCAGATGTGTACTTCGCTCCTCGATCAAAGTCGAGTGCAAGTGGCAATCGCAATCACAGGCCGTTCGATGAAGATCGAGATGGTCGCGTGGACGAAGATCCACCGGTCGACCTTGACGGTGATGGCGTTATCACTCAGATGCGACGCATCAATCCTCCGGCGAACGATCCCCCAACGCACCTTCCCGATCCCACGGATGTCCGACTCATGCGAACGGCCGATGCAACGAAGAACCAGCGGCCAACCCACACGATCTACACCGAAGGAATCGACGCGGACAGCGACGGGTTTGTCGCTGAAGATGATATTGGTGGAGTCGATATCGATCGAAACTTTCCTCACCGCTGGCCCGAGTTTGATCCGAGCGCAGGCTCGTATCAGTTGAGCGAACCCGAGTCCCAGGCAATCTCCACATTTGTCCTCGAACATCCTCGAATCGTCGCGAGTCTTGTCATTGGGCGATGGGACAATCTCGTGAAGACCCCGGATTCGCAGGCGAAGGACGTTACTGGTCGCACTCCCCTCGCGCTTGATTCGGGCGATCTGGCAATTTGGTCTGAGATGGGGCGCAAGTGGCGTGACCTCTCGGGAGGGGCACGTGCAGTTGATGTCGATCCCTCCGGATCGCTCGCGCTTTGGCTCTATGCACATCGAGGAATACCGACATTCGCGACTCAGTCTTGGGGGCGTCCAGATGCCTCGCCTGCACCACCTCTTGCAGAACCAGTTGCGCCGGTAACCGCGGATGCAACGACACCAGTAAGTCCCGTCGCGCAACCAGCTGAAAAACTAGAGGATGAAGAGGCGACGGGTTGGCTTGCGTGGAGCGATCGTGATCAAGCCGGCAAAGGGTTCATCGAGTGGAAATCCTTCAAACATCCAACTCTCGGCGATGTTGAGATCGGTGGATTCCGCCCTGGATTTCGCTCAGACCCTCCACTTGCCGAAGTTGCGAAGCTTGATGATGCTGTTGCGGGATTCATCAGCGAACTCGCTCGGAGGCAACCGCGAGTCGTGCTCCGAAATGTCACCTCTCGCGAGTCTGCGCCCGGGATTTACGAGATCGAAGCTGAAATCGTGAACACGGGTTGGTTTCCAACAGCAACGGCGATGGGAAAAATCAATCAGCAATCCGATCCAGTCGTCGTTCGCCTCTCACTTCCAAAGGATCGAATCCAATCTGGGCAACGTGTCACGATCGTCGACGGCCTCGCAGGTGCCGGTGGGCAGAAGTCATTCCGCTGGCTGGTGCAAGCGTCGCCATCAGAATCCATCGTGCTCGAGACGACATGGAAACCCATGGGAACAATACGAGCCTCGATCACCGGCGACAGAGTGTCTGAAGCAAAGGTGGTGAATCCATGAATCTCATTCGACTCCTTTCGATCTTGACGGTTTCTTTGGCAATGACGCCGACTGCATTGTGCCAGCAGCAACTTGCAGGAAGCGTCGATGTCGCGTGGAATCGTTTTTACGACTATCCCGAAGTGCTCGCCATTTCGCGTTCCCTTGCGAATTCCTATCCCAACCTCCTCACTCTCGAAGAGATTGGGACATCCTCGCTCGGAAGACCGTTGATCGTCTTGACACTCAATAGTCCAAAGACTGGACCGGCGAGTTCGAAGCCTGCGATGTGGATCGACGGAAATATCCACGGCAACGAAATCCAAGCGACTGAGACAGTTCTTTACTCGATGGATTACCTCTGTCGCGCGTATGGCAAGGTTCCTGCGTTGACGCAATTGATTGACCAGTCGGTCTTCTATTTCATGCCCAGCGTCAACCCAGACGGTCGCGCCAATTGGTTCAATTCCCAGAACAACTCCCACTCCTCTCGAACGGGAATGCAACCAACCGATGACGACCGAGATGGAACCGCCGACGAAGATGGCCCGGACGATCTCGATGGCGATGGATCAACTGGGCAGATGTGGCGGAAAGATCCGCTCGGGACGCATCGTCGCAATGTTCGCGATCCCAGAATCTTCGATCGGATCTCGCAGGACCCTCGACCGGACGGCACAATCGAACATGGCGATTGGTCGCACGCTGGAAGTGAAGGAATCGATAACGACGGCGATGGGCGGATCAACGAAGACGGCCCGGGTGGATATGACATGAATCGAAACTGGCCAGGCGACTGGCAGCCCGAGCACGTCCAAGGTGGCGCAGGTGTCGTTCCGCTCTGCTTCCCCGAAACGAAGGCGATCGCGAGTTGGATCTTGAAACACCCCAACATTGCCGCGGCTCAGAGCTATCACAATGCGGGAGGAATGATCCTGCGTGGACCCGGTGCAAAGGAACGCGAGTCGGAGTATTCAGGATCCGATCGTGAGACTTACGATTCGATCGCCAATGCGGGGGCGGAGATGCTCCCCTTCTACCGCTCGATGGTGATCTACAAGGATCTTTACACGGTTCACGGGGGATTTGTGAATTGGGTGGCCGAATCGCTCGGAGTTATCTCGTTCACCAACGAGCTGTGGAGCGACAAGCGAATCTTGCAGAGTGGCAACGATCCATCCTCAGAGGAAATGGTTCGATGGCGAGACCGCTTGCTTTTCGGCCAGACGACAACGGACTGGAAAGAGATTCAGCACCCGGAGTACGGCACTGTGCTCGTAGGTGGCACGAATAAGTGGTCGAGTCGAATTCCACCGCCATTCATGCTCGAAGAGGAATGCCATCGGAACTTCGCCTTCACTGCGTTTCATGCGGGACAGATGCCACTGGTCCGGTTCGACTCGGTCAAAGTGCAACCGCTCGGGGGAGATGTCTGGATCGTGACCGTCGACATCTCCAACGACCACCGCATTCCGACTCGCACCGACCGCGCAAGTACGAAGCGAATCGGATTTCCGGATCGACTTTCGCTTAGAGGCAGTGGCATCAAGGTCATCTCCGGAGGGCCGATGCCCCAAAGACTGGGAACGACCTTTGAACCGGTGCGATTCGATCCGAATTCGCTGCAGGTGGAAAAAGGAATTCCAGGACTTTCGACGCGAGCATTTCGATTCGTCGTTCAAGCGCTTCCAGGTGCGTCTGGTACCGTCCAATTCGGTGGCGAGAAATTCAAGAGCATCGAACAGTCCATAACGATTCCCGCCAAGCAGTGACACATCAGACCGTCGATGTCGTCGTGATCGGTGCGGGTGCGGCTGGACTCTTCGCTGCGACATGGGCTGCGCGCGAAGTCGCTGGTCTCAAAGTGGTTGCCATCGATGGCGCCCGAACGCTGGGTGCAAAGATTCTTGTGGCGGGTGGCGGTCGCTGCAATGTCACTCATCACGCAGTCGATGAGCGGGACTACTCGGGGAGCACTCCCATCTTGATCCGGCGAATCCTTCGTCGATTTCCAGTCGAATCGACAATCGAGTTCTTTTCGCAAGCCGGCGTCATCTTGAAACGGGAAGAGACTGGAAAGCTCTTCCCGACGACCGACCGCGCTCGGAGTGTGCTCGATGCGCTTGTTTCTACAGCGCATACTGCGGGTGTCGAGATCCTGCACCCGCAACGAATTGATTCGGTGCACCAGATTGAAAACGGCTTTGAAGTCACGGGCGTTGGATTCTCAGCTTTCGCAAAGACCGTCGTACTTTCCACCGGCGGGATGAGCCTTCCCAAGTCTGGATCGGACGGCCACGGATTTGAAATCGCTCGTGCGCTAGGACACTCCGTGACACCCCTCGTCGTTCCAGCGCTCGTCCCCCTGACACTTTCGAGCGATCATTGGCTGACTGCGCTGAGCGGCTTGGCGCTACCCGCCGAGTTGGTTGTCATCGGCTCTGAAGGGTCTCCTTCACGACGCACGGCATCCAGGCCCTCGATCCCGATCTCTGGCGCGGTCCTCTGTACGCACTTTGGACTTTCTGGACCTGCGATTCTGGACATCAGTCGCCACTGGCTCCACCACCTCTCCATCGACCCGGGTGCGCGCTTGCAAATCAATTGGATGCCAGGAACGAACTCAGAGTCCTTGGACCGTGAACTTGTTCAGACCAAGGGGCAGAGTCTTCTCTCGGTCCTGCGAAATCGATTGCCGGAACGCTTTCTGCGGGCGATCTGCGCTCAGGCCAATGTCGATCCCGTGGCTGGCGTGCAACAAATGACTCGCGATCGACGAAGCGCGCTCGTGAAGACAGTCACTTCATGTGAAATCACCCCGATTGGAACTCGCGGCTTCGTCGCGGCGGAGACCACCGCTGGTGGCGTTCCACTTTCAGAAATGGCAATCGAAGGACTCGAGAGCATCAAGTGCCCTCGTCTCTTTTTGTGCGGTGAAATGCTTGATGTCGACGGCAGAATCGGGGGATTCAGCTTTCAATGGGCGTGGGCGAGTGGATTCGTCGCTGGATCTGCCGCCGCACGCGCAGCCCATGCCGTTAACTCGTGATCACGCTTGGCATTTCGTCGCGTACACGCGTGATGATTCGTGCGATGTCAAGGTCGGTCGCTGATTCTCGCTGACCAGACTCCACTGCGCGATACCAGTCCGCAATTTCCCATGCCGATGTCCCCGCGCGCCCCGGATCACGAGGAATGAGATGGGCATGCAGGTGTTGCGCACCTTCGCCGAACATGACCACGTAGACACGTGGAACTCCGACAGCTACGCGGATCGCCCGCATCGCCCTAGCGAGCACTCCCGTGAATTCGCGTTCTTCGTGAGCATCGAATTCCGCAACGCTTGCGACATGCCGACGAGCGTCAAGAAGGAACCACCCAGGCAATGGTGCAGGTGATGGGTGGTGGCGGAGAATCCACCGATTGGTCTCCCACGCGACAAGGCTTTCCGCCCCGCTTGATCGATGGACAGCGCACACCCCGCAATCTAATGTCACTTCGTGCCCTTCGGTCCACCATCCACGAGGTACTTCTGTCGGATGGCCTCTTCAAGATCGACATCGCATATGTTCGCCAACGTGCACATCCACGCGAGACAGTCCGCGAATTCCTCGCGAAGATTTGATGGATCGCCCTCCCCCTTTTCGTACTTGCCGATTGCGTGCGCGAGTTCACCGAACTCTTCTGCGAACCAAATGAAAGTTCGCGCTGGACCTCTGGCACGATCGGTCGCGTCGTATCGATCGCGAATGAGCGACTGAAATTCGGACAATTGCATCTTGGAAGGTTAGTCGACGGCTCTGGACCTCGGTCGTCAATCTCCGCAGACGCAAGGACCCCAGATGGCGAAGAGAAACGGAAGATCCCCACCATTCACGCAACCGTCCCCGTTATAATCAGCGAACTGATCGGCAGGTCCGCAACCGTTCCAGTGCGAAAAAAAGACCGACATGTCGGATCCATCAACACCACCGTCTCCAGTCAAATCGTAGGGACAGCTGACGGAATTCACTCCGTACGAAAAAACGATTCCCTGACCAAGTTGTTGGTTTGGACCCTTCGGCGCAGCGATCGCGACAATATTCCCAAAGACATCGAGCGCGGCACCAAAGCTGGCCTCGGCAACGTTGGCCTGCGCCGGCGGGTAGTACAAGAGACCCTGTTGCCAAATGCCGCACGCTGTCAAGTCCTGCTGAAACAAATAGACGATTCCTCGATTCGACACAATCGGAATTGAACCCGCATCGAATCCCGGCGCACCGACGACGGCAACGTCCGATTTCATCGCAACCGCCGCTCCAAACTGATCGCCAGCGTGCCCAAGGGGTGCGAACAATCGTCCCTCAATGGCGTAGGTTCCAGTCAATTCGTCGCGACTAAAAATCGACGCGCTTCCTGGAGTGGTCGATCCACCCGGCGCGCCAACAATGACGCTCGAGACCGACGCAGAGATCGAACTGCCAAATTGTTCGTCGGGATATGGCTCGGACGAAACGAGCGTCTGAACGAGGCACCACTCGCCCCACGAAGGATCTGTTTGGAGCACCGTGGGCGCTGGATCGCTTGGGGTGTTTCGACGGAATACGAATGTCGTCCCCTGCTTAGGGGCTGTGACGGTCTGTCGTTTCGCACCAACGAAAATGAAATCACCATTGATCTCGACCGAACTCCCAAAGAGCCCATAGGACAAGAGTGACCAATCTTCCCCCGCAATCGTTGGCGCAGTGATGAACGCTGTGCGAATCCATCCACCAGAATCCTGGCTCCACTGGAAGACGCAGACTGAGCCGCAGTCGATTCTGGGAGCGACATCGTCCGTCGGCGCACCGACCACGATTGTCCGTCGAGTCAATGCACCGACTGTCTGTTCATCGATCGCGATTGCGGCGCCGAAGAGATCGATCGCTTTCGGCGCTGGGTGAAACAATTCCTGCGGGGTCACATTCCACCCGCTCGTCGCATGATTCCACACCCAGACAATCCCAGCCTGCAATTGATTGCTCGTCGTAAAAACGTCTCGCCCTGGGGCTCCTGCGACGACAAAGTCATCCGTTGATGTGACCGCAATTCCACAATTGTCATTCGCGAGTCCGTTTTCGGCAGTCAGCGTCGTTTGATAGTTAAAAATCCCGTCGCCTGCATTGCTATAGATGTGGACTCCACCTTGGGCTGTCGCGACCCCGCCACTCGCCGTGACATTCAATCCTGGAACGCCTACGGCGAGAAAGTTCAAATTGCCTGAGATCGACTTCCCGAAACTGTCCGTCGTTGCTCCCCCCGCAGGAGCTTCTAGCTGATCGAGTGGGGGCGCCTGTGGGCACATCCCTTGTGCGAAGGGCGTCGACCCGATCAAGATTGCGAACCCCGCGATGGCGAAGCAGAACGACCGTGCGCACTCGCGTGCGGTGTCAAAGCAACCATAGATCTTGCCTGCAAGATTGAATTCCAATCGCATGACTCCTCAGTTGCAACTATACGGATCCCTACTTGATCAGCAAGTGAAACTGGTCACATTTCGATCTTTTCCTGTAGGCCAAGCTTTGAACCCCCCGCACGATGCTTTTGAAAGCGTCCTCGGCGCGACTTGAACGCGCAACCTTTGCCTTCGGAGGGCAACGCTCTATCCAATTGAGCTACGAGGACCCACTCCGATTCTAGCGCTTCGAACCCGCCCATCGCTAGCCTCCACAACCTCATGGGACACAACGGCTCACTTTCAAGCGACTCACGAGGCACTGCCGGCATCAGGGCGATCACATTCTTGAACTCGTTGGCAACCGGCATCCTTTGGAACGGGCTGGGATTCATCACATCGAGGCAATATCACTACACCGCGGCGGAGACCTTCACCTTGTTCATCGTCACGGGAACGGTGTACGCAGTTTCAGCATTTTTCTGCGGTCGGGTCATTCGCCGATTCGGTGGTCGATTGAGTCCGCGCCGAGTCATGTTTATGATCTTTCTGGCTCAAGTGCTCGTCGCTCCACTGATCTACGTCGGGAGCACAAGTAGCGGATTGATCGTCGTCTCAATTGTCACGAGCGTGAGTGGCGCATGCCTCTGGCCGATCATCGAGTCCTATGTTTCCGCTGGGCGAAGCGCCCACGAAACGAGGCGGGAGATCGGGAATTGGTGCATTGTGTGGATGACATCGGTTGCCCTCGCGCTTGTGCTCATGGCTCCACTTCAACATGGCGCGGGATGGCTCAGTCCACGACTTGCGCTCTTTGCGATCCTGCCGATGAGCTTGCTCTCGATGCTTTGCCTCGTGTTCGTACCTGCGCGCCCAGGACACCATCACGCCACTCCAGAGCGAGCGCCACTCATCTACCAGGCACAACTTCAGAGCGTCCGAATCATCCTGCCCGCTTCGTATCTGCTCGTCGGGGCATTGAGCCCGGTCATGCCGTATCTGCTTGATCGACTCGCACTCGCACCATCGAGTGAAACCCCGCTGGCGGCGGTCTGGCTTTGCACTCGCGTCCTAGTCGTTGCGGCGATGGCACGGATCGCGTTTTGGCACGGCAAGTGGAGCACTTTGATCGTTGGCGGAGCGTTGCTCGCCGGGGGATTCGCCGTCGTCGTCGCAATTCCATCGGTGACCTTCATCGTGATCGGGCTCGGCCTCTTCGGAGCTGGGCACGGAATCGTCTATTACTCGGCGCTCTACTACGCGCTCCGAGTCGGGAGCGCGGAAATCGATGCGGGCGGAACGCACGAGGCGCTCATCGGTCTCGGGTATGTCGTCGGACCCGCCGCAGGATTGGTTGGGTTCTCACTCGGCGGTGGAGGTTGGACGATTGCAATCGTCTGGGGATTGCTCGGGCTTACTGCGATCCCGGCGATTCGACCATGGTGGAAATTGCGCGCGTCGAATCTGAGCTCTGGGTGAGCTTCCCGAACTCGAATCGAAGTGCCTCGTCAATCGACTCGCAACCAAATCGGAATCCACATCGAAGGAGTGCAGTCGGGCGAACAAATTGCCCGGCGAGCAGCAGTTCTTCTCCCATTTCGCCAAAGAGCAATCGAACGATTGGTGCGGGCAGTGGCACAACGCACGGACGACGCAAGACTCGCGCAAGCGCCTTCGCGAATGTGAGTTGGGTGACTGGTTGGGGCGCGACTGCGTTCACAGCGCCACAGAGCGAATTCTCCTCGATCGCGTAGTGAATCGCCGCGACGAGATCATCGATATGAATCCAACTCATCCCTTGTTGACCGCTCCCAACTCGTCCGCCTGCACCAAGCAAGAATGGCACTCTCAGTGCGCCCACCACGCCCGAACGCGCGCTGACGACAATACCGATTCGCATGGAAACGGACCGAATTCCACGACTCTCGAGCGGTGCAAGCGCAGCCTCCCACGCACGTGTCACATCTGCGAGGAATCCAGATCCCGCTGGCGCGGACTCGTCAATTTCGAGTTGGTTTCGATTCCCGTAGAAACCCACCGCGGATGCCGAGACGACAACCGATGGTGGTTTGGACAATCGGAGGATGGCTTCACAGAGATTTTTCGTTCCTTTCGAACGACTCTCCATGATCATTGCTTTGCGACGTGAGGTCCACCTTCCTTGCGCGATGTTTTCGCCCGCGAGGTGAACGAATGCATCGGATCCCTCCAGTTTCGACGAATCCCAATGACCCCGTGGATCCCAGCGAACTTCATCCGGTCGGAGTTGCCCACTGCCACGAACGAGTCGAATAACTTTGTGACCTCCCGCGGTCATGAATGCACAGAGCGCTCTCCCGACACTTCCAGTTGATCCTGAGACGACGACGGTGCGCTTCGGGCGATCCGAAAAATGCGCAATGCGCGCGAGGTCCTCTTGCGTTCTGCGATGCCGAAATGCGAAGAGGCTCGCTAGGTCCTGGCGGACTTTCCGCCCGAAGCAAATGTCTGAGAGAGGCGCGAGCGGCAGGGAGTATGTCACTCGGTCGCACAGTGTGCTTCGATTCGACTCGCCTTCCTCGAAGGAATGTTCATGGATCCACTCGCGAAATGGACCGCGTATCGATCGATCGACGAATCGGACGCCTGGTTGAACGCGCTCGTGAACCGCGATCCATCGAAACCTGATCGGACCCACCCTCATCCCCAGCACCGTGCGCGAACCCTCTTGGAGCGGTTCGTTCTCTTCAACCCGAGCCACGACCCATGGCGGGATCAGCCGGTCGAGCGCGCCACTCGAGAAGTGCCACGACGAGAGCGCATTGCGCGTCACCGGCATCAGCGATTCGAATTGAGCGGTGTGTCGTGTGATGGCTATCTCGAGTGCGAGCACGAAATGTTAGTCATTCCAAAGGGAGAGGCGAGCAGACTGGAATGCCCACTCCACATCTTGACGACGCGCGCGATGAACGATCGCATTCTCACTAGACTGCCCCCCATGTCGCCTTTCGCACGGACCGCGCAGGATTGCATTCGGCATCGCCTTCATCAGTCGGGCATCGCATTGAGTTCTCTCAATGGAATGGGAACAGAGCTCGAGGCTCTGATCGAGGTCGTCAAGCGCACGCTTGGCGACGGACGGCTTATCTTGACCTGCGGAAATGGCGGAAGCGCCGCGGAGGCACTCCACTTCTCGGAAGAACTCATCGGACGATATCGACTCTCGCGTGAACCGCTGAAATCGATCTGCTTGTGCGCCGATACAACCGCACTGACATGCATCGGAAACGATTTCGGTTTCGACCAGATCTACTCGCGGCAAGTCAAGGCGCTCGCGTCGAAGGGCGACCTCTTGATCGTGCTCTCGACTTCGGGGAATAGCCCGAACATCCTCCGCGCCCTCGAAACTGCACGTGCCTGCGGCGCGAGATCCATCGGACTCCTCGGTGGCGACGGAGGGAAGGCGCGCGCGCTCTGCGATCATGCATTGGTGGTGGCCGGCGTCGATGGCGCCGCGGCACAGGAAATCCATCAGATGGTAATCCACATGATTTGCGAGAGTCTCGAACCAGCCTGATCGAGCGCGAGGACCGACTATGGACAGATCCACCGAGCAATTCTCACGAATCGAGCGAAGAATCAAGGGAACTTCGAACCAATGATCCGCACTCGACTCTTCTACTTCGTCTGTCGAATCGCCGTGCCTCTTTGGCTCCTCGCGGGCGCGATCTACAAACTTGCTGAGCGCAATCCCAAGCTCTTGCCTCCACCAGTCCTGAAGCTTGTCCAGGGAATGGATGGATTTCTTTGGCTCACGGGAACGACATGGCTTGATACCTCGATCCGTCTCATCATTCTCGCCGAGTTCCTCCTCGTCGCCACGATGTTGTGCATGCCTCGACTCGCTCGATCAGTCGCGATCGCAGTGCTCTCGCTCTTTTGTCTCATTCTGCTGATCGTCATCGTTCCCGAGTTTCAAGCTGGCGGATTCGCGCAGGCTTGGAAGGGCTCTTGCGGATGTTTCGGAGCGAGTGGACCCAATCCGGTCATCATGTTGGCGATCGACTTGACGCTCTTGATCCTCGCGATCGCTTCAAAGCGTCCGAAGCGATCGCCCGATCTCCGAATTGGATTCGGGTTTCCGTCCTGCGCCGGGCTTGCGATCATCGCGCTCCTCGCCATTTGTACGGTCCCCGATCGTGCAGCCATCGATTTGACGATCGAATCGCCAGTGGTGATCGTGGCACCGAATGCAGAGAATGTGGCGATCCCGATTGTCGTTGTCGCCGAACAAACCTCAGTCGATCAACCGCCGACAGTGCCACTACCACCAGTGGAACCGATCGCGACGCCAGTAACACCATCGAATCCGTGGCCCAGTCTCCCCACCAAGGCGGCGCCGTATTACGTGCCAGAAATCTCGAAGTGGATCTCAACTCGACTCGATTCGCAGGAAGTGGCATGCCTGATGACTCCACCGCCACCTGCAGGGATTAATTCGGGAGTTTGGATCGTCATCTTTTACCGTGAAGACTGCGAGCACTGTCACCAACTGATGCAAACCTATTTTTCGGGTGAACTTTTGAGGCCGACCTTGGCTATTTCCATTCCAGATACGGATGCTGCTAGCTCGATGGAGATGCCTTGTGGCGAATGCCAGATTCGTTCGCTCGTCAAAGGTCCCCAGTACATATTGCAAACTCCCGTCATGATGAGAGTCGAGAACGGCATCGTGACTCAGTTTATGACCGATCCAGACGATCGCGCCTCGATCGATCGTTGCCTTGCACCCTAGCGCCTCGACCATGCGACAGATCACAATTCGAATTCTCACACCACTCTTCCTCATTGGAACCGCGGCGTATTGGGTTGCTGGTGGCACTGGATACCTGCCGGTATGGATGTCCAATGTCGGACTCCGATTGTCCGTGAGCGACTTGGCGACAGTCCGGCTAACGATCGGTCTCCTCGCTGCCACAGCGGTGACACTCTTCATCTTTGGGAAGCGGCGACTGCTTGGTGCGAAGCTCGCGCGCACCGCGCTCGTTCTCTACGCATTCTGCTCAGTCGCGACGATCGCTTCCGTACTGGCGACAACCACCATCGACACCGGGATCGCACCACTTGTCGCCCCAACTCTGGGGATTGCGATCGCGCTGGTCCTCTTCTTCACTCACGAGCGGGCAAATCGAGAACCGATCAACCAACCAGGCAGTCAATCCGGATTTGGCGGGATTTGGACGGTCGCCGGACTCGCCACCGTCTGGGTGATCTCGATCGGAATCGCGGCTCGGCTTCCAATCGATGTGAATCCTCGCCTACAGAATTCATCGCGAGGTGGCGAGACCGTTGTGCTCGATTATGTTCAGTGGCAAGGTCGCACCTTGCCGGATACCGGCCTATCCAGACTCGTCCCAATGTTGACCGCGTTGACACTTGAAGGGAAGTGCATCGTCGTCCTGTACAGCCCCGAGTGCGGACATTGCAGAGATCTCTTTGATAACTATTTCGCGGTCGCTCGATCCGGTGTGAAAGTGATCGCCATAGAAATCCCCCCCGCTCCTGGGACAATCGCACTCGTCGGCGACAACCTCGGTCCTATCGCCTGCGAAGGGTGCGAGCGACTTGCGTTACCCACGGGCAAGACATACATCCTCAAGCCACCGACAGTCCTTGTAACCGAGATGGGACGAATTGTTTGCGCGACGGACAGTGATTGGAAGGCATGCTTGGGTGAACCGACTCCGCTCGGCAATCACTCCGCTGGGTCGCCTTGAAATCTCTCTGGAGCTGAGATCATCAGCGCGCGAGCGCGGACGACGATGATGCCACCCTCGTCTTGAAATGTGCGGGGGCGCGTCGTACCGTCGCATGCGGCTTCGGCAACTTCCCGAATCGTCCGGAGGGATATCGAGAGCCCCTGGAGACGAAACCCGCTCGCCAAGAGAGCTGCTGAGAGGACAGGTCCTCGGGTTCGAAGCAGTCGACGCGGAATATCGCACTTGTTCCAACCTTCAAGCTTTGCGATCTCTCGAAGCGCCCACTCGCCGCTTCGTCCCGCCTCCGAGACACCGAGGGCGTGTCGCGCGATACCGGGCCATCGAGCCCTGAGTATGGGAACCACTTGGTCACGAAGCAAGCCGCGCGCGCTCTCGAGCTTGGCGTTGCTTGGATCTTCGCACCAAGTCACTTGACACGCGCGGCAGAACTCTTCGATCTCGCTTCGATTGCTCGCAAGGAGCGGTCGGGCGATGCAGATCTCGCTCCTTGGCTTCGATCGACGCACCCAGGGAATGGTCGACAACCCGCGAGTGCCCGCGCCGCGCCCGATTCGCATCAGAAGTGTCTCAAGGACATCGTCAACGTGGTGAGCAAGGAGGATCCACCTTGCCCCGTTGCGTCGCGCGCAATCGTCGAGTGCCGCATGTCGAAGCCGGCGTGCATCGTCGGCGAGTCCGCTGGGACCGACGCGAGGATGGACATCCACGACGGTGAATTTGACTCCCAGACGCTCGCAGAGTTTCGCGCAGTGCTCCGCTTCAAGATCCGCCTCCGAGCGCAGATGATGGTGGACGTAGACCGCGCCGACGCTTGACTGCGGAGATTGCCTCGCTGCGAGCACCGAGGCGATCACAAGGAGAGCCGTCGAATCAACTCCGCCGCTCAATCCCACCAGAACGCTTTGCCCGACGCTCCAACCGCAACGCACTTCGAGATTGCGCTGAACCTTGGCGCAGAGCCGATGACGGCGCGCGTGCAGGATGATGGAATCCAACTCGAGTGGCTTCACTCCATCATGCTACGGCTGACCGCCGACGATTCGAAACCGAAGCGGTCGTCGTTGCTGTTGCTGTGCGCGCAGTCATGCGTGGGGTCGCAAGTGCGCACCGCACCATGCGTTCCACCGCGAATGGATCGTCGGCAGTCGCATCGGCACCAATTTCCTCCGCAAGCCCGGGCGCTCTTGCGAAGACTCCGCCGCCGCAGATGATCGGCATGCCTGGATTGGCCTGAAGTGTTCGAACCGTGTCGATGAGGTGCCGGATTCTCGGCGCATCGGATGCGGCGGCCGCGAAGACGACGACCGCATCGGGTCTACGCTGCCCGATCTCGCAGAGCAGTTCGTCATTGGCGACGCCGCTGGCGGCAAAGAAGACCTCGTAACCACTGGCTTCCAAGAGATCCGCACACAATTGCCCAGCGAGATCTTCAGATTCGTTCCCACCACAGATGCAGAGCAAGGACCGACCGTTTCGTGATGATTGCTCATATCCGGCTTGCGCCTGATCTACCAACATGCGCAGGATTCGCGTCGAATATTGATGCGCGAGCTTTGACAGTTGGTCTTGGCGCCACATTCGAAAGATGGTCTGCATCGCCGGCCAGTACAACTCTTGTGAGAGCCTGGTCGAGGTCATTCCATGTCGCTGGACTTGCTCTATAAATGTTCGCGTCGCCATGCGATCGCCCGAGACACAGAGTTGGAGGAGTCTTTCCAGCGCGAGTTCCGCATTCATTGTCGAATTCATCATGTGTGATTCTTCGACTGCCTCCCCTTTCGACGCACGCCGGAGCGCAAAGTCGAATCCTCGTGCGTTATCCGCTCTTCGGTGGCGAATTATTGGGCACAGAGTGATTCGATAGGATCAAGAAATGACCTCTCAGGGGAAGACCCCTTCGAACCCATCACCAGATTCGACAACTCGATTGGAAGGTCATCGGGTCTCGGACTCTCCTTGGGACAAGTCAGCGCTTCACGGCAACCCGCACCAGCGCCCAGACAAGGCCCAGCGCGTGCGTGAGATGTTCACTGCGATTGCTCACGCGTACGACCTCAACAACAGAGTGCACTCGTTCGGACTCGATCAGTTCTGGCGACGACGAGCCGTAGGACTCGCGCACCCCGTCGATGGCGCGCTGGTTCTCGATGTCGCGTGCGGAACTGGAGATCTCGCCATCTCCTTCGCAAAGGCGAAAGCGGAGTCGGTGGTTGGACTCGACTACACGCCGGCCATGCTCGACCACGCCCGAGCCAAGGCAGCAAGATCCGGCGGACGGGTTGCTCAAATCCGATTTGTCCATGGGGACGCCCACGAATTGCAGTACGACGATGGCACATTCGACATTGTTTCTATCGCCTTCGGCATTCGAAATGTCGCTGATCCATCGAAGGCAATTCGGGAATTCAAGCGCGTCTTGCGCCCCGGCGGACGACTGGTCATTCTTGAGTTCTCCCAGCCTCCGTCGCGAATCGTTCGATTCGTTCACGGCTTGTACACCAATCATGTCATGCCGTGGACTGCGACAATCTTGGCTCGCGATGTCTCTGGTGCCTATCGCTATCTCCCGAGGTCCGTCGAGACGTTTCTCGACCCGAATCAGATTGCCGAGCAACTCTTTTCTGCTGGGTTTTCCAAAGTCTCCCAGCATTCGTTGACGATGGGTACATGCGTGATTACTGTTGGACGATTGGCGAACTGAGCGAGTCGAGCTATACTCCGAAACGACCCATGATTTTCGATGTAATGACGCGTGCCTGGCATTCCCCAGACCAACTCGGTTTCGAGCTGGCTGATGGCATTCGTGGCAATACTCGTCGCTTAGGAGGGGGCGATGGAACGCTTGGCGCGCACACACGAGCAATTGAATGCATCGGCTGTGCGCTCGTTCACGGCTTCAAGTCACAGTCACTTTCGGCTGCGATCCCATCGGAATTCATCGCGGACTTGGTTGGAAGACAACCACATCGTCTCGCGGGGGTTGCAGGTATCGATCCAATGTCGCCTTCTTGGTCGGAAGACCTAGACCATGCGAAGTCTCTGGGACTTGTGGGAGTGAACATCTCTCCGTCAGCCCAAGGCTTTCACCCAACCCATTCGACGGCGATGCGCTTCTATGACCGATGTGCAAATGAGTGCCTCCCAGTCTTCGTGACCCGTCCTGGAATCCTCTCGCCGGCGATGATCCTGGAATACGACCGGCCAGCTCCATGGGACGAGGTCGCTCGTTCGTTCCCAACACTCAAGATCATCCTTGGCGAAATTGGCAGCCCTTGGATCGAAGAGACCATTGCGCTCCTGTCCAAACATCCTGGCATTTACGCGGAGACCAGCGGGATCTCATCCCAGTCCTGGAAGCTGTACACAACTCTCTTGAGCGCGTACGAGTTCGGCGTGCTGGACAAAATCTTCTTCGGGTCTGGATTCCCATTTGGCTCGCCCGCTGCGGCGGTCGAAGCGATCTACTCCTTGAACTCTTTTGCGCTCGGAACCAACTTACCGACGATTCCGCGCGCTGCGCTCAGGCTCATCGTCGAAAGAAATCCAATCACAACGCTTGGAATGAAGGCACCGCTGACAATCGGTGGAGGGCAAGGTACGACAGCGACCTCTGACCGAACTGATGTCGGAGCAACGACCTTCTCGGGTCGACAGTAATGGCACCGGGTCGTCGCACTGGGGAAACTTGAGGGTGGGGGATCTGGCAATGCGAAAATTGCGCTTTCAACTTCGACCGACTGAAGCCCACTTGAGGAGCGATTCGCGTGCTTCCAGATCGCGGTTGATGGTTCTCTGCTTGAGCGCGAGTTTCTCGATCGCTGGTTGCGGTGTCAGTGCGCCCGAACGCCTCGAATTCACATCGATGGGTGACACCCCCCGAACCCTGCCAACAGACCTGGGAGTTGGAACGTACGCCCTCGAGCTGGCGAATACATCTTTCGTCTTGAGCAACCTGAGCCAGGAGCAATTGCAAGACTCAACCGACCTCGTCGGGTACGTGCTCCATGTCGATCTCATGTGGGTTCCAAAAGCTGGCAAGACCGCAATCGATCCCACCGCAACCAACACGAGCATCCGACTAGTCGTCTTCGCTGGAACAGAAGTCGGACTCTATGGTGGCGGTGGCTTCGCGTGGCCAACTGGCGAATCAGGAGCCCCCGAATACGGCGTCGACATCGTCGGTTCAAATGTTTCCCTGCTCGCAGCCACCCCAAAGTTCGTAGATTTGCTAAGCCCCGCGCAGCTCACCGGGCGACTCCGATGCAGATTGGATGACGCGCAGACGAGGCAGATGCGTCGCGCGACCAGCCAGCTCGTCAGCAATGCTCTCAAGCGCGTGCAGTGGGTTGGACCCCATTCTCGAGAACTTCGGGACCAACTGTCAAGCGGTTCGATCGACTTGCTCAGGTGTTCGATCAGAGGCGCGGTTGTCGAGCGAGATTGATCCGCTTCGCCACTTCAATCATCGATGCAGTGCACGGGGACCTCGGCGCAGGAATGTCGAATCCATCGATCATGCGCAGAGTCGAATACTCCCAATTTGGCGGAGCATCTGGTGGCGAGGCGATCTCGATCTCAAGGACGATTTCCCAGTTTCGCACCACTGAATCAAACAGGAGCGCGATTGGACGCGGGCGCGACAGTGCGCCCACAGCGCACTCTTCGATCAATTCGCGTTCAATTCCAATGGCCGGATCTTCGCCTGGTTCGACCGATCCTCCCGGTGCGAATTCCCAGTGATCGGCATAGGTCGCGCATGCCGTGGCACGACGACCGATCAACCACATCCCGCGCCAGTGGGCAATCCCCTTTACGCCAAGGCCGACGAACCCCGTCTCGATTCCGGTGGTGCGCACCGCTGCCACGCGATAGGTGGTTTCGAAGACATGGATCGTCGCGCCACCGTGACCATTGCGCGACACGGCTGAAACATGCCAGCATGGTCCATCGGTCAAATGCGAATCAAGTGAGCGCAGGCGATCCCACTCTGCATCCACAATCCTCGGATCGCATTTGGGCGAAAAGACACTCTCGCACACAACCAATCTGGCTGGTTTTCGCAACCAGATCAACCGATCGGAGATTGGAGGCTTGGAACTGCTCATGCACATCGACTGCGAATCGATGGGGCACAGAGTACGAAGAGCCAGCGTCGCCTTGATTCTTGGCTCAATCACCAAAAAATGTTTAGTCGGCTTAGGCCCACAGGTCGTGCCTCCGCGGGACTCGACCCACTAGTGGTCGTAGGAGTGCGTCGATTTGATCGTTCACATCGGCGAGGATCGCCAGCCTGACCCTGGCATTGATCACGAAATTCGCTTTTATGACCGATGAATATTCACTATGACCATTGATCGCGCCACTGGAACCGTCGACCACCTCGTCGAATCAATCGTCGCCTTGAATCCTGGGGCAGATCGAGGATGGCTGGTCAGTTTTGATGCTTACGACCTCCACCGATATCTCCAGCACCTCGAAAGCGCCCAGGAGCCTCGTGACAAGTCGACGCCTTGGGAGCGACTCGGGGATACGCCAGCGATCGTCACCCGTACGAGCAATTGAGTTTTGAACTCTCGCCACGAGTGGCCTGACTGAATCGAGTCCCTCGAATCACCCGCGGTCGTTCTCGGCGATGAAGGCGGCCATCCGCTTTTTCAGCAATCGCAATCCCAGCAGGCCTCGCACTCGCGTCAGCAGTTCCACCTTGTTGACCGGCTTGGAGACAAAGTCGTCGCAACCGCATTCGACCGCACGTTCCATGTCGCCAATTTCGTGGAGCGCAGTCACCATGATGATCGTGGTCTCACGTGTGGCGGGATTCGCCTTGACCCGCTGACAGACTTCAAATCCTGACATTCGTGGCATCATGACATCAAGCAAGACCACATCGGGATGATCCTGCTCGATCCGAGCCATTGCCTCAATCCCGTCGTGTGCGACCAGAATTCGACATGGCATGCTCTCCATGTACGCCTGAATGAGCTCGAGATTTTGTGTGTTGTCGTCGACGAGCAACACCGTCCCATCGCTGAGATTCAACTCGGTTTCATTGCGGGTTGATGGGGCAGATCCTGAACCTGTCGGTGCGTGCATCCCGCCATCTTACGAGATTCTCAGTGCGGATTCGCATCCGACTCTCTTCTCATCGGAGATGGCCCGCGCGACCAATTCGATTGGGTGGAGCGCGACTCTCGAGAGTCCGTCGGCAATCTGGTGGCGACAGCTCGTGCCTGGCGCACAGACGATCGCGTCTGGATGATCGCCGAGTCTCGCGAACAAATCCTGCTGAGCAATCCGCATCGACAAGTCGTAACTCGTCGCGGCAAACCCGAATCCTCCAGCCATCCCGCAACAACCTGTCGAGAGTGTCTGCGCATGATCACCGAAAATTCGTCCAAGAATCGCCGATGATGTCTGCGCTCCCCAGAGCGCCTTCTGGTGGCAGTGCGCGTGCAGGACAACTCTTTCAGTCACATGCGCGAAGGACGGCCGCATTGGATGTGCATCCCATTCGCGGTCAAGCCACTCCTCGATCATCCAAGTCTTCGAGGCAAGAGTTGAGAGAATGGCTGGATCGACCCCCATCTTCAACTCAAGCCAATCATCCTTGATCGCCGAGATGCAGGAGGGTTCGAGTCCGAGGATTGCCACCGCCCCTTCCCGTTCCATGGCATCGCAGAGTGCGAGTGCCGTCACGCGACTTGTTCGCGCTGCCTCGGCGAGCATTCCATTTGAGATCGCGGCACGCCCGCAGCAACCGGCCCGCGGAAGGACGACTCGGTAGCCAAATGCGCTCAGGACCTCGACCGCGGCGCGTCCGATTTGCGGTGTCGACCACTGGCTAAAGCAATCGGGCATCAGTAGTACGGTCGGTCGGGGTGTAAGAGACTCGGGTCCATTCAACTTGGAGAGCGCTTTCGCCCGATTTTCCATCCATGGGCGGAGCGCTGGTCCGAACCGCGGCATCGACCGATGCGAAGAAAAGCCCATCGCGGAAGCGATGACTGATCGAACAAGTCTGGATTGAACGAACCAATTCGCAATCGGCCAGCACGCGCTTGCAGCTTGGTTGAGCGCACGAACGCGCCCCATGATCAGTACGCGCCACGGAACTCGACCCTTCCTCCAATACTCCTGAGCAGTAAATTCGGCTTTCAGCTTTGAAATGTCGACATTGCTCGGACATTCGCTCTTGCATGCCTTGCAGGAGAGACAAAGTCCGAGAGTTTCCTTCGTCTCTGGATCGCTCCATGACATGGTTGACATGGTTGACATGGTTGACGGGGTTGACGGGGTTGACGGGGTTGACGGGGTTGACGGGCGCGAAGAGTCGCTCGGGCGACTTCCCGGCGATCCGAGCGAGAACTGACCCGTTGCCGCGAGTCGAAGAGCGTTGGCTCTCCCGCGAGTCGAGTGACGCTCGTCCTTCAAAACACGGTACGAGGGGCACATCGTTCCGCCCGGGGTGAGTCGGCGACAGATTCCCGCGCCGTTGCACTGCTCAAGCGCGTGGGAGAATCCCTCCTCTCGTTCGTATCGAAAATAGGTTGACACTTCGGGCACTGTCACAAAGTTCACGTCGTCTGGCCGTACGCGGAGTCGTGACGTGATCTGAAGAGGATCGTCGTTGTCCACCAAATTCCCTGGATTGAGCAGTCCACGAGGGTCGAAGAGATTCTTGATCTCCCGAATCGACTGAGCGATCGGTTCGCCAAGGACGCGCGTCAGGAGCGGACTCCGGACGCGGCCATCACCATGTTCACCACTCAGCGCGCCACCATATTTCACCACGAGGTCCGCGACATCAACCGCAATCGCTCGTAAGGTCGCCAGCCCCGCCTCGTCGGCGATTGCCACAAGCGGTCGAATGTGAAGGCATCCAACCGATGCGTGGGCGTAGTACGCGGCCACACTGCCATGCCCAGCGACGATTAACCGAAACTCCTCCACGAACTCCGCCAGTCGCGCGGGATCGACAGCCGTGTCTTCGACGAATGTCAGCGGCTTTTTCGATCCAGGGATTCCGTGCAGTAGTGGCTCCCCCGCCTTTCGCAAGCGCCACGCGGCGTTCATTTCGGATGCGCCGAAGTGCCGAATCGTCGGTGCTCCACCGAGGATTGATTCGAGCCGGTCCATCTTCGCGTGTATCTCTTCGCGAGAATCCCCAAAGTACTGGACATACATCGCGGCACAGACCCGACCGGACTTCGGAGTCGGAAGCATCTCGACATCGTGGCGATAGGTCGGATGTCTCTTCGCGACCTCAATGAGCATCTCGTCGATGAGTTCGACCGCGCTCGGACCCGTCGCGAGCATCGCCGTGAGCGGACTGAGCGCCGCAGCGACGCTCTCGAATCCGATGATGACGAGTCCCCGCTTCTTTGGACGCTCGACCACGCCAAGCTCGGCCTCAAGCGTGACTCCGAGCGTTCCCTCGGACCCGCACAGCAGGTGCGCAAGATTGACTCGATCGAATGTCCCGGGGGTGGAATCGCGCAATTGTCGTAGGGTCAAGTCGATGTTGTAGCCATCGACATGTCGAAGAATTGCCGGAGTCCTGCGATCAATTTCATCCGAAATCGGGAGGACGATTTCGGCGACTCGGCGTGTCAATTCCAGAACTCTCGGATCCCGTTCGCTCGCACCTTCTGCGAGTCGCACACGCGATCCATCGGCAAGCGCGACATCGATCGATCGAAGATGCTCGACAGTCCGTCCATAGAGGATTGAATTCGCGCCAGCAGAATTATTCCCGATCATCCCCCCGATGGTTGCTTGAGAACCAGATGCCACATCGGGAGCAAACATCAGATCGTGTTCCAACAACGCTTCGTTCAGTTGGTCCAGCACGACTCCTGGCTCAACGCGAACACGTCGATTGACTGTGTCGATCTCGAGGATCCTCCGACAGTGGGCACTAAAATCGATGACGACTGCCTCGTTCACAGTTTGGCCCGCCAGTGCCGTTGCGCCACCGCGCGGGAGCATTGGAACTCCCATTCGCGCGCAGATTCGGATCGCCTCGAGTCCTGCTTGCACCGTAGAGGGAATCACGACTCCGATGGGGTCGACCTGGTAGATGCTTGCATCCGTCGAATAGAGCATTCGATCGTGCAATCCAAACCGTATCTCCCCATCGACCTTTAATGCAAGTTCGCGCGCGACGAAACGACGAACCTCGTCAAGTTTGGACCTTTTGAACAATCCGAGGTGCATGTCGTGAGTCATGGTCATTCTTTCGCGTGCTCTCAAAGCGAGGAATCACTCGGCGCCGTCACGACCAGCATGTGCATCGTGAAGTGCGCGCAACCGGGCCAGATAAGCTTCTCCCGGAACGCGGTCCCTCCGAGCCATAACAGCCCTCAGCATCGTCTCGAACCGCCCAAATCGATAGGACTGCGAGCGTTCGGGTGTCATCCAAGCGAATCGATCGACGAATGTCGGTGGCCGCTGAATCGCGATCATCGCCCCTGTTCCGATCGTCGATCCAGTATTGAGCCCGACCAGGATCGCCAGCTTCGTGTGATCTCCGATGACTCCGCCGTAGAAATTCCTGCCCGTCTTCTCGTTACTTCCCGCAGCGTCGAGACGACTCGTCACCTCCCCGTAAGTGTTGAGTAAGTTCGAATTGCAAGACCCCGCGCCGAAGTTCACCCACTCTCCAACGATCGCATCTCCGAGGTGCCCCTCGTGCGCCTTGTTTGAGCAACCCTGGAAGACCGTCGATCCGACCTCGCCACCCACCTTGCATTTGGGACCGACCACCGTCTTCGCTTTGATTTGGGCGCGATCCATAATCGTCGAGTTTTCTAAGATCGCGACGGGACCGCTCACAACCGCACCGGGTCGAATCGTCGCTCCCTGCGCGAGCATGACCGGTCCATCCGTCGTGTCGATGATTGCGCCCGGCAAGACCTTCGCCGTTGGATCCATGAAAATTGCATGGTGTCCGAAGCGGACTATTCCAGAGGCGACTCGATCAGTCAGCTCGCCCGTTCGACTCATCAGAGCGATGTCGGCTGGAATGCTCTGCTCCAATCGATCAAGCAAATCCCACGGTGCCCGAATCGTCCGACCATGAATCAGAGGACGCCTGAGTGTGTGTCGAGGGAGATGACTGACGCCCCCGAGTCGTTCGAGAAACCGCTCCGCGTCCTTGGAAATCAATCGAGCCATCGCGACTCGATCGTCCGCGGTGACAAATGCCTCACCGAGTGCGAGCGATGCGGCGTCTTCAAGCGAGTCGAGTGCACCATTGATCAGCACGACCTCGGTTGCGCTCGGCGGGAGCCGTCCCACCAGTGTCTTCGTCGTCGAATTTCGCTCAATGACGATTGCCGCCAGGTGCTCCAGTGGGAAGAGCGCATCGACTCGCCCAAGGACCGTCATGGTTCGCTCGATGCTTGTCAAAACTCCCAGGCGTTGCTCGAATGACGAGCGAAGGTCGGCGAGTGGACCAAAGCGTGACATACCGTCATCGAAGATCGCCACGATTGTGCCGGACGATTGCATGAGCGCACTTTACTAGCGAATGATCCGAGCGGAGCCGCCCTGCTGCTTCTGTCGAGCAAGGACCGCTGGAAAACTCCACATGTCAGTGAATTTCAAGAGGAGCCATCCCAACGGAATTCCGAGAATGCCAGTCGCAATGGCTGTGAGCCCCTCACGGGCAAACTCCTGAAGTGCAGATCCTTCTCCCCAGGGCGGAGGCGAATCTGGATACCACGATCGAATTGCCCACCACGCAGTTGAGAAAAGCCCACTCGCCAGACCGAGCATGAACGAGGCGAACCCAACCGCGAGAGGGTTGCGTCGGATGAGGATTCCCCGCAGGAGGAGCACCACTTCTGCAGCGAACAGCGTTCCGAGGGTCGATGGACCAATTAAGTAGAGCGGCGCGAACGGACCCGAGAGCGACGGTTCCGAGAGGTCGAGCAGCAAGCCCGCAATCAACGCATACCAGCGCACAATCCGAGCGTCCGCCTGCATCGCCACGAATGCAATGACGATCACGATCAGCTGTGGAGTCGTGCCGCCTACTTCGAAGACCGCAGTGAACGAGACATCCGCGACGAGCGCGATAAAGAGCACTGGGAGCGCCACGAGCCACGTCACGGGATCGCATCCTTCGAAAGCTTCACAACCACTTCACCAACGACTGCGGGGTCGACTGCTGGTCGAACGAAAACCTCGCCACGAAGTGGCTGAGCGTCTTTGCGCCGAACCTCAACAACAACCCCAAGACGCATGCCTTGCGCTCCGACCGGCCATGTCGGGTCCTTTACCCGCACGAGATCGCCCGCCTTCGCTACGACTCCGAGGTCGATGTCTCCTCGAAGGAACCCGTTTCCATCGGGAAGCAACTGGACGGCGATCACTTGTGGCCGCTTCGAGCGCTCTTGATCCGCAGGAACCACGTATCCATCGATCCGACCAAAGGCTCGATTTGCAACGGTGACAATCGTGCTCGAAACAGCACCGACTTGTGGCGCGATGCGCCCCACGATGCCATCCCCATCGACCACGGCAATGTCGCCCGCCCCGATTCCTTGCATCGAACCCGCGTTCAGTCTGAGTGCGAGCCCGCCACCGCTCGCCGTTCGAGCCACAACATGGGCGCTCGCAAGGCGATTCGATCCCGCGTTCCCGTTGCCAGCGGACACGACTTCGTAGGCACGCAGTTTCTTCTGCAGCTCCTCCACTTGAATCTGTTCGGCGTGCCACAATCCACGATAGAGATCGCGGTCAGTCGCAATCGCACGATCGAGATCCGACCGAAGTTCGACGGGTGGGCGCAGCCACATTCGAATCGATGACGCCCCATGCGCCATCGGCGAGAGTGGCACCCACAAGATCGACGAGAGATCCCCAGTGAACGGGGCAATCCAACGAGTCGGGAAGAGACTGAGCATCGCGACGCATGCCACGACAAGCACGATCGGCGGGATTCGTCGCACGCTAGGAACTCACATGGTCGCAGATCGACTGATCAGAGTTCCTCGACACTGGTTTCGAGAACCGACTTGTATTGCTCGAGATGCTCCAAGTACTCGGCAGTTCCTCGCGCGACGCAGGTCAATGGATCGTCCGCGATCTTGACCGTGAGTCCGGTGCGATGAGCGATCATGAGGTCGATCCCGCGCAGAAGCGCCCCGCCACCCGCAACGGTGATTCCATTGTGCTCCAGTTCTGGATTGCACAAATCGGCCGCGAGCTCTGGATCCGCTTCACGAAGCGTCTTGACAACTTCATCCATGATCTTGCCGAGTGGCTCCGAGAGAGCCTCACGAATCTCGTCAGAATTCACTTCGATCTGACGTGGAAGTCCAGTCGCGACATCGCGCCCGCGCACCTTCATCGCAAGCTCCTCCTGAAGTGGCCAGGCACTGCCAATCCGAATCTTGATCTGCTCAGCCGTTTGTTCTCCAACTCGGAGCCCGCGGTTCTGTTCGAGGAATCGAATAATCGCCTCATCGAAGTCATCCCCAGCGACCCGCGAGCTCGATGCCTTCGCGATGTCTCCCAAACTTAAGATCGCGATCTCGCTCGTGCCACCGCCGATGTCGACAACCATGCTCGCGACTGCATCATCGAATGGGAGATTGGCTCCCATCGCAGCCGCCATGGGTTCTTCAAGAAGGTAAACCTTGCGGGCTCCAGCGCGTTCGGCACTGTCGAGCACTGCCCGTTTCTCGACGGCGGTGATCCCAGACGGAATCGAGATAACGACTCGCGGCCCAAAGATCCTGCTGCGCCCGGTGACCTTCTGAATGAAGTACTTCAACATCGCTTCGGTGATCACGAAATCCGATATGACGCCTTCCTTCAACGGACGAATCGCCTGAATGGACCCAGGCGTCCGTCCAAGCATCTCCTTGGCGGCGAACCCGACAGCGGTCCCCCCGAGTAGAACTTGATTCGTGCCCTTGCGAACTGCGACGACGGATGGTTCGTTGAGCACGATCCCCTCCCCACGAACGCAAACGAGCGTGTTGCAGGTACCGAGATCGATACCCATATCCACGCTGAACCAACCCATCATTTTGTCTAGACCCATTGTGTGGCCCTCCTTGGCCAAAGAGTTTGAAAGTTGACGGTGTTCTTCAGCGCGAAGAAATCACCGCAAACGGATTTCCTTCATCATTCGTACCCGCGACTCCAGAACAATTATCCATCGCGATAAAGACGCATCCCGCAAGCAGTGCCACGCATGCGGCGGCAAGGACGGCGGTGTAGATATTCAATTCGCCGCTCGGTCCACGGGCTTTCACTTTCGTAGCCGCTGGACGCCCCGCGGAAGTCACGGCGGATGTCGCCGACTTCTTTGATCGACCAGCTCCGAAGAGCCCTTTCTTCTTCGACGACGCCACGACAACCGGCGAGTCAGTGTTCTCGGATGGCGATCCCTGCGACTCGTCTTCTAGGACGGCAATCGACGCCCCGCCCTTCACAGCCGACTTCTTTCCGATTCCAAAGAATGCCATACTGGTTCACTGCCCCTTTCGAACCAACACACGTTGACCAACCCGCACTTCGCCACGACGCTCGACATCTTCGGACTCGACAGTTCCGACCGACTTGTTGACATCGACCGATGTAATCCTGATTTTTCCGACATAGCTATCGTCACCGATCGTCATCAACCAGCCGACTTTCACTCCATCACGGCTTCCCGCATCGATTTCGGCATACACGCGGTCGTCAGACCGGCGGACATTCACGATGCGAGCCGTCAAATCTCGATCCGGAATCTGCACGACTGGTCCTGCTGCAGCCAACGCGTCCGCGGGACCGTATCGGGCGGTGTAACTCTGCACGACCTGGTCGGACTTCACTCGTTCGCTCGAAAGCGCCACCACTTGTTCTCTCGATTCGGCCAGTGACTCTCGCGCGACGCGAAGATCGCTATCTGTCTTCACGAGCTTCTGTTCAATATCAATTCGAATTTTTTCGCAATCCACCAGCATGGTTCTTTGCTTGTCAAGTTCCTCGCTGAGAGTCTTGGTCAATTCGGTCTTGGTCCGATCGACATCGATCGTCACCGCGAGCGATTGCTCGAGCCGGGCGAGCAACAACTTTGCCTGGGCGATATCTGCATCAAGACTTCTGACTCGCAGTGCGCTCTGTTGCAGGTCGCTCTGAAGTCGGTTCTTCTCCGCATCAAGATCTTTGATTTGGAGTGCGGTGTCGTTCTCCGCCTTCGAACGAAGCGCGCGCTCGGTCGCAAGCTCGCTCTTTGCTGCGCTGACCTGAACGTCTCGATCCTTGATCTGTTGCCGCAGTGCGGCTTGGTTGTTTCCTTGGACCGCCGCGAGTGGCACCAACGCAACCGCGAGCAGAGACACAAGGACGACGAATACTTTCGTGAGAATGTGCACTTCTTAAGACCTTCTTGAGTAATTAGTGGGAGATAAAGATGGAACCGATGCAATGAAATGATTCGAATGCGCGACTCACGCCTCCGATAACTCTGGGGCAATTTACTCCCAGTGCCGATTCGTGTCAACGATCATCATTGAATTCGCGACTCGACAGCGCCTGCGAATCGGATTCCGGAGAAGCTCTCAAATACGCATTCGCGGCCGAGAGTCTGACCATGGCGACCGGGTCCTGGAGGAGCGGTGCAAGCGCATCAAGCGATCGCTTGCCACCGACCCAACCGAGAGTCGCCGCCGCCTGTGCACGAATCGTCGGGGCAACGTCCTTGACCGCGACTTGGCAGAGCTGAAAGATGGGATCCCGGTTGGGCTCCCCAATCCGAATCAACGCTACACCGGCGATAAGTCTGATTTCAACAGGTCTCTCGAGTGGACCCTTCCCATTCCAAAGACCAATCAAGTGCCCTCGAGCACCGCGATCGTTCGTTTCGCCGACCATCTGGCATGCGAGCGCGATGAACTCCGACTGCTCGCTCGGAGCAAAGAGGGCGGCTCGAATCGGATCGAATTGCCGATAGTCGCCCATCTTGGCCATCGATTCCGCAGCTTGCAGATCCACGATGCGCGTACGAATCTGGTCCGCTCCGACCAATTTCCTACCTACGGCGCTCTCGACCAACGGGATGGCCGAGGGGTTTCGAAGTTCACCGAGAACGAAAAACGCGTTCGCGCGAATCTCCGGGTTCGAACTTATCGCCATTTCGGTCAATGGGGTCAGATCAACGACTCGATCAAGTCGAACCAGCGCGTACAGAGCTGCCGCACGAACGGATGGGCTCGGATCGAGCACCAAGGGTTCCACGATGTGTGCGCATTCAGTCAATCGCTTCTTGCCAACGGTGACTGCGGCTGCGAATCGGACGCCAGGATTTCCATCGGCGAGCAAACGACATGCGATGGGTTGGAGTACTCCAACGCGCGCTTGCAATCCTTCGAGCGCGTGCGCACGATAAATCGGTTCCCTGCTTTGGGATGCCTCGACCAAAATGTGGATCGCCCTTGTTTCCGGAGAGGCGCTCGCATCAAGTGCAACGCTCGGCATAGCAGACAGGCGTATCGGGGGCGGTTCGGGCGAAGCTTGCACAGCGGGGATCACTTCGATGACGACACCTTGCGACTCACCTTGCGACTGACCTTGCGACTCATTGACAGCAAGTTCGATCGGTCGCAAGTGGGTCTCGTTGTTCGATGCACTTTCGTCAGGCGAAACGACGTCGAGATCAGGTGGCGCTGTTCGCGAGCTCCACGGTGCAGCGGGCGATGATCGTTGGGAGGTCGATCCGCCACACCCTGGGAGTATCGATCCAACAACCGACAGCAACAGGAGCAACAACGCGGACGTCGAACCTGAAAGAGAGCCGAGTCGTCGTCGGGGAATTCGAAAAATCAAAATGAATGCGCAAAGAGCCATCGAAGGCGATAGTACATCGCCCCATCGACCGAACAATGTTTCACGTCGATCGAGTTGTGGCGTGCAAGCGAAACCCCCGAAAGTTCGTGGCTTCGTCGTGCAACCTTCCATCGTCGCCCCTTCGCTCGTGAATGCCTGTGATATGCCCGTATTTGCGACGCGAATCATCGGTGTACGGTTTTCTATACACCTCCAGCGCGCAATCAATGCGTGTTGCGCGCGCGCCCAATCACTGAATCCGAACCATCCATCGTTGGACAGATTCACGATCAACTGCGCTTGCTTCGGCCCACCAGAGCCGTACACCAACTGGCGCACGATTTCGGGCACCGTGTCTTCGAAGCAGATCGGTGTCGCGCACTGGATCGTTCGTTTCAAATTTTCAGCATCCAAGAAGGCGAAAGAAATCCTCCGGTACTCGGACGACGCGTCGAGGTCGAAGGTCATCCCACGCGCCCCAAGCGCAAGGAGTTGCTCTTCCAGCCAATTCCAGTTCGAAATGTATGGCATCGTCTCCCCAAATGGAGTGAGAAAGACTTTGTCGTAGCGCTGATAGGGTCCGACACCGTCGACGAGATACGCGCTGTTGTATTGGTGATCCCACTCCCACCGACCATCTTGCGGGCGCAGGCCGACAAACGCAGGACTGCCGACGAGGAGTGGCGCGTTGACACGATCTGCAATCGATGCTGCGAGTGTGGCGAACCGATCGCCAGGCCACCATCCGCCATCCACGAGTGTCTTGATCGATTGCGCTTCGAGTCCGAAACCGGGAAGCATCGTTTCGGGCCAGACCACGAGATCGACCTGATTCCCCTTTGATTTCTCTGCATCTACAAGATCGAGCGTAAGTTGGCCAAACGCCAAGACATCGATCTCCTGCCGCTCTCGTGGCCAACCCAATTTATTGTCGGTTGTGAGGTTCGTTTGAACGGCGACAATCCGAGGCCCGGGATCGAGCATTCCTGGAGTTTCACGCAATCGCATTTCGCCGTATGCGAGCGAAAATGCGATGACACAGAGTGCAAGTCCACCGCCAACTGTTGCGCGGGCGCGAGTGGAGCGATCCGATCCGACTTTCGACAATTGTGCAATGTCGACGAGTGCACCAGCGACGCATGCAACCATCAACGATGCGGTGATCGCACCGCCGAGGTCGGCCATCTGCGATAGCAATCTTGATTGGACGAGTGGTTGTCCAATTCCGTACCACGGATAGCCATTGAACACAACGGAATCCTTGAGCCACTCGGTCGTGCCGAAGGCGATCGGGGCGAGCGTCGCGAGTGGCATCCATCGCCCGATCGGTCCGGACCTCGCCCGTCGCATAATCCAAACCACGACGGGCGCGAAGAGCGCGAGATAGCAACAGGCCACTGGATATCCCAGTGCGGTGACATCCATCATCCACAACTCGAACCACATCCACATCACCCAAGCGCAGAGGGAAGTGGCGATCCAAGCGCCGCGTGAGAGCGAAGGAGTCGTCGCAAGCGCGATCCATCCAATCGGCGCAATGAAGACAACCCACCAGAGATTGAAGGGCGGAAAGGACACGACCGTGCAGAGTGGAGAAAACACCGCCAAGAACCACATTCGCCCGATCGAAAGCGATCTCGAATCACGAGCGGTCGGCTGCTTCGTCGTCACGCTCCTAGTTTCCCGAGTAATCGATGATTCGACTGATCTCGCTCCGGAGATTCGCGCGGTGCACAATTCGATCGACGAATCCCGCATTGAGCAGGAATTCGCTCGTCTGAAATCCTTCGGGAAGGTCTTGCCGAATCGTTTGCCGAATGACGCGCGGACCGGCGAAACCGATAAGTGCTTTCGGCTCGGCGAAGATCACATCTCCAAGCATCGCGAAGCTCGCCGTGACGCCACCGGTCGTCGGATCGGTCAGGACCGAGATGAACAATCCCCCCGCATCGTCGAGCCTCCCAAGGGCAGCGCTGGTCTTCGCCATCTGCATGAGCGAGAACCCGGACTCTTGCATTCGAGCTCCGCCGGAACAACTGACGACGACGAGAGGAAGTCCGTGGTCCGTGGCGTACTCGATGGCACACGTCACTTTTTCTCCAACAACGGAACCCATCGAGCCAGCAAGAAAGGAGAAATCGAGCACCGCGACCACAACCTTTCGACCCTTGATGAACCCAGTTCCAGTCTGCACACCGTCATTCTCGCCAGTCAGTTTCTGAGCCTGCACAATTCGATCGGAATATGCCTTCAGATCCACGAAATTCAGCGGATCGGCCGGGGACATCTTTGCGTTCATCGGTTCGAATGACTCGGGGTCGAGCAATTGCTCAATCCGCTGTCGGCCAGTGACGCGCATGTGATAGTCACAGCGGGCGCAAACAAGAAGATTTTGCTCGACCGCTTTGCGGAAAAGGGTTTCGCCACATGCGAGGCACTGCATCCAGAGTCCGTCAGGAACTGCGCGCTTGGATGTGGCAGTCGGTGCCACTTCCGATGTTTCCCAAGTCGGTTCTGCCATCGCTCCCATCTTAACCACTGGCGTTTCGCGGATTACCCGCGACGCAATGCACGAATCACACGACGGGAGTTCGTGCTTCCAAAGATGACTGATCCGGAAACGAGCGCGTCGCATCCCGCACGAATGCAAGTTCCCGCATTCTCTGGCGTGACACCTCCATCGAGCTCGATGCGCTGACGATCGGTGATTCGCGCTCGGATCGCGCGCACCTTTGGCAACGCAGACCGAAGAAATTTCTGACCGCTAAACCCGGGATGCACGCTCATGACGAGAAAGAGGTCGGCAATCTCGAGCGTCGACCGAATCGCCGTCCAAGGGGTCTGTGGCTTCAGAGCAATTCCAGCCGTCGCACCACTCGCTTGAATTCTCTGAATGAGCTCTATGGGTTTGCGGACGACTTCGGAGTGAAATGTGATGTTGTTCGCACCCGCCGCGAGAAATGGATCTACGAAGTCACTCGGGTTCGTAATCATCAGGTGAACATCAATCCATACGCTGGGCGCGATCCGTCGAACGGCGGCGCACACTGCGGGCCCCATCGAAAGATTGGGGACGAAGTGCCCGTCCATCACATCGACATGGATGTAGTCGGCACCGGCACGGATGACGGCACGAACATCTTTGCCCAAATCAGCGAAATTCGCAGAGAGGATCGAAGGGCCAATGAGTGGACTGAGCCGAGCGGAGAGCTCGCCTCGAAAGAGCGCTCCCCCCGATCCCACACGCTTCAAGGAGTTCCTGCAGGCACTGTCTCTGGTTTCTCTTGAGTCGAGATTGGGAGCGAAGCCGCCACCGGACCCGCCACCTTTGTTCCACGTTTCACAGCGAGTTCATACGCCGCCAGGGTCGGCTTGAACGAGGACTTCGCGAGTGGATCCGCGACCCGGATCGCCTTCTTCTGAAACTCGACTGCCTTGGCGAAATCTCCCTTCGCATACCAGACAGATGCCATCGTGGCATTCGCACTCGGGTCTCCTCCCGATGCAACTCTCAACATCGCTTCCGCCGCCACCATCGCAAGTTCGTTGTCGTAGACCGTTACGCGTGGATCAGAGGAAAATGTCAACGCCAAATCCCGTAGAGGACCCGAATCGCCCGCCGCGACAAATGCATCACTCAGTTCCTTCGCATAGATCTTCGCTGCGGCGAGATTCTTCTCATCGTTGAGCATGGCGCGATACTTCTCGAGCGCCGCATCGGTAAAAACTGTCGGATCGAGGGCAATCACCTCGTCAAACCGGCGGTATCCATCCTTGTAATTCTTCGCGTTGATCGCGCGACGCGCGGCAGCCAAGAGCGGTTCTGCTTTTTTGGAAAGTACCGGGTCGTAGCGCCCGAGTAATGAAAGCTTGACAGCCTGCGCGAATTCCTCGGACATCGGATGGCCGATGAAGACGACCTTGTTGTTCTGCCCGATCACGAAAGCGCACGGGATTCCGCCCTGACCAGCCGCTTGCATGAACGCGCCGTTGACTTTCTTATCCGGGTCGATCGCAACCGTGTAAGACATTTGCGAACCTTGCTTGCGGATAAACGGCTCGACCTTTGCGCGAGTTTCATCGCTCACCCCGATCACTTCGAGCCCATTGGCCCGTTGCGATAAGTAGAGTTCATTGATATGTGGGATCGACTGGCGACAAGGGCCACACCAGGTCGCCCAGAATTCGACGACACGAACCTTGGGATTTGTCACAAGCTCACCCTGTACAAATTCGAGACCTTCGACGGACGGCGCGTCAGATCCGACGATGAGCTTGGGGGTCTCCTGCGGGATCGGAGCGAACGCGATCGCAACCAGCGCAGCGAAGGATAGAACCGTGATTTTGGCAATTGGCATGATTGGCATGATTGGCATGATTGGCATAATGAATCCTGTCCTCTACTTTCTGGGATCACTATATCCGACAACCTCAGCGCGATCGAGAGCATTCAGAGATGCAAACTCTTTCCCTTCGAGCATCTCGAGCGAGGCTCCGCCCCCGGTCGAGATGTGACTGAATCCACTCGCGCCGCCTGCGATCTCGACGGCGGAGGCAGTGTCTCCCCCGCCGGCAACGCTTGTGGCACCTTGTGCGGTTGCCACAATGACCGCCTTCACGAGCGCAAATGTTCCGGTGTGAAAAGGCGCTGTCTCAAACGCGCCAACGGGACCATTCCAGAGAATTGTCTTTGCCCCCTGCAAGACCTCTGAAAACCGAGCAATCGTCGCTGGTCCAATGTCCAATCCCATCCAATCCGGCGGAATTGATCCCTCCACGACTCGCGTCACTGTCCCTTCAACGAGTGATTGCCCGCAGAGATGGTCCGATGGCAACTCGATGGCGGTCGATTTCTCTTTGGCCAGTTTCAGAATGCTCAGAGCTTCCTCGAGCATCTGGTCTTGAACGAGACTCCGACCCACTGGGGTTCCGAGTGCCTTGAGAAAGGTGTACGCCATCGCTCCGCCCACCAAAATCGTATCGACCCGTCCGCAGAGATTTCTTAACGCCGCAAGTTTGTCCGAGACCTTCGCACCACCGACGACGGCGACGAAGGGTCGCTTTGGTGACTCAAGCACGCCCTTGAGATACTTGATTTCTCGTTCGAGCAGTTTGCCTGCCACGCATGGCTTGCCCTGACCGCGCATCAAGAGCGGCAATGCCAAGAGCGATGCGTCCCCTCGATGCGACGCGCCGAATGCGTCGTTGCAATATCCATCTGCGTACTTCGCGAGAACCGCGGCGAGAGCCACATCGCCCCTCTTTTCGCCCTTCTCAAATCGCAAGTTCTCGAGCAAGACAACTTGGCCCGGCTCGAGATTGGTCACCGCTTTGAGCACTTCCGCATCGGTGCAGCGCGTGCCGATGAGCTTGAGCGATTTCAAACGCGGTGAGAGCGAACGCAGGAGTCGGGCGACGGGCTCGAGGCTGAATTCTGCCTCGTGCCCCTTGCCCTCTGGGCGACCGAGATGACTCGCAAGCACCAGACTCCCCCCCCGCTCGAGAATCGATTCAATCGTCGGCAGTGTGAGTCGAATCCTCCGATCGTCGGTGACGCGGCCATTCTCATCTTGCGGGACATTGAAATCTGCGCGGAGAAAGATTCGTCGATTCGCGACGTCAACTTGATCGATGGTGCGTGTCATAAGCTCAAAAGGGTACAACTCCATCGGCGAATGAGCAGACCTTCAGTCATCTTGATCTTGGGCCCTACAGCGAGCGGGAAGAGCACACTTGCGATGACACTCGCTCGGAGTCTCGACTCGAAAGCTGAGATCATCAGCGCAGATTCGATGCAGATCTATCGAGGGATGGATATCGGTACTGCCAAGCCCACCAGCGCAGATCGCCAAGCGGTCCCCCACCACATGATCGATGTCGCGGACCCATACCACGATGGATTTTCTGTAGAGAACTGGCTTGAAGGCGCGAACAATGCCATAGGTTGCATCACCGCCAGAGACGCAACCGCAATCGTCGTCGGAGGAACGAACCTTTATGTGCAGTCGCTCCTCTCGGGTCTTTTTCAAGGTCCCGCGGCGAACGATGTTCTGCGCGAATCGCTCCGCGAACTTTCGCTCGCAGATCTCCGAACTCGACTTCAATCGCTCGATCCGGATTCAGCTCTGCGGATCCATCCCAACGATCAGCGCCGAATGATTCGCGCTATCGAGGTCACCCAAGCCACAGGAACACCGCTGAGCGTCCTGCAGTCACAGTGGAGCGCGGGTCCCCCAGCACTCCCGATCGGCTGGATGTGCGTCGGTCTCTTGCCCGAAGCTCCGAGCAATTCAAGATCGATCAATCGGCGCGTGAAAACCATGTTCGATTGCGGATTCCTTGAAGAGGTACGAGCGCTCCAGGACGGGGGATCCATTGGTCGCCAAGCCGCTGAGGCCGTCGGATATCGCGAGCTCGCGCGACACCTGCGCGGAGAAGTCTCGCTCGATGAAGCCTTCGAATCGATCAAGATTCGAACACGCAAGTTGGCACGGCAGCAACGAACCTGGTTGCGCCGTTTTCGGCACATTGACCGTTCTGAGTGGTGCGAAGCGGCCTGTGGCGAAGAAATAGAGCAGGAATTTTTCGGGAAGGTTCTCGGACTCGCGAAGTCGACTTTTTACGAAAACAAGTGAATAATCTGAGAGGTCGCTTCGGAGGATGTCATCATCGAGCCGATGGCGAAGTACTTGACAAATCGCTAATCAACCGCATGATCTCCCCCGCCGATGGCTAAGAAAACCAAGAAATCGAAACAAGCCACCCCGAAGAAGGCCTCGGTAGCGACACCTATGCCCGCGAAGAAGGGTGGGAGGCTGTCAGCTGCGAAGCCTCGTTCGACCTCCAAAGGAGTCCCGAGCGACCCCTACCAACTCGTGATTGTCGAGAGTCCGGCGAAGGCAAAGACGATCGAGAAGTACCTCGGGAAAGGCTACGCAGTCCGTGCGAGCGTCGGGCATATCCGCGACCTTCCTAAGCGTGCCCCGAAGGGGGTAAAGCAGCCCGTGCCAGGCGTCGATCTCGACACCTTCGAACCGACATATGTCGTCGACGATCGAAAGCTCGACACCGTCAACGAACTCAAGCGGCTGGCGAAATCGGCGACGACAATCTGGTTCGCGACCGATCTCGATCGCGAAGGCGAAGCAATCGCATGGCACCTTGCGGTGCTTCTTGGGATCGCACCGAAAGACGCCAAGCGCGTGGTCTTCGATGCCGTCACAAAAGCGGATGTTTCGGAAGCATTCGCGCATCCACGACCGATCAATATGGACCGTGTCGATGCTCAGCAAGCACGGCGAATACTCGATCGAATCGTTGGGTACCTCGTCTCGCCGGTGCTCTGGAAGAAAGTCGCGGGTGGTTTGAGCGCGGGAAGGGTGCAGAGCCCCGCTACTCGACTCGTCGTCGACCGTGAGCGCGAGATCGCGGCATTCACTCCAGACGAGTCGTGGTCGATGACCGCCGAGATGGCACTCGATCCATCGATGGCTCAAGGACTCGCTACGAAGTGGGACGAATTTCATGGTCGAAGGGATGAGCGCGGGCGGGGTCCGCTTGTCCGCGATCGACTCGCGTGGCTTGCGGAGCACAAGGGGTTGGAATGCGAACTGGTCGAAGTCGCAGGCCTTCCATTCAAGGTTGAATCCGACCGAGATTCCAAGACCGACCTGACACCAGCAATCGTGCGAGCTGCGGAAGCCGCTGGAATTCTTGACCCTGCAGTTCAACGAACGAGCGACCCCACTGCTCGAGGCCGTGCGAAATCCAAGGCCGTGGTCGTCGGTCGGATCGATCCTGCGGCTCGCTACGCAGTCGAATCGATCGAAACAAATCGGACGAAGTCGAAGCCCTATCCGCCCTTCATCACGAGCACACTTCAACAGGCTGCGTCGGGGAAGCTGGGATTTGCAACAGACCGCACGATGCGAGTCGCACAGCAACTTTACGAGGGCATCGAGATACCTGGCGAAGGGCGCGTGGGGCTGATCTCGTACATGCGAACCGACAGTACGAATCTCTCAGCTGAAGCGCTCAAGCGAGCGAGGGAATTCATCGCGTCTCACTATGGGCCGAGATACCTTCCTGATGCGCCACGCAGATACTCGAGTAGCAATGCCCATGCGCAAGAGGCTCACGAAGCAATCCGTCCAACAGATCCCTCTCGCACACCTGAGTCGCTCGCGCGATCACTTACTGAGGAACAATTCAAGTTGTACGGTCTCATTTGGCGCGGATTCGTCGCGTGCCAGATGGTCGAAGCGGAATGGGATTCCACCGCGATTCGGCTCGTCCGCAAGGACAAGAAGACAGGAGCGACATTCAAGGCCAATGGCAGAGTGCTCATCTTCGACGGTTGCTATCGAGCATCGGGAGTGCCGACATCCGATAGTGAGCAGCGATTGCCTCCTGTCGCGAAGGGAGATGTTTCTGCTCCGTTTGCGATCGAACCTGAACAGAAATTCTCAAGCCCACCTCCCCGCTACAGCGAAGCCACTCTCGTCAAGGCACTCGAAGAAGCTGGAATCGGTCGACCCTCGACCTACGCGAGCATCATTCGGACGATTCAGGAGCGCGAATATGTCGAGCAAGTCGATCGACGCTTTCATGCGACCGACCTCGGCATGGCAGTGAACGACTTCTTGACCGAGGCATTTCGCGAAAACTTTATCGAAGTCGACTACACCCGGCGCATTGAGGAGGAACTCGATTCAATCGCCCAAGGTCAGGAGCACTTCAAGGACATGCTCAAAGGTTTCGTGAAGCAGCTCCAACCCGGAATCCGCCGTGCTACTGCGATGGAACATGTCAAGGCGACGACGATTCCCGCGCCGTATGCGTGCCCGATGTGCGGTTCGCGAACGGAGTATCGCCTCGGAAAGGGCGGTCGATTTCTCTCCTGCGGGAGCTATCCCGGGTGCAAGTATGCGAACGCGGTCGATCGTCAAGGTCGCCCGCTTCTCCCAGAGCAACTCGACCTCGTCTCTCCCAACGGCGTCAACATGGTGAAGCGACACGGAAAGTTCGGCGACTTTCTTGTTGAAGATCTCCCACGACCCGAGAAACCGAAGAAGAGCAGAAAGAAGCCCAAGGCTGGCGATCCGACTACTCCGGCTGCACCCGCGGAGCCAGCGCAGTTCATCCTGAATGTCGACCGCAAAGGCGGATTGAAATTGCCATCGGCGCCCGCGTATTTGACCGCACTCCCATGCCCGAAGTGCGCTTCACCAATGAATCTTCGCGATGGCAAGCGCGGAGCGTGGCTCGGATGCAGTCGATTCCCAAAGTGTCGCGGACGCGAGAGTTTCACGAAGCTCCCAGAAGATCAGCAAGCGCTCTTGCAGAAGGCTCTCGACAACCACCTGAAGGGATTCACAAAGCTCGTTGTCTGTCGCCGCGACGGTACAGCGATTCCCGAAGGAACGCCGATCGTGTTGCTCGCGATGCCCAACGGAGTTCAAGAACTCGCAATTCACTCCGAACACGCACTCGAGCAAGCGACAATCGCGAAAGCTGGTTAACTCATCGTGCAGCGCGCAAACGCGCTGCGCGCTTTCCCGCCTTCGCATCGTAGAAAACGATCAGTGCAACAAGGCACGCCAGCGCACCCCACATCGGCGCGCCAAAGAGGCGCTCGTAATCCATCTTCCCGTCGATCATCGCCCACTGCGCGACGCGCCCTGCGACCATGCTGCCGACGATGATGCCGAATCCGATGATGACAAGATTGAAGAGGCTCTGTGCGCTCGCGCGAACATCGTCCGTCGTCTCTTCGTCGACGATCATGAAGCTGACAAAGATGAAACACCCGAAGCACACGCCGTGAAGCGCGATGCCCGAGATCAGCACGGCGCCCTCCGAGATCCCAAGTGCCGTCGCGATCTTCACCGAGAATGAAAAGAGCAGCATGCGAAGCGCATACGCCACGACTCCTACCGCCAAGAGCGACTTACGCGACCACTTCATCGCCATGATTGGGATCAAGGCAAGCACGACCACTTCGCTCATCTGACCGATCGTCATGAGACCACCACCTCCAACTCCGAAGATGCTGTTCACGAATCGGGTAAACGGATCCTGGCCCGCGGCGGCTTGATAGGCGCCAATGAAACCCGCTGCATGCACGAAATAAAACTGGTGGATGCACGAGATCGGCACGGCGAGCATGAAGAGCACCAAGAGAGGCTGAGTTTTCACTTCCGTCAACGCCTCAATTGTCGCGTTCGAACTCTTGCCCTTCGTCGGCGGAGTCGCCGGCAGGGTAAAGCAGTAGATCCCCAACGCGATTGCGAGAATCCCGGAGAGCCGAAAGGCATCGGACATCCCAGCGAATTGCGCTGCGACGATCTCCTCAGTGGTGCCTGTCGCGGGGGTGTGACGGTGGAGAATCAACTGCCCCATTGTGATGCCGACGATGATCCACCCGACCGTGCCCCACAATCGCACCTTCCCGAAATCCCGGTCGCGATCGACATGGTGCAAGCAAATCGAATTTGTCAGTGAAAGCGTCGGGGAGTAAACGATGCTGTAAATCAAGCTGAAGGCCAAGAACGCTCCAAGCGTCTCGATCGACGCGAGCTGAAAGACCAGAATCCCACCCAGAATATGACTGATTCCGAGAAACTTCTCGGTGTTGAAGTACCGGTCCGCGACTTGTCCAGCGACGAACGGTGCGATGATGGCGCCGGTCGCACCAACCGCGAATGCGTATCCGATCTCCGTTGGCGCAAACTTGCGAACCTCGGACAGGTAAGGCCAGAGGAGTGGAAGCCACGCTCCCCAGATCGCGTACTGCAACAACATCATGAACGAGAGTCGAGTTTTGACCCACGGGGCGGCAACGGCGGACGACTTTTGCTGGTTGGACATCTTCTGAAACTCCTTTGGTCCCAAGCCTAGAGAATGCCACGAATTCTGTCGATCAAAGTGCGTACACTCCTTCGATGCAACCACGACGAAAGACCCGCCAAGTTTGGGTGGGTGACGACCGAACGGGTCGTATCGCCATTGGAGGTGACGCGCCGATCGCCGTCCAAACGATGTGCGCTGGCTACACCCACGACATCGACGCGTGCGTGGCGGAAATCAATCGATACCACGCGGCTGGAGCGGAACTCGTTCGAGTTGCGGTACCCGAGCGCAAGGACACTGAAGCACTCAAATCCATCATTCCCCAAGTCAAGGTTCCGATCGTGGCGGATGTCCACTTTCACTACCAACGCGCTCTCGAAGCGATCGAAGCTGGCGTCCACAAGATCCGCCTGAATCCGGGAAACATCAGCGACCGTGATCAAGTCAACGCGGTCATCGACGCGTGCAAAGAGCGTGGAATCCCCATTCGTGTTGGGGTGAATGAGGGTTCGATCATCGAACGCCGCGACAAGCAACGGCGTATGGAAGAACTCGGGAAATACTTCGCAGATCACAGGTCGGGGCACCTGCTCGCGCTGATGATCACCAAGCTGGAGGAATACCTCGACATCTTCGCGGCGCGCAATTTCGACCAGATCGTGTTGAGCGCGAAGAGTATGGACGCAGCGCTCGTCATCGATATCTACACCGAGATCGCCGCCCGATTCGACTTTCCTCTCCATCTGGGAGTCACCCACGCCGGGACGAAGGACTCGGGTGCGATTCGCAGTGTGGTTGCGCTTGGATCTCTCATCGCCAATGGCATCGGCGACACTGTCCGCATTTCGTACGCAAGTGACCATATCGACGAGGTCAAGGACGCATATGAAATGCTCTATTGCCTTGGAAAGCGCGAACGCAAAGGCATCGATTTGATCGCCTGTCCAACCTGCGGTCGCATTCAGGTCGATCTGTTCACTCTCGTGAAAGAAGTCGAACGCGTTCTGATGCCTGAGATTCGATTGCCAATTAAGGTCGCGGTGATGGGATGCATCGTCAATGGCCCGGGCGAAGCCGAAGGCGCCGATGTCGCAGTGTTTGCTGGTGACCGCCGCGGAATCATCTATGTCCAAGGGGTTCGAGTCGCAAACGTTCCCGAGGAAGAGATCATGTCGCGCCTACTCCTCGAGTGCAAGAATTTCGAGGCGCGGGTTCAATCTGGCGAGGCGAAACTCGGTGAAAAGAAGGTCGAAATCACGCCACCAGATCCAATCGGGGAACTCGGAAGCGGACACGCGAAGATTATGGCAGGGAATGTCGAACAAGTGACGGTTGGGCAAACCTAGCTCACAGGAAGGTCTTATGAAACAATCGCGCCGAACCGCCTTTACGATCGTCGAACTGCTCGTCGTGATCTCGATCATGGCGCTCCTCATCGGGCTCATCAGCTCGGGTATTTCCGCCGCAATCGGAACGGGTAAGAAGACAAAGGAAATGAACCGAGTCAAGCAGTTGACGCTCGCGTGGATGATGTACTCGGGTCAATACGAAGACAAACTCCTCCCAGGATTCTTGGAGCAGACAACGAACAACGCCGGTGTCCAATCGAGTTGGGGAGTGCACTATAAAAATTTGCAGGGAGATGACTTAGATCCGAGAGTCTGCCAAACATATCCCTGGCGCCTTGCGCCCTATCTTGACCACAACATCGACGCGTTTCTCGGCTATCGGGGTGATTCACAGGAGAATCTCGATCTTGCCGTCTATCAAGTTCCCGACCTCCCAGTCACGCTCCCCGCGAGCTTGGATGGCACCACCGGTCTCAGCGGAGCTGGCACAGCTCTCCAGCCTGGGTTTGGATACAACGCGTACTACTTGGGTGGATGGTGGACCACTGTCGCCGGCAGCCCAAGCGTCACGTTTGGGAATGACGGCTATGTTCAAGCTGGATCGGCGGGAATTCTGAGAGGTCGAATCGTCGCGAGAACCTTGGCAGCGATCTTGAGACCGTCCGAGCAAATCGTCTTTTCGGCGAGCATTTTTCTTAATCAGAGCGCGAGTCCTTATTCGAAACTCAACGAGTACCTCTCCGGTTCGGCTTGGGTCGTTCCACACCGACTTGGAGCTGACGACATTTGGGGATTGGGTGGCGTCACGCTTGAGGGTGCGGACCTCGCGTCTGGTGGATCGGAATCTGGTGGATCGGGTTCTGGAGGGACGCTCGATCCGATTCTTGCGTTCCTCTCGCCGAGCCCGAAGCAGCAGAGCAGCGATATCGGCAAGCTGATGGTCTTCAAGACTCAGGCAGTTCCCTTTGAGCGTTACGGCAAGTCCGTCTCGATCGGGCTCGCTGATGGCAGCACTTCATCGCCTGACATCACTGAATTGAACGACATTCGACGGTGGGTCCCCTGCGCAGATTCAGTGGGATTCACGCACGCGCCGTAACTTGGTACGACTCGAGTCGTCATCCTGACACTGAATCGCTGGGTCCGTCCCTTCGGGACGCGACATCGGACGCGACATCGGACGCGACATCGGACGCGAGCATGATGCTCGCAATCGTGACATCATCGGCATACTTCAAGTTCTTCGAAAACCCCTTGAGCAATTCGCACAAGCGAAACACGTCTTCCTCGCATCCGATACTCCCCGCGAGTGCGTCAGAGATTCGTTCCGGCCCAAGCATTGTCCCCGACTCGTCGCGTTCTTCGGCCAACCCATCGCTGAAAAATACGACTCGGTCACCCAAGTCCAGTGTGATCGGCGTGCCCTCGTACAGAAAGCCGTTGATCACTCCAATCGGTATGCCGGCTTCGACCCGAATTGGCTTGGCAATTCCGAGACGATCGACGATGACGTAGTACCCATGTCCAGCATCGAAGAGATTGCAGACCCGCGACGGGACATCAATCTCTCCCATCACGAAGGTCGCGAACTGCCCGGAAGTCGCTCTCGACTCGACGAAATTGGAGAGGTCGCAGAGAGCCTTTTCAGCACCGACGCCGTCGGAGAGCTTTGCTTCCAAATGTGCGGTGATGGCGGCCATCAGCAACCCTGGACCAAGTCCCTTTCCGCTGACATCGCCAAGGAAAACAGTCGCTCCCAATCCAGAATTGGATCCGTACACGCCAAAAATGTCCCCCGCAACGACCTGTCCAGGAACAGATTTCATCGCCCAAGTGACATCACCTTGGCAACCCCAAGTCGCCCCCATCATTCGTTCCTGAACTTGTCGCGCGACTGCGAGTTCTTCGAGGAGGTCGCGCTGTCGAGACTCAAGTTCAGCCCTCTGCAATCGCATCATCGCCAGACCAACCCACCGACCAAGCGCGTGACTGAACGACAAGACATCGTCGTACTCCGTCTTCTCTGGAAACTCGTCGAGGTAAAGAAACGCTTCGATGCTCGAGTCGATCTTGATGGGAATGCAGAGCGCACCATTCACACCCGATCCGACAATGCTTTGGGCAGCCCCGAACGATTCGTCTTCGCTCAACCGCACAGGTTTCCCTTGAGCGGCGCCACGAACAAGCGTTCGACTGATCGGGCGCATGCCCTCCGCTCCCACGGGCCAAGCACCGACGACTTCAAGGCGCCCTTCGCCACTCAAGAACCGAACCACCAATGCACGTTGGCACTTCGTTCCCGAAACGCAGGCCTTCGCAACTTCGGTCGCCATTTCGCCTTCGCTCGCAGAGGAATAAATCGACACCGATGAACAGATGAGCAGATCGAGTCGCACCTGCGCTTCGTTGGGTGCGACCGCCGGCGCCATAACGACCACCGTGCCGCCCGAATCGCCATCTGATGTCTGCACAACTGTCGCACCGACAGCTGACCCCACATCAAATCGAATCGTCCACGGCAACATGCTGATTCGATCACCACCACGCAGAGGCATTGGTTGACGAGCCACAAGTGGCACCCCGTTCAGGTTCGTTCCGTGACGACTCCCGAGATCGGTCACGGTCCATCGACCACTCTGAAAATGGAACGAAGCATGCTGGCGCGATATCGATGGGTGATCGAGACGCATGCTCGCACCAACCGAACGCCCAACGATGCACGCCTTCCCGTCAGCCTGCAGTTGCACCGGTGTCGCTGGGCAGGATCCCAATGGGGTAATGGTGCACTCCTGCGACGACATGGGATTACCGCACGGCTTCCTCGAACCGAGCTTCGCCTTGTGGTCGGGAGATGTTGGTTCGAAGTGACGAGTCGGGATCGCCGCCATGACGTTCGACGCCAAGCTTTGCACTGGCGACGAGACCTTCCATGACTCCGATCGCCTTGTCCGAGTGCGATCGGAAGTACATGTACGGGAAGAGCGAAATCAATGCGACCACCAATCCACTCGCGGTCGCGACGAGCGCTTCGGCAATTCCCGATGAAACCAATCGGGGATCGCTCAGCGTGTCCTTTCCGCCGAGCAACTCGAAGCTTCGAATGATTCCCGAGACCGTGCCGAGAATGCCAAGCATTGGTGCGGCTGTAACGATCGTGGACTGGACGTTCAGAAACCTCTCCAGTCGAGGGCGCTGTCGCTCGACCGCGGCGATTGCGATCGCATCCGACGGCCCGTCGCATGCTAAATCGTTTGCGACGGCTCCGTAGGGACTGTCATCGGACTCGGCAAGCGCGGTGACAGTGTCCGCGTCGTTCATCCGAAGTGCGTTGACCATTGCGCGAAGGCGAATGCGCGAGGCGCGTGAAGCCATTTTGCGCCAGAACCAGATGCGCTCGACGGTCAATGTCACGGACAGAATGCTGAGCACGAGTAACGGCCACATGACCGGTCCGCCACGCTCCATCAAAAGCGACAATCCATTCCAAAGAAATTCCATATCGTCCGATCATAGTGCGATGGCGATTCTCAGTGACGCACTACACTCGAGCAGAATGCGCACCGCACCCGCAGCGAAACTGGAAGTTTTCTGCCCTGCTCTCCTCGTCGAAATTGAGGATCGGTTGGCGCGGTTTGTCCGAGATACCGCCTACCCTCAAAACTTGCGAGACGCGGTCGCGCACGCTCTTCTCGGCGGTGGGAAGCGACTCCGCCCACTCCTCGCATTGCGATGTTGCGAGGCTGTAGGGGCCTCGCCAAAGGATGCGATCGAAGCGGCGGTTTCGGTGGAGATGGTGCACGCGTTCAGTCTCGTCCACGACGATCTTCCCGCACTCGACAACGACTTGCTCAGGCGCGGGCGCCCAACTTTGCATGTCGCTTTCGGCGAAGCGATGGCGATCCTCGCCGGTGACGCACTCTTGGCATTGGCGATGCATGCTGCATGCTCGGCGCATCGCGATCCGGCACGTATCGCACATGAGGTCACCAATGCCACCTCGGCCATGATTGTCGGACAGGTCTACGACACGCTTGGCGGGTTTTCGGAATCGACGACGCCTCATGATCGACTGCGCATCATTCACAACCATAAGACAGGCGCACTGATTCGCTGTGCGTGCCGAGTAGGGGCAATCTGCGGAGGTGCTCGAAGCGAAAGTTTCGCTGCCATCGACCGATGGGGTGATTTGATCGGCTTGATGTTTCAGGCGGTTGACGATCTGCTCGATGTCACTCAGACAGCCGAACACATCGGTAAGGCTGTCCGTAAGGACAGCGACGCCGGAAAGCTGACCTATCCATCGGTACTTGGACTTGACGAAACTCGGCAGGAAATTGCGCGCTTGCGTGCCAGCGCTCTTGCTGCTCTCGAACCTCTCGGCGCCAACGCAGATCACCTGCTCTCGATCACCGAGTACCTCAGTGCTCGAACGCGTTGAATCGCAGTCAACCCGCCGAAATTGGCTATACTTTTCAGTCGCCTAGTCCGCGAGTAAGAACACATGAATCTCCTCGGAACAATTCACTCCCCCGCCGATCTCAAGGCGCTTCCACCAGCGGATCTCCCACAAGTTTGCGCTGAGATTCGCCATGCAATCTGCGATCAAGTTTCCAAAAGTGGCGGTCATCTGGCACCGAATCTCGGCGTCGTCGAGCTCACGGTGGCGATGCATTATGTCTTCGACTTTTCCTACGACCGGCTTCTTTTTGATGTCGGGCATCAGTGCTATACGCACAAGCTCTTGACGGGGCGGCTTCCGCTCCTCCCGAGACTGCGACAGCGTGGAGGGATGTCAGGATTTCCAGAACCGCGTGAGTCGAAGTACGACCTCTTTACAGTGGGGCACGCTGGAACGGCGATCCCAACTGCCGTCGGCATGGCGCGAGGTGATTCGCTCAACGGAGAGGGCTGGACGAGCGATCAACCCAACGGGCGTAGAACAGTCTCGCTGATCGGCGATGCTTCTATCGTGAATGGCGTCGCGATGGAGGGGCTGAACAATGCGGGCACGCTGAAGCGCCAGTTCTTGATCATCCTCAATGACAACGGGATGAGCATTGCGAAGCCCCAAGGCGCGGTCTCGGCGTACTTCGACCGGTTGCGACTCTCGCACACCTATGGCGAATTCAAGAAGCGCGCGAAGGAGATGGCGAAACGCATGCCTGGTGGCGAGAGCCTCAAGGACCTCTATCACCGCATGGGCGAATCGTCCAAGGCTTTCATCGCAGAGAACCACTGGTTTGAACACTTCGGACTCGTCACAGTTGGTCCAATCGACGGTCATGACCTGCCGACACTGATCGACTTCTTGAACGAGGCGAAGCACTTCGATCATCCGATGGTTCTGCATGTCAAGACCATCAAAGGCAAGGGATACGAGTTCGCCGAGAACGATGCTTGCACGTTTCATTCGCCGAGCGCTTTCAAGATCGAGACGCTCGAAAATGAGGGTTGTAAAGTTGAAATGAAAAAGGGTGGTCGGTCGTTTACCGCCGCATTCGGAGACATTCTTACGTCTCTTATGGAACGAGATCCAAAGGTCGTCGCCTGCACCGCCGCTATGCCCGACGGCACCGGCGTCAACAAGGTCATCGACAAGTTTCCGACCCGAGTCTGGGACAGCGGGATCTGCGAGAGTCACGCCTTCGACATGATGGCAGGTCTCGCGAAAACAGGCTGGAAGCCATTCTTTGCCCTGTACTCGACATTCTTGCAACGAGCGTTTGATCAGGCATTCCAAGAGGGTGCGCTGCAGGGACTGCCTGTTCGACTCTGTCTTGATCGCGCAGGTCTTGTGGGTGGAGATGGCGCCGTACATCATGGATTCTGCGACATCGCGTTGCTCTCAGTGCTCCCGAAGGCGTGCATCATGGCAGCGATGGACGAGTCGAGTCTTCGGGCTTGCATCGAATTCATGAACGAATACAGCGAAGGAATCTCCTCAGTTCGATACCCCAGAGACAGTGTCAGCGCCCGATTTGAGGACGTGCCTTGTCCGCCATTTGAAATGGGTCGCGCACGACAACTTGTTGGGCATAACAACCCCGACGCGGCGATCCTCTCCTTCGGAGTCTGTGCAATCGACGCAGCCGAAGCGCTCGCGATACTGAGCAATGACCATATGCAATCGGACGGAAGCGAGAACGAAAGGGAATATGCAGTCGAACTCTACGATGCTCGTTTCGCGAAACCCATCGACTGCGATTTGCTCTGTCGACTCCTCGGCAATGGAATCCCTGTGATCACCGTCGAAGACCACTCGATTCGAGGAGGTTTCGGTGCCGCTGTGCTCGAAGCATGCAATTCGCTTGGACTCGACACTCGACTCGTCACACGAATGGCATTGCCAGACCGTTGGATCTATCAGGGAGAGCGGAAGGAACAATTGGCTGAGGCGGGCATCGATGGCGCCTCGATTGCCAGAACCATTCGCGCATTGCTTGACGGGCAGTCGGTCGCGGCCGCTTCCCCTGCCGTCGTTTCGACAATGTGACCGGCAAGAAAAAGCGACTCTTTCCCCGATCGGCTTGAGCGAATTCATAACTTGCAAAGCGTGGCTCGCTTCACCGAACTCGCAGAACTCGCTCGCCGAGGAGAGAACGCAGCACGCGTTTTCCTTGAGAATCGTGGCTACGAACTTTGCGCGCAAAACTTGCGCGTGGGGTCGGACGAGGCCGATCTCGTGATGCGGTCGCCGGATGGGAAGACACTCGTCGTCGTCGAGGTCAAGACACGGTCGTCGTCGGATTCGCGACCCGAAGAACGCGTCGATGCCGCGAAGGAGCGAAGCCTCGTTCGCCTGGCACGGTCGCTGGCACGACGGGGAGGTGTTCGGCTCCCGCTTCGAATCGATGTGGTCGCAGTCAACATGCCGACCAACGCCCCGCCGACGATTCGCTGGTTTGAAGATGCGGTCGCTGGCACATAACTGTGCGTCAACCGCTCGGCAGATAGCGATCACAAGCGATCGTGGCCAGCCGTCTCGTCATCTGATCGATATCGTTTGTGACCCATCGATCGCGGAGCGATCCGAGATATCGAAATTGCTCATACCGGCCGCGCTGATCTTCGAGCCCGTGACGGATCTGGCGCTGGAGCATCGGCTCAAAGATTGACCGACTCATCTGAGTTTCGATATCGATCACGCAGTACCAACTCAATGCCGTCGGCGTCTTCAGTTCCGAAGTGACCTTTCCGTTTTCGAGACCGATGAGCGCCTTTTTGATCTCGGCGGAAAGATCGAGTCCTTCGATACCAGTTGCGGGCATCTGGTATCGCTGCCAACGCCCTCCATCTGGCAGATTCAACGCAGCGACAACTTGCGCGAAAGTTTCTCCACGCCCAAAGCGTGACTGCACATCTTGGATCTGAAGTCCATCGGTCGCTGCCAACCGAATACGACCAATCGTGATCATGGGCTCCGGATTGAAACTCTTTTCAAGCAACGAGTACTGGCGCTCAACATCGCGCCAGCTCACGATTGTCCGGGGCTTCACTCGACGACGCAAGAGATCCTGAGCGAGCGCTTCGTCGCGTTTCTCCTTCAGATACTGCTCCATATTCATCCCGAACTGATCCTGGAGCGTCTGACTGGCGGATGTCCGATTGCCTCCGTACCCAGCGACCGTTTGCTCCTGAATACTCTGCAACCACGCGAAAATTCCCTCCTGCATCTCAGGCGAGAGCATCCCCTCTGCTTCGGCGATGATGAGTTCGTTGTTGATGTACTGTTGAAAACGCTCGCCAACAAGTTGTTCGATCATTCGCTGCGCCTTCGGTCGGGGATTCTCCGCGACGATTCGGAGAATGCGATCTTCGATCGACTGCATGAACTTGCTCGCATAGACGGGCCGACCATTGATCTGGCCGACGAGGCTGTCGATCGTCCATTTCCCGCCCGTCTTGATCCGAATTTCGTCGGTTGGATTTCCGAGCAGGACAACGCGCTCCGATCCGTCCTCATTCTTTTCGACGAGCGACTTTTGGGTCGTGGTTTTCTCTCCCTGCCCTAGAACCTCCGTCTCGCTGGTCGACCGGACTTCTTCGGGAGAGAAGACCGAAGGCGGAACCTGGACGATATCGAGAGGTTGATTCTCGGGTGAAAGTTGACTGAAGTCACGTGCAGAGACTTCCGTTGCAGTCTCAGGGCGATCCACCAGTGTCTGACATCCACAGGCTATGCAGAGCATCGCGACGAGCCAGAGCGGACTCTCATTCGCGCCAGTCACCATGCGCCGCATCGACATGGTTCGAGTCTACTGCGTCACTCATATACTTGGCGACAAGGAGCCTTCATGAACCAATCCCCAGACGAACCCAAACTGCATGTTGACAGCGATTGGAAGGCGCAAGCCGAAGCGGAGCGCGAGAAACTTCTCAAGATCGACAACGACCGTGCGACACCTTCAGCAGCCGAAGCAGCAGAGAAGCTCCCACCCGCTGATTTTCGGAGCATTGTTGGGTTGCTCGCAACTCAGGCGCTCAGCGGGCTCGGTGCTTACCGTGACCCCGAGACTCAAGGTGTGATGGTCGATCTCGTGGGAGCGCGATTTGCGATCGACCTACTTGGAGTGCTCTCGGACAAGACAAAGGGGAACTTGAGCGCCGAAGAGAGCAAGGAATTGACCGAGATACTCGTGCATCTGCGACAGCGATTCGTGCAAATCACCCAATTGATCGCCGCCCAAGCCGCGCAGGGCAATCCAGCTGCGGTCAGCGCCGCGATGGGTACGACATCTGCGACAAGCAAAAGTGAGTCTGCCAAACCAAAGTTGATCATCCCCGGGTAAAAGTTGCGACAGCCTGGCGGCGATGAATCTTTCGCTCGAGTTGACTTTCGCTATCGATCGAGCGATCCGAAAAAAGTCGATCGGTAGACCATCCAGACGCTCAGGCCGATCTGGATGAGTGCAAGAATGACGCTCGCAGTTCGCACCCAGCGAAGCTGCACGAGATCGATTCGATTCACTCCAATCACAACCATCATTGGCAGTAGTGCCAGCAGAGGAAGATCGATGTACCGCTCCCAGCACTGCGAATTGACTGTGGTCGCGCTCAACATCGCGGCGATGGCAACTCCCAGGACCGCTGCAGTCGCCGATCCTCGATTCACCCAAGCGTGACACAGGAGCCTGCCGAGAACGATTCCGCCGACTGGTGCGAGTACCAGAAGCAACAGGCTCCGATTGACGAGTGTCGGTGCGATCTGAACGAAACTCCAGAGCGGTCCTCCCCACCGACCAGCCGCCTGATCGAATGATGTCTCGGGAACGACCGCGCAGAGCAATCCGAATGCGCCACCTCCCGCCATCGACCAGGAGAGCGCCCTTTTCTCCTTGGGAGCGATCCGGCGCAAGGCGATGGCCCATGGAATACCCCACACTCCCACAAGACTCAGCGCAAAGGCAGGCGTCGCGAAATTCGCACCCGCATCGTGCATCGATCGATACGCCGGCGGAGTGAGACCTCCCCAAAGCAAGATCAACCCCGCGAGTACGGCGAGCGGAAGTACACATGAAAGGATCCAACTGCCGACCTCTTGTCTCGACCAAGATCGTCGATTCGCCACCGCTCCTGAAACAAAGAGTGGCGCGACGAGCCATGTCGTCGGCTGACGAACAAGGACTCCCAGGCATGCGAAGATGCCGCCACGAATTCGATCGGTGGCGGATGGATTTGCGACAAGAACAGCGCCCATTGCAAGCACCATGAGCCACGTCGCGGCTACATCGGTTGTGAGCCACATGCTTCCCGAAAGCAAGTACGGTGAACACAAGAGCGGTGCCGACAAAGCCAATGCAGTCCATTGATCGACGCGACGAGCAAGAATCTTCCAGACCGAGACGACCAGTGCCATTCCAAAAAGACTTGAAATGAGCCGAAGAATCGTCAGGTCACCAAGCCCAATCGCGCCAAAAAGCGATAGGAACAGGTGATAGCCCGGGCCAGTCGCAGATGGGTAGTCCCGCATCAATTCCCAGATTGGCGTGGCATTCGCTGCTCCCACGAAGGTCGCCGTCGCCTTTCTGATCACGATCAGATGGTGCTGGTTCTGGTCCCACGCCTCACTCGTGGAGTCGATCCCAAAGAAGATGACCGGCCAGACGAGAATGACAAACACGAAGATGAGCGCAAGAATCGCGCGGCTCATTCCCTTCGGCTGCGCGACTTCTGGTGACATCATCTCTTGCCCACGCGATCGGTCAGATGAGCAATGCACGCCGGAGGATCTCCTCGATTCCCGGGAGATAGAGAATCGCGTAGACGCCGATGGCGAAGAGAGTCGTCGCACCCGCAACGACCGGATCGGATCGAATCGCGTCGAGTGGGGAATCGCTCAGCCCCTGCATCGCTCTGCGGTAGAAGCGGTGCACAACGATGAGTACGAGTGGCGTGAGGAGCGCGAGTCCGAATGCCCGCCCTCCAAAGATCCCTTGGGCGTGCGCACTCAGCGTGTACATCAAATACATCAGCACGGTGAGCCCGCCGCTGATACTGAGAAGCCAGTTTAGTTCCGCCGAATCACCATACTTCGCGCGGGGAGTCCACTGCGACCCCTGCATCCGTGCCGCCGACGACAAGTCACACTGGCGCTTAATGAACGCCAGGTAGAGCGTAAGAAAGAAAACGCAGAGAACGAGCCAGATCGAGACCGGAACCGCGATCGCCATCGCACCTCCAACCGCTCGCAGGCAGAATCCGCTTGCGATCGTCGTGGCATCGATAAAAATGAGACGCTTCAGCCCCAAGTTGTACGCCACCTGCAGCAAGAGGTAAGTGATGACAACCCACATCGTCGCGCCGTTGATCCGTGAGGCAACCACCAGACTCAGAACGACCAGCGCAATTCCGATCATGACCGCCAACGCTGTCGACATTCTTCCAGACGCAACGGATCGATTTCGCTTGACTGGATGGAGTCGATCCTCTTTCGCATCAAGGACATCGTTAAACGCATACCAACCGCTCGCCGCGAAGCAGAACGCAACGAAAGCCATCGCCTCCGCAAACAGCTTGGTTGAAATCTCAGGCGACTCGCTTTCTCGACCAGCACCGGGCAACCAGAAAACCAGCGGCACCAGCACGAAGACATTCTTGATCCAGTCACCCGGACGAATCAGGCGGAGGACGGGGTGCATTGAGGACTTATCGGATAGATCGCGCCTTGATCGACAGTAATCAAATCAAGGCAGATAGGACAATGTCCGCAATCGTCAAACCCCGGTCGGTCAGTCGAAGGTGTCCATCCTGCTCGATCAAAAGCCCATCGGCAGTGAAGTTAGCGATGGACTGCACGCGACTCCTTGCGCGCTTCCCGCTCCGTAGTAACTGCGACACCCGCTCAAGCGGAATCCCAGCCATCATCCTGAGTCCAAGCATGAAACACTCCCCCGCGCTTCCATCCATGCCGAGCGACTCGATCTCTTCGACCGGTGCGAAAGGACCCCGTTCGAGCCAGGTCGCGAGGCGCGGAATATTGCGCCATCGGACGCCGTTGCCATGCGAGGCTGCGCTCGGTCCAAACCCCCACCAATCCGCATTCTCCCAGTAGAGGACATTGTGCCGACAGTGGTTCCCTGGCAACGACCAGTTGCTGATTTCGTAACGCTCGTATCCGCATTTCGCGAGAGTCTCGACGACGAACTCGTACTGCTCAGCCTCGTCGTCCTCCGGAAGTCGCGTGACCGCGCCCTTGCGCAGCTTGACCGCCAGCGGCGTATTGGGTTCGTAGACCAGTCCGTAAGCGCTGAGGTGGTCCGGCGCGATTTCGAGTGCGCGACACAGATCGCTCTCCCAGTCCCCAATCGTGCTGCCGGGGATCGCGAAGATGAGGTCGAGATTCACCTGCGGAACTCCCGCTCGTCTGAGGAGTCCGACTGCCCGAGCAACGGATGCTGGATCGTGATCTCGTTCGAGTGCCTTCAGCAACCGCGGATTGAAAGACTGCGCTCCAAGACTCACACGGCGCACTCCGCTTTGCGCGAGGGCATCTGCGACAGCTTCGTCAACCGTTTCCGGATTCGCCTCGACGCTCCACTCTGCATCCGACCCAATAGGAAGCACCGCCCGAATCGAAGAGAGCATTCGACGGAGCAAGTCCGCCCCGAGCATCGTCGGCGTGCCCCCTCCGACGAAGACCGTTTCGAGCGGCCCGGCGATGAATTCCAGGCTCGTCTTCAGTTCGACTTCAAGGCGCTCGACATACGACTGCGCACGATTCTCCGTATCGACAAAGGAATAAAAGTCACAGTAGTGGCACTTGTGCCTGCAGAATGGAACATGCACATACGCCCCTCGGTAACTGGCGCCCTGAGCAAGACTCGCCGCATCGAATGCCGTCGATTCGGTCACGGGTGGCGAGGCTGGTCCTGCTTGGGAGTCGAGCTCGTGCTTCGCGACTCCGGCGACTGTCAACGGAATCGTGGGCAATCGAGCCATATCCGAAGGCTAGCACGCGCCACTCCCGCGACACCAACCGATAGACTCTCCCGCGTGAAATATGCCACGAATGGGTCGAGTCCAAATACTGCCGTTGTCGGTCTTCAATGGGGCGACGAAGGCAAGGGAAAGATCGTCGACCTTCTGACTGCGGAACACGATGTCATCGTTCGCTACAACGGCGGTGCGAACGCAGGGCACACAGTTGAGGTCGCCGGAGAACGCTATGCCCTCCACCTCATTCCATCGGGGATACTCAATCCCGGCAAGCGCAACATCATCGGAAACGGTGTCGTGGTCGATCCCGAAAAGCTCTTGGAGGAGATCGATCGACTCCGCTCGCGTGGTGTCAAGATCGCCGAAAACCTGCAAGTCTCGGATCGTGCGCATGTCGTCATGCCGTATCACAAGGAGCAGGACGCGGCACTCGAGGAGTTTCTTTCAAACGTGGCAAGTCGCGAACGCGGATCCCTCGCAATCGGTACGACTCGGCGGGGAATCGGGCCCGCCTATGCGGACAAGGTCAATCGATCAACAGCGATTCGCATGGGCGACTTGCTCGAGCCGGAGTACCTCCGCGACCGACTGCGGGTCATCTGTAGATTGCGGAGCGCTGAACTGAAGGCTCTCGGTGTGAGTGCGCCCCCGCTCGATCCGGATGCGCTTTCTGACCGTTTCTCACAGCTAGGGCAACAACTTCGCCCGCACATCACCGACACGGTCTACGCACTGCACGACGCGATGCGCGCAGGCAAGACTCTGCTCTTTGAGGGCGCGAATGCGTGCCTGCTCGACATCGATCACGGAACCTATCCGTATGTCACCAGTAGCAATTGCTCAACTCTTGGAATTCCATCCGGGACCGGCATCCCTGGAAACAACATCGGACGCATCTTGGGCATCATGAAGGCGTACAGCAGTCGCGTCGGCGCCGGCCCCTTCCCGACCGAACTCTTGGATGAGACCGGAAACCTGATTCGCGAGCGAGGCAGGGAATACGGCACGACGACGGGACGCCCTCGACGCACCGGTTGGCTTGACCTTGTTGCGGTGAAGTACAGCGCGATGGTCTGCGGGGCGACGGGCGTTGCATGCACGCTCTTCGATGTCCTTGCTGGATTTGAAGAACTCAAGATCTGCACCCAATATCGAATGAGCGATGGCTCCGTGATCGACCGATTTCTGCCCGATGCTCGACTCTTGGCGCAGGCGACCCCGATCTACACGACATTTGCTGGTTGGACTGAGGAATTGCGCGATGTGAGCGACCGAAAGTCGCTTCCTGTCAGCGCGGCGAAGTACCTCGCATTCATCGAGGAGTACTTGGGAATTCCAATTGAGATGGTCGGCGTGGGACCGGACCGACGCCAAACTCTCGTCGGCGCGTGAACCCCAAAAACTTTCGCGGCGAAGCGCGGGATGAAGCGGCCTAGGGCGAACAGAAGAGCGTCGCCAACTTGACGCACGTTTCGTCCCATGCAACCGAGCAACATTCGGGCTGCACCTTTCCACAGATGATGTTGCAGCAACTTCCCTGTTCGCAGAATGGCGTCGTGTGGCTTTGGAAGCAGGATCCAGTTCCCTCAGCTCCGCACGTTGGACCATCGCATGGGCAGTCGGTCTGTGAAGTAGCGATCTTCGCGCACGTTCCGTCCCACTGCGACTCGCAGCAGAGTGGATCCAGAAGGCAGACGGCGACGCAGCATTCCTTGTTGCGGCAGGATGGACCCGCGTGGGAGAGGCAGCAGTTTCCCGCGAGCGGATCGCCACACTGAAGTGGCGGACACGCAGCGTCAGGTCCCAAATTACAGGTGATCATCGCCTCGCCGGCACACGTTCCATCCCAGATCGTCTCGCAGCAGTAAGGGTCTGATGCACACACCGCAACACAGCAGGCCAAGTCCTTGCAACTGGCGGTCTCGTGAGGAAGGCAGCAATCACCAGCGCATGCGTCCCCACACTCCTTTCGACAGGAGCAGTCGGCAGATCCGAGAGCGAGTTCCACACAGTATGCATCCCAGAAGAAATCACGGCAGATGTTTTCGGTGTCCAACGCGCAGACCGCATCACAGCAATCCTGGTCCCGGCACTTCGGGGATTCGTAATGAACAACGCAACAATCCATCGCATTCTCATCGCCACACTCCAGCGTCGACTCGCATTGGGTCGCGGCTTGGGCTGCCGATCCACACGCATCGTCCCAGTTCGTATCGCAACAGAACGGGTCGGTGCGACAAATCTCAATGCAGCACACCATGTCTGCACAGCCTCGAGTCAGATGTCCGATGAAGCAAGATCCCGACTCGACATTTCCGCATCCGCTCGCGCATCGTGCCAATGCCGTCTTGACGCAGAAAGAATCCCATCCGACCGTGCAGCAGTATGGATCCTCGGCGCAAACCGCGGTGCAGCAGTACGGGCTATCGCAATACGGGGCGTCGTGGGGAGAGACGCATGACTCGTTGCAACTATTTCCGCAACCAGGAAGTCCACAGCAAAGACCTCGCGCGAGGGATGCGCACTCCTGGTCCCACTCCGCGGTGCAGCAAAGCGCATCCGAAAAGCAAACGGCGCTCGCGCAGGCGACATCCTCGCAACCGGGATTGTCATGAGCTTCGGTGCAGGATCCGATGCACGGCACATTCCAAACCGAAGCGGGTTTGCATCGTTGATGCGCGAGAACCACGCACGCGCTACTCCAGCTTTCGTTGCAACACTCCGGCATCACGAAACAGACAGCGTTGCAGCACGACGGATCGAGCGATCCCGGGCTCGCATGGATTGAAAAGGAAGACTCGGTCCCTGGACAGCCACCCGGAGAGATGCAGACATACTCCGCAAACTCCGCGCACTCTTCATCCCAAATGATTCGACAACAGTTTGGGTCGATGCTGCAGACCGCCACGGAGCAATCGACATCCGAGCATCCACGTTGCGCATGCGCAACCAGACAGTCCCCGCGACCGCCCGCTGCAAACGTGGGCATCGTGCAGCCAATCCCGAGCTGCGCAAAGGTGATCGCCTGATCGGCACAGATCGCGTCCCATTGAACGACACAGCAGAATGGGTCGAATCCATCGCAGATCATTTGGCAACATTCCTCCTCTAGGCAGCCCTGCATGAAGCTCGCGACATAACAGCTGCGGGAGGCGGGACTCCCACACCCCTGCTCACGTTCGTTGCAGATCGCGGCAGCTTGGTCGACACAGTTCGAATCCCACTCGCTTTGGCAACAGAATGGATCCAACAAGCACACGGCATTGCAGCAGACCGCATCGTCACAGTACGGCGACTTGTGCACAGTCGAGCAATCACCCGCGAAAAGATCGCCACACCCGCCACACTCATCTTCGACTGCGTCGACACACGCTTGATCCCATGTCAGCTGGCAGCAACTTGGGATGAGTGCGCAGACAGCCGAGCAGCACGCAGGATCCGAGCATCCAGGATCCGCATGAACGACCAAACAGCTGTCCTGAACATTCTCGCAGTAGGGATTCGTCGAGCACAAAACATCGGCGGCCGCCACGCAGGATGCATCCCATGTAATCCCGCAGCAAAATGGGTCGCTGTTGCAAACCGAGTTGCAGCAAATTATCGACGAACAACCCGGGTCGAGATGGACCAAGGAACAAGCAGATTCGGCTCCACCACCACCGCAAGCGCATGAGATCGAAGTGCAAAACTGACTCGTCGCGGAGACGCACTGGACATCCCAGACGAATTCACAGCAATACGGGTCGAGTGTGCACACGACGACACAGCAGTTTGCATCACTACAAAATGGCGTTCCATGCGAGAGGCAACACTCGCCCGCTGCGGGGCTTCCACAGGCGAGAATCGGACAGAATGCTCCCGCCTCCGTGACACACGCTTCATCCCATCGGATCGTGCAACATGCGGGGTCGACAATGCATACGGTCGTGCAGCACTCCACATCGCTGCAGTACGGAAAGCTGCTCGCCTGGAAACAGTTGTTTGCCAAGACGTCGGCACCGCAATCAAGGCATAGATCGACCGCCCCTGCGACACACAGTGCATCCCACTCGATCAGACAGCATGTCGGGATCGATGCGCACACAACATCGCAGCACACCTGACTCGAGCAATAAGGTGAACTATGTTCGAAAAGGCATGACCCCGTCCCAAGGCCACCACACTTCCCGCACTCCAACGTCGCGAGCGCGACGCAACCAGCGTCCCACGCGATATCGCAGCAATTGGGTATCTGACTGCAGACATACTCGCAACACTCTCGGTCACCACAAAACGGGCCATGGGGGTCCATACAGCTTCCAACCAATGAAGACCCGCAAAACTGGCTCAGAACGCTTGGAGGGTTTGGCGCACCGGGGCTATCGATCCCAGTGACAACCTCCTGCTCGATCCCAGTCAAGTTTTTGTCGTCAGCATTGCGATAGACATGGCGAGCGGCTTCTTCGTTCCCAAAAGAAACGACGACTGGCGGGACTTCGAACAGCGCGCCATGCGCGTAAATGCACCCGCGTCCTCCCGGCACGGTCGTGAGCAACGATCGATCCACCGAAATCGCATCAAGCACGAGATCCCATGGCGGGAAGACATTCGGAGGAGGCGTCGAACTGTTCGTGTACGAAGTGTCGAACTTGCAATCCTGATTCGCATCTATCGTCTGCCCGACCGTCGGGATCGCCGGTTTCGCGACATATCCGGGACCAGTTGGGCGTCGATAGATCAGGATCCATGTCGTATTGAAGTCATGCTGACCATTGAACGAAATCGACTGTCCGTTGGGAATATTCATTGGGACGCTGCCCGCGGGCACCGGAAGCGAAAAACTCGAGTCTTTGATGAGAGCGAGATTGGCCGCGGGTCCGAGCAATCCAAACGAGGCGCCTTGCAGATTGATCACCTGCTTGATCTTGCCGTTGGCAATGCTCGAGCCATTGTTCCTCGACACCAAGATCAGGTAATAGCCATTTCCAAACTGTTTCGAAAAGTTGTAATTCGCAGGGAAGGAACTCGGGCAACGAAATTCGACAAATCGCTGTTGCGGATCGCTCGCGAGTGGCTGACCGCTTCGGAACTCCGAGATGGTGAATGCCGGGATGCGCCCCAGAAGTCCCATGCCACCCTGATTGGTGGGCTTGGAAAGATTGACCGCACGTTGGAGGAACGCCTTGTCTTGAGTATCCAACACACCGTTTCGGTTCATGTCCGCGCAACCGGAGTAGCTCGACGAAGCGAACATTCCATTCCAGACTGTGACATCTGCGGCATTCACGACATTGTCTAGATTCAGATCCCCGATGAACGATGCGGGCGCGCAGAACTGCGCCTGTGCGGTCACACCAACACACAATGAAACTCCCACCGCCATCAGGCGCGCGAGCAATCCCGAACAAGTTGAACGACGAACGACGATCAAGCTGAATTCCCTTCAGCCCCTACGCAGGGGACCGGTTGCGAGTTCTGCACTATATCGCTTGGGGGTGAAAGTCTGCCATATGTTCTTCGACGACTGCCATATTCCGCGACTGCACTCTCCAGTTCGGCGGGAGAAAAATCAGGCCACAGAGTCGTTGAGAACATGATTTCTGCATAGCTCAGTTGCCAGAGCAGGAAGTTTGAGAGTCGCATCTGTCCCGCGGTCCGAATCAGAAGATCTGGATCGGGCAGGTCCGAGGCGTAAAGCGATTGCGCGATAGTTTCCTCTGTGATCGATTTCGGGTCGAGTTCACCCTGTGCCACCCGAAGTGCAATGCTCCGCACTGCATCCGCGATCTCCATTCGTGAACCGTAATTCAGGGCGAGCGCAAGCGTGATCCCGCGACCGTTCGCGGTCGCCGCCTCCGTCACATCAAGTTCGCGAAGCACCCCAGCAGGGAGTCCATCACGCTTGCCAATGCGTCGGAGCCGAACACCCATCTGAACGAGACTCGCTCGCTCCTGCGC
>CAMBMO010000002.1 GCA_945868805.1 Singulisphaera sp. GP187
ATCGCGATCTCCCCGCCACGAACCTTCAGCATTTCGCGTTCCGGCAGAGTGAGAAGGTCGCGACCACCGAAGAGAACCGTTCCTCCATCGACTCGACCAGGCGGACAAGGAATCAACTGCATCGTCGTCATCGCGGTCACGCTCTTGCCACATCCAGACTCACCAACCACTGCGAGAGTTTGCCGTGGATGAATTGTTAGGCTCAGACCAGCAACAGCCTGAATTCGTGGACCGCCACCTGCATTATCGAACGAGACTGCGAGATCGGCGACCTCGAGTAGTGGCAGAGACTTCTGTGGAGTGTTGGTCATCAGTGTGCAGCCTTGCGCAATTTTGGATCGATCGCGTCGCGCAACGCGCCTCCGAGGACGTTGTACGCCAAGACCGAAAAGAATATGGCTGCGCCAGGAAAGATCGCGAGCCACCAGACAAATGTCCCCGTCGACCCGGTCGCGCTTGAAAGCAGCTTTCCCCAGGATGCCTGATTGTCCGGTCCGAGACCGAGGTACGAGAGCGTCGCCTCAGCAATGATCGCTCCAGCGACCGCAAAGCTTGCATCGACCAGCACGGGCGTCACGCCATTGGGGAGCATGTGACGAAACAGCACTGACCGAAGTGGCAATCCAGATGCCCGCGCGCCTTGCACGAAGTCTTGGTTGCGCAGTTTCATGAACTCTGCGCGGGTGAAGCGCGCGGCACCCGTCCATGAGAGACAGCCGATGATCGCCATCATCACATAGGTGTTTCTCGGCAGGACTCCCGCCGCCACAATGAGAAGGAAAAGTACTGGAACCGCCATGAAAATTTCGACGATGCGAAAGAGAAAGAGATCGATCTTCCCCCCGAAATACCCCATGATCGAACCCATCGTCACACCGATCACGACAGCGATCCCCGTCGAGACGAATCCCACCGAGATGGACAGCCGACATGCCCACAGAAGCTGCGCCAGCACATCCGCGCCGTTGGAATCGGTGCCGAGAAGAAATCGGTGCGTTGCAAACGGGCTCGACAGCAGAGGCTTCCACTCACTCTGCAAGGACGCTCGCTGTCGCGCCACTTGCCTCAGGTCGCCCTCCACTCGCACTGCGACATCGTTCTGACCAGACGCCTTCGCCGTGATCGACGCCGCCGCCAGTCGCTCCGATTCGCGCACACTCGCGGCGTCCTTCGCGGCCACTGCCTGCGCGACCGAGTTCATCGGATGCACAGTGATCAATTCGCTTCGCAGTCGATCCGGACTCCAAGGGATCAGCGTGTAAACGCACCGGGTGCGCCCCGCGGCTTCGTCGACGATGTACCGGTCATAGTCGACTGGCCGGTGTTGCCAGCGCGCGCCTGACGCGACAGACACCGCGATGAGTGCACCGATGAGTACGACTGCCCGACTCCGGGCCCGAATCAGAAACGGAACAAATGACAGCGCGATCGCCAACGGCGCACAAATCATCGCGACGAGCGTGATTCGTCGAGCGACAAACTGCGGATCGGCGACCCAATCACCCAACTGCGACGCCCAACCCGATCGGGTCGGGTCGTCGAGCCAATCGGCCGCGAATGATGCGAAGACAACTGTCACCATCCACAAGAGCGCAACCACGGCCATCACTCCCAATCGCTCCGAACGCGGAATGCTCCCTGGAACAGCGATTCCGACCGCGCCCGCAAGCGCTCCAAAGAGGAGCAGCAGATCCGTCGCGGTCAGGCTCTGCCAGAGCGGCGAAAAACCCGATCCGGCCGATCCATCGGTTCCGACCACACGCATCCAGAGCGGATTGGCGTTCGCGACCACCGGGGCAAAGATCGCGCCGAGAGCGACGAGCCCGATCCAACCGATCGCTGTGACCGCCGATCGATTGCTGAGGACGCGCGCCCACGCGTCGGCCCAGAAACCGCGCGCTTGAGTGGTCCCAATACCACGCATCGCTTCGACACCCGAGATCGCGGTGGGATGGGAGTCGATCCCTGCATCGTCACGCATAGGACACTCGCGGGTCAGCGACCGCATAGAGGATGTCGGCGACGAGCAACGCGAGCAAGCTCACGCACCCGATCATGACCGTGTTGGCAAGCATGATCTCTGCATCGTGCAATCCGATCGACTCGAGCATCAGTGAACCCATTCCCGGAACCGAAAAGATTTTCTCAACGATGACGCTTCCCGAGAGCATCGCTGGAAAGATCGAGACGAACATCGTGATCAGAGGAAGCAGCGAATTGCGAAAGACATGATGGGTCACAATGTCGCGTCGCGACACTCCCTTTGCCTTCGCCGTGCGGACATAATCCGCATTAAAATTGTCGAGCATCGCTGCGCGCGTCTGTCGCGAGAGCACCGCGAATCCAGCGTAAACCAGACAGACGACCGGGAGGACCAAATGCCACCCCATATCGAGCAACCAACCGCGCTCGAAGCCTCCGTCCGTGAAGGTCGGCAAAAAGCTCATCGTCGACGATGTCGTAGAGTGCAATCCAGCGACTGGGAAAAGTCCCAGGTACTGATTGTTCGCCAGAAATCCGATCGCGAGCACTCCCGCCCACACCACCGGAATCGACCAGAGCGCAATGAACAATCCACCACTCAGGACATCGAACCACGATCCGCGTCGCGCCGCTGCGAGCATTCCCGTGGGAATTGAAACGAGGTAGATCAGCGGAAAGGCGATGAGGTTGATCAGCATTGTGACTGGAAGCGCCTCCATGATCAGATTGGAGACAGGACGATTCTTGGTGCGACTCCATCCAAGATCTGGCGTTCCGATCGAAATGACTCCCGGAAGCACTGGAACTCCTGCCTGCGCGAATGGCGCACTCTCAAAGCTCTCGACCAGCATCGCACGCGCATGAGCAGCCTTGACGCCCATCTCCGATGCCAGGTCCGACGCCGATCGCACAGCTGCCCAGTCGGGCGCCTGCTCATCGATCACGAGCGCACCAAGCGATTCTGCCTGCACCTCGCCGCGGCGATCGATGAGCGATGATTGACCCGTCGCGTCGGCATACTGCGCGAGGGCGATTCGAAGCGTGGCCAACGAAGATATGAATGCTTCTCGCGCGGAACTGTTGGATCGAGCAAGCGCGCGGTACTGCGCCTGTCTCTCCTCGCCGATCGGGGCAGCGACAAACGGCGTACCGCTCTCCACTCCAGCCGCACGCTCCTGGTTGCCTGCGACGCCAACTGCCAACATCGAAGGTAGCGACTTTGGGCTGTAAATCCGTTCGCCAGTCGAGTCGATCTGAGCACGTGAACCGAACTTGACCGGGGAGACTCGACCAAGCCAGCGGATGTACTGGGTGACGATCGGCTCGTCGAGTCCGAATCGATCTCGAAAGCGAGCCTCCGCAATTCTCGGGTCACTTGCGCTTGGGTTACCGCCCCCCGAAGCAGCCGATGCGCTTGCGCTAAAACCGCCTGGCGCAAGCGCGATCAAGCTATAGACCATGAACGTCATCCCGATCAATGTCGGGATCATCAAGAGCAGTCGACGGCTGATGTACGGAAGCATCCGAGTGCCTCGATCAATGACTAGGCTGTGGAAGTGCAGTAGGGCCGGCGAAGAAAAACTCCTCCGGCGAGAGTCCGGTCTTGTACATCCTCACATTGCCGAAGTCGCGACGAATAAATCGCAGCCACGGAGCGACCCGGACAAATGTGTAAGGCTGCCCCTGCGCGATCACTCCCTCCAGTTGTTGCCAGATGAGCATGCGCGACTTCTCGTCCATCGTGCGACGCGCCTGCTCGATGAGCGAATCAGCGGATGGGTCTGACCACTGGCTGAAATTGTCCCGCCCCTTCGCCATGCTCTCGGAGTGGAATATCTGCTTGACATCGCTCTCGGGCGCGCTCGCGCTCCACGACATGATCACCGCATCAAAGTCGCGGGCCTTCAAAATGTCCTGATATCGGCTCCAGTCGATCGGCCGTGTCGTCATCACGATGCCAGCCTTCTTGAATGCGTCGCCAATAAATCGAGCGATTCGTTCCGCGATTTCTCCAGAAGTGGCATACGTAAACTCGAACTCGAACTTCGCGCCTGTCGCATCGTCGAGAATTCCGTCCGCATTGCGATCCTCCCATCCAGCCTCCTTCAGGAGTGCCATGCCGGCGGCGGGGTCGAAGGGCATCGCAGAGAGCGACGGGTCCGATGCGGGACCCTCGGGATTAAATGGACCTTTCGAAACCGTGCCAATTCCATCCCAGATATCGCGAATCATCTTGTCTCGATCGAGAAGCAGAGTCATCGCACGACGAACTCGCGCATCGGCAAACGGCGTCTTTCGCCCCGACTCGCCACGAGGACCACACTGCCACGCGATGAACGAGTATCCACTGCGCATGTTGATCCACTTCAGCGCGTAGGTTGACTTCTCAAAGTCAGGCTCGTCACGAAGGATTGTGTTGAACTGTGGCGAGGTCGGCAACACCATCGACGCTTGGTTATTGCGATACGCCACCAATCGGGCGAGTTCGTCCTTGATGACTTGAAAGCGATATCGATCAAGTGGCGCTTGACCGCACCACCAGTTTGGATTGCGCACGAGGACCACATCGCCTCCGGGTGTCCATTGGGTCGAAAGTTCTTGGACTGACGCGGGGAGTCGTTGCATCATGAACGGTCCCGATCCAAACAAGATCCCGGTCGACTGGTTGATCTGCGCAGGTTCGAACTGCGAGTAATACCGCTTCGACAGGATCGGGTTGCCCATCGCCATCAAGATGTTCGAAAAGAGAGCGTCCTTGAATCGAAACTCGACCGTCGACGCGTCAATGACATCGACACCATCGAGCGCATCGACCATCGTCGAGCGCGTCCGATCGGCATCAATGCTCGTGTTGAGCACGAAGTCCATGAATGTCCAGCGAATGTCTTCCGCCGTCACGGGAGCGCGATCGCTGAAGATGGCGTGTGGATTGATGTGCACGCGAATCCACCTCCCATCAGGGTCGATCTGCCAGGCATCGGCGAGCGTCCCTATCAATTTCATCGTCGTCGGATCGAAGGTCGCCAACGATTCACACACTCGATCGATCACACGAAGTCCGTAGACATCTCCATAGAGGTATGGCGTGACCTTTTGTGGTTGCCCCTCGAAAACCTCGACGAACTCCCCTCCCGATTTGTAACCCGGCACGGTCGACGGATCATTCGTGAATGCAGGCTCGGGTTGCCAGGCAACTGGAACCCCGGGGCGAGCCCACGATTGGTTTCGTTGAGCCGGCACAGGCGACGCCTGAACAACATGCGACGGAGTGGCCATCTGCGTCCCGGAGCGCGTCCCGGAGCGCATCCCGCTCTCGATGGCCGCCAATCTTGCTTCCAAGTTGCGACCGCGCTCTTCGATTGTCTGAAGGACTGGCCACTGACGATCGCGTTGAACCATGGACAGCCACAGTGTGGCGAGGATCAGGGTAAGCAACAGCACGATCACAAAATCTTTGATTCCAAATCGGTTTTGCATAGGAGTCTCGCAAGCCTATCACGCCGTCACTGTGCGTCGACGAGATGCGGGGTCGACGCTCCTGCGCAGAGAATCACCCACGAAGTTGAGCGCGAGCAACGTCGCAGCGATCGACAAGCATGGCCACACGAGGAGCCACCACCGACTTTTGATCGTGTTGACCTCCGAGAGACCTTCGGCGGCGAGGTTGCCCCACGATGGAAGGGGTTCGCGGACTCCAATCCCGAGGAAGCTGAGAAAGCTCTCAGAGAGAATCGCCGCTGGCACCGCGAGTGCGGCGTAAACCGCGATCGGCGCAACGACATTTGGCAAATAATGCAGCCGAAACTGGCGCCAGGGTCCGACACCGATTGCGCGACATGCTTCCATGAAAAGCTGCCCCCTTAGGCTGAGGACCTGGCCACGGATCACTCGGGCAACGGTCAGCCAGCTCGTCGCCCCGATAGCAAGCAACAGAATGACGACATCGAAGACCTGCCGACCACTTCCCGTCCGCTCGATCTGCAGTCGCTCCAAGATTCCCTCCGCGGCGACCGCGAACATCACCACGAGCAGCATCGAAGGCAGTCCATACATGACATCGACGGCGCGCATCATCGCGCTGTCTGCACGTCCTCCGCACGCAGCGCTCGTCGTCCCGTAGAGCGTCCCAAATGCGATCGCGACGGTCGCGGCACTCAATCCGATCAGAAGGCTGACAGCCCCACCAAGCAAGCACCGCGCCAAGACATCCCGGCCAAGTCGATCCGTGCCAAAGATACGGGTTGGAACATACGCACCTTCGGCCAATTGCTCTTCAACAACCGAACGATCGCGCTGTGAATCTTCCCACCAGGAAGGAGGTCGCAATTGCAATTCAAGATTGCCCGCCTCGTATCGCCGGACGGGCGCGCCACCCGTTCGGTCAACTCGAGCGAGCGTCCAAGGGAGAGATGCGACACAAGCGAGTAGAACCGCGCCAATGACCACGAAGCCGAGTCGTGCAGGCGAGAACACATCAAGAACTTTGAATGTCGCGCACCACCCGCTTTGGATTTGACGCTCCACGCGATTCGTCAAGGGGATTTTGTCGGGTCGGTCGCGGGTGGCGAGATAGGAACTGCCGAAGGCGGCGCCGGGCTGGAAACCGGGGGTAAAACCGGCGGTAAAACCGGCGGTAAAACCGGCGCCGAAACCGAGGAAGGTTCGACCGGAGACCGACCGCCAAGCACATTTTCGCCACTCCCCTCTCGGCAGGCATTCACCATTCGTTCGACCGTCTCGTGTCGAGCGCGCGCATCTCGCTCAAGATCGGCGCGCATGGTGCGCATCACCGAGTCAATCTCGGCAAGTTCCATAGCACGAGATCGCAAATTGAGGTCGACCAGAGTTCCAGCGAGGGTGCGAATCTGGGACTCCAACTGCTCGCTCTCTTCTTTGCGATTTCCCACTCGCGCGCTCATCCAGATCGGACCGAGCCCATCTAACTGGCCCTGCACCCGCAATTCTTCAACTCGAAGCAGGTAGAGATCGGGCTTGCGCTCACGAAGCACTGCGAGCGAACTAAGTCGCTTCCCGAGCTTCGCCGCCGCTGCCCGGAAGGTTTGTGGATCCTTCGCTCGCGCGCTCTCGAGGGTCTTCGCCCACTCCGGCGAGACATCTCGTGCCACGGCAATCAACGCGTCAGGATCGGGCTCCGCGGGACGGGGTTTGCTCTGGGTGGTCGTAGCACGAGCGACGGGAGCATCGTCGCTCATTCCTTGAGGCGATGCTGAAGTCCCAGTCGCTGCATCGACGGCCACATCGACTGCGAGAAGCGAACATGCGTTCAAAAATACGAGAAGCGGGAACTTCAGCATCAAGGCTCTTTTTCGAGGCATTTTGTCAATTCCATTTGATCTGCCACTTGAGTCGATCCACTAAACTCATTCACTGAATTCATCCACCAAGTCAAACCGACCGCATTCCAATCCGTCCCAGTCCAATCCGTCCCAGTCCACTCCGTCCCAAAGAGAATCGCAACTGCGATCATTGGGATGAAGCCGAAGCAAGTATCAATCGAACCTCTGAATCGAGATCGCCATAAGACGCATCCCGAGTCCTCAGGATCGGCATTGCACTCGCATCATCAATCACAAATTCAAGACGTCCATCCGCAGAAATCGTCTCGCTACCCGCAAGCAGCGAAACGAGTACGGGCTCAGCGACTGTCCCTCCCGAATCCACAGTCGCAACAGATTCATTATTCCAATTCGGCACCACCCCATCGTTCTGACGAATCGAAAGGACGAACGCCGCTGCAACGGTTGCGGCAGCCGCCAATCCAACTCCCCACTTCATGTACCGTTCTCTTTCGGAGTCGAACTTCAAGGAGGGCGAACGGGCGATCAATGGCATCGTCGAAGTCGCGATCCGACTTGCAAGATCCTCGCGAAAACGCATTCGCTCGCCGCGACGAGCGAGCATCGCCTCTATCTGTGGATCGCCGGCGCGATCATCATTCTGTGGATCGCCGGCGCGATCATCATCGTCGGAGCCGGAGAGCGGTGAAGAAGACCAATTCATGTGCCTAGGAGAACGACGACCCCCCCGATCAATTGCACTACTTATCACCTCTTTTTTGCTGTCGCTCTATCGATTCGCGGAGTCGCCCAAGGGCTCGGTGGTGTCGAGCGAGCAGAGTGCCGACAGGTTCGTCCAGCAATGCCGCTATTTCCTTGAAACTCAACTCCGCCGTGTGTCGCAAGTCAATAATTTCTCGGTCGGCCCTCGAAAGTCCCTCCATCGCCCGCTCAAGTGCGACAATTTGATCCCGATCTGCCGTCCTATAACCATCATCGCTCGGGGTTCCTTCTAATTCCGAGAGGAATTCAATTGGAGTCGGTTTCGCGTGTCGCGATCTGCGACGCATCTCATCCCGAAGTCGATTCACCGCGACTCGAAAAATCCACGACTCAAAGCGACCTTGCTCGCGGTACTCGCCAAGTTTCTCTGCGACTGTCACGAAGACCGACTGAGTCAATTCTTCGGCGAGGTCGGAATCTCTGCACTGCGCCTTGAGCAACCCGAAGACTCGCGGAGAAAACTCCGAAACCAACGCACGCCACGCGAATTCATCGCCTCGCGCGGCGTCTGCCAACCACTTCGCAATTCGGTCGTCCTGACCATCCCTCATTGTGCCGATGAGTCTACGGTGGATACTTCCCGCGAGAACGAACGAGACCTCTCGTCAACTCGGAAGGTCGTCCGCGCCACCCTCGTATCGTGCGCCCCGAGGCTCCAAACTTCGATACTCCACCCCCGATGGTGAAGCGGCTGACATATAGGAACGGAAGCACGTCGAATTTTGATCCCAAATCAGCTTGATCACGCCCGTCGGCCCATTTCGCTGTTTGGCAAAGATCAGTTCCCCCATGCCGACTTTGTCTCGGTTGGAGTCCGCCCACTCTGGATCTCCCTGGTGGTAGTACTCCTCGCGGTGCAACATCATGATGACATCTGCGTCCTGCTCGATTGACCCCGACTCGCGGAGATCGCTCATACGTGGACGGTGCCCTTCGCGTTGCTCCGCCGCGCGGTTCAGCTGGGAGAGGCATACGACCGGGACATCCAATTCCCGTGCCATCGCCTTGATTCCACGACTGATTTCGCTCACCTCGACTTGCCGGCTCTCGCTTCGCGAACCCGAGCTCATCAATTGAAGGTAGTCAATGAAGACACACTCAATCCCAAACTTCTCCTTCATTCGTCGCGCCTTTGAACGGAGCTGAAGAAGCGTCAGACCAGCTGTGTCATCGATAAAGATCTTCGACGAGGCGAGCGCATCGCACGCCGCCATGAGGCGCCGGTTGTCATCAGCGAGAAGCGTTCCCCTCCGGAGTCGCTGGCTATCAACTCCCGCCTTCGCGCAGAGCAACCGCTGAACGAGTTGCTGTCGCCCCATTTCAAGGCTGAACATAGCAACGGACTGACCCGTCACCGCAATACCTTCCATGAGATTCAACGCAAGCGCGGTCTTTCCCATCGAAGGACGCGCAGCGACGATCAACATCTCGCCACGTTGCAAACCCGTCGTCATTTCGTCGATGTCTTCGAACCCGCACGACAATCCTGTGAGACCAGTTCCATCACGAGACTCCAGCTTTGCCATCGTCTCTTGGAGCAGATCTGGCAGATGGGCGAATGGCGTCGATTCGCGCATTTGGGCGATCGAAAATATCTTCTGTTCCGCAAGCTCCAGGATCACCTGCGCTTCTTCGGTCGAGTGGAACGCATCGTGCACGGTTGAACTGGATGCATCGATCAGCTGTCGAAGCGTCGCCTTGTCTCGAACAGCTTTTGCGTACTCCGTCGCGAACTGTGCGCTCGGCACCGCTTCGGAAAGTTGAACCAAGTAGTCCAATCCTCCGATTGCTTCGAGAACCTGCCGATCAGTCAACTGCTGATTGAGTCGCACAACATCGACCGAAGCAGTCCGATCATAGATCTCGACCATCGCCGAATAAATCGACCGATGCTTGTCGAGAAAGAAATCGTCTCCGCCTCGAATGATCCCCACGACATCTCCGATGACTCCGGGGTCGATGAGCATGCTTCCAAGGAGCGCCATTTCAGATTCTGGCGCGTTGGGAGGCATTGCCTTCAGGAGACGCGCCGTTTCCTGTGGATCTACCTTGGGCGAAACATCTCCACGACCGCCCGGTCGTGATTGGCGGGCTGACTTTGCCATTATTGACTTGCCATCACCGAGACAGAACGGCGGGTTGCCGGGTTTTCTCGCCAAGGACTATTTGTTCTCGCATCAGACGTCCGATCTTGAATCGAACCGCCTTTCGAGCAGGAACGATGACTTGCTCGAGCGTCTTTGGATTCTGCGCGGTTCTCGCCGCGCGTTCCCGGACTTCAAAGACACCGAAGTCACGAAACTCCAATCGATTTCCATTGGTCAGTTCATCGATCATCCCGTCGAGAAACAACTGGACAGCGCGCTTAACCTCGCCGCGCTTCTGGCCAGTTTGCTCTGCGATCCGATCAACAAAGTCTTTCTTAGTAATCGTTGCCATTTCAGTACCCCGTCAAGTTTGAAGTTGGAGTTGCAAGCTGGTTCATTCGTCAATCATTCCGCAATCATTTATCGAACATGAATCGAAACACAATTGCCAGTCACATCATTGGGAAGTGCCGACACTTCCGAGTTGATTACGCAACCGTAAGTTCGGCGACTCGTCTAGTATTACGATTGGTCACAGCGCAGTCAAGCGGTCGGGACATTTGCACCAGTCGCGAACTGGGCGCGAACACGATCGACCACAGAAGTTGTGGATAGTCCCGGTCGCTGAGCGACAATTGACAATTTTATCCCAAGTTCCTTGACAACGCTCGATTCCGTGATCTCTTTCGACTTGTAGTCCCCCCCCTTCACATAAACATCTGGCCTGACGACCCGGAGAAGTTCGGTGGCTGTTGGTTCCGCGAAGATCGTGATGTAGTCGACGGACATCAACTCGCCCAGGAGTTCAGCGCGATCGGTCTCACAATAGATTGGTCGGTCGTTTCCTTTGAGCGATCTCACCTGCGCGTCGCAGTTCAACCCGACGACAAGAATGTCTCCGAGCGACTTCGCCTCGCGAAGGTACGAGACATGCCCTGCATGGAGCACATCAAAGCAGCCGTTTGTCAAGACGATCGTGCGACCCGCCGCTCGGTGCGCTGCAATCTCGATCAAGAGGTCAGCGCGGGATCTGGTCTTGCCCTTCGTCGCGTACGCGAGACGAAAGACCTGCGCTTGAATCTCCGCAATTGAAAACGCACGGACGCCAAAGATTTCGACTTCCATCCCCGCAGCAATGTTTGCCAATGTGACCGATTCGATCCAACCCATTCCGTTCGCGATCGCGCCTGCGAGGACTGCCAACACCATGTCTCCCGCGCCAGTCACATCGTAAACCTGCCTGACAACCGTCGGAAGGTGGACGGGGTCCGATCCCTTGACCTCGAGGATCGCGCCGTACTTATCGAGAGTGATGATGGCTGCTTCCAGGTCAAGCGCTTTCATCAAAGCTCCTGCCAACTCTTTCGATGCGTCGACGACACGACTCGGGTCGACGATCGTCCCGGTTGCCTTTTCGGCCTCGGAACGATTCGGTGTGATCGCAGTCGCGCCGCGATAGCGCGCGTAGTCCGCGATCGCAGCCGGATCAACCAAAACCGGGATCGACTTCGCCCGACAGAGTTCGATCAACTTCGCGCAGAGTCCCGTCGTGCACACGCCTTTCGTGTAGTCCTCGATGCAGACCACATCGCACGATGGCAGACGCGCCGAGATGGCGTCCATAAGTCTTGCCTGCACTTCAACTGAGAGCGGCTCCTTCGACTCGACATCGATCCGAAACATCTTTTGAGGATGGCGATGCTGTGCGCGTCCAATCAGGCTCCGCTTTGTCGTCGTCGGTCGAGTCGAATCAACCATGAGCCCGCTTGTCGAACACTTTCCTCGTTCGAGCGCGGCGCGCAACAACCGCCCCTCGGAATCGTCTCCGACGACCCCGACGCACTCGACAACGCCGCCGAGCGCCGCAGCGAACACCGCGACGTTGCCTGCACCACCTGCCGTGTCGGTCGTCGCAAGCGGATCGCGAACCGCAAGCACCGGTACTGGCGCATCCGGGCTCAGGCGTTCGGCATCTCCCGCCAGTGCCTGGTCGAGCATGAAATCCCCTACCACGAGGAGCCGAAATGGCTTCCAAGCGCGAACGCCATTGAGAACACGATCTTCCATCGAACTCATGATGAACAGACTACCGCCTCGCAACGCTTCGCTCGAGAAGTTCTCGAAACGCGTCTTCCCCCTGAGAGAACTTCAGTCCCAGAATCGGCACGACGACGGGCAGGCCGATGATTGCGGCATCGATGGCGACCTTTACCCAGTCCTTTCTTGTCATTGCGATCAGCTCGGCGCTCCTTTCCCTTGCGGTCTGCGTCAAGCGCGCAACTGCGGCGTGACCGTACGAAGCGTGGTCTCTTAACGACGCGACTTCGACGACCACCGCGCCCGACGCTTGAAGCTGTCGCACGAATCCATCTGGGCGAGCAATTCCCGCCCAGACCGCGACACGCCTGCCTCGAATCCATTCATTCGATTCGACGCGCGATTCGTCGCCGTGTTGCCGATCGTGGCGATGAATCTCCAATCCACTCCAGGCGTGATCGCACCAAGCGGTCGCAGAACGTCCGTGAAGGGTTCGAATCTTTCGATCGAGCTCCGCATCGAATTCGGTCGCATGAGTGACGACGACTGCTCCAGCGCGTGACAAGGATGTGGCAGGCTCGCGCAACCAACCGAGCGGTAGGAGCGCACCATCGAGCTGAGGATCGGTGCGATCAATCAACACGATGTCCAAGTCTCGTGCGAGCACGCGATGTTGGAACCCATCGTCCATGATCACGACTCCGATCGACGGGTCCAATGCGATGCAGGACCGAATCGTCTCGAATCGATTCGCTCCGACCGCAAGTCTTGCTTCAGGCACGATCTGCTGATGTTCGATCGCTTCATCGGATCTCCCATTGCGACTGCGATACCCACGGATCGCGATGAGAGGGATGAGAGGGATGAGAGGGATGAGAGGGATGGTCTGTCGCGAGAGCGCCCACTGCGCAATCCAGCGAACCATCGGACTCTTGCCAGTTCCACCCACGACGATGTTGCCGACCGAAATGACAGGTTGCTCGACCGATCGAACTCCAATCCCGCGATCGCGTCGTGCATTTCGGGCACCCACGATGCGCCCATACGCGTGACTCGCAACGAGCGCCATCGGCGCGCACCAGCTCGGGAGAATGGATGGAGAGCGTGTCACGATTCGTCTTCCCGAACTCTGAGGAGCCGCACGAGGAGTGGAACCAACAATCGCATGGGTAGCCCGATCACCGTTGTCTCGTCACCGCTGTACGTCACAGGCCAGCCCGCCGCCACGATTTCCGCCAGATTGTAACCGCCCGCACGACCTCGCCACCCACCACGCTCAAGATGTTCGGTCAACTGTCGATCAGAAATCGCGCCGAAATGGACGTCCACGCAATCGGCGATCATCGTGCGCGAATCGTCCGCAAGGTGAATCAAACAAACTCCCGTGACGACTCGTTGCGTCTGGTTTCTCGTCGACTCAAGAAGCTCGCGCGCGTGCGCGCTGTCGCGAGGTTTACCGATCACGCGTCCACTCAGCACGCAAACGGTATCGGCCGACAGAACAATTCGGCTCGTCGGAGCGAGCGATTTCAGTCGACCTAGATCGCGTGTGATCTGAGCGGCCTTGAACCACGCAACCGCGCAGCAATCTTCCCTCGCATGACTTGCACGGATTGTCAATCCACCATCGTCGACAGAGGGAGCGATGACGATGGGATTAAAACCAGCCGCATTCAACAATTCGCGACGTCTGGGACTCGTACTGGCGAGAACGAGCTCGTCACTCACGACTACGCCCACCAGAAAGTCGCTTGCGGACGAGCGAGGCCACGTCATCCACGGAGATGCGTTCCATCAGCTTCCGACCCATCGCCGGATCACGGTGATCGTGTCTTGCGAGATCTTCGCCGTGGCCCCCGTGGATGCACCATGCCTGACCCTGGTAGGGACCATCGGTTGTCGGTCGGGTCGCACCGTAGAGCGCGACGAACGGAACTCCCAATCCAACCGCCAAGTGCGTCGGCGCCGAGTCGAGTCCAATCAGCAACGATGCGTTCTGAATAACCGCCATCGTTGCGCCGACTGTCGTCAGTCCAACCAAATTATGAAATCGCAACTCTTCAATCGTTGACGCGCCTGCGACAGCATCCGCGACTTGCCCCTCCTCTCCGCCGGCCCCGATCCAGATCACGTCCTGAATTCCGTTGCGGACAAGATCGGGCGCGACGCTCCGCATCAAATCGCCCCAACGCGCATCAATCCATCGCTTTCCTTTCCAACCGTTCGTGGTCGCGAGCACAGCGAATGGTCCATTGATCCCGCGCCGAGTCGACTCCTCGCGCCACCACTCAACTGAAACCGATGGAGCAACGAGGCGCATGTCCGCGATCGCAACTACGCCGACTTCCGAAACGAGCCGCAACATCCCGTCCACGACATGGAGACCTTGGGGAAGTGTCACTCTATGATTGGCGGCAAGCCACGAAAACTCTCGTCCAGCTCGATCTCCCACACGGACCTTCGATCGAGTCATCCACGACATCAGACCGCTCCGTGCGAGTCCCTGCGCATCAATCACGAGGTCGTATCGACCTCGGCTCAGGCGCAAAAACCACTGCAGAGTTCTCCAAGCGATTCGCGGATTTCGCCAACACGCCTTGAATTCTCGCTTGGGAAATTTCACGACGCCATCAATGGCCGGATGATCGCTGATCGCGGGAGACCATCGATCTTCGACGACCCAGTCGATCACAGCTTTCGGGAATGATTTGCGAAGCGACCAGAGCAACGGAACGGTTCGACAGACGTCGCCGAACGCGCTTGGGCGCACAATGAGGATGCGCCGTGGAACACTCCGCATATGAATTGCGAAGAGAAGTATAGTGGAAACCGAGATGTCGATACTTTTCGAGGACGTTTCTTCGCGTGAATGAATCCGAGACCAATTCCGAACCGACACCTTCTCCGGGAGACTCTTCGAGTTCCCGGCCTGAGGCCAACGATGCATCCTCGAGTCGCAGTGGCGAGAGCGGAGGGTCTCGCGGGGGTAGCTCCTCTGATTCTGTGATGGGACGCCTCGTCGTCGATCGAGGGCTCGCGACCCAGGCGGAAGTGGACGCCGCATTTGCCGCGATGCGCACACCTGCAGGAGAGTCAAAGGCGTTTATCGACATTCTGGTTGAAGGCCAGGTCATCACTCGTCGTCAACTCGCGCGCCTGCGCAGCGAAGCCGAGAGCGATCGAACCGTCCTGCGAATTCCCGGCTATCAAATCATTCGAAAGCTTGGATCCGGCGCGATGGCATCGGTGTATCTCGCGAAGCAGATGAGTCTTGATCGACTGGTCGCGATCAAGATTCTCCCCCACCGCTACTCGACCGATGCATCGTTCATCGAGCGTTTCTATAAGGAAGGTCGATCGGTCGCGAAACTCTCCGATCCCAACATCGTCGGCGCGTTCGATGTCGGCCAAGTCGGCGAACAGCACTACTTCGTCATGGAGTATGTCGATGGCGAAACCGTCTACGACCGCATCGTCAAGGCGAAGCGACTCAAAGAACGAGATGCGCTCGTCATCGCACGTCAGGTTGCAAGTGCATTGAAACATGCCCATGCCCGCGGATTCATTCATCGAGACATCAAACCCAAAAACATCATCATGACCAAGTCCAACATTGCAAAGTTGGCGGATTTAGGTCTCGCGCGATCGATCAGCGATAAGAAGGCGGCGGAAGCGGAGCGACACAAGGCGCTGGGGACCCCCTACTACATCAGTCCCGAGCAGATTCGGGGGTCTGTCGAACTTGGCCCCCCCGCGGACATCTATGGGCTTGGTGCAACGCTCTACCACATGCTCACTGGACGAGTTCCCTATCAAGGGAGGAATCCGAGCGAGGTCATGCAACATCACATCTCGCAAGAGCTGACCCCCCCCGATCAAATCGCAGCGGGCATCTCGCAGTCGGCCGCAGAGATTGTCGAGATGATGCTGAAGAAATCACCACGCGAGCGATATCAAACTGCGGAAGAGCTACTCGAAGATTTGGACCACGCGCTTGCTGGTGAACCACTTCGTCATGCCAGTCGAGCGATGGATCTCGCCAGCATCGCGACGGATGTCGAGGGTCAGGCGCAAACCGAAGTGCAGACGGCACCTGCGACCTCGCGCATGTTTTCTGGGCTCTCCCTTGCAGTCATCATCGGGCTAGGGACATTGTGCGGATTGCTCTTCGTTCTGCTCTTGAGAAAGTGACCGCCAAGCGCGATCGCCGCCATCGTTTCGCGATCGCCGCCATCGGCTAAGGATGGACTTCCACCATCATTTCGACTTCAACACACGCACCCAACGGCAATGCGTTCGTCCCGACAGCCGCTCGGGCATGCCGCCCAGATTCGCCGAAGATCTGTTGGAGCAAGTCGCTTGCTCCGTTGGCGACTTTCGGCTGATCGGCGAATCCATCGTCGCACGCGACGAAGACTCCCAGTCGCACGATTCGCGAGACTCGCCCCAGTCCACCGCATTCACCGGCAACGACCGCAAGCGCGTTCAAAACGCACTGACGGGCGCACTCTTGGGCAATATCCAGTGAGACCGCCGAGGGAACCTTGCCCGTTGCGATCAACTTGCCGCTCTGAAAAGGCAGTTGTCCGCTGACAACCAAAAGATTCCCCGTGCGAACCGCAGGCACATAAGAGGCGACGGGCTTCGGAGCCGGGGGGAGTTCAAGTCCAAGCTTGGCAAGCATTTCCATAGCACCGTGAGGGTTGAGGGTCGTCATTCCCCAAAGATAGTGCGTTTCAAGAAATAATTTTACGAAAACTGTAATTTGACTCACCCTGAATTCGAAGTACCTTCGTACCGTCTAGTGACAGTTTCGTGTATCGCCTTGGTATCGCCTTGGTATCGCCTTTGTATCGGATGGTTATTTGGGTCTCCATATTCTCGAGCGGATCGAAGCTCTTATCGTCGCTCAAATCGTCCTCGTTGCCAGATATCTGGCCTACTCCTTCCTGACCCGAAGAACCGACATATCGAAGCCCCGCCTCGGCTGACTGTGAAGCTGACTGTGAAGCTGACTGTGAAGTTGACTGTGAAGTTGGGTTGATTGTTACGGTTTTTCAGTCCGAACAAAGCCGACGGCGCGACAGAAGTAGTTCAGGATTCCATAACTGTTTGACAGATTCTGTGACGGATTGCCGCGTGGTTCGGCTTCTGTCTTGGAAGCGTAAGTTTGGTCGGCAAGTTTCGGTAGCCGGACGGTCCGTCTACCTCTTGAATTCAGGTTCTTGAATTCAGACATTCAATGACTCAGGACATCATCGTTTGAGTCAACTCCAAAGTCGCATCATTCCATTCACTCACTTCGAAGGACATACATCAATGACAGCAATCAAAGCTCAACCCCGCGCCTTTACCTTGGTCGAACTGCTCGTGGTCATCGGGATCATCGCGGTTCTGATCGGCATCCTTTTGCCGGCACTCTCGAAAGCACGAGACCAGGCTCGAACGGTGAAGGATTCGACTCAAGTCACTCAGATCCATAAGGCGATGCTCATCAACTCCAACGAGGATGCGCAATCCCGACTTCCGACTCCAGGTTGGATCAATCGAATGGGAACAAATATCGTCGCCGGTGGCGGAACAGGCACTCAACAGATCCCAGGCTTGGGCGCGGAGAGTGTTGGATTAAACAACTCGGCGAATCTCTATTCGGCCTGTATCGGCAAAGAAATGTTCAACGCGGACATTGTCATCGGGCCAACCGAGTACAGCGGTTCGAATTGCATCGAGAAGGGTAAGGCGGCCTCGCTCGGAATCGCCGGCGACCTTCCGTACGACTACAACACATACGATCCGTCAGCAGATAGCTACTGGGATCCAACCTTCAAGTGCAATCTGCACCAGCCAACGAGTTCGGTCTGTCACGTTTCCTACGGACATCAGCCGCTCTTCGGCGAACGGAAGACCATCAGCTGGAAGGCGACTGGAGACAGCACCAAGCCACTCATGGGAACTCGTGGCCCGAAGCACTTGAACAACGGACCAAGTTCCGCTGTGACCGTCCCGCTGAGCTACAAGAACAGCCCGACCCTGCTCTTGCATGGCACAAAGAAGGAATGGGACGGCAACATCGTCTTCGCGGACAATCACGCGGAGTTCACGGCGACACTTTTCCCGATCCAAACTGGATTTGACTGCGGTGGAAGCGGGACGCTCGATAAGGACAACATCTTCTGCATGGATTTCCTCTGTGCGGGTGGTTCGGGTTCGACCGGAGCCGCGAAGCAGGGAGATGCCATGATCGCGATCACCATTGGAGCGCCAACCGCTGACAACGGTGCCGTGGTTTACGACACAGAGGTCGCTCCGTAATTATTCCCCGAAAATTATTCCCAGAAAGAACAGATCACTTTATGAATTTTCTTACTACTACGAAACAGATTGGACACACTATGAAGAATGCACGTCGAGCCTTTACGTTGGTCGAACTCCTGGTCGTCATGTCGATTATCGCCTTGTTGCTCGGCATCCTGTTGCCGGCACTTTCCAAGGCTCGCAAGAATGCCCAGCAGATCAAGAGCGCGACACAGGTCAAGCAGATCCATGTTGGACTCCTCACGCAAGCCAACGAGGATTCGCAACAGAACTTCCCTCTGCCTGGAGAAATGAACCGACTTCCATTCGGAACGCCGGCAGTCAACACCCACGGTCGCGGCGACTTCAACGAGACCAAGAATTCGCATCAGAATTTGTACTCCGCATGCGTGGCACGAAACTTGTTCCCGACATCGCTGCTGATCGATCCAGCTGAAATTTCGGCGCATTTCGCACCTTGCACGGCGTATGACTTCACCAAGTACAAGCCCGCCGCAGACACCTTCTGGGACGGCGATGTTGCCGACGGCGGCGGAGGCGCATCGACGACCAAGTTCCGGATCACCGGATCAAACGGCGCGATCACCGAATCCGCTGTCTCGTTCGCGACAATGCCGCTTTCGAATACCGAACGCCGGAAGAAGGAGTGGCGAGCATCTTCCAACTCGAAGTTCGTGGTCCTCGGAAACCGCGGTGTCAAAGATGGCATCGACAACGGAATCGACTACACATCTTCGACCACGCTCGCAATCCACGGTGCAGCGAACGAATGGGATGGCAATCTCTGCTTCAACGACAACCATGTCGCGTACACCCGATCGTTTGCGCCAGAAGGACTCGACAAGGTCACGTCGGGGACGACCGCCGTCATCGATAATGTCTTCAAGGACGATTCCGCGACCGACAAGGATTCGCTCATTCAGATCGTCACTGCCGCGACTGGTCCGCTTCCAGCGGCTCACATCGCTGGATGGGATTGATCTTGGATTGATCTTGGATTGATCTTGGATTGATCGAGCCTCTCGCTTCATGCATATTCAAACCCCGGCCGCATCGGCCGGGGTTTTTTTGTTCGGACGCACTTTGCTCTAACATAGTGAAACATTGCGATTCGTGAATTTGATTCCGCTCATGATTGGCTGCGTCTTCGCTGTCTGCGCAGCTTCACAGACTGAGGTCGCCCCCCGAGCGATCCCTGCGGAACGACAAGCCAGAAACATCGCCATCATTCCAATTCGCGGTCCAATCGATGACCTCAGCTTTCAGTCTGTCGTTCGACGGACAGAGCTCGCCGTGGCCAACGGAGCTCAAGCCATCGTTCTGGAATTCGACACTCCAGGCGGAGACATGCTTGCGACTCTGCAACTGTGCAACTACATCAAGACGCAGATGCCATCGAACACGGTCGCCTGGATTCACCCTCATGCATTTTCCGCCGGCGCGATCATGGCACTCGCAACTCGCGAAATTCTGGTCGGACCCGGATCCGCATTCGGCGATGCCGCGCCGATTCAAGTCGTTCCTGGAATGGGTTTGATCCCGATGGCGCCGACGGAGCGTGCGAAGATGGAAGCTCCGTTGATCGCAGAGGTCGTCGACAGCGCCCGAAAGCGCGGTTACGACGAGCACCTGGTCCAGTCCTTCGTGCGACTTGGAACCGAGCTCTGGCTCATTGAGAATCTCAGGACAGGCAGGACGGCCATTGTCGATGCGGAGGAGTATCGCACGGTCTTCGCAACCTCCCCGCCCCGAGATTCAGTCGCAGTGCTTCCCGAAGTTGCGCCAGAAGTGGACACCGACGAATCGCCCCTGTTGCCGTTTTTCGCACAGTTCCAATCGAAGGCGATGCTCGAGATTCCTGAACCCGCGATCCGCCCCTCCCGTCCTCGATTCACCGATTCGGACCGTGACCAATGGAAGTTGGTCAGCCAGATCGCGCGCGCCGATCAATTGCTCGTGGTCTACCCGAACGAGGCGATCGCCCTCGGCTTGGCGAAGGGTCGTGCCGCGGATGATCGCGATGTGAGCTCGTGGTTCGGCGCGACGACGACGACGCGCTATGAAGCATCATGGTCCGAGTCACTCGTACGTTTTCTGACGACTTGGCCTGTCCGAATTGGTCTCATCGTGCTTCTTCTTGTCGGATTCGTGCTCGAAGCCGTGACACCAGGCTTCGGCGTCTTCGGCGCCGTCGCAACCGTCGCGCTCCTCCTGCTCGTCGGCGCTCCAGCACTCGTTGGACTTGCAGAGTGGTGGGAGTTGATCGCGATTGTTCTTGGACTTGGGTTGGTTGCGCTGGACATCGCGATCATCCCGATGGGTGGATGGGTTGCCATCGCTGGAGGTGCGATCGTGCTGGTCGGATTAGTCTCGAGCTTCGTGACGCGCGACCTTTCGTCGGCGATCGGTCAGCATCAACTCTTCATGGGAATCGGCGCGACGCTCTCAGGGATCTTTGGTTCCGCCGCGATTCTTTGGTTTTCTTCGAAGTGGCTCCCGCAGTCCGCCCTGCTTCGTCGTGCGATGCTTCTCTCTGTGGTGTCGTCGCAAAGTCGAGACGCCATCATCGTTCCATCGCACTGGCCCATCGCCGGCGAAGTGGCGACTGCGATCACAACCCTGCGACCGGCGGGTCGGATCCGCGTCGGGAGCGAACCCTTCGATGCGCAGACCACCGGAGAATTCATCGACTCGGGCACGAGCGTTCGAGTCGTCGGAAGACGCGGCAGCACGATCGAGGTCGAATCCATTTCTGACGATTTTCCCCCTGCACCCTTACCAGATCGAGGACACTCCTCGACATGAACGCGATCTTGTTGGCGCAAACCGTTCCAGGCGCGGGACGAGAAGAGATCTATCTCTTTCTTGCACTCGGCTTGCTTGGCCTTGCGCTCGTGTTGATGATCCTCGAGTTGTTCGTCCCCTCGGCTGGCGCGCTTGCCGTCATGACAGGTGTGAGCGCCGTCGCTTCGATCGCATCCATGTTCGTCTATGACGCGACTTGGGGAGGCGTCTATCTGGCGATACTTTGCGGTGGAAGTCCCTTCGCACTGCTCTTGATATTCAAGGTGTGGTCGAAGACTCCCATCGCCCATCGGATGATCCTTCAAGAAGACGCGGACGGAAACAAGCGAACCGATCACGATGGGGACGATTCGCAATCGAATCCGTCGATCGCAAGTGCTGGATCAGCGGCAAAGGCGACTGCGCGGCAGTTGGCTCCATACATCGGGCGCGAGGGAGTCGCCATCACAACACTTCGTCCCGTCGGGTTCATCCGGATCGATCGCGCACGCCTCGATGCCGTCGCAGAAAACGGGTTTATCGCCGAGGGCACGAAGGTTGTCGTTGTCGATGCGTTGGAGGGGCAACTCAAAGTTCGCGAGCACCTTGAACTCTCATCCGATTCGCCGACGAAACTCCTGTAGGATTGATGGATGATCACTTCACCTCTCCTGTTGGCGGTCGAGCCGTGGGCTTGGATCGGACTCGCCGTCATCGCCGTCGTCGGATTGATTTTTCTGCTCATCATTGGGCAGTATGTCCAGCTGTGGCTTCAAGCATGGCTCAGCGGAGCCCCCGTCAGTTTGCTCGACCTCGTCATGATGCGCTTGCGAAAGGTCAATCCTTCGCTCATCGTTCTTAATCGAATCAGCGCGAAGAAGACGGGTCTCGACATCAGCACGCAGAGCATGGAAGCGCATTTCCTTGCGGGGGGTCGAGTCACGAATGTCGTCCGCGCGATGATCGCCGCGGAAAAGGCCGGAATCGATCTGCCATGGGATCGTGCGGTCGCGATCGATCTGGCAGGTCGTGACATTGTTGACGCGGTCAACACATCGGTCATGCCGAAAGTGATCGACTGCCCCAACCCCGCGTCCGGCAAACAGACGATTGACGCAGTCGCGAAAGATGGAATCCAACTCCGAGCGAAGGCACGGGTGACGGTCCGAACAAACATCTCTCGCCTCGTCGGAGGTGCAACGGAAGAGACGATCATCGCCCGTGTCGGCGAAGGAATCATTTCGACGATCGGATCCGCGCTTGATCACAAGAGCGTGCTTGAGAACCCAGATCGAATTTCGAAGACGGTGCTCGCGAAGGGTCTCGATTCGGGAACAGCATTCGAGATCCTCTCGATCGATATCGCCGATGTCGATGTCGGCGAAAACATTGGAGCCCAACTACAAGCGGCGCAGGCCGAAGCGGATACAAAGCGGTTTCAAGCGCAGGCGGAGCAGCGTCGCGCGCTCGCAGTCGCGCAAGAGGCGGAGCACCTCGCCGAAGCGCAAAAGAATCGAGCAATCGTCATTCTCGCGGAGGCCGAGATTCCCCGTGCAATCGCGGAGTCGTTCCGAAATGGTCATCTTGGCGTCATGGACTTCTATCGAATGAAAAACATCAACGCCGACACGGACATGCGATCCGCCATCGGGAAGAGTCCCGCCTGAGATTGATACAAACTCTCGCAACCAGTGCGCTGAATCGCGCGCTTTCGATCCTGCCTTAGAACTGCACAGACGCGACTCTTCGCAGACCATCATCTCGAGCGAGATATGCCAATCGCATGCGCTCGGACCACCCGCCGAGCCAGATGGCCCGACCAGAGGTTCGATCGATTCGACCGATCGCGGCCTGAAGATCGGAGAGCGAAGGCGAGGGTGCCGACGATCCAGCCGCATGAAGTTTCGAAAGCCACCCGACTGTCGCGATCGAAAGGACAAATGCTGTGAGCCCGTCGATGGCGCTCCAACCGTAATACCCAGATCCCCAAATCCGCCCACCCTCGATCGACGCACGCATCCAGCGCGAAAGAAGTTCGTCGCAGAGAGGAGAATCTGGCGACGCATGGATACCTGGAAGCGTCGAAACCGCATCGAATGTGACGGACGACGACCATCCAAGGCCGATCGCAGGAACGAGTGTCGCCCCTCGACCTTTCCTCCACAATCGACTTCGTCGGAGTTGACTCAATGTCGACATGAAACGACCTGGTGCGCCCTGCGCAACGGGCTTCGGGTCCTCGGTGCGAGCGAAGACAGCTCCCTGAAGCATCGCGACTTGCCGCAGTGACGGTGGCGCGATTGGATGAAGGGGAAGTTCATCTCCAAGGGCATCAAAGAGAATCTTCACGAGTTCCTTGAATCGCTCACCGCGCACGTTGGTAAGTCGCGCGGTGGAGAGCGACTGCGCGATCCAAGCAAGTCCATCTACTCGATGCGACATCGGCGATTCTCGAAGGATCCAAGTGATGATTCGTCCCCTGAGGTAATCCAGCTCGCCTCTCTCGGCCAATCTCCCACGACCGATCGCGGCACGAGGCCTTGGCTGCACAGTTTCTGGGAGGCCACGCATCACAATCTTCAGGGCATCTGAAACTTGTTCATTGAGCGCCTTTCCTTTGTTCTCGATCACGCTCTGGCACGCAAAGCTGACTCCCATCTGGCTCGACGCTTCGGAGGGTGCAAGCATGTAGGGAAACATCTGGCACGCAATCGGTTTCGATTCAAATCCATACTCGGCGTGAACACGACAGCGACCGTCATCAAGCAGAAACACACACGATCCATCGGTGCGCTGCCTCAGATATTCGCGCCCCCGAAAGGCGACAATCGGGTTCACTCCCAGACGAGAATCCCACGCCTGATCTCGGATGCGACGGGCGTCCGCGGCGCGAAGTTGAACGGTGAAGTCCCGGCAGCAGTTCCCACATCCGTGGCACGAATAGCGCTGACGTGGAGTTGCGAGCGGCAAGACTGGCAGTGAAATCTTCACGATGTCACGATAGAGAAGGGCGCTGGCCCAAGATGCTCGGCAAGAGTCGCGCCATCTCGCGAGTCGCCATACCTCGGTGACTGCGCCGATTCTTCTGCTCCGATGAGAGCTCCGCACTCGTGCGACCGCTCGCGTCGACGATGAAGAGCGGGTCGTATCCAAATCCATTTCTGCCCCGCGCAGAAGTTCCGATTGATCCCAGAAACTCACCACGTGTCTGCGCGAGGATCGCTCCATCTTCTGCAGCGAGACACATCGCGCACACAAATCGAGCCGTCCGCGAAACAGTTGGAATCCCATCAAGTTCTGCGAGCAATTTTGCGTTGTTTGCGTGATCTCGCTCCTGGCGCGTGACTCCCAGTCCAGACCACCGCGCACTGAAAACTCCAGGTGCGCCGCCGAGTGCGTCGACCGACAGGCCAGAGTCGTCCGCGATCACCATCCGATGAACTGCGCGCGCGTACTGAGTGGCTTTGATGCGCGCGTTCTCCTCGAATGTCGAACCATCTTCCTCGGGTTCAGGCAAATCGTTCGACTTCAGGTCCGCAAGCGACAAGACTCGAACACCGAGCTCCGCAAGGATCTGACGAATTTCTTCGACTTTGTGCGGATTCCCAGTCGCGACGACTATCTCAGCAGTGGACAGGTGCTTCATCGATTTCCAATCGGTTCAAGTCTGAAGAACGCCAGTGTGAAAGACCCCAGTGATCGGCGCCTGTGCCGCTGCACGGAGCGCCATCGTCAGTTCCGCGCGGGTTCGATGTGGCTCGATGATTCGGTCAACCCATCCACGACTCGCTGCATAACGGATGTCCTGCTGTTCCATGTAGGAAGCTGCAATCGCTGCCAGGAGTTTCTCTCGCATAACCTCGTCGACCGACTCGCCCTTTCGCTCTCGTGCGGCCAAGTCGATCTGCAAGAGGGTCTTCGCGGATTGAGCCGCACCCATCACTGCGCAACGCGCGCCGGGCCACGCAAATGTCAGGAATGGATCGAAAGCCCGACCGCACATTGCGTAATTCCCCGCTCCGTACGAATTGCCAGCAATCAAGACGATCTTGGGGACGATGGAGTTGCTCATCGCATTCACCATCTTTGCTCCTGAACGGATGATTCCCGACTGCTCGCTGTCGCGACCAACCATGAAGCCGGTCGTATCGTGGATGAAGAGGAGTGGAATTCTCCGCTGATTGACATCCATGATGAATCGAGCGGACTTGTCGGCACTATCGTCGTAGATGACGGCGGGCATGCACTTCGTCGTCGACGGTCCAGCCTTCCCGCCTGGCACCTTCCGGTCAGTCATCATGCGCTGATTCGCGACGATTCCAACTGGAAAACCGCCGATTCTTGCGTACGCGCAGATGATCGATGGGCCGTGCTCTTGCCGGTACTCGTCCATCGATCCGCGATCGATGACGCATCGAAGCAAGTCTCGCATGTCGTACTGCGCACCAACCTCGCTCCGGTAGACGGCGTAGACCTCTTCAACGGCCCGTTCCGAATCGACCGGTGCGATCGGCGGATTACTGGCAAGTGGCGCCGCCGCATTCATGGTCATCAATCGCCTCAGTCGTTGGATACATGCCGGATCGTCCTTCTCGCGAAAGTCGACCGTCCCAGAAAGCTCTGCGTGCATCTGCGCACCGCCGAGCTCCTCGCTCGATACTTCCTGCCCGATCGCCGCCTTCACGAGCGCTGGTCCTGCGAGGTAGAGTCCGCTCCCGTCGGTCATAAGAAGCGTGTCACAAAGCACAGGCAGATACCCGCCACCTGCGACGCAGTTTCCCATGATGGCCGCATACTGCGGGATTCCTTGGGCAGAAATCACGGCATTGTTGCGAAAGATTCGCCCAAAGTCGTCGTAATCGGGAAAGACATCCTCTTGGAGCGGAAGGAAAACCCCCGCACTATCGACGAGATAAATCAACGGCATCCGAGCGCGCTGCGCGATCTCTTGAGCTCGGATGATTTTCTTACAGGTCATCGGGAAGAATGCACCTGCTTTCACGGTTGCATCGTTGGCGATCACCATGCAAATCCGCCCCTCGATTTGACCGATCGTTGTAATCACTCCCGCGCTTGGAGCCCCGCCATATTCGAGATACATGTTCCACGCTGCAAGAAGTCCGCACTCGAGTTGGGCGGTCGACGTATCGAGGAGCAAACTGACGCGTTCACGAGCGGTGAGCCTGCCGTTTCGGTGTTGGCGTTCAGCCCCACTGGCGCCACCACCCTGTTCGATCTTCGCGCTCAGGACAACGAATTCGTCGGTCGTGGCTCGCAATCCGGAGGTCGCGCTCTTCATCGACGCAGGATAGATCGCAATCCCGGCACTCGTGACAAACTCTCCGTCGTTATCGGGCTGTTTTCGGGCATTGTCACCCAATGCGTTGACCTGCCTGAGCCTCTCTGCTACCCTCCGTGGCTCAAATTCTTAGGACAAAACCACGCCCTTCGTGACGATCGGCAATCGAAAGCACACCATGATCTCGACACTAGAAAAAGCTCCCGTCATCGCGGCTCACCGCCAACATGCGAAAGACTGCGGTTCGACCGAAGTTCAAATCGCCATCCTGACCGAACGAATCAACTCCCTTCAAGGGCACTTCAAAGGTCATGCAAAGGACCATGCGGGTCGGCGCGGACTGTTGCTGATGGTGAGCAAGCGAAATCGATTGCTTCGATATCTGGCGGAAACCCGTCGCGAGGATTACGCGGCACTCATCAAGAAACTCGGGTTACGAAAATAACCCTCCCCGCTCCGCGAAGGCAGTCGCCGATTTGCAGTCCTTGCGATCGTGCGAATCGGCCTCTGCCTTCATCGGGGCATTCATCCTGTCGCAGATCAACCATTGATCGCTCGCGACAATTTCACATTGTTTTAGAAAGGCATTGAAATGACCACACGTCCACACATCACAGTTGAGAAGGAGATCGGCGGTCGCATCTTCCGACTCGAGACTGGCAAGATTGCCAAGCTCGCCAGCGGAGCGGTTCTCGCGACCTACGGCGAGACAGTCGTGCTCGCCACGGCGGTTCGCGCGAATCCGCGAGCTGGAATCGACTTCTTCCCATTGACATGCGATTACCGAGAGAAGGCGCCTGCTGCGGGCAAATACCCAGGCGGATTCCGCAAGAAGGAAGGTCCACCAAGCGAGAAGGAAATTCTCACGATGAGAATGATGGATCGTCCGATTCGTCCACTCTTTCCCGAAGGATTCGTAGACGAAGTCCAGTTGCAAGTATTGGTCTTGTCCCACGACGGCCAGAATGATGCCGATGTCATCGGTTGTTCGGCTGCGTCAGCGGCACTCCACATCTCCGATGCTCCGTTTAACGGGCCAGTCGCGACTGTGCGCGTTGGACGAATCTTCATCGACGATCAACCGCACTTCGTGATCAATCCAACGCAGGCGCAGATGGAGTTCAGCGATCTCGACCTCGTTCTCTCCGGCCATAGTGATGGCATCAACATGATCGAAGTCGGCGCTGCCGAAATCATCGAAGCCGATATGGTTGCTGCGATCCAGTTTGGATACGAAAAGGGTGTTCGACCAATCCTCGATCTCATCAACGAATTGCACTCCAAGTGCGCAGCTCCAGCGAAGCGCGCAGGCGATTCGACCGCTCCATCAGCCGAAGTGATGGCGATCGTGAAGGAAAAGGCGTATGAGCCACTCCTCGCCGCACGCCAGATCCACGGCAAGCACGCTCGAAACACCGAAGTGGATCGCGTCAAGAAGTGGACGATTGACTCGTTCTTCCAGCTCGCGCCAGGACTGAGTTATTCCGATCATCAAATCGCCGAACGCCGCATGCGCGAAGCGAAGGAATGCCTGCGACTTCTTGAGAAGAAGATCACGCACTATCTGGTTGCGGAAAAGGGCGTTCGCGCCGACGGCAGACCACTGCGACAGATTCGTCCGCTCGACATGAGTGTTGCGCTTCTTCCACGCACGCACGGTTCGGCGTTCTTCCAACGCGGCGAAACGCAGTCCATCGTGACATGCACCCTCGGCACCACCAAAGACGAGCAAATCGTCGATGGACTGCTTCCCGAGTACGCCAAGAAGTTCTATCTGCATTACTACTTCCCTCCATTCTGCACGGGAGAAGCCGGTCGCATCACTGGTCCAGGCAGACGCGAGATCGGACACGGAGCGCTCGCCGAACGATCGCTCTTGGCCGTGCTCCCGAGTGCGGAGGACTTCCCATATACCGTTCGATTGACGAGCGAGATCACTGAGAGCAACGGATCGTCCAGCATGGCGAGCGTCTGCGGAGGATGCCTTGCGCTCATGGATGCGGGCGTGCCGATCAAGGCGACCTGTGCGGGAATCTCCGTCGGTCGATTTACCAGCGCAGACGGACGCGTCACGCATGTCACCGACATCATCGGAGAAGAAGACTTCTTCGGCGAAATGGACTTCAAGGTCTCGGGAACTCGTGATGGAATCACCGGAATCCAGCTCGATCTCAAGGCTCGTGGTCTTTCGATTGAGGAGATCACGACCATCTTCGTTCAGGCAAAGGAAGGTCGGCTCTATCTCATTGACGAGATGGAGAAGTGCCTCGAGAAGCCACGCGCGGATATTTCTCCGATTGCGCCACGCATCACCATTGTCAAGATCGATCCTGAGAAGATCGGCAAGGTCATCGGACCTGGTGGCAAGATGATCCGCAGCATTCAAGAGCGAACAGGAGCGCAGATCGACATCGAAGAAGACGGAACAGTCTTCATTGCTTGCTCGAATGCGGAATCCGCGGCTCAAGCACGCGCAGAGATTGAAGCGCTCGGCGCGGAAATCAAGATCGGAACGGTCTACGAAGGTCGTGTCGTGTCGATCAAGGAATTCGGCGCATTCGTCGAACTCGCCCCAGGAACCGATGGAATGGTTCATGTCAGTGAACTCGCCCACGGATTCGTTCGCAATGTGAACGAAGTCTTGAAGATCGGCGATGTAATCAAGGTCAAGGTCATCAACGTCGACGACACCGGGCGCATTAAGCTCAGTCGAAAGGCGATGCTGGATCCGCCGGATCCCGCTTTGGTGGGTGCCGAGGGTGCAGAAGCACCTCCGAACCAGGGCGATGGCCGCCGGGATGACCGCGGTGGCGACCGTGGTCGTGGGGGCCATGGTGGCGGTGGCGGAGGCCGCGGACGCCGTTAAAGCCAATTCAGCAGGTAGTTTGTAGTTACCAATGGGTCTCCCCTCAGTTGGGGAGGCCCATTGTTTCTTTTGCCGCACCCGTTTCTTTTGTTGGCTTCGCTTGCACAAAGTCGATTTTGGGGACACAATCAACAGGCGTTTGATTGGATTGGTCCATACAGGGGTTTTGTTATGGATCAGTTCTTGGTTTCTTGATCGATAGTGAACGTGGAGGTTCCATGTCCGACAACGTAACGACCATCGTCAACCTTGAAGGACTTGTCAAATGGTTCGATGCTCGGAAAGGATTTGGATTCATCGTCGGTCCCGAGGGTCAGGACATTTTTGTGCACTTCAGCGTTATTGAGCAGGATCAAGGGTTTCGGACATTACGCGATGGCGAAAAAGTGACCTACAGCGCCCAATCAGGCGCCAAGGGATGGGCTGCCACTTTTGCGAAAGCAACGGCACGCGCGCCAGCTGCAACCGCCTGATCGAGGGTAGCTGGCCCTGACGTGCTTGTAGCCCCCGCTTTTTACTTTGGACTCCTCATCGGAATTGCGATCTGCACTTTCGCATTCGCAATATTTCTTCGTCGGCGAACCGCGCAGGCGATCGCCGCAGAGCGTCGAGCAATCGAAGCTGAACGCCTCGCCGAAGTCGGTGCGATGACGAGCGGACTTGCGCACGAGATTAAGAACCCGCTTTCGAGCGTTGTGCTGAACGCCCAACTCCTTCGTGAGGGCGTTATCGATTCTCAACTCCCGGCGGATCAGGCGCAACCGTTGATTCGGAAAGTCGACACCCTTGCAAGAGAGACATTGAGGCTGAAGGATATTCTGGAGGATTTCCTTCGATTCGCTGGAAGGGTTCGGCTGGACCGAGACTCATGCGATCTCAGGACGCTTGTGGAGGAACTCTCCGATTTCGTCCATCCGCAATCCGAGCAGGCCGGTGTTCTCATCCGTATTGACCTGCCGAACCATCCGATCATGGCTCAAGTTGATGCTGGTCTCATCAAGCAGGCAATCTTGAACTTGATGCTGAACTCGATGCAAGCAATGGAATCGATTGTCGCCCCGGCGCGTCGCGAACTCATTCTGCGCGTGGAGCGATTGGAAACGCAGACCAATCAATCGCCTGAGGTCTGCATCCATGTGATCGACACGGGACCCGGCATCGCCGCCTCGCTTCTCGAAGAGATTTTCCGTCCGTACATCACATCCAAGAAGGGTGGGAGCGGATTGGGTCTCGCGGTCGCGCGCCGAATCGTCGAAGAGCATGGTGGAGCGATCCGTGTCTTCAGTGAGATCGGGCGCGGGAGCGATTTCCGAATCTCATTGCCCGCGATCGAATAATTGCCAGAGTCGGCCGATCGCGCGTGAAGTACGAGAGACCGCCCGCTAATCGATCCAGTCTTTCGCCTTCATGCGCTCGGGAACATAGACCTCGGTGACGTACGAGATGTCCTTCGTGATCAGCGATTCGACTTCCATCTTGAACCCGTTGCGAATCATCTGTTGGATTTCCTTTTGCCAGTGCTTCTTCTTCACGAACCACGGGTACTCGGCGATCTGCTTCGCGCGCTCGATATCGCGGTCGTTGAGCGAAATCTTGACATCGTCAGAGAGACCGCACCGCACAAAGTCCCCGGAGCGAATTCCGAGGTACTTCGCATCCGGTATCGCCATCCGCTCGCTCTCGAACGCCAAGTTGATCGAACCCTGCTTGATCACCGAATAGATGTAGTGCCCCCACGGGTCGCAGTCGAGCAAACAATAGATGGGGAGGCCAAGTTCTTTGTTCAATCGATAGAGCAGCCGACGCACGCCACGCGGTGGCTGTCCACTCCCCTCGGTCAAGATGCAATTGTGCGTCTCCCAGAATCGATCTTCATTGAAGCGACTCCACACCGTGTCCTTTTCAACATGCAAAACGAATTTCGCCTCGCACTTTCCGAATTGAACGACTGATGGTTCGCAGATGGATGGGATCGCGTATCCGCCGGTCCCCATGCGCCGGCAGTCGATCGAGTCGCCATTGTCGACGACCGTGATGTTTCCGACCATCGTCCCCCGCTTCTTTGCGAAGAGGTGCAAGTTCTCGCGCAATGTCGCAATCGCGACTTCGATGTCTTCGAGGATTCCGTCAGATTCCTCCTGATCGTCGAATGTCTTCTCCTTCGTCCCTTTAATCGAATGGAGACTCATGTAGTACATACCGCGCAAACTCAGAGTCTTCTTCGCTTCGAGCAAATCTTTGCAACCCTTCGAGAGCAGTACGGTTTGCATAAATTTTCTTGCCTGTCCAGTGTTGAAGAGATTTCTTCTGAGCGTCGCATCGCCCATCTGCAACAGGCGCCGAGTTTCGTTGTAGCTGGTATTCGACATCGTCCGAGTCGGGACATCGACAAATGGGTCTGTTTCGGCGAGAGCGCTCTTGGCGACCGATTTGCCAAGATCGAGGATCTTCGCGAGCGTCTTGTCGCGTGTTGCTTGACTACCGATCGAACGATTGGCACGAGGCGTCGCCGTTGCGTCGGCCGTTGCGTCAGAAAGTGCAGGATCAGTAGATTTCGATTTCTTTGCCATGCTATGAATTCCCTCTAGCGCTTCTTGGGCGCTCGCGTCGCGCTTGCTCGAGCCTCACTGGAGGACGCCTCCTCTTCTCCGAAGAGGGTTCCCGATGATCCGGACGACTTCTTCGATCCTCCATCTCCATCGACGGCATCCTCTGCGCCCTTCCCAATTTTCGCGACTCTCGACGGGAGGATGACGACGGAGTCATCCTTCTTGAATGGATCCGCATCCTGAATTCGCTTGCCTTCATTGTCGAGAACTGCGTCCGCTTCTGCTGTTTTTCTCTGAGCGACACGAAGGAGCGAGTCGTAAATCTTCTTTGCGGACGTCCCCGTAATCGCCTCGGTCGCCTGCGCAATCTCGCCGATGTATCGCTCAAAGATGCTGCGCCGCTCGCCCTCGTGACGCATCCGCTGTCGACGCCGCAGGTAGATCCCAAGTTTGCGCCCGACTTCTTGAAGCGCCAGTTTCATCTCCTTGCGAATCTCGTCGTAGTCTGCGATCGCTTCCTTGGACTCGCTGGTGAATGGAACCCAGACGCTCGCCATGTGCACCATGACGACGACCGGTCCGTCTGGGAGCGATCCTCGCGATTGAGAAACCCCATAGTTCTTCCAGCTCGTTTCGAGCACCGCCTTGAATGATGCACATGCCGCCTGCTGGTAGAGCAACGGAACACGATTCGCGAAACGGATCACGCGAATGAGTTCGTCCTTTGGGAGCTCTCCTCCGAAAGCGAGTCCAACCTCGATCAGAAATGGATTCCCGCGGTAGACATCAGCTGGTCGCGTGCAGGCGGTAAAGAATTCCGCCTTGACTTCCTTCAGAAGCCCAGAGAGCAGCGCTTTCGTGCCGATCGGGACAAGGCAGTCGGTGGGAGGCGCCATGATCCGCACCTCTTGGATCGCCTTGTAAATACCTTCCGCCTCCTTGTGACCGATCTGCTTGATCCATGTTCGATTGGTGATTCCAGCACGCTCGCAGATCTCTTTGGAAACGGAAGGAGAGACCCGCGAGAATTCCTCTTGCAGAAACCCGCCGATTTGCTGTCGTTGGGTCCTCTCGATCATTTGGATGAGTGTGCCGAGTTCGATCCCCTTGGGATGTGGAAGAATTTCCTTCGCTTCTGGTGGATGCTCGTTCGTCCCGCGCTTGAATTCGATCGTTTCATTGCTTGGATTCACGAAGGTGAAGTGCGCGTGCGGATTCGCGATCGCGGTTTGATCGAGGTACTCGTCGACTGATTGCCTTCCCTGTTGGTATCGCCCTTCAAGTTCGATCGAGACTTGAGTGCCATGCCCTTCTGCGAAAAGTCCATCGTCTTCGGGATGCTCGGTTTCGCTGACGACATCGGCGCGGTTCTTGGAAGTGTCCATCTTGAGAAGGACTTCGACTGCTGGTTTCTTCTTGTGAGTCTTCGAGATGATGAGTACCGGCTGTCCGGTCGTCATCAAACCGTACATGCCGGCGGCCGAGATGCCGATCCCCTGTTGGCCACGACTCATCTTCAGGCGATGGAATTTCGAACCGTAAAGAAGTCGACCAAAGATGTTTTCGATTTGCTTGCGAACAATTCCAGGACCGTTGTCGCGCACCGTCACCTTAAAGCGCGTCTCGGAGCGTTGCAGAAGTTCGACATAGATATGAGGCAGAATCCCCGCTTCCTCGCACGCGTCGAGCGCGTTGTCCACGGCCTCCTTCACCGCGGTCATCAGCGCTTTCCGCGGGTTGTCGAATCCCAGCAAATGCCGATTCTTCGCGAAAAACTCGCTCACCGAAATTTCGCGTTGTTTCTCGGACATCTCCTCAGCCGTCGCACCACGCCTTCGCGGCGATGACTTCTGAAGATCGGTTTCGTTCGAGGCGTCCATGCCAAGCGCCATCCTACAGCGACTCGTTTCCTCGCGGGAATCATCGATAGATTTGTCGAATCGTCGCTACTATTGCGCCCCCTGACTTTGCTCAAACAAAAGGAAACGCATGGAAACAACGCTCATCATTCTCAAACCAGACGCCGTTCAGAGATGCCTTGTCGGATCAATCACATCCAGGTTTGAACAAAAGGGACTTCAGATCGTCGGCATGAAAATGATGAAGATTTCGGCCGAGCTCGCGGCGGAGCATTACAAGGATCACGCCACGAAGGGCTTCTACGCAGGTCTGGTTCGGTTCATGACGAGCGAGCCGGTGGTGGTGATCGCTCTCCGAGGGATCGGCGCGATCACCGTCTGCAGAAATCTGATGGGTGCGACATTCGGATCCAAGGCAGCCGCTGGAACAATTCGTGGCGACTTTGGAATCTCGAATTCGTTCAACCTCGTTCATGGATCCGACAGTCCCGAAGCTGCGGCTCGCGAGCTTGCGCTCTTCTTCAAATCTGGGGAAGTCTTGGCGTACACCCGAGCAAGCGACGCGTGGGTCTACGACACAAGTGGCGGCAAGGCGGAGTAAGCGAACTCCGCACTCGAAGTCGAATCTGGGGATTGGGGAAGAAGCGGTTATCGGACCGCTGACTGACCGCTCTGCGTCCGAGAGAAGTCATGCGAACAATTTGACAAATCTTGCGTATGGGTTTGTGACTCGAAGTTGGTGGGGTACTCGATCAAGTGGTTCGACCAGTTGGCTCGCGCATCCCCCCTTCCAAGAAAATTACCAATGATAAAAGCCCCAAAATCTTCAATTCGCACAGCGACTCCCGATCCGATTGTCCCGGAAGCCAGATCCGCGCCGATTCAAGTCCGTCGCTCGCGGAGTGCGATCAGTTTCGGGAGTACCCGCATGCCGGCAGGGAGCTTTACTCCAGCCGAGCGCACCATCCTCGAGAACCTTCAGCGGGAAACCGTCGAGTTCGTCGACAACGCCGATTTCCATCGATCGGGCGCGAATCGAAGGATCTTTGATGATGCACCAGCCATTGCCCCCCCCAATACCGCTTGGTACCAACCATTGCTCGACGAACGAGTGGCTCCAGATGACGGAAAGCGTTCCATGCGACCCGCGAAATCGTTGGTCCTCACCGCCGCGCAGGAACGGGTCATCTTCGCGCAACTCAACTACGCGCGCTTTCGCCTGGCAAAAGCGCAGCGACGAGCACTGCGATCCGCCATGACAACTGAAGGCGCGAAGGAGTTGCTTCACTGGCACACGATTTCCGAGCGCATTCGAAAACAGATTGCTGAAACAAATCTCGCACTCGTGCTGGCCATGGCGAAGCGCGTTCGTTCGGCCGATTTGGACTTCGGCGACCTGATCAGCGAGGGGAATATGGCGCTCATGCGATCGATCGACAAGTTCGATTTCGGACGCGGATTCAAATTTTCGACCTATGGGTGCCGTGCAATTCTCAAGGCGTACAGTCGCTTGGGGATGAAATCTCAGAAGTATCGACAGCACTTCCCCGTGGAGTTTGATCCCGAACTCGAACGTGGGGACTTTGCCAATGACCGCCGCGCCACTCGAGAATCAGACGACATCGACGAGGTGAAGCATGTCTTCCAATCAAACCGGGCTGGGCTCTCCGACATCGAACAGACCGTCATCTTTCATCGATACGGGCTCGATCGCCCGGTGCACGCATCCCAACTGACTCTTGAACAGGTCGGCGGGATGCTTGGAGTCACGAAGGAACGGGTCCGCCAGATTCAGAACAAGGCCCTCGAAAAGATCAGGCTTGCGCTCGTTTCGATGAAGCCTTCGTTGGCCCACTCACTTCCCGCGATTACCGGCTTAAGGAATTGATCTCTCCGGATTCTCTGTGCGAGTTCACCGGGGGAACCTGTTCGGTCGTTCGTTTGCGCGCGATCTTGAGAGCGACTGTCGCGATGAGAGTCGTAACGAAATGAAAACCCGCAAAGAGCGTGAGGACGACCGAATAGCTCGCGTACGTGGGCGACTCGCCCCCAATCGATGAGAGTAAGAGCACCGAGAGCGCAGTCCCGCTGAGGAAGCCTAGGTCCCCCGCTCCTCGGAAGGCGCCGAGCGCGATTGTTGCGGATCCCGAACGAATAACGAGCGCGATCGAACTAGAAAAGAGCGCGCTCCCCGAGACTCCGATTACCACCATGACGACCCCCAGTGGCAGGGCTTGATCGCCCGCAACTGAAAGCAATCCAAATGATGTCGCATATGCGATACCTGCCACGAACCGGACTCGAAGACTTCCAAATCGATCACAGAGCCACCCGGATGGTCCCGTTCCGAGTGCCATCAACAAGAGGGGTAATCCGACCAGCAGTCCCCGCGCGAGTGGCGAATACCCCAAGACCTGTGCGAGAGCGATCGGCAATGTTCCAGTGATCAGTCCTCCCGTTGCGCGATCGGAGAATGTCATCGCAAGCGATGGCCAGATCGGATCGTTACTCGGGCGGACCGAATCATTCGCCACTCTCGGATCATCGGCACTTCCGTCTCTGGTTTCATTGCGTGCTTCGAGAGACTTTCGTGCGACGAACGCCACGAGCGCGACGACCAGGCTGAGCGAGGCGGAAAGTCCGAAGAGCCAATTCGCTGACTCCCCGGCGACGGACTGCCGGACCACCAACCCACCGAGCATTGCCCCCAACCCGAGCCCGAGCAGTAACGGTGTCGACGCAAACCCGATCCCTGTAGCGACATGCGTGCGCGACGCCCTCCGAACGAGGTCAAAGAGAGCTGCGAATACGATCACATCGGTTACTCCCTCGAGCGCGCGAGCAACCATCGTCCACCCCGGCCCCAACGGCAATGCCATCGAACCCAGGAGGAGCGCATCCGCGATGGACGCCCAGATCACCAACGAGATCGACCGATTCGACGACCGAGCAAACCAGAGCAGTGGGAGCGCCGCGATCGCTCCCAAGAGGTTGATTCCATTGAACATTTGCGCCAAGAGCGAATCCGCCCTGTACCGATCCATGATGAGTTCTTTCACCACCGGAGCTGCCATCGTGTCCGGCATCGCCGAGAGAAAGATCAGGATCACGATGAGCGTTCGCACTGCCGCCGAGCCTAGCCCACTTGCCTACACTGCGCCCTCCAATGGCTGTAAACAAGGTCCATCACTCGTGCGCCGATGCGCTTCAGGGTCTCGTCCGAGATGGAATGCTGGTCGCAGTCGGTGGATTTGGACTCTGCGGAATCCCAGAGAATCTGATCATCGCCCTGCGCGATAGTGGCATCAAGGGTTTGACCGTCGCGAGCAACAACGCCGGGGTTGACGACTGGGGGCTTGGATTGCTCTTGAAGACTCGACAGATTCGCAGGATGATCTCGAGCTACGTAGGAGAAAACGCCGAATTTGAACGTCAATTCATGGCGGGCGAACTTGAAGTTGAATTCACCCCGCAGGGAACGTTGGCGGAGCGACTTCGAGCAGGTGGCGCCGGGATTCCAGCTTTTTACACCCGAACCGGGCTCGCGACCCAGATCGCCCAGGGAAAGCCCCACGAAGTCTTCGATGGCGAGACATTTGTGATGGAGCGAGGCATCCGCGCGGATCTTTCGCTTGTCAAGGCGTGGCGTGGCGATTGCTTTGGCAACCTGGTTTATCGCAAGACCGCCAGAAACTTCAACCCAATGGTGGCGACTTGTGGCAAGGTCTGCGTTGCTGAAGTGGAGGAGCTCGTACCAATCGGCGAATTGGACCCAGACCAAGTCCATACCCCGGGGATCTTCGTCGATCGAATCGTCCAAACCACGAGCGTGAAGCGGATTGAGCAACGCACCGTCACTTCGGCCAGGTAGGCAATTGCGATCAGCGTCCGGATGATCGAAGAGCCGATCACGCTTGGTGTTATAGGACTTTCCATCATTCCGTCCGTCGATCGAAGTCTTCTGCGCCTTTCTCCATCCCATCGCAAAAACAACTGCAGATTCGTGCCATATTTGCCGGGCTTAGGCGTTCTCCAACAGCGTTTTTCCCGCAAGATGAGGACCATCAATCATGACACACTCGCATTCCCTTCGTTCATTCTTCACCCTCGCAAGTCTATGCGTAGGACTCTCAGCCACGCCTTCCCACGCGCAGCTCGGACTTCAAGCAGGGTTCGTTGAAGCCTTTCAAGCCGACTACCTCAATCGAGACATCGAGCTCTTCGTCGATTTCCTCGCGCTTGAGGAGTGGCAGGTGCCGACCATCGAGAGCCTGTTGCAGGACTACTCGGGCGACTTCAGGATCGGCGTCGACGGACTGCGCGATGAGATGAAGGGGATGAAAGATCAGATCATCAGCGCAGGAGATCAAGGTGCGATGGGAGTCATTATGGCTCCGATCAACAAGTGGACGCAAGAGAAAGCTCGACTGAAGCAACGGTTTATTGACAACCTGAAGAGCATCTTGAGTGAAGAACAGCAGGCGAGGTGGCCACAGCTTGAACGCGCGATGCGCCGAGAGAAGGAGCTTCCACGCGGACTACTCAGTGGAGAGAGCGTCGACCTTCGCTTGGTTTCCCGCGAATGTGAAGTTCCACCCGATGTCATGTTTGTGGCGAAGGACACACTTGAGGCATACGAAGTCGGACTTGACGCGGCTTTGCTTGCGCGCGCCGACCAGATGGCCGAATCGCAGGATAAAATCAAAGAAGCACTGATCGCACAGGATTTCGCGCGCGGATTGGAAGAGTTGGAGTTGATCGTCGCGACACGCGTTGCTCTGCGCGACCTGCAGGATCGCTCGATCGAGACGCTCGCCGCCGCATACGGCGATCGTTGGGGTCCGATCTTCAGGGCGCGCGCACTCTCCACTGCATATCCAGTTGTCTTCCGCCCGAGTCCGATGATTCCTTACTTCGCAGCCGCGCGAGAGCTCCCCGGACTCTCTCCCGAGCAGATCACGCAGTTGAACGAGCTCGAGGCTGGATTCGTCACGAGTTATGAAGACTGGCGGTTCAGACTCGCAGCGAGCTATCGAATCGTCGAGCCCTTGAAGCAGACGGAGGAGACGCGAAGGCGAATGAATCAAGGATCACCGAACGCGGAAAAAGGACCACGAGACCCGCACCATGCGTTGAACGCCGAGCGCGAAACGAAAGATGCAGAGACTCGTGCCGCAATCGCGGCAATCGTGGGAACCGAACTTTCGGAACAGCTCCCAGGCGCGGCGAAAATCGCATCCGCTGCGAGGCGACCGATGGTCGCACCAAAGGACGGATCGAGTGAGCCCGGGCTCAATGCGGGTAGCGAATCTGTTGTGGGGCGCTCGACAGGCGAACCAAGGTCTCTCGGGCGACCCAACAGCAATGGTCGTGATCGTCCAGCGCAAACTCCAACTGCGCCGAAGACGGCGGATTGACCGATGACACCAACGAGCGAGTTACGACTCGGCAATGCGGCCACCGATCTGACTCCGGCGACCGCGGAGGCGGAGACCGCAAAGGTCCGCGAGCGTTGTCAAAGCCTGGGCATTTCGTGGCTTGAGAAACCACCGGATACCGACCCGCTCGCGATCGCAATGCTGACGGCCGAAGTTGCCGTGCGGGTTCGTGCGGTCCCAGTCCGAGTCGAACGGGGTCGCCTGCTCGTGGCGATGTTCAATCCCCTCGACGTAGGAGCAACCGACGAGATCGCAGCGATTACGCGTATGCCCGTCAGTCGAGTGGGAGTCGAAGCCGCCGCATTCGGCGAACTCATGCGACGTGCCTACGGCACAACTGCCGCGCGAATTGCAGAATCTCTCGCAGGAACATCGGACTCCCCGAACGATGAGTCGGTCCACAATGTCGACGCGATCGAAACCGCCGACGTGCACCGCATGGCGGAGCAGCCGACACTGATCAATTTAGTGAATCTGCTCATTCTCGAGGCGATCCAGAGTCGAACGAGCGACATTCACATTGAACCCTTCGAGAGCGATCTCAAAATCAAGTATCGAATCGATGGTGTGCTGATTGAACAAATGCCACCGCCGAAGCATCTTCAAGCGGCACTGATCGGACGAGTGAAGATTATGGCGATGATGAACATCGCCGAGCGATACATCCCGCAGGACGGGCACATCACGCTCCGATTCGAAGGGCGAAAAGTCGACTTGCGAGTCTCAACAGTACCGACGATTTATGGCGAGAGCATCGTCATGCGAATTCTCGACAAGAGCAATCTGCCGTTGGATTTGCAGAGCCTCGGGATGAGCGAAGCGCATCGTGCCACGATGGATCGGTTGATCGAGAAGCCGCATGGATTGATCTTGGTCACGGGACCGACCGGTTCCGGGAAGACGACAACCCTTTACGCGGCACTGAGCAAGCTCTACGACCCTCGCAAGAAGATCATCACGATTGAAGATCCAGTCGAATATGAACTGAGTGGCGTCAATCAGATTCCGGTCAACCCGAAGCGCGGCCTGACCTTCTCGATCGGTCTTCGCGCAATTCTTCGCCAGGATCCCGATGTGATTCTCGTCGGCGAAGTTCGAGACAACGAAACCGTCGACATTGCGATCCGCTCGGCATTGACGGGGCATCTCATCCTCTCCACACTTCACACCAACGATGCCATTTCGAGCATCGGGCGTCTGGTCGACATGGGAGCCGAACCTTTCCTCGTCGCGAGCGTCCTGGAAGGTCTGCTCGCGCAGCGCCTGGGACGAAGACTTTGCACGCGCTGCAAGACTCGAAAGGCACTCACCGAAGAATCCAAATCGAGATTGACTGCGGGAGAAGTTGCGGGATTCAGCGAGGGAGAGTGGCGACGTGTTGGATGCGAGGAATGCAAGAAGACTGGATTCAGATCTCGGCTGGGATTCTTCGAACTTCTGAGAATGAACCCTCGGCTGAGGAATGGCATCACGAAACGACTCTCCGTGACTGAACTGAAGGAACTCGTTGGAGCGGAGTTCACCAACATGCGCCAAGACGGAATGCGAAAGGCGCAAGAGGGAGCGACGACGATTTCTGAGGTCCTGCGCGCCACGCAAGACGTGGATGACGCAACGCCATGAATGTCCACTGGATGAATGTCCCCCGGATGAATGTCCACTGGATGAATGTCCCCCGGATGAATGTCCACCGGATGAGTCGACGACAGGATTTCCCATGCTGACTTTTCGATATTCAGGTCTCGGTGATGCATCGAGTGGCGGCACGATCCAAGCGGAGGATCGAGCCGATGCGATGCGCACACTGGCGCGACAAGGAATCATCGCCACATCGCTTGAAGCTGCGACGGAGTCGCGACCGAAAGCAAGTCGAGTAATGCCTGTGAAGGTGGCCTCGATTCTGGTTCGCAGTCGCGCCAAGCGACCAACGATCTCTCGGTCGGATCTGACGAGTTTCGTGCGCGAAATCGCAACGGCGCTCGAAGCAGGGCTTCCCCTGATGCAGTCCCTTCGAACCGTACGAAGGCAAGCTGCAGGGCGTGCGCTCCCCGTCATCCTCGACTTTCTGATCGACCGCGTTGAGGCAGGTGTTCCACTTCATCAGGCCGCAAAGGAATATGGCCCGCCATTCGATGACATGACTGTGGGTATGTTTCGCGCCGCCGATGCATCGGGACGCAACGCGGAGGTACTGCATCAACTCGCCGATCTTCTTGATCGATCTGTCGAGTTGAAGCGTGAGGTGATTGGAGCGACCGTGTATCCGATGATCGTCGCAGGACTGATCTCGATCAGCGTTGTTGTGCTCATCACATTCGTGCTACCGAGATTGATGGCGCCGATCGCTGGACAACCGGGAGTGCCGCTTCCGTTTCCGACACGCGTCCTGTTGGGTATCGCGGCATTTGTCACGGGGTGGTGGTGGGCAATCGTCATCGCGGCCGCGGGAGCCATCATCGGTTGGAGGAGATGGATTGCGATTCCACAGAATCGACTGTTCTTCCACTTGACGTTGCTCCGAGTGCCGATTCTCGGAAACCTCTTGCGGGATGTCGCAGTCGCGCGATTTACTCGAACACTGGGGACACTTGTCTCCGCCGGAATTCCGATTCTCCAAGCACTCCGTGTCGTGCGGGACACTCTCGGAAACGCTGCGATGATGTCGGCGATCGACGATGTGCAGGAGCGAGTGACGACCGGTTCTTCGCTCGCCGATCCCCTTGAGAGGTCGGGGTTCTTTCCACCGCTTCTCATTCAGATTGTCAATATCGGCGAGCGCTCTGGGCGACTCGAACCGATGCTGATGCACGCGGCGACCGCATTCGACCGTCAGGTCAATACTTCGCTCAAAATATTCACCAAGGCGCTCCCCCCCATTCTCCTCATCGTGATGGGTCTGGTCGCGGGGTTTGTCTTGCTTGGAATTCTGCTTCCCCTGCTCGAGCTTCAATCCACGATCGGTGGATAAGGCTATTCATACTTCTTTCGTCACACTTTTTCGTCACACTTTTTTGAGGCTTCACATGAACAAAGTTCCCACTCTCCCCTCGCCACGTCGCATTCGCCGGGCCAATCCACGCGCATTCAGCTTGATCGAAGTCATCGTTGCAGTGACGATCGTCGCGATCATGGCGGCGATCTTCGTCCCACGCTTCGGAAAGTTCATCGGCCAAGCCAATGACCAGCGCGCGCGGACCGAAGCAGCCGCGCTCGCCCAACAAGTGCGCCTCTACATGACCGAGGCCGGGCTCAGCAGGTGTCCAAGCGACTTTGAACTCGAAGTGCTGATGGAAGGAGACGATCCTTACCTCGACAATGCGAAGGCTCTCCTCGACCCTTGGGGGAACGCCTATGTCATCATCATCCCCGGCGAGGTCAATCGTGATTTCGACCTCATGTCATACGGTGCCGATGGTCAGCCCGGTGGTGAAGGCGACGACAGCGACATCGTGAATGGCCAGGAGCGGGAATAGATGAATCGGCGCGCGTTCACACTTGTCGAGGTCATCGTCGCGATCGTCGTGCTCGCAGTTCTGAGCACGATGATTGTTCCGCGCCTCAACAGGTCAACGCACACAGCCCACGACACTGCGGTCGACAAAGTAAAGGATTTGTTGTCGATGTACGCCTTCCGCGAGGCGACATCGTCGCAGCAAATCGCGCTCTGGCAAGATCCAGAGACTGGATGGCTTGCATTGCTCGTGTCTGATCGCGATCCCGAAGCGACAAGTGCCGATGGCGAGCGCTCTCGATACGTTTGGACAGACGACCCGCGCATCTTGCCAGTGGCCCTTCCGCGTGGATTGGAAGTCGTCGATTTGACCGTCGACGGCGTGGAAGTGTCGGGGACGGATTGGCTGATTCCAACTGTGCCTGGAGGAGGTCGACCTAGCATCGAGATGCATCTCGTTTCGGGATCGATCGACACTGTCCTCCGACTTGACTCGAACTCTGTCGTGCCAGTTCGCATGGATGCCGGCGGTCCGGCGGTCGAATCGAGAGAGTCACAGAACCTAGATGAGTACGGAACACGAGGTGAGCGATGGTGACCACTCGCCCTCGAGCATTCGCCTTGCTTGAGGTGGTCATCGCAGGGATCATTCTCGCGGTCGGACTTGGGTCGATCGTGTCACTTGCGGCGCGGGCGCTCATGGATCAACAACGTGGCGAACGCGCAGTCATGGCGGCGGCGCTCCTGGACGAACTGCTCGCGAGCGTGCTCGTCGAGGGTCCAGATGAGTGGGCGAAAATGCACGATCGATCGGGGACGTGCGATCCGCCGTGGGATGATTTCGAATACCAGGTCGATATCGAAAAGGCCGAGACTGGTGCGCCTTGCGAAGTCCTCGCAATCGTGCGCGATCCAATGGGCCGTGAATTCAAGTGTGCAACCCGCATCGCTGTTCGAATGGGAGATGAGCCGAATCCAGATCGGGCACCGCCAGAACCGATCGATCGGGAGGCATATTTCGAATCCAAGAGCGAGGAGAGCGATGTACCGAAATAGCAACACAGTTCGTCGGGCATTCACACTGGTCGAGCTCATCGTCGCAGGAGTGATCGCGGTCATCGTGGTTGGAACAATTGGAACTTCGCTCACACAACTCGCACGTGCGCGCGAGACATCCAAAGTTCGACTGAACGCGCATTTGCGCGCGAATGCGGCGCTTGATCGAATCAGGCGCGAAGTTGAGCAGGTGATTCGGAGCGACGACCTGATTGACACAAGGCTTCTTCTGACGGACGGTACGGTTGCGACTCCGATCGGAGAATCGACGCCGAGGAATGAACTCCTTGTCTACACGACCAAGCTCTCGCCAGTGCGAGGAAAGACTTACTCGGGCGATGGGATCGAACATGAAGTTCAATTGCGAATCGTCGAGGAGGGTGGTGGAAGCACACTCTGGGTTCGCACGGACGCTGTTCCAGACGAGAATGATGGCGGTGGCGGTCGAGCCGATCCGATCATGGATGGCGTCGTCGCGCTGTATGTAGAAGCATTTGACGGAACATCCTGGTACGACACCTGGGATTCCGATGTTTCTGGACTCCCCGCGGCTCTTCGCGTGACCGTCTCCACGGGTGGCGACGCGCACGGCGACGACTTATACGAAGATTCGCGTGAACTGATGAGTCTTCGAACAATCGTTCCGATCGACCGCGTTATGCCACCGTACGTGCCCCCCGATCCTGAAAGTGCTGCCGAGCCAGGAACCGACACCGCGAGCGTTCCAGAAGGAACGGGAACAGACCCAACAGCGGGAGTCCCACAAGCGGGTGGCGCAGTCGTGCCTGCAGGCGGCGGCACTGGCGGAATCAGCAGTGGCGGAGGCGGTCGCGGAGGCGGTCGCGGAGAGGGCGGAATGCGCGGTCGCGGTGGCTCGGGATCAGCTGGGATGGGCCGCGGATCGGGTAGCGGTCCACCGACTGGTTCGGGTGGTGGATCAGGTATGAGCATCCGTCCAGGTGGCCCTAGAACCGGAGGCGGACCAAATTGATTTCGAGTCGATCACAAGTTCGCCGTGGCTCGGTCCTGGTCATCGTGATCTGGGCTGTCGCTATCGGCGCCGCGATCGTGGCGGGACTTCAGATTCTCTCGTTTCGAGCTGCGGTACTTGGAAACGACGCGCTCGCTCGGGTTCAGGCAAGGTGGGCGGCACGCGCGGGAGTCGAGACGATGATCGCGATCATGGAGTATCACACGGAAAATCCAGACCCCGAGGATGCACTCGCGCTCTTCCTCGAGCTTGAGGACAATTCGTACGGCGAGTTGGAAACTGGCTCGTTCGACATACGCCATTTCATGGATGGAAAGGAATGGGCCGGACCCCTTGACGAACATTCGAAGGCGAATATCAATCTGATCTCGAGCATGGAATTGATGAACATCCACGACATGACGCCTGATGTCGCCGCCGCTATTGTGGATTGGCGCGACGGCAACGAAGAAGCAGGAATGATGGGTGCTGAAAAGTCCTACTATCAAAACAGGGGGCTCTCCTATGAACCACGAAACGCCAACTTCCGAAATTTTGCGGAGTTGGAATTAGTCGCAGGTGTATGGCCCGAATACACAAGGGGCGAAGATTGGAACTTGAATGGGAGAATCGATTCGAACGAAGATGACGGCGATCAGACTTGGCCCGATGACAAAGCCGACGGAATTCTGGACTGCGGTTGGTCTGGCATGTTGACGGCGACATCGCGGTCAGCCCCGCTTGCACTGAGCGGAGAGCCTCGCTTGAATCTCGCAACTGCCACGAGCGAAGAGATCATCGAGCGACTCGAAGTCACGGCAGCTCAGGCGAGTGCATTGATGGCATTTGCACGAACGCAGAATGCGCGACTCGAACAATTGCTGGTCACTCCCCTCTCCACCCTCTCGCAGTCGGCCGGCAGTGGTTCGAGTGGCGGCGGTACCGGCGGAGCGACGGGGACGGGTAGCGGAGCCGGTGCTGCGACGGGTGGACGTACCGGAAGGTCGAGTGGTGGTCGCACTTCGGGCACTGGCGGTGCTGTCCAGTCTGGACCGGGAAATCTCGACAGCGCCGCGATCGGAAAGGTTCTCAATGAGTGCACACTGAAGGACTTCACGCGCCCTGAACCGGGAAAGATGAATGTCAACACCGTCTCGGGAGAAGTCCTCAAAGAGATTTTCGACCTGAACCCGAAAATTGTCGACAGCCTCGTGTCTAGACGTGACGCCAAGGTCACTGGGTTGACAAGCCTCGCAGCGGTGCTTGAAATCCCTGGAATGACTCCGCAGATAGTCTCCTCGCTTGCGAAGCACCTCGATGTTCAGAGCTTCGTCTTCACGATCACCAGTCACGGACGTTCGGTAATCGTTGGGGGCGAATCGGAAATGATCGTGACAGTCGACCGTTCAACATTGCCAGCGCAGATCCTTATGTATCGAGAGCCCTGAAATAATCGCAATCGACTCATCCATGAAATCCCCTCAGTTCATCCGCAAGAAAAAATCCGCAAAGGTGCCGAGCGATCCGAATCGCGTTGCGATTTTGTCGGTGGGACATGCCAACGGATCCACCTCGGAGACAGGCGTCATCGGTTGCGATGGAATTCTCGTACGCATCCAAGATGGAAAGATCGAGTTGTTGGACACCGAATCGTTCAGCGGAACCACGAGCCTCGACGATGCTGGTTCGTGGCTTGAGCAACACCTCACGTCGCGAGTCGTGATCCTGCTTGCGGGAAGCGATGTGATTTGCCGAACGATGACGCTCCCCGCGGCATCGCAAGATCAGCTTGAGATGGCACTTCGCCTTCAAGTCGAAAACCTGCTCCTCGGTGGTGCGGCTCGTTGGCGCACCAATGCGGTGTTGCTTCCAACCACTGACCCTGATTCCCAACGCACCGCGCTCATGGTCGAATGGCCAACATCAATCGCTGGTCCTGTATTGCCGTCAATCATTTCCGACCAACCTGATCTCAGCTACGCGCCACCAATCGCGGCACTCATGGCACTCGTCACCGGAGCGATCGCACGTGGCGACCGGGAATCACTCGCGGTGTACCTCGAACGCGCGACTGGCGCGATCTCGATCGCCTATTCAGATGGAATCCACAGTGCCTTTCGGACACTTCGAGAAGCCGGAGGTAAAAACGGCGGTGACGCCGGCGGTGAAGCCGGCGAGGACGACGCGGAGTGGACTGCTTCGATTTTGCGAAGCGTTGGCGAGACATTGCTTCTCGCAGACATTCCCAAACCTGCGATGGACATCGCGCTTGAGGCGATGAGAGCAAACCTCGACGCTCAATCAGATGGGCTGCTCGCCCCGTTGAGTGATGGCGCGCCGTTCGGGGAGAACTCGTTTCAATCGTCCTCGCAGTCGAGACCAACCGATCACGCATGGTGGAAGCGATATGGGGTGTTGCTTGGAACAGCCATTGCGCTGACTGGACCACTGGCGCGAATCGCATCGCTGAAGGCAGGGGCGGCGAAAACCAATCAAGGATTTCTGCCTCGGCTGATCGCCACCGCCCGGACACCGAGGGTCGCGATTCGACTCGCCGTGGCGGCGTTGATCGTCTGGGCACTGGTCCCACTCGCTCTCTCAGGTGCGCGCTTGGTTTACATGCGCTGGAAGCTTCCTGATTCGGAGGCGTATGAACGATCGCTCGTACGACTTGATCACCAGACCGCCATGTACAGCGAGTATGAAAAATATGCTTGGCCGATGGGAAAGTTGCTCGGCGATCTTGCCTCGGCGACGCCGGAGGGAATCGAGTTGGAGCTCATCTCGATTACCCAGGGAGCGCCTGTCAGTTTGCAAGGTGTCGCGAAACCGCAAGGCAGCAACGGAGCAGCTGAGGCGATCCTCTTGATGGAACGGCAACTTCGTGAATCGCGCGTTTTTGACCGCGTCGAGAAGAACTGGGAGGCACCCAACGCAAACGGTGTCATCAAGTTCACGATCAACACGACTGTCGTCAACCCATCGCTCGTACCGAACTATCCAGAAGCGCAGGATTTCGCCCGCAGGACGTTGCGCGACAGGCGATACGGAGCGGCTGAAACCGATGCTGGATCTGGTTCGACGAGTCGTACAACGATTTCCTCAGATGCGCCTTTAATCCCGCCCGCCACAGAGAGCGCGAGTGCTGCGACGAGCACGATTCGTCCCGACCCTACTGTGAAAATTGATACGCCTCCGCTCATAGATCCGGTATCGCCCAATGGCGATCCGGTACAAACTGCTCAGGATGATGCGGATTCTCGGTCGCTCAACCGAAAGAGCGCCGCAGGAGGCTCCGCAGCGCCCGACACAAATCGGCGGGGCCGGGGCCCGACCGAGAGCGAGGCGGTGGCGATCCCCGCGCCATTGACGACCGAACAAATTGCGGCGATGACACAAGCCGAAGCTCGCGAGTACCTCGGGCGAGTTTCGACTGCTCGCAAGACTCCTGGAATTGACCCAGCAGTCGAGGCTCGCTTGCGAGATGAGTTCTATCAACTGCTCGAACAGGCGAAACGCAAATGACCCCATCTCGTCCAAGTCTTCTCGCGCGGTTCCTTCAGCTCAAGCCAGCGATGCGATTCGTCGTTGTCGGAGTTGCGATTCTCGCCGGGTACTTCTTTCTCGACGACTACTGCTGGTCGTACGCGCGATCGTGGACCGCGGAGGCAAACCGATTGCAGGCACTGTTGGAACGAGGCGCGCTCCGAGGTGGTCCACTCCGCAAGGATGTGGAGCGGGCTGCTATTGCGTTCGGATCGGTAGAGATCCCCGAGAGCGAGGCGCAAACATCGGAGACATTGGCGCTCGCAGTCAATGACACGATGAAGAAGCATCGCATCTCGCTCTACGGCTACGAGGCACTCTCCGGTGGAAAACTTCCCAACAGTGCAATGACTTCGCTCGCGGGCGCGGGTGGCCGAATCGAGCGCATGCGTGCGGATGTTAAGTTCGAAGCTCCTGCGGATGAGGTCGGGCAAATCGTGACGGACTTTGAAGAGAATCCATCGATTGACGCAGTCAATTCGATCAAGTTGCGTTGGCTTGAAAGCCACAAGAAAGTCGATGTCAGAATCTCGACCGAGGCTTGGGCGATTGCAGGTCGCGAATCCCGCAAGCGAGGTGGATCTTGATCGACATTCCATTCGGATCGCATTCGCGATGGTCGATCTCACTTCTCGTGAGCGTCGTCTCGCTAACACTCGGGAGTTGGGTCTTCGCAACTGAGTTCTTTCCATTCGTCGTCACGCTCTTGACGGTTCAGTCCGAGAGTGATTCGAGTGGTTCGCTCAATCGAGCACTCGAAGGGCACTCAGCGCTTGCAAAGACTTCGGCGGATCGGCTGACAGGCCGAAGCCTCTTCACGATGCCCACACCACCAACCCGCCCGACTCCCCAACCCGTGGCACCAGTCGCACCGATCGCGCCACCACCACCTCCTCCGCCACCATCGATACCTCTGGAGTACCAAGGACCCAAACCAAGCGGGATGCTCGGGGATCTCGTCTACTTCGAAGGGAACATCACGATTCTCGTTGGAGAGGAGAAGTCCGGAGTACGAGTCATCGCCGTTGAACCACCTTCAAATGTTCGCCTTGAACACTTGCGTGGCACATACTCGGTTCCAATCTGGGTGCCGACCGATTGGACCAAGCTCTCCGCAAAGACGTTACTGAGCGGACCTCCGATCATTCAACCTGCAACGACCCCAGCCGTGCCCCCGGCTCCCGCGACAGCGCCAGGCAGCTCTGGTTCTTCCAAGTCGGCTCCCACTGCTGACTCGGGTCGAGGAGCAGATGCAACACGCGGTCCTCGTCCTGCTGTGGTTTCTGCCCCTGCGACACGAGATGGAGGCGCGACGGGGCGACCAGTTGCCGAAACATCCCGAGCTCCGGTGTCGGAGGGAAGCGCTGCAGATACAACCGAAGAGCCGAATCCAGATGCGCCAGACGCGCAACGGCAGAGACCAAGAAGTGCCCCAACGGCGAAGGAATCCCCTTCGCCTGGCTCAGTGGCGATTCATGGCGACGACCGATCCAATCAAAATCTTGGGTTTCGGCAATCACTGACACCCCAAACCGTTTCCCTCGCATTCGAACCAATTCTGGAGCACTCTCTTTGCGCCAACTGAATCGTCCAAATACCAGTCCATTCCCTTTGGCGATCATCGCTCTCTGCTCTCTGACGATCTTGGCTTCTGGAATCGCATCGAGCGCGCCACCGGTTGCGCCGCCTGCGCAATCCCCAGCAACTCGCGGGGTTCAGCCGAGCTCGCAACCGATTGTCCCGCCTGCCACGGTTACGCCATCGACCCCGGTGCAGGATCCTGCTGCTCCTAGCGGAAGCCAGCCCGTAACAAATCCAATTCCTGACTCAGAGGAGATCGACCCTTCGACCCCAGAACAGGAGGTCGATCCAGCGAATCCGCAGGAAGCAGACCAATCGGTCACGACCACCGTCCAAACCCCTCGTGGTCCAGTCGTCTTTGTCGGAGGGCAGAGCGCGACGAACCGCCAATTCCGAGCCGACCGGCGCCCTGTCGACATGTCCGAGCTCGTGATGCTCAATTTCAAGGAAATCAAAGTTGAAGACCTCTTTCCGTTCATTGTCGAATGCACGGGAAAGGCGGTCCTTCCCCGGTTGTCTCAGTTGCGTACACAGACGATCAGTGTGATGAGCGACAAACTCGTCACGAGGCTAAAGGCTTTGGAGTTGATCTTTCAGGCATTTCGACTGAACGATATCGGCGTGGTCGAGACCGACGAGTTGATCATGGTGGACTTGCTGACAAATGTCGGAAAACTGCAACCAGCGATGGTGCTCGGTCCAGCAGTTGATGTGTTGCGACTCGAAGAAAATGGGCAGGCGGTCATCAAGATTTTCGACATTAAGAACACACGTGCTCAGTCGGTTTATGATCGATTGAGCCAATCCATTCAAGACGGCAAGAATGGAAAGATTGATGTCGATACGAATTCCAATCAGATCATCCTCGAAGGTGATGTCGGACTCGCCAAGACTTGCCAAGAGATCATCAATGTCTTGGATGTGCCCCCATTCACTGACACTCGAACCGAAACATTTCGACTCAAGAACGCAGACGCGACGTTGGTCGCCAGCGCGATCGAGACAATTTTCGCAGGAAATGGAGCCTCAAGTGGTGGCGCGAGAGCGAGCGGACGGCAGAATCAGCGCCCCGGTCAGACACCGAATCAACCCGCAGCGGCCGGGGCTGGCGGCGCGGATGGACCGACCCTCGTCGTGACCGTTCTCGCGGCGACGAATTCGATCACCGTCCGATCTGATCCGCACACACTCGAGAAGATCGGCGAAATGATCGTGACTTCCTGGGATATCCCACCGACGCGAAATGGTGCGATTTTCAAGTCTTACGACTTGATATACACCGATCCGTTGAAGGTAAAAGACCTGTTGCAGTCACTCCTCGAGTCTGGTGCGTCGAGTCGATCTTCGGGAAGTCGTGGCGGTGGCGCGACAAGACTCGCTGGTGGCGGCGGTGGTGGCGGCAGCGAATCTGGCGCCGATGTGGCGGTCGCAAACATCTTTCGGATCGAGGCGTACCCCGATTCGAATCGATTGATCATCGTGACAAAGACTCCGGACAACTTCGTCTGGCTCGACGAACTCATCTCGAAGATTGATACCCCACTCACTGTCGGGATGCCGGCAAATGTGCAGCTGAAGTACGCCAGTGCGATCGTTGTTGCTGAGATCCTCAATGCTCTGCTCGCCGAGAGCGGTGCAGGTAGTGGAATTTCTGCCCCCGAACAGGGTCTCAATGGAATCGACTTCGCGGCGGCAGGTGGTGGAACAACTTCCGCTGAACCTGGTGTTTCGTCTGGAGGGTCGAGTGGCGGCGTCGGGACCCAGTCCACTGCGACCATTGAATTCCCATGGCAGAACGCTCGTGGTGGTGGAAACCAAGCGGAATCCGCCGAAGTCAGTGCAATCATCGGAAAAAGTCGGGTTGTACCGAATGCTGGTCAGAACTCGCTCCTCGTGCTCGCGACTCCTGAGATTCAAGAGGAAGTCATCAAGTTGATCACCATTCTCGATCAGCCGATGCGGCAAGTAATGATCTCTGGAATCCTCGCCGAAGTCGAATTGGGAGATCAATTCGCGATGGGTATTCAGTTCGGACCTGCCGGGAGCATCTCACCCGCCAATCCAAACAATGCGGTCGTCATCGGCGCTAATGCGGGCGACCTTCGATTCGAGGGCGAAAAGGACAACATCTTCCCCTCCGTGCTTAATGTTTCGAATTTCAACTTCGGGGTCGATGCGACAGTCATCCTTCAGGCATTGCAACGAGACACTTCGGTGCGAATTCTCCAGCAGCCTCGCGTCTTCACCAGCGATAACAAAGAGGCGGTCTTCTTCGCCGGCCAGGATGTTCCATTCTTGACTGGATCGACCACTGGAGGAAGTACGGGTGGTGGCACAACAAGCAGTTTCGATCAGATTTCGGTCGGAATCGGACTGAATGTGCGACCGCGAATCACGCGAGAGAAAAATGTCGCGATGGAGATCGAAGTGTTGCTTTCCAATGTGAACACCGCGACGACTCTCAATGTCGGTGGGAGCGGAAATCCCACGATCGATCGCCGGCAGACGAACACGGAGATCACGGTCAAGAACAACCAGACGATCGTCATTAGCGGCGTCCGGGTGGAATCGCAGTCGAAGGCCAAGAACAGCTTTCCGATTCTCGGGAACATCCCGATTCTGGACATCTTCTTCAGCAATACCAATGACTCGACCTCCGTCAAAGAGCTTCTCGTTTTCATCACACCTTCGGTCGTCGACAATCCAGACGAGAACGACACGAACTTCAACGCGGACGAACGAGAGCGGCTTGAGGTTCTCGCAAAGCCTTTGAACACGGAGAGCGAAGGATTGGTTGTAAAACACAAGCTCAATCTCCCGGACAAAGCTGGCGGAAAGGCGATTGATCCACTTGCTCCGATCGATCCTTCCATCGCCCCGTGATGGAGTGATGGATCTTGCGTCATGCGAGCCGTGGCGTCGGAAATCCGTGCGTTTCGGCTTCATGATCGGTACCGGCCTCTCGTCGTCCCTCTTTTGGGGCGTCTTGTTGAGTGGCTTTTTGAGTGGCTGCGCCCTCGATTCTCGATCGACTCCGACCGCCGATGGATCAGCGAACCCACCCGAGAGCGCAACTCGACCGCTGACGAGCACCGAGACGCGGGTCCAGTTTCAGTTTGATCGGATTCGCACGGTTGAGTACGACGGGTTCACGCTTCCCCTCCTCTCATCAGATGGATGTCTTGCCGCGATTCAGCGATCGAGTGCCGTCGATTGGGAAACACTGGTCGCTGGAGTCGATAGTGGCGTCCCGAATGCGGGTCGAATTGCAATCGTGCCGATTTGCCCAGTATCTGGATCATCTGGTGAAGTATCAGGATCATCGGGCGCAGGGATCCTTGACGTCGAAGGTGCCGATCTGCTCCTTGGACGGTCGTCCGACCAACAGGGTTTCCTCGTAGAGAGTCCACGGCTAGATGGATCCCGCTGGATCGGGAAGGTCGGCTGGAGCGGCGGCGCACCGACTTGGCTTGTTGATGATGCAGACGTGAACGCCTTCGCCGTGATAGGACCGAACGAGGAGCTTGCCTGGTGCCATCGCCAACGAGACAAGGACAGATTTGCGCTTCGCATTCGACGCGGGGAGTCGACCATTTCGATTCCGCCACCCGACGGTGGATATTGGATTGCCCCGAGCTTCTCATCCGATGGTCGATTTCTCTACGCACTCCGACTCCGCGACGGCGCATTGGCTGCCTGCGCCTTTGCCATCTCGGAAACGATTGGACCCACACCCATCATCTCGATCGACTTGTCATGGCGGGCAAACGCCAGGATGGCGTACCAGACGCTCGTGCCCATCCGAACTGGCGGTTCGGTATCCGACCCTCGACTCTATTTCTACCACCCGAGATTTAGCCGAATGGCGATCTGGAATCCGACGAACAACCGCATCGCACTCGCGAGTCCAATGTCCGCTGCGGCAATATCGATTACTGACTCGACACTCGTCACTGCATCACCAGAGCAACTCTCTCTGGAACCATCCCCAGTCGAAGGCAGTGCGACAGATGCCAAGCACAGTACGAGCATCGTGGAATCACTCTGGATCCCAATCGGACTCGGTTCGGGCAAACAGGTCGTTGTCGTTCATCCGAAGAATGGACACCTTGAGATCGCGCGAGTCAACCTCGGGGCATTTTCAAGCGATCGCTAGCACTCGTGTCATCGACGCGCCCCCCGGCGCTCTCAGGGGCTTTCAGCTCTCGCGATCGTCGATGTCATCATCGTCGTCGTCAGCTTCGAGCGCCTCTTTCTTCGCCTTCTTTTTAGCCTTCTTCTCTTTCGCCACTTTCTTAGCCTGCTTGGCTCGCGCTAGTTCTTCGCCGGGAGTCGACTTCTTCGAACCCGCCCCCTTGGTCGGCTTGTCTTCGTCGTCATCGTCATCGTCATCGTCATCGTCGTCATCGTCGTCGTCATCGTCGTCATCGTCGTCATCGTCGTCGTCATCGTCGTCGTCATCGTCGTCGTCATCGTCGCCGTCATCGTCGCCGTCGTCGCCGTCGTCACCGTCGTCACCGTCTTCGCCGTCGTGACCCTCGTCTTTCACGCCCTCGAGCTTCTCGTTGGGCATGATCTCTGGTCCGAGACCTGCACCATCCTCGACTTCACCTTCAAGTTCAGCATCGTCGGAATCCTCGTCATCCTTGCCGGTGGCTGGCTTGGCGGCTTCATCGTCGTCGCCGAAGCCATCTTCGTCACCGAACTCTTCGTCTTCAAAGTCGTCCTCCTCCTCAAGGTCGAAATCTTCTTCCTCCTCCTCGTCATATCCGCCAAGGATTACGGGGCGTTCCCGGAACCCGATACCTGGTTGAGTTGCAAACGAAGTCCAGTCCAATCGATTAATGGTTGAGGCGATCATGTGATTTGCATTCCTGAAGGGGCGGGGGAATATCGCCGTTTCGTGACAGAATGTCAACCCCCTCAGTTCAAGGGAATCGCAAGAGTCGACCGAGACCCTCCGAAGAGCAACCACCCGTCCAACAATTGCATCCGATCGAGGCGACCGTCCGCAAAGTCAACTTCGAGCGCCGATCCGGCAATTCTCCCGCCGTCATTCCATCCGAAGCGGTGAATCAACATCCGCGTCCCCCCTCGACCAAACCCGAGAGCCCGTGGCTCGGAAAAGTCTTCGGCCTGTTCGACCGCAATCAGCGCACCCGACGCCGGAAAGATGTCCTGAATCTTTCGCGTTCCATGGAGACTGGAAGAACCGAGCGACTCTCCATCGAGGGTGAACAAGTCGATCCCCCTGTTTGACCATCCCACGATGATCGATCCGCTTCTGAGCCATCGTCTGGAGTTCTCCGCCTTGAGCAAATTCGTCGGTGAGATGAATCGCTCCGTCTCGACGAGTCCGGATCGCCAGTCCAAAATCTGCGTGCGGTCCGTTCCAGCTGTCACGACGAGTTTCTTGCCAAGGGTCTCGCCATGGTCTGTCGCACGGAGTCGAGGGCTTTCTGAAAACCACCGTATCCCCATCGCGGAACCGAAGACTTGCCAACGACCGACTCCTTGGGACGTTCCAAACGCGATCTCGCCCGCCCCTCGAACTTGAACCCATCGCACCTGCTCATCGTTGGCGACTTGAATCTCCGCGACAATTTTTCCCGAAGACTGTTCTATGGCGACGATCCATGACGTCCGATCATCGACCCCTTCTCGGGTCCCCGATATCGCGATGAGCGTCTCGCCCGCGTCGGCAGTCGATACGTCATTCACCGATGTGTTTGTCTGCCACCGCCGAAGCCCGTCACGGAGCGAGAATGCGGAGACGACACCATCTACGCGAACGACCGCGACATCTTCGGAACCTGTGAGCACCAGGCACTCGCTCCGATCGACCTCCTTGCGATCGTCCGAAACCGCCGCTGAGAGATCATCGATTCGCCACCTCGAGTGACCAGCATCATCGATCAACTCCGCGGCAAGCGCTTCGCGATTGGGCTGATCGATCACCAGAACTCCGTCAGCTTGCGGGACAATTCGGGGCATGTCGCCACGGAGCAGGATGGACCAGCTTGGAAGAAGATCCGGTACGGTCAAACAGGACAATCTGCGATCAACCAACAGATACGAACGGGTATTCAGTAACAGCGACGCTCCCACATCTCGAACGGGCGCGAGAACGCCACGAATCTCGTGCGCAGTGATCTCGGATTGTGCCGTCGTGAGTTCGGTCGATGCGATCGGACGCGGGAGTCGTTCGACGAATTGCGATGCTGGCGATCCGAGGAGAACCACTGAAGCACTGAGCCCATCGACTGACTTGAGTGGGACATCGAAGCCAGCGATGACCGCTCGATCCAGCAACTGCGCAACTGTCACATGCAGATTCGCGCTTCGCATGAGAACCACGGATCGATCGAGAGTTTCTACGACGACAGCTCGGTCAGCCGATGCGATCGCGGCATCGATCGCTGCGACGGCATCCCCTGCCGCATTCGCGATGGCGCGTTCTTGCACTCTCAATTCTGCAGCCCGATTCCACGCATTGGCGGCAGCGGCAGTGCAGGGCATCCGATCCGCGTATCGCTCGAGCTCCGCCGCTGAATCCGCCGTCGGAGCGCTCTCCGAGGCCCGTGTCGCGGCAGAGGGAGCGCCTCTTGATGCTGCCAATCGCTCGAGCCGATGAAGCGCTGCATCGCCGCCACTGCGCCAGATCGGTTGGTTTGCGTCAGTCGAATCGAGAATCGTCGCACGCGCGACTGCAGGGTCGGCCAAGACGGCTCTCCACGGCTCGATCGCCGCAGCCGACCGGTCGGATCCCGCAAGCCAGTCGCCTTGCGCAACGAGAGCGATCGCACGATCCGTCGCGCTTCCAGGAGCATTCACGATCGCCTTGAAGAGTGCATCCGATCCTTCGCGACCGAGGAGTCCGCTTTGCGCCGCCGCGACGAGCAACGCGACAATCCGTTTCCGTCTCTCGGGGTCGTCGTGAACGGCGACCAACGCTGGTTCAATCCTCGTCGTCGCGCTACGCAGGAGTTGCTCGTCGCGAGCGCGAAGTGCGAATTCGACCAGACCGATGATCGCATCCGCGTCGCGCGGGCGCTCAGCAACAGCCTTGGTCAGAATTTGCTGCGCTCGACCCGCATCTACGAGCACATCGAGTGATTCGTTTGTGACTGCAGCGATCACACCATCGCGAGCGACGAGGTTTGCTGGTCCCTCACAGGGAATCGTGAGCGCTGTCGTGCCATCCTCGCCATTGAGCAGGAGCGCCCGAGCAAGCATCGGCACGATGAGCGCGGGATGGCCATTCTCAAGCCAGCCAGACTGCACCCGCCCTCGGATCCCCGGACGGCCGACCATGCCGATGAGCGAGTTGTCCGGTTGCGATCCTGGATCGCCTTGCCCCACTCCCTTGAATTTCCAAATCGGACTTCGCAAGTCGTCTGCACGAAAGGCGACGATGTCGTCACCAATACCGTAAACCAATGATCGAGCGCGATCGGTCAAGAAATAGCGCGGGACGCCCCAAGCCGTCGCCGTACCGACCGGAATCGAATCGAGTTCCTCGCCACTTTCAATCGCAAGCAACTGCAATTCGGTTCCACTGGGTGCGAGTGTGAGCAGCCCTCGAGTCGTGACGACTGCACCACCTAACTCCCACGGCATCGATTCCGTTGCCATCTCGCGGATCGGCACCGGATCGCGTCGGATCCAGCGCACCCTCCCATCCACTGCGTCAATACAAGATGTCGTTCCTGCTCCAGTGGAGACGAATACTCGACCTCCATCCAATGCGGGAGTCGTGAATGGGCGTGCACCTGCCGTTCGAATTCCCGGGGCGGCACCAATCGGCGTCACCCACTCCACAGCGCCGGTTTCAAGATTCACTCCAATGACGGTCGAGACCGTTTCGAGTCGGGGAGTGACCTTGCGACCGAGCACCACGACTGTATTACGAACGACCGTCGGATTGCCGTAGAAGAAGAGCTCGCGAAACTCGGCTCGCTGGCTCAATCGATCTGGGGCGAGATCCCAACGCCGTTGACCTGTCTCAAGATCGAGGCAAACCAGACGACCGCCACCACTTCGTTCGGAACCGAGCGCGTGTCCCGAAAGCGCAAGAATGCAATCGGACGCAACGACTGCGACTTCAAGATCGCTCGCCTGTCGGTCGCTCCCCGGAGCATTCGGCGACCCAATCGACTTGTACCAGCGCAGTTGATGGGAATAGGCGTCATACGCGCGGAGCACATATCCCTCGTTCACAAGCACGATTGATCCGTCAACGGTCGGTATCGACACGAGGAATCTTCCGCTCGATGCGGAACCTTCGGAGCTACTTGGGGGAATCGCTCCCATCTCGATCGAATTTCGCAGGCGGGCATAGAGCGAATTCTCGAGTGGCTCGCTCCAGAGTCGAACTGCGTTGGAAGGGATCGATCCAAAGGGAGCAGGCGAAAGAGGGTCAATCGGCCCCTTCGGTTCGACTCTCGGCGTCCGCGCCAACGCTTCGAGCCGTTCGCCAATTCGACGAATCTCGCTATCGTCCGAACGTGCGAGTTCCCTCACCGACGGGAGCGCTGTGGCATCATCGCCGTTGCCCCAAGCGGTTAAGCACTCGATCGTCGCACGAGTCGATGGGTCGAGCGATGCGGTGTCGGGGTGATCTCGAATCGAATCGAGAAGCCTTCTCGCACTCGCGAATTGCGCCGATTCGATCGCCCTCTGTGTCTCTCGAACCGCCGCAGAAAGACCCGCCGATGTCAGGAGCCGCGTCTCAACGACTCGACGATCGTCACCGGATGCGACCAATCGTTCTGCCTCCCCAGTTTGAGCTGAACGAAACTGGTGAAGGACCTGAGGGTTTGCACGAAGGAAGAGTTCTCCGCGCTCACGACCGTCGATAAACCGATCCACTTGCCCTGGGACCCGAACCAGCTTGCGACCAAAGTCGTCAAGAACGCGACTGACTAGGCGCGCCGCTTCCGCTGGGTTGTTTGAGGCATGCTCTTCGGCCTGCGCCAGCAATTGCTCCGCGGTCGGCGAATCATCGACCGCGACAACGGCGGTTTCCTGTCCATAGGACGCTGGTTCGATCGCGAAAAGCACTCCCACAACGGGAGCGACCGCAGCGATTGAGAGAGATTGGACGACTCGGTAAGTTGCACAGAGGGATCGATTCACCGTTCCCATCCTATGCCCCCAAGGGTATAGATTGCGCCCATGGTCTTGCGTCTTCTTGCCCTCCCCATCGTGTTCGCACTTCTGAGCGGATGCCACACCAACCCACAGATTCGGGTGACGGCACTCGACCATGTCTCCACCGGGCCGAATGCGGACGAGTATGTCTTGCGAATCGACTTGCGAAACACCACTGACAGTCCGATGGTGCTCGATCGGTGGGAGTACCGCATCGCGACGAACGCGGGGTCGTGGAGCACCGAGTGGATCGCCAGTCGCACACTTCCAGCTCGTTCGATCACCTTCGACACACTCCCTGTCGTCATTCGTCATGCTCCTCATGATGGCGATTCGCAGAGCGTGGTGACATGGCGAGTCGACGGCAACCTGCACTATCTCCTGCCGGGACAGCTTGCGGAAACCTTGTTCGACTTGGGACTCAGCCGACCGGACGTTGGCTTTTCGGCTTCCGGCGAGACGACTCCGATTGGGCTTGAGGCGCCGGCTGTAAATCGTCAGTGATCATCACGGTCCCTTCACCGCGACTTCGCGAATACGACGCGGTCGCATCGTTCATCAGTCTTTGGTGGAGCCCCAACCGTCGCGGATCGTCCATCGGAACCCCGTCGTCGCTGACGCGCCGGTATGAGCCGTCGGAATTCAATTGCCACGATTGTCGAACATCTTGGAGCGCGTACTCCAAATTCGTCCAGAGAACTCTGCGATGTTCTAGTTTTTCGATTGGCGTCGCGGCTTCGACGCGAGTCTGAAGATTTCGGTACATCCAGTCCGCACTGCCGATGTAAAAGTCTCCGTCGAGTGGCTCGCTCTTTCCACCACCAAAGTAAAAGATTCGACTGTGTTCGAGAAATCGACCGATGAGCGAGCGGACACGAATGTTTTCGGAGAGCCCAGCGACTCCAGGTCGGATGCAACAGAAGCCACGCACGATCAAATCGACTTGCACACCTGCCTTACTCGCTCGATACAGGGCATCCATCACGCCGCGATCCTCGATTTGATTCATCTTCGCGATGATGCGCCCCGGTTGCTTGTTCGAATGCAATTCGATCTCGCGGTCGATCAACTCGATGAACCGACGCTTCATGCTGACCGGCGCAATCAGGAGTTTGTTGAATCTGGTCTGCCTCGATCGACCGGTCATGTAATTGAAAAGTCCCACGAGATCCTCGGTAATGAACTGGTCGCTCGTCAAAAGGCCGATGTCCTCGTACACCCGAGCAGTTCGAGCGTTGTAGTTGCCCGTCCCGACGTGTCCATAGCACCGGATGCCGTCGCTCTCTTGTCGGACCACCAAGGCCGTCTTCGTGTGTGTCTTCAACCCGATGACGCCGTACGCCACATGAACGCCCGCATTCTCTAGTTTTCGAGCCCACTCGATATTGCGAGCCTCATCGAATCGCGCTCGAAGCTCCACAAGTACGGCGACTTGCTTCCCGCTCTCTGCGGCGCGAATCAGACTCGTGATAAATGGGCTGTCACCTGAAGTTCGATAGAGCGACTGCTTGATGCAGAGGACTTTCGGATCATCCGCGGCGGCGGCGATGAAGCGCTCGACACTGAGGTCGAAACTCTGATACGGGTGATGCACGAGGATGTCACCCTTGCGAATCTGCGAGAAAATGCTTTCCCCGCCCTCGCCCGAAAGTTCGATTGGTTGGAGCGGAGTCCATCGGGAGTACTTGAGGGATGGCAGATCGATGTCTGCAATCGCGTCCAAGATCCCATAGTCCGTCATTCCGTTCGTCTCGTAGATGTCCTCCGCGCCGAGATCCAGTTCCTCCATCAGAAATCGCAGAATGCGTGGGCTCGCCCCCGCCGCAACTTCAAGACGGACCACACGTGCGAACTTCCGTTCTTTCAATTTCTGCTCGACTGATTCGAGCAAATCGTCGGACGAATCGCGCTCGGCTTCGATTTCCGCATCACGCGTCACTCGGAATGGAAGCACCTGCAAGATTTCCATTCCAGGGAAGAGCTCGTCGAGATGGTGCTCAATGAGTTCCTGCACGGGCAAGAATCGCTTGCCCGATCGAAATTCGTACATTCGGCTCGGCGATTCTGGAACTTTGACCCGTGCGAACATCGTCTCGGGCTCGCCTGGACGACGCACAACCAACCCGAGCGAAACGCTCATGTTCGAGATGAACGGGAATCGATGCCCAGGATCGACCGCGAGTGGCGTCAGGATCGGGAAAACATTTCGGCGAAACCACGCTTGTGCTTCCGCACGTTCCGATTCCGAGAGATCGCTCCATTCCAGGAGCGCGATCCCCGACTCGCGCAATGCGGGAACGAGTTCGTCCTTCAAGATCTTCGACTGCTTCGCGTCGAGTTCGAAGACACGTGTTCGAACGATGTGGAGTACTTGTGCGGGCGTCAGTGGACTATCGAGCGTCGCGCTCGACCCAGTTTCGATCGCATGCCTGAGAGCGCCGACGCGTTTCATATAGAACTCGTCCAGATTCCGCGAATAGATCGCCATGAATCGGACTCGCTCCAAGAGCGGGGTCCTAGAATCCGCGCACATTTCGAGCACGCGCGAATTGAATTCAAGCCACGAGTGATCCCGGTTCAGGAACCGACTCGGATCGCCTGCGCCATCGGCGCTCGAGATGTCGAGCATTGGATCGAAGTTTGGTTGTGAATTTGACATGGTCAACTCTTGGTTCGTTCAAGGCGAGAGGAATTCCCTACGTGGACACTGGGCTGTGAGTTGGGTGGCAGTGCGACGAGCGAAGGTTTGACCGATGGGATAAAGCGCGCTGCGCATCCCGGAGCTTCAGTCACGCGAACCGAGCAAAGTTCTACCCGAGTTGGAATGCGAATTGTCATTTCCTCAGCAATGAAGTGGGCGACTGCCTCCGCAGTTGGATTGACCTCGTCGAACGGAGGCGTTTCGTTCAAATTTCGCGAGATGAATGGCGCCAACACTTCCTCCAGCGAAGATTCGAGCGCATGAAAGTCGCATGCCAAGAAGTCGCCATCGAGGTCGGCTGCCCTGACGGTCAACTCGACCTGCCAATCGTGTCCATGGAGTGGTTCTCTCTCTCCACGGATTATGATTGCGTGCGCAGCCGAAAACGTCCGCCGCACTTCGAGTTCGAACATATTTCGAGTATAGCCCGATCCACGCAGAGATCCCACCATTGCCCGGAACGACTAGAGTTCCACCCGTGCAGGATGCTCCACTCATGCTTTCGGTCTCGGGCGCACGTGGCATCGTCGGGAAGTCGATGACCCCAGAGGTCGCCCGAAAGTTTTCCGAGGCCTTCGCCAGTCACATCCGAGGATCCCTCCTCTCCACTGCTCGACCACGATTGGTCATCGGGCGCGATGGTCGAGGATCCGGAGCCGAACTTGCGGAGGCGGTCGCTGCTGGGGTTTGCGAATCAGGATTTGACGTGATCGACTTGGGGGTCGTCTCAACACCCACGGTCGCATTGATGATCGGCCACCTCGGCGCGATCGGTGGAATCGTCCTGACCGCCAGCCACAACCCCATCGAGTGGAACGGCCTCAAGACGCTCAACGCCGAGGGATTGGCTCTCACTTCAACGGAGGCCGATCAGGTGATCGCCAGATTTCGCGGACCCCTTCCCGTCGCAAGCACGCCCAGGGGATCGCGAGCGTTGAGGGACGAAGGCGATCAAGTCCACGTCGACCGGGTGCTCGCAAACATCGATATTCAGTCGATCCGGTCGAGGCGATTCCATGTCGCGCTCGACAGCGTCAATGGTGGTGGAGCGCGATCGGGAAAGATGTTGCTCGAGGCTCTCGGTTGTGAGCTCCTTCACCTCAATGGTGAGTGCACCGGAACATTCGCACATACACCCGAGCCGATCGAGGCAAACCTCGGCCAATTGGCGAACGCAGTCGGCAATGCGCGATCGATCGCGATTGGATTCGCACAGGATCCCGACGCCGATCGGTTGGCGCTCGTCGATGAGCGTGGCCGATTCATTGGGGAGGAGTACACGCTCGTTCTCGGCGCAACGCGACTGCTTCAGCGTCACGGTCGTGGCGATCTCGCGACGAATCTCTCGACATCTCGAATGATCGACGATGTCGTCGCTCAGTTTCCCTCATCGCAGGTCATTCGGACTGCGGTCGGAGAGGCAAACGTGGTTGCGGGGATCCGAGAGTGTGGAGGAATTGGGGGTGGCGAGGGAAATGGAGGTCTCATTTGGCCCGAGATTTGTTGGGTTCGAGATTCGCTCTCTGCGATGGCACTCGTGCTTGAGCTCATGGCGCACGATGGGCGACCATTGAGCCAGATTATCGCGGGAATCAGACCCTACGCGATGATCAAGCGCAAACTAGATCTCGTCGGATTGGGAGGGCAAGGCGCGATGGCCGATGCGTTCAATAAGGTGCGCAAGGAGTTCACTCGGCGCACCGATGTAAAGATGAACGAGACCGACGGCATCCGGATCGACTTCCCCGAGGGTTGGGTTCACTTGCGCGCGTCGAATACTGAGCCGATCATCCGATTGATTGCAGAGGCGACTGATCGAACTCGGGCGGAGGCCCTTTGCGAAGCATGCGCAAGAGCAGCTGGATTCGCCTGACTTCGATCGCTTGACTTCCAAGTCTTGCCAACCGCTGAACGCTTGGATCCGTAGACTGGGACCATGCTCACATTCGAGGGTGCGTACACAGCGCTGATTACTCCGTTGACCCGTGATGGACTCGCAGTCGATCTCGCGCGACTCGAGGAACACATTCGTTTTCAATCGAAGGGCGGTGTTCGCGGAATCGTTCCTTGTGGCACGACGGGCGAGGCACCCACTCTCGAGGAACACGAGCACGTTGCAGTCATCGAATGCGCTGTAAGCGCCGGCCGACCACTTGGCCTGCAGATCATCGCGGGTGCTGGGAGCAATTCCACTTCGCACGCAATCCACTTGCACCGACTGGCCGCGTCCCTAGGAGCACACGCATCGCTCCAAGTGACCCCCTACTACAACAAGCCGTCGCAGGAAGGCATCTACCAGCACTTCATGGCGATTGCCGATAGTGGCGACCTTCCGGTCATGCTCTACAACGTTCCAGGAAGAGCCGCAGTGGCGATCTCGCCCGAAACAGTTGAAAGACTCGCAAAGCATCCAAACATCGTCGCGATCAAAGAGGCCACGGGCTCGATGGATTCCGCAAGTGAGATTCGCAATCGATGCTCTATCGCGATTCTGTCAGGTGACGATTCGCTGACAGCGAGCTTCGCGGCAGTCGGTGCAATCGGGGTGGTGAGCGTTGTCTCCAACCTCGTTCCAGATCGTGTCGCAGACCTCTGCCGAAACATTCACGAGAACGACCTCGCCGCGATTCGAAGGTCGCATGCGAGCCTCTTCGGACTCTCGCGTGGATTGCTCTCGCTCGATGTCAACCCAGTCCCGCTGAAGTGTGCGATGGAATTGCTCGGTCGCGACACCGGGACGGTTCGACTTCCACTCGTGCGGGCAAGCGACAGCGTTCGAACGACTGTCCAGCGCTTACTGAACGAGGCGAAGATCGAGGCGATCTCGACCCAAACGATGTGCGCGGACTCTCGTGGCGCCTGATCTCCCCTACCGCATCGCGGTGCTCGTCTATCTCTACGACGAGCAAGATCGTCTGTTGATGTTGCACCGAACGAAGCATCCAAACTCGGGGATGTATTCGCCGATCGGTGGCAAGGTCGAGTTCCATCGCGGCGAGTCGCCCCACGAGTGCGCGAGGCGCGAGACCTTGGAAGAGGCGGGTGTCCAAGTCGGGTATGAAGACATCCGCTTGTTCGGCATCGTCAGCGAACGGGCGTACGAGCAACAGCATCACTGGCTGATTTTTCTCTTCGAATCCGTGACGCCGATTGCCGCCGACCGCGTCACGCGGATGGAGTTTGATGAGGGTCGATTGCAGTGGGTGCCACTCGACGAGGTCGCCGGATTAGGCTTGCCCGAGACGGATCGGCGGGTGATGTGGCCAAACGCCCAAAAACATCGCGGTGGTTTTTTTATGGTGGAGATTGATTGCATGAAGCAACCATTCGAGTTCCGGGTTGTCGAGAGCGCGCCATGTCCGACTCGTGCGCCTCGTGCGACGCACTAGTGCCGTCTTCAGTCCCCGGGCGTCTTATTGGGCAGTGGCTCATCGCCACACAAACTGCGCATCTCGGTCACGGCAGTTCGCAGTCCGACGAACACCGCACGACTCACGATGGAATGTCCGATGTGCAATTCAAAGAGACCTGAAAGCGCCGCGAGGAGCGAAGTGTTTTCATAGTTGAGCGCATGTCCGGCATTGAATCGCATTCCTGCTGATCGAATGAGCAATCCGGCTTTCGTGATTCGTGCCAATTCCGCGCAGACACGACTGCCGTGCTCGCCCTCCTCGTGAAAGAGACGCGAGTAAGGACCCGTATGAACCTCACAGATGCTCACTCCTAGCTTCGAAGCGGACTCGATCTGGCGTTCGTCTGCGTCGATGAAGACACTCGTCGCAATGCCCGCCTGCGCGAGTCGATCAACGACTGACCGTAGCGATCCGCCCGACCCGGCAACATCAAGCCCGCCTTCGGTTGTGATTTCTCGCCGCCCTTCGGGCACTAGCATCGCTGACTGCGGGCGAATGCGGAGCGCGAATGCGACCATCTCCTCGGTCGCCGCCATTTCGAAATTTAACGGGAGGCCGACCACGCTCCTTAACCGTTCGACATCAGAGTCCTGGATGTGCCTGCGATCTTCGCGCAAATGGACGGTGATGCCGTCGGCTCCACCGAGTTCGACTTCTCGTGCAGCGAGGATCGGATCGGGTTCCCACGTTCGTCGCGCCTCGCGAATCGTCGCGACGTGGTCAATGTTCACGCTCAATCTCGGCATGGAGTTATGCTAGATGCGTGGCCAACTTTTCGTCGAAACTGCACGAGCTCCAGACGCTCCTCCACGCTCAGGGTGACCGTGTCTTGACGATGGTCACACTCGCGATCGAAGCGTATTTCGACCACGACGAGGCGAAGGCTCGCATGGTCGTCGGGCTTGATGACGAAATCGACACCGTCGATGTCGCGATCGAGCGTGCATCGATTCCGCTTCTCGCGATGGGGCAAACGGACGAACATGCGATCCGACAGGTCCTGACATTGGTCAAGGTCAACAACGAACTCGAACGCATCGCGGACTCAGGCGTGAACATCGCCGAACAGGTGATCGGACATCAGCGACTCTCCGATCCGCTCCCTCCGACATTTCGGGTGATGGCGAACAGCGTCCTCGGAATGCTGCGGGATTCCAATCGAGCTCTCGCCACTTCCAACGCCGACCTCGCCCGTCAAGTGTTGCTCTTCGACGACACAGTCGACCGATTTCGAAACGAACTCATCCTTCAGGCGCAGGAGCAAGTCGCGGTAGGTGCGAGTAGTGTCCGATTCGCCTTCCGAGTTGCTGGAGCGACTCGCAATATGGAACGGATCGCCGATTATTCGACGAACATCTGTGAACAAACGATTTATCTCTTGTCCGGAAAGATCGTTCGCCATCGTCCCGAGGGTTGGTCCGACCCAGAGACACCCGACGAGGGATGATCGGGCGAGCAATCGATTCGCATTCCTGCACGATGAGTCGATACACCATGCCCAGCCTTGAAGAGCGATATCAGAATTCTCGACAGCGCCTCGTTGCCTTCGGACAAGCGCACCTCTTGACGTTTTGGCAGTCGCTCGACGATCGCCGACGCTCCGAGCTTCTCGAACAGTGCGAGACACTCCCGCTTGAGATGCTGCGAGGAGAATTCGGCGCCGGAGTTGTGAACCTCGGCCACCACGCCCGTGCGCCACACAAGATTGAACCGGTGACGATTGTGCGTGCGCAAGAATTGGACGCCGCGAAGTACTTCGCAATTGGCGAAGAGATGATTCGTGCGGGGCGCGTTGCATGCTTCACAGTCGCGGGTGGACAAGGGACGAGGCTCGGATGGAACGCTCCCAAGGGGACGTTTCCAGCGACACCGGTGCTACACAAGTCGCTCTTCCAGGTCTTCGCGGAGTCGATTCTGGCTGCACGTCGTCGCTGGGGCGCAAGGATCCCTTGGTATCTGATGACGAGTTCTCTCAACCACGAATCGACGCAAGAATACTTTCGAAAGCACGATTGGTTTCAGCTTGGGGAGGACTCGGTTCGATTCTTCGCGCAGGGAACACTACCTTCGCTCTCTGTGGATGGAAAAATCCTGCTCGCGGAGCAGCACGCGATCGCGCTGAATCCGGATGGACACGGTGGCGCCGTTCGAGCGCTTCGTGCAAGCGGATCGCTCGCAAAGATGCGAAGCGAGGGAGTCGACACGCTCTCGTACTTCCAAGTGGACAATCCACTCGTCAAGGTCGTCGACCCTCTTTTTCTAGGACTCCATGTATCCCATCCCGAAAGCTCGGGTGAAGTATCGAGCAAAGTCGTCGCCAAGCGGGATCCAAGGGAAAAGGTGGGAGTTTTTTGTCGCCAAGACGATCGAACCTGCGTGCTGGAGTACAGCGACCTGCCAACTCATCTCGCTGAAGCGACTTTTCCGGGCGGCGGGTTCGTGCACTCTGCTGGATCGATCGCAATTCACACATTTTCGACTGCGTTCCTTGAACGACTCGCCGACGATCCAAACGGACTCCCGCTCCACCGCGCACTCAAGCGGGTTGCATCAGTCGATCTGACAAGTGGCCAACTTGTCGATCCACCCGCACCCAACGCGATCAAGCTCGAGGCGTTCATTTTCGACGCGGTACCGGTCGCCACTCGGTCCATGGTGTTCGAAACTCGTCGCGATGAGGAATTCGCGCCGATCAAGAACGCTGATGGAGAGGACTCTCCCACGACGAGCAAACTTGCTCAGTCCGAGCGCGCCGCGCGATGGATCGAGTCGTGTGGCATCGAAGTTCCACGCGACGAGGACGATGGCGCGTGCCTCGCAACGCTGGAGCTCTCCCCGCTGACAGCACTCGATCCGATCGATCTCGCACGCAGATCGGATTTGCCTCGGCACATTGCCATAGGAGCGAGCATCGCGTTCTAGCGAGAGGTTGCCGAACGCTCAGCGACATTCATGGTCGCATCGATCACGGTGAAGGCCGGACGAGGGGTCCCTTTCCACCGATCGACCTGCGGGATTGCGACAAGATTCAGTCGATCCCCTCGCCTGATCCGACTGGCTTGTCCCGCCTGTCGCCACCACGTGCATCTCACCTCCGTTGGACTTGAATCCCCAATCCTTGCGTAGAAACTGAGGTGATCTGACTTGGCTCCAAATGTGGACGCATCCCGCGAAACGACTGCGTCTCGAATGAAAACGGACGGTGCAGGAAAGGTGCGGCCGAAGGGACCGAGCCGCTCGAGTGCCTCGAAAGATTCGACCGACAAGTCTTGTGCGAAAAACTCCACATCTGGTCGAATCGATGGCGCTTGGGCGGAGTGCTGATTCTTGGAGGCATGCGCAGAAAGCGCCTCGCGAAAGGCCGCGAGTCGATCCATGCGAACGGCGACTCCTGCCGCTGCTGCATGGCCTCCGAATCGCTCGAGAAGCGAAGAGCACGAATGCAATCCATCGAGCACCGAGTACCCCTCAACACTCCGAGCCGATCCATGTGCAAATTCGCCATCGATCTCGAGGAGGATCACTGGCACCCCAAGTGTTTCAACCAATCTCGAACATGCGATTCCCACCACACCGCGAGGCCAATCCGGAGCTGCGAGAACGCACGCGCCTCGAGCTTCACCTAACCCCTCGTCGGTGCGCAAGGATGCCGAGTCCACAATGCGTCGTTCGATCTGCTTCCGCACATCGTTCAATTGCCGGAAATCGGCTGACAGTCTGCCCGCGGTCCGCATGAGTTCGACGGGGTTGGATCCCGCAACCGCAAGCGAAGGCAGACCGAGCAATGTCACCGCATTGACCGCTCGTCCCAATCGACCGCACGCGTTCACAATCGGCGCGATCCCGAATGAGATCCGTTCAGCGTCTACTCGGTCCTTTGACCCAATTCCTGCATCGCGCGCCAACGCGAGCAGTCCAGGCAGAGCGCTGTCCGCGATCCGCTCCGCACCGAGCCGAGCAATCACACGATTCTCTCCCCGGAGTGGGACGACGTCGGCGATCGTCCCAATCGCCGCCAACGCGAGAGTCTCTTTCAGCAATTCCCGCAAGATCTCGGGGACTCGGGCGCTTCCACACCACGCGCATGAAAACGCCCAGCCCACCTTCCATGCGACTGCCGCGCCGCAGAGCTCGCCCGTACCGCCATCGAGTGCTGGATGTGCAATCGCATCGACGTCCGGCAATGCTCCACTCGGAAGCATCGCATGGTGGTCCGTGACGAGGAGTTCCAATCCCAAGCGGCGTGCCTCGCGCGCTTCCTCGATCGCCGTCACGCCGCAATCGACCGAGACGATCGTCTGAATTCCCATCGATGCGAGGTGCTGGATTGCAGGGACCGAGAGTCCATACCCCTCGGTGGCACGTTCGGGGATGTAAACGATTGGTGGATCATCCGGTCGGACGGCACGCATGAGATGAAGAAGGATCGCGGACGCACACATTCCATCGGCGTCGTAGTCGCCAAAGATCGCGATCTTTCGCCCGCTTCGGACGGCAGTCGCCAGGCGCTCACCAACCGCAACGGCACCAGGTAACTCCTTCGGATGAGCGATATCCCCCATCGTGGGCGCGCTAAATTTCGCGAGCGCGTTCTCGGCGATTCCGCGCGCGGATGCAACCCGCTCCATCAGGCTTCCAGAGCTCCGAGCGCTCGGAAGAATCCATTGTTTCAACCAACCCTTCATCGCCCAAGGCTACGGTGCTCGGATGCTCCTCGAACAGTTCGGACCCAATTTCAGTTGCTAGCATTCGGTTGAATCACCTCAACTCTTGGAGTTCACACAATGCCCGATCGATACAAGGCCATTCTGCTCTTCGGTGCGCCAGGCGCAGGAAAGGGCACTCAAGGAAAGATTCTCGGCAAGATTCCGGGCTTTTTTCATCTGGCGTGTGGCGATGTCTTTCGGTCGCTCGATATGACGAGCGACCTTGGCAAGCAGTTTCTGAGCTATTCATCGCGTGGCGAACTGGTTCCTGATGAACTCACGATCCAAATGTGGCGCGAGAACATGCATGCGCAGACCGTGCTCAGCCTTTACAAGCCAAAGCAAGACCTGCTGATCTTGGACGGTATTCCCCGCAATGTGAAACAAGCAGAGGCGTTGCACGGGTCGCTCGATGTCCTCAAGGTCATTCACCTTCGTTGCAATGACGAAACAGCGATGATGCTCCGAATGCGAAGGAGGGCGCTCAAAGAAAATCGCATGGACGATGCGGACGACAAGGTCATTCGACATCGATTCGAGGTCTACCACGACGAAACTTTCCCGGTGCTCGATTACTACTCGAAGGAAATCATCGCCGACATCGATGCCATGGGTTCACCCGCGCAGGTCTTTCAACGTGTGCTCGAAGTCGTCGTGCCCGTACAGGATGCGCACTTCAATCGCCCTGCAGCGGTCGGTGCTTGATCGACTTCTCGTTGTCGCCACCTGAAGAACTGCGCGGAGCAGAGCCTTTGCTCGGTTGGGGCGCGTCTGGCAACGCTCGTGACATGACTTTCACTCTCGCTGGTGCAAACCGTGCCTGCGCCTCCCGGAGCGCGAGCAATCGCCGTTCGAGCACCGTACTGCGAGTCGCGTTTGGAAATTGACCCTCGAATCGGTCGAGATCCGCCGCTGATGTCAATTCGATATCGACTTCAAAGCGATCCTCGATGAAACTCCCTTGATCGTCCAGTTTCGGCTTTCCCCTCTCGTCGCGCTGCTGTCGCGACACGGACAATTTTACGGATTCACTCGGCGCCTTCGACTGAATAATTTCGACCAAATCGTTCGAAGTCGAGATGGGCCGGTCATCGATTCGCTCGATCCGGTCACCGATTTTCAGCACTCTTTCAGCGGGCAATCCCGGGAGCAGGAGTTGAATTTCGACTCCAGGATGAAGAGGGTCGCCACTGGGCTGCATTCGAATACCGAGCGCACCACGTGGAAGCGCGAGCACTTTGTCACGTGCGACGGTGAGAAGGCGTTCGCGCTGCTCGTCGCTCAGGTCGCCGCGAACGAGAAGCGCAAAGATCTCTTCAGCGGTGACAGCGGGTTCAGCAAGCCGAAGGCTCGCTGCTTGCCGACGCGTGAATTCGCGCGAGTCGAGATCTGCAACCGCACGAAGGACATTTGACGAAACTCGCACACCGGCGGTTACCGATGGATCCCACAAGCGCACAACTTCTGGCGCTGGGTCGAGGACTGTGGATGTCAAGACACCGCCTCCACCCCAAAATTGCGGTGGGTCAACCGCGGGATCAATCTTCACCTTTACGATCGTCGGAGGGTCCGGAACCTTTTCAATTCCGGGCGGGCGCGCACCCTGCCGGTTCGTTGTCGAAAGCGCCTCATTCTGCGCACTCGCGAGCGGGCAGTACGACGCAATCACGATCAGCAGAGCGCACGACGAACCGGCTGTTCTCAGTTGGAATTCGTCAGGCATGACAAACATAGATTAGTCAGAGTCGACCTCTGCGACCAAATCCACTCCGATTTGTTGGCCAGAAAAGTGAGGATTTCCGCACCGGGTCTCCCATCGAGAGTTCCGTCGAGCGCGAGTCGCGGAACGATTTCCGCGATCATCGATTCAATCATCAGCGATGGAACCGCTTCGCACTCGATCGGGTGAAGCGGTAGCTGTCCCGCCTGTGCGTAGCCCGTCAGGAAACTCTCAACGAGTTGGAGATCGAGCTTTGGGTTCCACTCCGGCACGGGATTGCGCCTCGCGGTCAAGCTTGCAAATTGCAAGGCTCCATTGGCGACATCGAAAATCATCCGATCAAACCGAGTTGCGTCGAAATCCAGCAATGCCACCGGTGTGCCTGCACGGTAGATGACATTCCCAGGGTGAAAGTCCCCGTGCAAGATCGAGTTTCGTCCGTGCGAGGCGGATAACTCGAGCGCCTTCTCCACGACCATCGATGATGCGCTGTAACGCTCCTTCAATCCTTCTTCCAAATTCAGCACACTCCGTCGCGACGCTGCGGGATCCGCCTGGATGATTCGGGCGGTGAGCAGATCCCACGAAAGTGCGACGGTGTGATTCTGGTGATAGCCCCTTTCATTGGACTGACGAGGAGCGAGATACCAATCTCTCATCGTTCGATGAAGTCGAGCCAGCAGGAGACCACTCTCGCGAGCCTCGCGAGCCGAGCGACGATAACGATCTCCATCGATGAAGGCGAAAACTTCGTACACCCATCCATTTTCCGCGACCCAAGTCGAGCCAGTGATCGATCGACCTGACGACACGACCGGAAAGTTTCGGTTCGCAAGTTCACGCTGAACGGAATGACTCGATCCCACGCGAGCGATGCTCTCCGGATTCCCGATCCTTCGTTTCACTAAGAATCGTGCGCCCCCTGCTTTCACAACCACAGCCTTCGCAAATCTAGATGACCCTCGGTTGTAGGCGTGGGCTCGAATCAGGGGTTGCAGGTGAAAGAGATCTGCGACTCGCTGAATCTCGACGGGGGTAAGGAGGGCGCGAGCGCGACCTTCCACCCTATTCGGCATTCTGAGCCTGCTCCTTGATGCGGTCGATCGCGGTCTTGATCTCGACGATCTTCCGGCTAATCTCGATGTCGGCGCACTTGCTGGAGATCGTGTTCGCCTCACGAAGCAGTTCTTGTGCGACGAAATCCATCGTGCGCCCAATCGGCTCGGCGAGATCACGGCTCAGAAGCGATTCGTACTGTTCGAGATGTCCTGCGAGTCGAACAAGTTCTTCCGCAATATCGGATCGTTCAGCAAAGATCGCAACCTCTCGCAACAGATCCGCTGGCTCGACAGTCTGCCCAATTTCGGCAAGCATTCCATCAACTCGGTCTCGCAGGCGCGACCGGTAGTTCGCGGCCACAGCGGGAACACGCAACCGAATCGAATCGACACGCGCGCGAATCGCCTCGCCATACTCAACAAGGTGTCCGCGCAAGATTTCACCCTCGCGCTCTCGCATCGACATCACTTTGTTGCACGCTTCATCGAGCAGGCGCAGCACTGCGGGTCGTAGTTGTTCGAGAAACACTGAACCGCCATCCTCGACCACGACCCCTGGAAGGTTTAAGAGCTGACCAACCTCGACGCGCGATGCCTCGAGCCCGAGGGCCTCGCTCAACTGGGTTCGATATTCATTGAGGCGCTTCCCGTTGATCCGGGCGGAGTTTCGCGAGGCGCCACTCGAGATTCGAAGCGTGACGATGACACTCCCTCGAGCAAGTCGCTTGGCTGCGTGCGCTTCGAGGTCAGCTTCGAGGACGCTGAAATCCTCGGGGACTCGCATCGTGCATTTGAAGTGACGGTTGTTGACCGATCGGACTTCGACAGCAACAAGAACTCCGTCGAGTTCGATCTGAGCGATGCCGAACCCGGTCATCGATCGAATCATTGGGAACTCAAGGCTTTCCCGCAGGTGCTTCCGCCGGCGCCGGGGCTGGTGCTGGCACTGCAGGAGCCACGAGCGGTTGATTCGCAGCTGGCACCGCATCAGGAGCAGGTTGGGCTGGAGCAGGCGCGATGAGTGGTGAATCGCTCGCTTGTGTCGCAGGAACAGCAGGAACATCGGTCGCAGGCGTCGCGGTCGGAACAAGCCCCGTTGCCGTCGCAGCCAGCGCTGGGTCAGTCGGCACAAGTCCTGGCTCGATCATCTCAAGCTCGCTCGGATCATCCAGAAACGCCGCATTCTGTGTGTCCAATACATTCAGGCCGATTGCAACAAGCAGATAGAACCCGAAGGCACCCATGGTGAGGTAGGTCAGGACATCGCCGGTTCGACCCCCGAATGCCGTGTCGGTACCGCCACCCGACGCACCGCCGAATGCCTGCGCCAAGCCACCACCCTGTGGACGTTGCACGAGGATGACGAGAACCAGAGTAACGCTCGACAGGATGAAGAGGACGGTAAGGATTGAGAACCAAACGCTCATATGAATATTCCAGTTAGACAATTCCGAGCCGGATCAACCGGCCACAATTCCGATCATTGCCGAAGAACAGATGGACAGAAAGTCGTTCGCCTGCAAAGACGCACCACCAACCAATCCACCGTCGACTCCTGGCACTGAGAAGAGCGTCTTCGCATGACCAGGCGCGAGCGATCCGCCATACACGATGCGGATCCCAGCGGCGAGTTCTGGATCATAGCGTGAACCAATAAACCCTCGTATCTCTTGATGAGCCTCCTCCGCGTCATGCGGGGTCGCGACAACTCCGGTTCCAATGGCCCAAACAGGCTCGTACGCGATCACGATTTTTGCCAGGGATTCGGGCGAAACTCGTTCGAACGCACTCTTCAGCTGGCGTCCAACCACATGATTGGCTTGCCCTGCTGACCGCTCCGCCTGAGTTTCGCCAACGCACAGGACTACCGATAATCCGCTCTCGATCGCCATCGCGAACTTATCCGCCACAACCGAATTCGGCTCACAGAGCTTGTGGCGACGTTCCGAATGCCCGACGAGGACCCACGTCACACCGACATCGGTGAGCATCTCCGCGCTCACTTCGCCGGTCAATGCACCATTCGCTTCGCTCGAAAGATCTTGCGCGCCGAGCGAGACGACACCCCCGCTCATCGCACGACCGACCGCTTGCAAGTAAGGGAAGGGAGGAAAGAGGACGACATCGACCGCGTCCTGCGACTGGTTCCAGCGACTGTCGATGGCTTGCGCAAGCGCAACCCCCGTCGCGAGGTCCGTATTCATCTTCCAGTTTCCACCGACGAACGGGCGACGTGACATGGTCGCGATGGTACGGGCGAACCGAGCGCGAGTCATGGTTGCGTAGACTTCCAACCCCATGCGCGCCGCCGAGATTCGAACTGCGTTCATCGACTACTTCGGTTCAAAGGCGGGGCACACATTTGCTCCAGGAAGTCCAGTCGTGCCATACGACGATCCCACCCTCCTCTTCACGAACGCTGGGATGAACCAGTTCAAGGACGTGTTTCTGGGCCGAGGCACTCGTCCCTATACGCGCGCTGTGAATTCGCAGAAGTGCATTCGGGCGGGCGGTAAGCACAACGACCTCGAGGATGTGGGCAAGGATGTCTATCACCACACCTTTTTCGAAATGCTCGGGAATTGGTCGTTCGGCGACTACTTCAAGGAGGAGTCAATCGCGTGGGGATGGGACTTGCTCACCGGCACATTCGGTTTGGATCCCGATCGGATCTATGCGACCTACTTTGGTGGCGACGAGAAAGCTGGGCTGGCTCCCGACGACGAAGCGCGCGAGATTTGGTACCGATTCCTTCCCGCCCGTCGCGTGCTGCCTGGTTCGATGAAGGACAATTTCTGGGAGATGGGTGAGAGCGGTCCATGCGGACCCTGCTCGGAAATCCACTTTGATCGAATCGGAGGACGCGATGCCGCACAACTCGTGAACTCTGGTGATCCTGATGTGCTCGAAATTTGGAATCATGTCTTCATTCAATTCAACCGCGAAACAGATGGCAGACTGAAGCAACTTCCAGCCCGACATGTCGACACAGGGATGGGGCTCGAACGACTCGTGAGTGTCATTCAGGGAAAGCGATCGAATTACGACACGGATCTCTGGTCGCCCTTGTTCTCCGCCATTCGCGATGTGACTGGCGCGCGACTCTACGGGGGGACTCTGCATGACCCTATCGACATCGCGTACAGAGTGATCGCTGATCATGTGCGGTGCCTGACGGCGGCCGCTTGCGATGGAGCCGGTCCTGGAAGCGATGGTCGAAACTATGTGCTTCGCCGAATCCTGCGACGTGCGGCACGGCTCGGTCGACAGACACTCGGGATGGACCGCCCATTCGTGTATGAGATCGTCCCCGCAGTCGTCGAGACGCTCGGTGGCGCCTTTCCAGAGATTATCGCGGGTGCGAAGAAAGCGACCGACATCATCCGTGCCGAAGAGGAGCTCTTCGGGCGAACGCTCGGGCGTGGCATCGCCCTCTTCGACGATTCCGCCGCACGTGCAATGACGGCTTCGCCCGTTCGCATCTGCGCTGAGGATGCATTCCGATTGCACGACACATGGGGATTCCCGATCGACTTGACCCAAGTGATGGCGAGCGAACGGGCCATGGAAGTCGATCTTGTCGGGTACGACGCGCTCATGGCACGTGCACGTGAAACAAGTCGCGCGATCGCGAGTGACGCTCCGAAGCTCGAACTGACTCCCGATGCGATTGCCAAGCTCGCGACCTTGGGAATCCGACCGACGAACGACACCTTTCGAGATGGTGGCAAGCCCATGCGCGCTCATGTTGCTGCGATCTGGGATGGGAGAGAGTTTCTGTCCTCCGTATCGGCGGGAAAACCGATGGGGATCGTCCTCGACCGCACATGCTTCTACGCTGAATCAGGCGGACAGGAAGCGGACCTGGGAGACATTCGATCAGGACATCTCGACGGCGGTGGCACAGTGGGCGATGGACATGCACTCGGGTCCCACGGCGTCTTCAGTGTGCAAGACGTGCAGCGATTCGGCGATTACATCCTTCACATCGGCACCGTTCATTCGGGAATCATCCGCACGGGAGATTCCGCAGAGATCGCGCTCAGACATGATCGTCGAGAGTCGATCCGCGCGAATCACACAACGACTCACTTGCTCAATCTCGCGCTCCGTGCTGTTGTTGGCGAAGAAGTTCAGCAGAAGGGATCGCTCGTTTCTGCTGATCGCCTTCGATTCGATTACTCGGGATCGTCCGCATTGAACGCCGCCGATGCGATGCGGATCGAAGCAATGGTGAATCGTGCGATCACCGGCGATCTCGAAGTGTCCATCGAGACTGTCGATCTCACAGCGGCACGAGGCGTCCAAGGGGTGCGCGCGGTTTTCGGCGAGCGATACCCCGATCCAGTTCGCGTGGTTTCGATCGGTGCTCCCGTCGCCGAGTTGCTCAAAAACCCCAACGATGCCAAGTGGCAGGAGTTCTCGGTCGAGTTCTGCGGTGGAACGCACCTGGCATCGACTGCCTCCGCTCGTTCATTCGTGCTGCTCTCAGAGACTGCGCTCTCGGCTGGAGTCCGAAGGTGCTTTGGATTGACGGGCGAACTGGCGCGAACCGCAAACGACAATGCCAAGGACCTTCATGGGCGGATCGACGCAGCGACAGTGCTCGCTGGCGACGCATTGATTGCCGAAGTAGCCGAAATCGCGCGACTCGAGTCAACACTTCCGATTGGGATCGTTGCTCGCGGTCAGTTGCAACCCAAGATCGATGCACTTCGTGATCGAGCGAAGGATGCCCGACGAATTCAAGAAGGCGCCAACCGCGATGACGCGCTCGTGCAGGTTCGAGCGATCATCGAGACACATTTGCGCGAGAGTGCGAACGCGCCCCTGGTCGCAATCCTTGTCGGAGCCGATCCTGCTTCGCTCATGGCGGCGATCGATTCTGCGCGCGCTCGGCTCGTTGACACGCCAATCCTGTTGATGAGCGCAGACGAACTCAATGGAAAAGTTGCTATCGCTGCGACGAGTCCCAAATCGGCGATCGCTCGAGGAATCAAAGCAGGAGATTGGGTGAAGATCGCCGCACAAGCATGCGGAGGCTCTGGTGGCGGAAAACCAGACACCGCACAGGCGGGCGGCAAGGATCCATCCCGCATGTCCGAAGCCCTCGCCGCAGCGACTGCGTTCGCGCAGCGGGCTTGACTTCGAGTGTGATTTCGAGGTCGTTGATCAAGAACCTCTGCGACGAACCGCGACTGCGACGATCGCAATCGACGCGCACACCACGCCGACGATCGCGATCGAACCCATGGCGGCAAACTGCTCCGCGATCGACCCGCCACGCCAGAGCGGACCTTCGATCGCCGATATCGCCCATCGGAACGGGCTCGCAACGCTGATCGTCCGAAGGAGCGGTGGCATGAAAACAAGCGGGATCGATCCGCCCCCCACTATTGCAAGCACGATGACGAGCGCTCGTCCCGCTCCTTCCGCAGCGCCACTCGATTCGAAGAGAGCCGCGATCATCATCGCGAGCGCGGTAAAAACGATCGAAACGATCGACATCGCCAACAAGAGTGTCCATGGATCCAGTGGCCGAACTCCGAACACACTCCATGCCAATGTGAGGAGCAGTGCTTGCATCACAAGTGATGAGACCACGCATCCGAGAGCCTTGCCGACCAGGATTATCTGCATCGAAATCGGCGCAGCCCGAAGTCTCGTCATCGTGCCTTGGGCACGCTCGCCGACGAAAGTCGTGACGAACGCCATGACACAACCAGCCAATCCCCAGACCACTCCCTGAGGAAAAGTAACTGCGTAGCTCGACGGCGGTTCGATTTCGCCACTCGTCATCATCTCGGCGCGAATAGAAACTGGTCGGAACTCGAATGCAGCAGTGGCCCCGCCGATCGCGTTCGATCCCTGCTCTTCTCCCTTTTTCGCCCCGGAGAGTTCTTGGACGCCAGCGAGAATCTTGAGCACCGCTGTTCGCTCCGAGTCGCTCATTTGGCGATTGCCCTCAATCTGATTCCTCATTTCGCCCATCGGCCTCATCAGTCGATCGCGATCGGAGACAACCAGCATGAGCTGACGGAACCCAATCTCCATGAGTTTTCCTTGAAGAAGACCAATCTCTGCGGCACGCGATGGGTCGCCCACACAATCAATTGGCATCGACCCTCCAGAGAAAATGGTTTCAGCGCGTGCGTCGAAACCCACTGGAAAGATGATCGCCGCCGCGACGCGCTTCTTGCGCACAGCATCGATGGCGCTCTCGCGGTTCGGTGCGGATTCAACGACCAGCGCGGAATCGCCTCGCAGTGCGGTGGCGAAAGAATTCGCTAGCGGACCCGGTTCCTCCACGACCACGACGACTTCGAACGGGTTCGGCGTCGACATTTTTCCGAAGACCATCCCGAAGAGGATCGCAATGACGACTGGGAAGAAAACCGTAAAGAACAACGCGCCACGATCGCGCACGAGCAATCGAAGGTCCTTCGTCGCGATGGCGATCACTTGCTGGATCATTCGCGCAGACTCCGTCCCGTGAGATTCAGGAGAACATCTTCGAGTCCCCGCGACGCAGCGCCCGCCTTGGATCCATGTGCCGCGACAAGTTGTGAGAGCGTTCCGTGGGCGAGTATCACTCCGTGATCCATCACTGCGATCATGTCGCAGACTTTCTCGGCCTCTTCCATGTCATGGGTAGTCACGAGCACCGCGCATCCAGCAGTGGCTCGGCTGCGAATGATTTCTCGCACATGCGCTCTCGACTGCGGATCGACGCCCGCTGTAGGTTCGTCGAGTACGAGCAGGCTCGGAGAGTGAATGAGCGCTACGGCGAGATTGAGCCTTCGTTTCATTCCCCCCGAAAAGGTGCCGACGCGGTCGTGTCCGCGCGCGGAAAGTCCGACTTCTTCGAGGGCTGTTCGAAGTTGATCCCGTCGAGTGGCCACACCGTACAGACGAGAAAAAAAGAGCAGTGTCTCGGTCGCGGTGAGTCCGGAGTAGAGCGCGAGTTCTTGCGGAGCAAGGCCGATCTGGCGCCGAGCATGCGGGTTTATCGGGTCGCCAAATCCTGCGAGTTCAACTTCCCCCGAGTCCGGCCGGAGAAGTCCAGTCGCCATCGCGACCGTCGTCGATTTCCCCGCCCCGTTTGGGCCGAGGAGCCCGACGACCTCTCCCCGACCGACCTGCAACGAGACGCCATCAACCGCTTGCAGAGTTCCATAGGCGCGCCGCAAAGATCGCAAGCTCAGCATTGGGGTCGCTCGACGTGATTCTGGTCGAAGATCGGCATAGGTCGAGATGCTACGAAGTACTCTTTCCTCCCTATGAGCGAGTCAATCACCAGCGTCCTGCAAGAGAACCGTGTCTTTGAGCCGAGCGAACACTTTCGCAGTGGGATCGGTCCAAACTATGTCCCAGACTTGCAGACCTATCACGCGAGGTTCAAGCGGTCAATCGATGATCCATCCGGCTTTTGGGGCGAAGTTGCCGATGGATTCAATTGGTTCAAGAAGTGGACCAGCGTCGTCGAATGGAAGCTCCCAGATGCGCGCTGGTTCGTCGGGGCAACGACAAATGTCTGTGACAATTGCATCGATCGTCAGGTTCGGGACGGTCATGGCGATGATGTCGCGATTCTTTGGGAAGGCGAGCCGTCCACGTTGGCAACGACCGACGATGCTGAAGTCCGACGCTTGACCTATTCGCAGTTGCAGCTCGAAGTATCTCGCACTGCTAATGCGCTCAAGTCGTTGGGAGTACGTCGAGGCGATGTCGTCACGATCTACATGGGAATGGTGCCGGAGTTGGCGATCGCGATGCTTGCGTGCGCTCGAATTGGCGCACCTCATTCTGTAATCTTCGGCGGGTTCGCACCGCCGGCGATCGTCGATCGCGCGCAAGATGCAAAGAGCAAGATCATCGTGACCTGTGATGGTGCGTGGCGACGCGGTCACATTGTTCCACTCAAAGCAAATGTCGACGAAGCCTGCGAAAAGCTTCCAGATGTCGCGAGCGTCCTGGTTGTCAGTCGAACGAATTGTCCGGTGAACATGCGTGCTGGTCGCGATCACTGGTGGCACGAAATCGTGCCGACGCAATCGACAGACTGCCCGTGCGAGGAGATGGATTCCGAGGACTTACTCTTCCTGCTCTACACCAGCGGTTCGACCGGCAAGCCAAAGGGGATTTGTCACACGACTGGTGGATACATGGTCTACACGGCCTTCACGGCGAAGATGACATTCAATCTCGTTCCCGATCGTGGCCAGGTTTTCTTCTGCACCGCCGACATCGGTTGGATCACCGGGCACTCCTACATCGTTTACGGAATGCTTCCCAATCGGGTACCGACCGTCATGTACGAAGGCGCGCCGAACTTTCCCGCGGAGGATCGCATTTGGGCGATGATCGAGCGTCACAAGATCACCCACTTCTATACCGCACCGACCGCCATCCGCGCATTCATGAAGTGGGGCGACGAGCATCCACACAAGCATGACCTTTCGAGCCTTCTTCTACTTGGGACTGTCGGCGAACCGATCAACCCCGAAGCTTGGATCTGGTATCACGAAAAGATCGGTTCATCTCGATGCCCGATCGTCGACACGATGTGGCAGACGGAGACCGGCGGTCACATCTTGACGCCACTTCCTGGATGTACGCCGACAGTTCCTGGGTCTTGCACGCTGCCCTTCTTCGGAGTCGACGCTGCGATCGTCGATGAAAACGGCGCTGAGTTACCGGCGAATCAGGGCGGATTGCTGGTCATCCGACGACCTTGGCCAGGGATGCTTCGCGGAATCCACGGAGATCGAGCTCGATTCATCGAAACATACTGGTCGAAAGTGAAAGGAATGTATGTCGCCGGCGACGGCGCTCGTCGCGACGAGCGTGGCTACTTCTGGATCATGGGTCGCATCGACGACGTCATCAATGTCAGCGGACATAGGCTCGGCACAATGGAAATCGAGAGCGCGCTCGTCTCGCACGAATCTGTCGTGGAAGCCGCGGTCGTCGGAATTCCTCACGAGATCAAGGGAACTGGAATCGCCGCGTTCGTCACACTCGCGCCCCAGTACAAGGGAGTGGCAGACAATGCCTTGCGCAAGCGACTCATGGACCATGTTTCGAAAGAAATTGGCCCCATCGCACGACCGGACATGATTCGCTTCACGGCAAGCCTTCCCAAGACTCGATCGGGCAAGATCATGCGACGACTACTCCGCGATATCGCCGCGGGCAAGGAATCAACGCAGGACACGACGACCCTCGAAGATTTTGCAGTGCTCGCGAAATTGCGGGAAGTCGACGAGTAGATCGCGACCGAGATCGAACCGACAGGAGCGCCGAGTCGAGGTCGACCTGGATTCGACCTGGATTCGACCTGGATTCAACCTGGATTCAACCTGGATTCAACCTGGATTCGACCTGGATTGGATCTGGATTGGATCTGGATTCGACCTATCTGATTACACCGATTCGCAGAGAGTTTGAACGAAGGTCTTCCGAACCCCGCTGATCCGCGCCCGAATGTCGGCGAGCGAGTCCGTCACCGTCTGTTCCGAGATCTCTAAAACTTCAGAGATATCGCTACTCGGCAACCGGTCGATGTAATGCAATTCAAGAACGAGCCTTTCGAAGCTCGTCAAACTTCTCGCGACTAACGCGACGAGCGGTGCTGATTGGTCGAGCATTTCGTGCGGTCTCCTTGCACTACTACTGGTACTAGCGGTCGTGCCACTTCTGGCACCATTGCGCTCTCGTTCGCCCCATTGGCGATCCGTCGCCACTACGGTTGTCAGACTACCACCATATTGGCACGTGTCCAGCTCAACGGCCTCTTCTTCTTGCGCAAGGACATTGTGGGTCCAAGTCGCAAAGGTGTCGACGAATGCGGTGGCGAGATCAGGATCGAATTGGCCACCTGCGCATCGAAGGATCTCGTGCACAGCTTGCCTCGGCGGCCGAGCCCTTGAATAGGGGCGGTTCGTGCAAATGGCATCGTAAGTATCTGCAATGGCGATGATCCTCGACGCGAGGGGAATGTCTCGTCCGCCGAGGCGAGATGGGTATCCGTGCCCATCCCAGCGCTCGTGGTGATACCGAACTCCTGCGCGTGCGAACCCGAGCTCGGGAAACGCCGACAAAAGTCGTTCACCCACATCTGGATGTCGACGGATGACACAAAATTCCTCCTGCGTCAGCCGACCTGGCTTGTTGAGGATTTCATCTGGAATCGCGATCTTTCCGAGATCGTGAATCTTCGCGGTCGTCCGAATGGACTCGACCTGGCCCTCGTCGAGTCCAACGGCGAACGCGAGTTCCGCCGCGATCGATGCCACCCGAGCACAATGCCCGGACGCATCCACCTGTTTCATTTCAATGAGATCCGTCAGGAACGCGATTGGCGGCACATCTTGCATTTCGACCCTTGGATCGACCTCCCGCGACCGCGCCTTCACCTAAGTTTGCAATTTTTCCATCTCCGCTCGTTACACTCCCCCCCTCTTCAATGCAGATTCACCCTTTTTTGGCGATTCGGACGCCGGCGCACAGGGCCTCTGAAGTCTCATGCCCTCCTTACGACGTCGTGGACCGCTCTGAGGCCGGCGCGTTGGCGAGGAAGGAAAACAGTTTCATGCGGATCATCCGTCCGGAAGTTGACTTTCCGATTGAACAGGATCCCCATGAATCAAAAGTCTATGAGCGCGCGAAGGAAAACCTGAGTCGACTGCTCAACCGAGGAGTGATGAAACGAGAGTCCGCCCCCTGCATGTATGTCTATCGACAAGCGCGCCAAGGGCGCCGTCAGGCAGGGCTCGTCTGCTGCGTCGATGTCGACGATTACCGACGAGGCAACATCCGACGCCATGAGCTGACCCGTCCCGACAAGGAGCTCGATCGCATGCAGCACATGATGGAGGTTGGAGCGCATTGCGAACCCGTGCTCCTCGCCGTCCTCGGTCAGGCGGAACTTGTTCGCCAACTGATCAGAGACATGAACTATCGACCCGCGATGCACTTCACTGCCCGGGATGGGGTCACGCACACGCTCTGGCCCGTCCAAGAAGTGGACCGATACCTTCGGATTTTTTCCGAAGTCGATCGCATGTACATCGCAGATGGACATCATCGCTGTGCTGCCGCGTCACGGGTGGCTCACGCACTCCAAGATTCTCCGACCAAGACCGAATCAGACGAGATCCAGCGATTCCCTGCTGTGATCTACCCCGCAGAGGAACTCGTCATCCTCCCCTATCACCGACTTGCACGATTCGGGAGCGGAAAAACCGCAAGCGCGGTGGCGCAAATGCTGGCGGCTGTCGGATCGATCGAACACATTCCAGAGACGGAAGATCCCTCCCCCTCGAATCGTGGCGAAATCGGCATCTTTTTCGACCAAAGGTGGTGGAGATTTCGATTCCCTCCTGTCGAAGGGGCATCGGCATTGGATCGACTCGATGTCGTCCGCCTTTCGAGGACGATCCTCGATCCGATTCTTGGAATCGCGGACGAACGCACCGATCCGAATGTGTCATTTCTTGGCGGAAGGACGATTGAAGAGCTGGCGTCCTCTGTCCTGAGCGGTCGATTCGACATCGCCTTCGCGATGTATCCGACTTCGATCGAAGAACTCATAGAGGTCGCGCAGGCCAACCTCATCATGCCCCCCAAATCCACCTGGTTCGATCCGAAGATCCGCAGTGGTCTATTCGTTCATACTTTCACGTCGCAGTACAACCAAGAGTTACCATCCCAACCATGACCGATCCGGATCCTAATTCCTACGTCACGCCTCTCGCACTGGCTTCGCGGGTCCTCGTTCTCGACCAGTTTGGTCAGCACGGTATAGACGGGTTGCGTTCTGCTGGATGCGACGCAATTTTTAATCCCCTCCTCACGCACACGACACTCGAACAAGCGGTGCGTGATGTCGAACCCGACATCCTGGTTGCGCAGTCAACTTCGATCACAGAAAGAGTCCTCTGCGCGAGCGAGAAGCTTGGATTAGTCGTCTGCACTGGCGCGTCAACGGACATTGTTGACATCGATGCGGCGAGTCGGCACGGAATTTTCGTCGCCCATTGTCCAGGGCGAAGCGCCGCAGCTGTCGCCGAATTGGCATGGGCGTTCATCTTGGGGTGCGATCGGCAAATCGTTGACAGCGTCAACGCGCTCCGTGACGGGAGCTGGAGCGACGCTCACTTGGCGGATGCCTCTGGGCTCGCTGGAAGGACGCTCGGAATCGTCGGGCTCGGACAAGTCGGTCAGGAAATCGCCAGGCGCGGGGGCGCATTCGGAATGCATGTGGTCGCATGGAGTCGCCACATCACCGAAGAGCGCTGCGATGCGCTTGGAATCGACTACTGCGCAAACCTTGTCAATCTCGCAAAACTATCGGATGTGGTCAGCGTCAGCGTCAGTGTCAATGAGGACTCGGAGGGATTGCTCGGCGAGAAGTTCTTCAATGCACTGCGACCAGGCGCGACAGTCGTTAACACAAGTCTCGGGAGGGTTGTCAATCAGAGCGCGCTCTCGAACGCGGTGCGAACCAAGGGCATCCGAGCAGGTCTCGACCTGCATGAATACTCGAAGTCGCCCGAGTCGAGGAGCGCACTCGGCGACCTCGTCAAGCAACCTGGCGTCTATGGGACAATGAGATCTGGCGCGGCAACGAGCCAGGCGCGCGAGGCGGTCGACCACGAAGTCGTCCGAGTCATCCGTCAATGGCTCGACCACGGGACGGTTGGCGGATGCGTCAATCGAACGACGCAGAGCAGTGCGGTCACGCTGATCCATGTACGCCACCTCAACCGTCCTGGCGCGCTTGCGGGAATCTTCGATGTCATCGGCAAAGCCGGGATCAATGTTGAAGAGATGGAAAATGTGATTTGCGCGGGTGGGGATGCCGCAATCGCTCGAATCCATCTCAACCAGACACCGACCGAGCGAAACATCTCGATGATCCGAGGTGCGCCCCACGTCCTCGGAGTGTCGGTCCAAGCAATCCAGCGCGCCACGCTCGCGACATGAAGGAAATATGAATCACCGGCAACCAAAGCGCATCTGGAATTTCTCCGCCGGTCCGGCCACGATGCCGACCGAAGTTCTCGACCAACTCGCCGAAGATCTCATCGATGTCGATTCGACTGGCATCGGCATACTGGAGCACAGCCATCGACAACCGACATTTGACCGTGTGCTCGGCGATGCGGTCGAGTCATGCCGCGCTCTCGGCGAGATTCCCAAGGAGTACGAGATACTGTTCGTTCCAGGCGGAGCGACGGTCCAGTTTTCGCTGATCGCCCTGAATTTGATACCGGACAATGCAACGGCCGACTATCCGGACACCGAAGTTTGGTCCGCAAAGGCGATCGTTGAAGCGCGCGATGCGGTACCGAGTGCGACAATCGCAGTCCCGTTCGAAGGGAAGCGATATCGATACGACCATGTTCCTGTGGAGGGCGAAATGACGCCAACTCCAGGCGCAACATACCTGCATTACTGTTCAAACAACACAGTCCATGGAACGCGCTTCCACACACCCCCGAAGGCCGCCCCAGGTGTTCCGCTCGTTTGCGACGCCAGTAGCGAGATCTTCGGTCGACCGATGGATTGGAACAAACACGCGCTCGTGTACGCATCTGCGCAGAAAAACTTTGGAGTCGCGGGAATGTCTCTCGTGATCGCGCACCGCGATCTGATCCGCAAACCGGTTCGTCGACTTCCCTCGATGTTTTCTTATGCCGTGCATTTAGCCGCAGAGAGCCGCATCAACACTCCACCGACATTCGCGATCCACGCAGCGGGATTGATGTTTCGTTGGATGATTGCGCAGGGTGGCGTGCGCGAAATCGAGCGTCGCAACGACGCGAAGGCGGCGCTGATCTACAAGGAAATCGACGGCTCGGGTGGGTTCTACCGAGGGCTGAGTCGTATGGAGTGTCGCTCTCCGATCAATGTTTCATTTCGACTCAACACCGAGGAGCTCGATCAGATGTTCACGAAGGAGGCGACCGAGGCCGAATTTGACGGACTTGCGGGTCATCGAGACGCTGGTGGTATCCGGGCATCGATGTACAACGCGATGTCGATCTCAGCGAGCCAGGCACTTGCACAGTTCATGCACGACTTCGCGCAGCGACATGGCTGAACAAGCGCCCGGATAAACCAGCTGAGAGTCGGATTATGGAAGGTTGCGCAATCTGATTCTGCGAAACTCGATGTGCGCTCCCTCGGACTGCAGCCCAATCTTGCCTGGGACGACTTCGCACCCTTCCGCAACATTCTGCACTTCTCCATTGACGCGCAATTCCAATCGCCCATGGTCGAGGCGGATCGAATATTTGTTCCACTCGCCGAGTGGCTTCTCATTCGTGGGGTTCGCCTTGGCTGTATGCCGGCCGTCTGTTCGACTCGCATCGGCACGCATCGGAAACTCGCCGATGTTCCAGATGTCCCCTGCACTTCGACTCTCGAGTTGCGCTTCGATCGACTTTGGCCAGACTTGATCCGCGCCGACAAGTCGTAGCAATACGCCTGAATTTCCTGGCCCCAACTTCGGATCGAATCTCCACTCCAGCTCCAACTCGAAGTTCGTGAAATCTTCGGTCGTGCGGATGTACCCCGTCGGCTTTCCTCCGCAGACAAGGACTCCGTCGCGAACCGACCAAACGAGTTTCGGGTCGCCAGCGACGCCAAGAAACGGCGTCCATCCATCCAAGTCCTTCCCGTTGAAGAGATCTCTCCATTCGGATTTCGCGGGTGCAACGGCCTTGGGATCAACGGCAGATGGCGGCGGGGCAACCGCAGGTGTCGACTGGCTCCAATGGAGCGCGATCGAGAATGCCACGACGATCAGGGGAAAACTCATGAGTTCAAGACTCTTTCTTGCCGCGAAGTTTTCCCTCGGCTGAAATCCAGTTGTCGAAGTCGCTTCCTCCGGACTGGAGCCAGCGGTGATACGCCGCGATCTGGACCTGTTCGTATGTCGGACCATTTCTGCCATGCGACCAATTCACCGGAGATGTCTCGACGATCGAGACGCTCTTCGCCGAAACGCTCTTCATCGAACTGCGCTTGGACGAACCGGCGAGTGTCTTCGCCGCGCGGGTCTTTGGGGTGGTCTTTTTCTTTGCGACGACTTTGACAGGCTTCTTGGATCGCTTCTTCGCGGGTGACTTTGTCGGCATAATCTTCTCGCTCGCTTTCAGTTGTTTTCCTTGACGCTTGTTCGAAGGGTTGGACATCGCCACAAGTTATCCGTCGATGCCTCGGGATGCGAATGGATTTTTGCACTCGAGTGCCTTTCGACCCATCGGCAGTTCGAAGCGATTCTCGGTATCGCAGTATCGATTCGCACCCAGACGGCCTATCGCGCGAATCTGAGAAGGGTCGGGGACTCCCCTCCGATCGAGAATCGAGTCCCCAATGGAAAGGTGGACCACCTGTCCGATCACGATATTGCCACCACCTGCTCTCCCCTCTGCAAGGCGAATGACCTGAATCGTCCGACACTCAAATGTTGCAGGGCTCTCCATGACAGCTGGCGGAGCAATGATGCGACTTGCGCGTAGGGTCAATCCGCTCAGCTCGTATTCGCTCTCGCCATAAGGCAAATCCTCGGCGGCGGCGACCGCTCGCTGAACGATCGACTCCACGCAAATGTTGACCGTGAACTCTCCTTGCCCACCCTCGGCAATGAGTTTGGCGTTGCGGAGCGAATCTTTCTCCCCACCATCCGAACGATTCGCGGGGCAGAAGAGCAGTGTCATCGGACTCGAACCGCATCCGTTGAAGAATGAGAACGGCGCAAGATTGACCGACGATCCGTCTGCTGCGCATGTACCGACGATGGCGATCGGCCTCGGCGTGATCAGTCCGATCAGCATCCGATAGCGATCCTCAATTGTGTGTGCTTCCGGGTCAAACTCCATATTCGCCAAACGCTAGCCGACTTCGGAGTAGTTGTTCGATACGCTGTCCGCCCTCATGACATCAGCCTATGAATACGACCTCGCCGTGATCGGGAGCGGACCCGCCGGACAGCACGGCGCCATCCAAGCTGCGAAACTTGGCAAGCGCGTGGCGGTCATCGAAATGCGCAAAGGAATCGGTGGAGTTTCCGTCCATCTCGGAACCCTGCCCTCGAAAACATTTCGCGAAGCCGTCATCAGCCTAAAGCGCGGAACCGTGCAGCGGTCGCTCGAAGCCGTCGGAGCGGATCCGATTCGAATGACTATGCCGATGCTGCTCGAACGAGTGAACTCGGTGATTCAGGAAGAACAGCAATTGATTCGTTCCAACCTCATTCGCAACGACATCAAGATCTTCAATGGCTTTGCCTCCTTCATCGATCCCAACACGATCGCGGTCGATAGTGCCGAGGGAGATCGACAGATCACAACCTCGTTCACTCTGCTCGCATGCGGTACGCGGCCAGTGGTTCCGGTGGGTTGTCCAGACCACTCGAACGAGAGCCAGCCGATCATCCTCACCAGCGACAACATCGGGGCGCTCGCGGATATTCCGCGCACGATGATCGTCGTCGGAGGAGGAGTCATCGGAATCGAGTATGCGTCCTACTTCGCTGAGCTTGGCACGAAGGTCACGCTGATCGAACGAACGGATCGACCGATTTCGTTCATGGACCACGAGACCGTCGACGAGATGATCCACGAGATGCGTACACACGACATGATCTTTCGTTGCAAGGAAAATGTGACCAAGATCGCGGTGATCGATGATGCGCCGAAACGTGTCCTTGTCGAGTTGGAAAGCGGAAAGCGGATGACCGCCGATGTCGCGCTCATCTGCGCTGGTCGGCAGGGTTGCACCGAGGGACTTCATCTCGAGTGCGCCGGTATCGAAGCGGATAACCGGGGTCGAATCAAAGTCGACGAGGCATATCGAACATCGGTTCCGTGCATCTTCGCCGCGGGTGACTTGATTGGTTTTCCAGCGCTTGCGGCGACAAGCGCTGCTCAGGGGCGCATCGCAGCCTGCCAAATGTTCGACATCCCAGTCACTCCCATGGGCGACGACTATCCATACGGCATCTATGCCATCCCCGAGATGAGCAGTGCGGGGGCGTCCGAACAGAAACTCACCGAAGCGAGAGTTCCTTACGAGATCGGGGTGGCGCGGTATAGCGAAATCGCGCGAGGCAAGATTGCGGCGACGAGCGATGGGTTTCTCAAACTCATCTTTCATCGCGAAACGAAAGTGCTCTTGGGAGTTCACATCCTTGGGTCAAATGCGACCGAGCTCGTGCATATCGGGCAGGCCGTCCTTCGCCTGGGCGGTGGTCTCGAATTCTTCTTGTCGAATGTTTTCAACTACCCAACCTATGCGGAGTGCTACAAGGTCGCCGCGTACAACGCAGCGAACAACCTCCGCAATAACACGGTGCAGTGACGATTGCGAGCTGACGCGAAGCGCTCAGTGAATTTTCGAGTGGAGACTTCTTGCTGATAGCCCGGTCACTCGGCTATCTGGGCACGTCCGAGAGGTCGAATCCAGATGTTGCGGAACTGAAGAACATCGCCGTGATCCTGGATCTTGATTTGCCCAGTTTCGGGATGGGCAGAGTAACTCGCACGACCTCCGTGGGCTGTTGCTCCGAGAATTTCGACATTGTCTTGCACGAGCACGCCATTGAAAAGAACGGTGATCGTTGCAGTCTTTACGAGACCCGCTGAGGCATCGAATCTCGGGCCTCGAAAGATCACGTCGTAGACATTCCACTCGCCCTGCGGTCGGCACGCGTTGACAAGTGGCGGATACTGACCGTAGAGCGAACCCGCCATGCCGTCTGAATAGGTTGGATTGCCTGATGAATTGAGAATCTGCAATTCGTACCGAGAGTGAAAGAAGAGTCCGCTATTGCAACCATGCTGACCGGAACACTTCAGACCAGTTGGCACCATCCACTCGATGTGAAACTGGCAGTCTCCGAATGATTGACGAGTCGCAATATCGCCACTTCCTGCAACGACCGTGGCGACTCCATCTTTGACGGACCAGGCCGCAGGTGAATCGGTCCCCGCAACGGTCCACGCCGAGAGATCCTTGCCACCGAAGAGGACGATTGCATCGCTCGGAGGAGCATTGACGCAAGCAGTACTCGTCGACACGCTGCTCGTCGAAACGATGCTGGGCTGTGGGCGCGCAGTGTCGTGGATTGCGTACTTGAAAGTTCTATCTTGGCTGGCCATCCAGCCACCGGTCGCAAGCGCGACGACCACGACGACCACGACGCCCGCGACAACGCCACGGGATCGAGTGAGGAATCTCGGACGATCGATGAAGACTCGGGGGGAGGAATCGTGCATAAATGTGCCAGCCTTTCGTGAAGTGTCAGCGGATCCGGTGATTCACTTCGACGTCGTCAACGGCGTGAAGTTGAACTGTTGTCCACCGACAGCCGCCTCAACCATTGCACCCTTCACATTGTTGATGAAGACCGCGACGCCATCTTTGAATCCCGCGGATGCCGCAGCGCCCGCCGTCACCATCACAGCAGAGACTTGCGCGGTCATGGTGAATTGCCCAAGAACGAATCGGTTGTACGACGACTCGTTTTGGAAGACGATGAACTCATCAAACGCCTGACCACCGATGGTCGCTCCAATTGTCCCCTGCCCCATTGAGCAGTACCCCATGAGCATTCCACCCTTAAAGACTTCGCCATCGCCACCCGCTCCTCCGATAATGAATCCGCCCTTGCCAACCGATGGAAGAACTGCAAAGGCGTAAGCCGAGTCGAAAAACGATCCAAATGTCGAGTCATTGGCCTTCGCGAGGTCCAGCGATCGTTTGACGGAACTTGAGAGGCTTTCCTTCTGCCCTTCGGTTCGTGGAGCGCCGGCGCAAGCGCCAAGGATGAATGCAAGCCCGATCGTCAATGCAACTCTGATACTCATTGGGGAATTCTCCTGTTGTTTCTGTCGGTGAGAAGTTCTGAAATCGAATGGAATCTGCGATCCACTCTATCTTCCAATCGCTCCTCGTGCCGAGTCTGGCAGTTGCCACCCCCGCCACGATGGGGTAGCAAAGTGCGAATGTCGCAATCGGTGAACTCCGAACCGCATCTCGCTCAACCGCATGCGGGTCCCGGAGCCGTTCGATCAGCTCGTATCGCGCTTGTCACGCTGACCGCGATCAACCTGCTGAACTATCTCGATCGATATCTCGTCGCGGGAATCGTGGCTCCGCTGAAGGAACACTTCGACGCATCAGACTCCGATATCGGCCTCCTCACGAGCGTGTTTCTTCTGGTCTATTTGATCGCGTCGCCGATCTTTGGAATTCTCGCAAGGCGCTCCAGTCGAACGCTCCTGATCGCGGGTGGCGTCATGGTCTGGAGCCTCGCGACCATCGGGAGTGGGCTCGCCAACACACTCACCCAACTGTTGATCGCGAGGGGCATCGTCGGGATCGGCGAGGCTGCGTACTCGACAATTGGACCTGCAATCCTTGCCGACCACTATCCGCCAACGCGACGTCCGATCGCCCTCAGCATTTTCTACGCAGCGATCCCGATTGGGAGCGCCCTCAGTTACATCGCGTCGGGGATGATTTCTGAGAACTGGGGATGGCGCGCGGTCTTTCTGGCTGGTGGCGTGCCAGGCATCGCGCTCGCGATCATGTGCATGCGATTGAACGATCCGCCGCATGGACAATACGAGCCACGAGGGCAACACGATGGAAGTGTGGCGCACTTGGTCACGGCGAGATCCGCGGCGTCGATTTGGAATTCGATTCGTGCGCTCAGGAAATCGCGCGACTACGCATTCGCCACTGCGGGTTACATCGCCTTCACATTCGCGTTCGGCGCTCTCGCTGTCTGGTTTCCCTACTACATGCAAAGCGTTCGCGGGTGGAGCCTCGGCTCGGCGACGCTGACATTCGGAATCGTGCTCGTTGCCACTGGATTCGTTGGAACGATCGGTGGAGGGTGGATTGCCAGCCGACTGGCAGGAGGATCCACGGGCCACCTTCGCCTGTGCGCGATCTGCATGGCGGTTGCATGTCCCGCATCAATTCTTGCGCTGTACTGCACAGCGGACTGGCTCATTCTTGCAGGCCTCGCGGTTGCGTCGACCTTTTCGTTCGCGACTCAAGGGCCGGTGAACACGGTCATCATCAACGCTGTCGACGCGACACTCCGACCGTTTGCCATTGGCACGAGCGTCCTCCTCATTCACTTGTTCGGCGATGTGCCGAGCCCGTGGATCATTGGAAAGATTTCGGACTCCCTGCACGCGGCAGAAGGCGACGCTGGGATGATTGTCGCACTGGCGCTGATCCCCGTCGCGATGGCTCTCTCGGCGGCGATTTGGTTCTGGGGAAGTCTCAGCCGAGGCGCCGACCGTTGACCAATTCATCGACTCCCATTCCACAACTTGTTCCACGACTGAGACCATCGATTCCATGGATCCTCGCCGGACTCGTCCTGGTCTTGATCGCTGCGTTCATTGATCGCGAGATCGCGCTCTTTGGCGCCACGCTCCCTTGGGAATTCGCAGACGCCGCTCGTGTGTTGACTGAGTTGGGCGAGGCCCAGTGGATCATTCTCCCGGCGGTGCTCTTGTTCATCTATGGCTGGCGAGCGGGTTGCGAGAATCTCGCGCGCTGGGCGTTTCTCCTTGGCGTCACGGTCGCGGCCTCCGGAGCAATCGCGAATGTGCTCAAGATTGTGTGCGGTCGCTGGCGCCCCGCCGCGTTCATCGAAGGAACCGAATTCGGATTCGAGTGGTTCGAGATGGGCTCAATTCGAGCAAGCTTTCCAAGCGGTCATGCAACAACCGCATCGTGTGCCGCACTCATCTTTGCGCTCTGTTTTGCGAAGTGGCGCTGGGCCTTTCTTCTCCTGGGGGTCGCCGTAGCGTCAACGCGACTCGTGCTCGCGGCGCACTATCTGAGTGATGTCGTCGCTGGATGGATGCTCGGCGCGGCTTGCGTCGCGATCGCGCTTTGGATCTGGTCGCGCGTCAGTGCTACGACGCTGCCCAAGCCGATGACAATCTCGTTTCCTCGCACGCCAGTCGCCATCGTGTGGACGGCGATACTGGTTGGAACTCTCCTGCGGGTCCTGATCGGAATCGCGCTACCGCTCGGAATCGATGAGGCGTACGAAGTTGCAACCTGCCAATCCGTCGCCCTCTCTGGATTCGATCATCCACCACTGGTCTATTGGTTGACTCGACTGGGACTCTGGCTCAACGGTGATGGGGCGATCAACGCCATCTGGATTCGAACTCCTTTCATTGTGTGTTTTGCAATCTCTTCCTGGCTCTCGTGGCGCCTCGGATCGATTTGCTTTTCCGCTGCCGCAGGTGCGTGGACTGTGGTGCTTCTGAATCTCTCGGCGTTGTTCACCATCGCGCTCGGTGGATGGGCACTCCCAGACGGCCCGCTCCTCGTATCACTCCTTACAGTCGCTCTCATCCTCGTTCGCGGCGGAGTCGCAGGACCGATCGCGCGCCCGATCGATCATCCGTGGAGTCCGTACAAGACATGGATCTTTGCGGGAATCGCACTTGGCATCGCCGCACTTGCCAAGTACCAGGCGATCCTCACTGCGTTTGGAGTGCTCGTCTTTCTCCTCTCAACGGCGCATGGAAGACGATTGCTCCGCCATCCCGCGCCTTGGCTCGGGGCGCTCGTGGCTCTCTCGTTCACCGCTCCAATCATGTACTGGAACGCGACAAATGAGTGGGCCTCCTTTCGATTCCAAGGTGGGCGCGCTGCAAGCGCAGGTGGATTTCATCCGTTTCGACTCCTCGAACTTCTTGGCGCACAGGCTGGCATCATCCTGCCATGGATCTGGGCTCCACTCGTCTTCGAGTGGCTGAAGGCGGTACGGGTCGGTCGCGCCAATCTTGCGACTTGGTTTCTTGTATGCATCGCCGGAGTTCCAGTGCTCTTCTTCCTATCGATTTCGCTCTGGGGACCGAAGGGCTTGCCTCACTGGTCGGCGGTCGGATACTTGTTTGCGTTTCCACTCCTCGGTGCCGCGACTGCGCACGAGCTTCTGGCGGGAAAGCGTGCGCTCGTGCGCAACTGGATGGTCTTCTCCGGAGCGATCCTTCTTCTCATCGTTCCTATTGGCGTCTCCCAGGCACGCAGTGGATGGATGAATCGCATGATTCCGGCGATGTCGCAAATGAAGGATCCCACCCTTGAGGCACTTCCATGGTCCGCCGTTCGGTCGTACATCCAGTCGCGCATCGCAACTCGGTCGGCGATCAACGCGAATTTCGTCGCCCCACCAGCTCCCAACGCAGTCTGGTCGATCGGAACTCCAGACGATTGGCCGTGCGATGAAGAGTTCCCGCAAGGACCGCTGTTCGTCGATGCCTTCGCGACACCGACTCAGCCCGTATCGAAGTGGCGGACAACACTTCCAAAGGTAACCAGACCCGCGAGGGTGCCAGATCCTCTCTTACCGCTCACCGAATTCGAAGTCGACATCCTCGCTCGATGCGGCGACGAAGGGATTGCCAAGGACGGATTCTTCCTTGCAGGAGTCAATTGGCGCGACACAGGGAAACTCGCGGTTGCGGTCCACGGCTTGAATATCCCAGTCGCTTGCATCGCTTCGGATCGACGACAGTTTGCGTGGACAACGCCACAAGAGAACCTCCTCGGCCGCGATGCGCTCGTGATTGTGCGGAGCGTGGATGCTGCCTCCGCCGAGCGCCATTGTGCACGCCACTTTGCCTCCTTCGCGCCGATCGCAGTGCTCCGTCTCACTCGAGGGACGAGCATCGCCGATCAGTTGACCGTCTTCTGCGGGATCAATTTCGACGATTCGTCGACGCCAGACTATGGACGTTGACTCGCGCTCATCACTGCGTGACGGTCATACCGGGAACATTTTCCCAACCGGCTCTGTACCGCGGCCACACGAGCGCATTCGCCGTGTCTGAGTTTGTGAATCGCATCCCAGGCGTGTCGTAAACAAGATCGACGCCAGTGACACGACCACCGATGACTCCGAGGAGAACGGCTTCGTTTACGCGTGAAGCGAGGTCGAAATTCGCGATCGTCGTGCCCTTGCCGAGAATCCCGTCGATCCATGCATGCCAGTGGTTGTACTTCTTGAGTTCTGGCAGTTTCAGTGTCGCGGCGCGTGCGGGAGGGAAAACCTGTGGCTTGCCTTCGCATGGAATAATCAGCGTGCCTTCGGTACCGACTGCGAGCACGCACCCATCCGCACTGACTGCGGCGAGATCGAAATTCGCTGGAAGGTGCGGCGAAACTGATGGAAGCGGCAATCGGCCGCCGTCGTACCAAGTCAAGGGCAGCGTTGCCTGCGCATAGTCGCCACCGGTGAAGGTCACCGTGACCGTTTCAGCGTTCGGGTACTCGTCGTCGGTGAGTCCCTGCGATTCTCCTCGCACGCCTGTTGGAGATCCCATGTTCAAGCCAAGGAACGGCGCATCGTAAAAGTGGCACGCCATATCGCCGAGTGCGCCCGTCCCAAAATCAAAAAAACCACGCCATCGAAACGGCGCGTAGGTGTCTTGTTTGTATGGTCTCTCTGGTGCGGACCCGAGCCAGTCCTGCCAATTCAAGTACGTGGGGATCGGATCAGAGCCAGTCGGACGAGGCTGCCCCTGTGGCCACCAACCGCCCGGTCGATTCGTCCAAACATGCAATGCGACCGGCTTGCCGATGACCCCAGCGCGAAGGAGTTGAACGCCCTCCTGCCGACCGACTGTCGCTTGGCGCTGAATTCCCATCTGCGTCACCACCCCCTTCTCTGCCGCCATCTTTCGCATCGCACGAGTTTCGGCAATCGTTCGCGTGAGTGGCTTCTGGCAGTAGCACGCCTTGCCTTGATTCATCGCCAACAATGCGATCGGTCCGTGATGATGATCTGGAGTGCTGACAGTGACCGCATCGACCGAGTCGCCCATCGCCGCGATCGCCTCTCGATAATCTGCATAAGTCCGCGCCTGTGGAAATTTCGTATGCGCCGCACCGAGATTATTGGAATCGACATCGCAGAGTCCAACGATTTCGACCATCGGATGAGACGCGACTTGAGACATGTCAGCTTCTCCCATACCACCGACTCCAAAGCACATCACGCGGACCTTCCCGTTTGGACTCGCCCGCTTGGCCACCTGCTTTTTGCGCGGCATAGTCGCACCGTGAGCGAGCGCGCTGGCAGAGAGCGCTGCAACCGTCGCCACCGATCCAGCTAAGAAGAGACGTCGATCAATCGAGTTGGGATTTTGCATCGGTGCAGGTTCCCTCATCGGCGCACTCGGGTCAAGCCCCGACGAATCGATTTCGTCTCAGAAAATGAATGGGAAGTGATGTTTCGCCATGCACGACAAGATCCGCCAGTATCTCACCGATGACCGGCGCGAACTTAAACCCATGCCCGCAGAATCCGCAAGCAATCGAGACGCGATCCGTACCGGGCATTCGATCGATGATGAAGTGCTCGTCTGGGGTATTGGTGTACATACAGACCGCCGAATTGGTGACGGCACCTGCAACACCAGGCGCCACGCGGGCGAATGCGACTTCCATGCTCCGCAACTCGTCACCGCGAACGACTCGATCAACCGAGTTCGGGTGGCACGGATCTCCCGCACCGTGAAAGCCGATCTTAATCCCAGTCGGACTTCCCTGGTCAGCAACCATCGGAATTCCGTACATCGGTGCACCACTCTCTCGCTCGATGAAGAATGCTGGCATCGAGCCTGCATCCGAATGTCGCAGCTGATCTGGAGTGATCCATCCGATGACCTGACGAGAATTGACAAGCGGAACATCGAGCGAACGAGCCAGGTCCGCGGTCCACGCACCAGGGCAGAGGACCAGATTCTTGGCGCACTCGGTCACTCCTCCCGCATCGACCTCGACGCAATCGCCGTTCTCGCGCCACCCAGATACAATCGTGTTCTCTCGAACGACAGCACCGAGTCGTTCGGATTGCGCGATCATCGCGCAGATCGCGCGTTCGGGACGCACGAATCCAGCGTTCGGCTCGAAAAGAAACTCTCCAATCGGTTCGGCGCAGTTCGAGAAAGCTGGAAACCGACTCTCGATTGCTTCACGTGCGATCGACTCGATCGCGATGCCGTGGGTTTTCGCTGAGTGCTTCACGCCTGCGATGACTTCGCTCCCCACCTTGCCACCGTACAGAACCCCGCATCGGTGGAGAAGTCGCTGCTCGCTCGTTTGTTCGAGCTCGATCCAATGCGAGTCGGCTCTCCGCAGGAGCGGTACATAGTCGGAGTGTTCGAAGTAGGCGAACCGAAAAATGCGCGATCCCCCGTGGGAACTCCCGCGAGCGTGCCCACGCGAGAACCGCTCGATCCCCAGTACGCGCAATCCGCGTCGCTGGAGCTGCCAGATCGCCGCGGAACCCATTGCGCCAACTCCAACGACGATGACATCCCACTGCGGCGACATGACTTGAGTATCGCACATGCCAACGGTTCAACCGATCGCAAATACGATTTGGTCAATAATTCCGACCGTTTGGATCACCTGCACACTGTGCACTCGCACTTTGACCAACTTCATTGCGGTCAAAGACCCTTCTCAGCGTAGAATCACCAATTCGTCCCTTGGTTTGATTTGCGAGCTCGAATGAACCACCGACGGCCCGATGTCCAATAGCGCGACAAACAATCTCCTCGAGTCAGAACCCACAAAGTTGAAGTCCAAGAATCGCATTCTGGCCGGGCTCTCCATCGGCGCGCTGGGAATCGTCTTCGGGGACATCGGAACGAGTCCGCTTTATGCATTTCGGGAAGGCTTCATCGGTCACGGTCCGGAAAATGTGACAACCGACTCCGTCTTCGGACTCATCAGTGTCTTCTTCTGGACCCTCGTCGTCATCATCGGCGTCAAGTACACCTTTTTCATTCTGCGTGCAGACAACCGGGGCGAAGGTGGAATATTCGCGTTGCTGTCGCTCCTGCCAACTTCGAAGGAAGGTTCGGTTTTCAAATTGCCAACATTCCTGTTCGTCATGGGAATCGCTGGTGCCGCGCTCCTCTACGCGGACGGGCTCATCACCCCGGCGATTTCGGTTCTCTCCGCACTCGAAGGACTCAAGGTCCTTATGCCGAAGACCAACGGGCATTCGACCGCGATGTTTGCCGAAGGCTTCATTGTCCTCATCGCACTCGGGGTGCTCTTGGCACTCTTCGTGATCCAACGGAAGGGGACTTCATTCATCGGTCGTCTGTTCGGGCCGGTGATGGTGGTGTGGTTCGCCGTACTCGGATTGCTCGGAATTGTGAGCACGTGCCAGACGCCTGAAGTTCTTCATGCGCTCAATCCGATGCACATCCCGAGTGTTGTTGGGGCATCGCTCGCCTCGACCGTGACCGTCCTTGGCGCGGCGATGCTCTGCATAAGCGGCGGAGAGGCTCTCTATGCGGATCTCGGGCATTTCGGCAGGAAACCGATCATGTGGGCTTGGTACGGAATCGCAATGCCGGGACTCGTCTTGAACTACCTCGGCCAAGGTGCGCTTCTCTTGCGAGATCACGAGGCGCTCGCGAATCCGTTCTACGGACTCGTCCCAACCTGGGGCCTCGTACCCATGGTGATCCTGTCGACCGCTGCGGCGATCATTGCGAGCCAAGCGATCATCACAGGGATGTTCTCTCTCACGCACTCAGCAATATTGATGGGATTCTTGCCCCGACTTCGGGTCGTTCACACCTCAGACCACGGATCGCAGGTGTATGTCCCGACCATCAATTCGATCGCGCTCGTCCTCGTGGCACTGATCGTGATCACATTCCGATCATCCGACAAACTCTCGCACGCCTATGGACTTTCCGTTGCCGGTGGTATGGCGATCGTCACCGTTCTATACGCAATTCTCATGCGTCGGCAACGTCGTTGGGGCATCATCCGGTTCACAGTTTTTCTGGGGATCTTTCTGACTCTCGACCTCCTGTTCGTCGGGACGAACGCGTTCAAGATCCCCAGTGGCGGATGGCTCACACTTGTGATCGCCGCCAGCATCGTCTTCCTCATGCTCACATGGGTTCGAGGTCGCAAGTACATGACGGATCGCTACTCGCGACAAACACTCGGCTACGACCACCTTCTCAATAGTCTCCAAACGCACCCAGTTCCTCGTGTCGCAGGGACGGCGGTCTTTTTGACTCCGCAATCGACTGGCGTTCCCCCAACGCTCTTGCATCACCTTAAGCACAACAAGGTCCTGCACGAACAAGTGGTGATCATGTCGGTGCAATCGACATCCGTTCCAGTCGTGGATCCAGAGGATCAAGTGACGATCGAGGAACTCCGGGATGGATTCTGGACACTGACCGCTCGCCACGGATTTCTGCAGTCCGCCGATGTTCCGCGGATGCTCCGGATCGCATGCGATCTTGGCCTTGAGACCACCGAAGGGACAACCACTTTTTATCTTGGAAGGACGATCGTCACTCCGCGCGGGCGATCGCCAATGCCAGGATTTCAGAAGCGCCTCTTCTGCGCGCTTGCACAAATCAGTTCGAATAATCCCCTCTACTTCTCGATTCCACCCGGTCGTATGGTCGAACTCGGAATTCAAGTGGACATTTAAGCCATCAGGATCTCGTCCGCCGATCGTTGGAACCGCTCGAGAAGATTCGTTACACTCTTCAGGTGTTTCACTTAAACATCCGATCATTCGCGCGTTTGTCGATGACGACCCTGGTCGTCGCGCTCGTCGGATGTTTGGAACAACCTCAGATCAGCGCAGACGAATCGCTCGCACAGGCAAAGCGCTACGCAACTGGAGATGGCGTCTCGATCGACATGATCGAAGCGGTCAGGCAATACGAACTCGCTGCGAAGCTAGGCAATCTCGAGGCAGCGCTCGTGCTCGTCGAAATCCACGACGAAGGGCGCCCTGCCATTCCCAGCAACGCGACGACTAGCGCACGATGGCTCAAAGTCTGTGCTGAACTGGGCGACTGCAATTCTGCGCTTCACTTTGCCCAATTGATCGATCAAGGCAAGGTCGCGCTGGCGGATCCAGTCGAGGCAGCGCGCTGGTACCTCGTCGCCGCCAAGCTTGGAAGTTCCGATGGCGCGCTCGAGATTGGAATCCGCCTCGCCGATGGCGTTGGGGTTCCGAAAGATCAAGCGGCAGCGATTCCATGGCTTGAAACAGCGTCGAAGGCGAACCGTTCTGAGGCATGCAGATGGCTCGGGGTGATCCACTCAAGCGGCGAAGGAGTCGCTCTCGATCAGACGACTGCGACCGACTGGTTCCGATTAGCAGCCGAACGTGGAGATTCACGCAGCCAGTATCACTTTGCGACCAGGCTTCACCAAGGTATCGGCGTCCAAGCGAATCCGGACGAGGCACTTGAATGGTTCCGTCTCTCCGCAGAGCAAGGACTCGTCGACGCCCAAATCACCCTCGGCGTGACTCTGCGCGATGGGACGCTCGTGGAGGTCGACTCGGTCGAAGCCGTGAAATGGTTTCAACGTGCGGCCGAAACGGGATCGGCGATCGCACAACTGCACCTCGCACGCATGTTTGCGCATGGCGATGGAATTGCGCGTAATACGGTCGAAGCAGCCAAGTGGTACAAGCTCGCGGCGGATCAGGGGTCGGTTGCAGCAAACATCTCGCTTGGAATGTTGCATAGCGCGGGCGACGGTGTTGTAAAAGATGGACAAGCAGCCGCGCGATGCTTCTTGAACGCCGCGGAGAGGGGCGATGCGGACGCACAGTTGCTCCTCGGAAGAATCCTGCTCTACGGAGAAGGTGTCTCCGCAAATCCGCGTGAAGCCGCGGCGTGGTTCGATAAGGCGTCCCTCTCCGGACTCGCCGCAGCGCAGTACGAGTTGGGGCGGCTCTATGAGTTTGGAGTGGGAGTTCCCGGCGACAATTCCGAAGCAAATCGGTTGTACACCCTCTCTGCAAATCAGGAGTATCCGGATGCTTGTTTCTCGCTCGGGTGGCGATACGACACAGGCAATGGATTCCCCGAAAGCGATCTCGAAGCTGCAAGGTGGTATCAAATTGCAGCCGACCAGGGCGTCCCTCACGCGAAGTTTCAATTGGGTGTGCTATTCGAACGCGGTGATGGAGTGCCACAAAACGAAGGAATCGCCGCTCGCTATTACCTTGACGCTGCGGAGCAGGGCTTGGACTGGGCGCAGTTTTTCCTCGCGCAGTTGCATCGTCGAGGCGCGGGCGTTGCGTTCGACCAAACTATCGCGTACGGATGGCTAAACATTTCGGCGAGCGCCGGGAACAACACCGCTGCGCATGAACGAAACCAACTTCGCACGAAGCTCACCAAGGACGAAATCTCACGGGCACAGGATCTTTCGCTCAAAATGCTCAAGGTCTCCCCAGAAGTCGCGCTTGCGAATCGGCAGAGATTCTCGCCACCAGGGCAGCGTCGTGCGGGATCAACCCAGACTGGTTCGATGCAACCGAGCGACCGCACTCGCGATTTGATTGGTGGCAACGAGAACAAACCTCGTGACGATGGTTCGGGCAATCAGAAGTCCCGAACGCCACGCGTTCCGCGCAGCCCAAGTTCGCGGTAGTCGGTTCGACCACCGTTGCACGGCAGAGACAAAAAGTCAGCCGGGCTTCCGAATGATCGAAAGCCCGGCTGGGAATTACAAATGAAATCGAGTGACTCGATCGGATCAATAACGATCGCGACCGCCACCACCGCCACCACCGCCACCGCCGTAGCCGCCGCCGCCGCCACTGCGACCGCCGCCGCCACCACCGTAGCCACCACCACTGCGTCCGCCACCGCCACCGCCGCCGCCACCGAATCCACCACGACCGCCGCCGCCGCCGCCAGTGGCAGGTGGACGAGCTTCGTTCACGGTGAGGTTGCGACCATCGAACGGCTTACCGTTGGATTCTTCAATCGCCTTCTTGGCAGATTCATCATCCGCCATCGTGACGAATGCAAATCCGCGCGATCGACCGGTTTCACGATCAGTTGCGATGAACACTTCTGTGACTGCACCAAACTGACCAAAAAACTCAGCCAACGATTCCTGCGTAGCCTTAAACGGGAGATTTCCTACATACAGCTTCATAACAATACCTTCCTTCAAGCGCAAGCTCAGCGAATACCGATACGAAATGAAGCGTAGGACATCGAAGCGCAGGCGCGAACCTTAAGAAACGAGTAACGGACACTCCGTACTCTTGCGACTTAAGCATACAGTAACGTTTAACTCAATGCGAGCAAATTTTATGTCTGATGCTTCAAACGGATCTCACATTCGGTTTCGAAACTCCATTCTCGCGCGGTTTTTGCTCGTGGGTATCCTCCCAGCAGGGCTGGTCGTCATTGTCCTGATTGGGCTCGGTAACCGTAATAGCCTCAAGGCTTTCCGATTAGATCACGAGCACGACCTGACCGTTACGGGTGCCGAGATAGCAGACGAACTGGGGGAAGAAAATCGTGCCACACTCAGTATTGCGACGTTCATTGCTCGATCGCAGGAAACAGGGATGTGGGGCAAGTACCCAGAAACGGTCTCGATTCTTCAAGCATTGATTAGCGCTACCCCAACCGTTATCGGAACTTATGTTGATTATCTTCCGATCGCGGGAGACCCCGTGGATGTCGACCCAAACCTCCCAGGTTCATTCGATTCCACAGGGCGGTTTACCCCCTATGTCTATAAGGATTGGACAAAGAACAACGAAATTAAAGTGAAACCGTCTATCGATGCCGACACGAGTCTTTGGTTTGGCGGGGTCAAACGGGAATTCGAACGAACAGGTTCACGCGCTGCCCGGGTCACTGAGCCCTATGTCTACGACGGCCAGATGATGATCGAGCACGCTTGCCCGATCATCATCGATGGAAAATTTCGTGGAGTCGGAGGCGCAGATCGATCGCTCAAGAACATTGATGCGCACTTGCGGAATGTCTGCGGACTTCTCGGTGTCGACGGATTCTTGATTTCGTCTGGACAGGACACCCCTGGATTCGAAAAGTCACCCGCCTTCATCGCAGCGACGACCGACGAGGTGCGCTCGAGCGAAAGTGACACGAATGGCCTCTTGCGAACGCAAACTGTGGTTTCGAGCCCCTACTCGGAACTTTTCACCCGATTTCGCAACTCCAAGAGCGAGGCCATTGAATACGCGATGGATCCGGTCTTGAAGACCCAATGCCTCTATGTGATGGTCCCGATCGCCACTGGTGATTGGATGCTGGTCCTTCGACAATCTGAGGAGAAGATGCTCGCGCCCGTTTGGGCGCAGGTGTACGAACAGAGCGCCCAAGGAATCGCTGGGCTCGCCATCATTGCGATTGCGCTCTTCATTCCCGCGGTGCAGATCACACGACGCGTGCGCCGCGCCGGAGCAGCAGCCGATCAGATTGCCTCGGGTGATCTCTCCGCGTCAATCGCCGTGGAGGACGGTGGCGACGAAACCGCATCACTCCTTCGTGCGCTGAATACGATGGCACACTCGCTTCAGACGATTGTTCGGGGTGTGAAGCAGGCGACGGTCAACATCAATTCGACCGCGACTCAATTGGCTGCGACAGCTCGCGAACAGGATGGATCCGCACAGTCGCTCGGTGCGAGCACATCGCAAATCGCGGCGGCAATCAAGGAGATTTCTTCGACAGCGAGTGACCTTTCGAACTTGATGGAGAAGGTGGATCGATCCGCGACAGCGACTGCCGATCTCGCACGCGATGGCCGTCATTCGCTCGAAGGAATGACGACAGCGATGCAATCGCTCGACGAAGGAACGCATTCGATCGCAGGTCGACTTTCGACCATCAGCGAGAAGGCGAGTTCGATCAACGCGATTGTCACAACCATCACGAAAGTCGCTGACCAGACGAATCTTCTCTCGGTGAACGCGGCGATCGAGGCGGAGAAAGCCGGCGAGCACGGAGTTGGATTCCTCGTCGTTGCTCGAGAGATTCGGCGATTGGCCGATCAGACTGCGTCCGCGACACTCGACATCGAACAGACCGTTCGGCACATGCAAGGCGCGGTCAGTGCTGGAGTCATGGAGATGGATCGCTTCAGCGAGCAAGTTCGTCGAGGCGTCACCGAGACCGCCCGTATCGGCGGACAACTGGGTGAGATCATCCAACAAGTCGAATCTGGCACGACGGACTTCCGTCAGGTCTCCGAAGGCATGAAGGCACAGACCGAAGGTGCCAAGCAGATCTCCGATGCCATGGGGCAACTCACCACTGGCGCGCGCGAGGCGGTCACAGCGGCGAAAGAAACATGTCGAGCCGCGGAAGGGCTTCAGGAATCGATCACAGGATTGCGTGGCGGAGTCGCGGTTTTTCGATTGACCGAATCTCCCTAACGGAGTCTTGAATGCGCATCGTCGAAGTGTGGCTCGGACAGCAGCGTTGCGCGATACCCGTTGTCGCGATCGACGAGGTCTTGCCCATCGTTGAAGCGCGCAAGCTCTCGGGAACGCCAGATTGGATCGTCGGAATCGCGCGACTTCGAGGGGCGTTTGTGCCTCTCGTTGACGCCGCGAGCATCTGCACGGGAAATCCAATCGTTCGCACGATGAACGCCCGTGCGATTTTAATGCGTCCGGGAGCAACCGGAAGTGCAATGCGACTCGCGATTTTGGTTGACAGTGTTGGGACACTTCGCTCGGTCGATTTCGAGGCGCCGGGATCGCACCCAGGAATCGTCGGTGCCGGGAGAGGCGCGCTCACAAGCATCGCAACGGATGTCGATGGCGAGATTTACCTTCTCGACCCGAGCAAGATCGTCGGCGATGAAGACCGCCAACTTTTCCGTGACGCGATGGGATCGGCGTGACAGTGTCGGAGTCGAGTCGAGACATCCTCTGGCTCGCTCAGTTTCTCGCCGCGCGAACGAGTCTCGCTCCCGCACTCTTGGATGGTCCGGCATTTGCGAGCGCGACGCGAGGTCGCATGACGCACCTCCAGATCGCGGATCTCGAAAACTACTGCGCATTGGTTGTGCGAAGCGAGCACGAAATGCAGTGCCTTGCGGCCGAGGTCGCCGTTCCCGAGACTTGGTTTTTTCGCTATCCGGCGAGTTTCGAGTTCTTGCAGGATCAGCTCGTTGCACGTCGCCGAGAATCCTCGCAGCGACTTGTCATTGCGAGTCTCGGTTGTGCGACTGGTGTCGAGCCTTGGTGCATCGCGGCATGCGCGCTCTCGGCAGGATGGCGGAGCGATCAGGTGAAGGTGCATGCGATCGATCGAAGTCCATTCGCAATCGAGTCGGCGAAGTGTGGTCGAATTCCTGGCGGAAGTTTGCGAAGCCCGCTCCCCGAATGGTCCGATCCTTGGATTCGAGCAAATGGGTCGACGGTTGTCATTTCACAGGAAGTACTCAATTGCGTCGAGTTCCGACAGCAGGACATCCTGACCACCGTCGGACTCTTCGCTGAACCAATCGATGTGCTTTTCTGCCGAAATGTGATGATCTATCTTGATGCGTCGGCTCGGATTGCCCTACGCGATCGGATCGTCGGATGGATCGCCAAAGATGGACTCGTCTTCTTCGGGCATGCGGATGGTCTCGAACGAGGAACCGTTCTCGAATCAGCGGGCGTGCCTTCGGCATTCGCATGGCGGCGACGGGTCGCTCTCCCCGCAAACTCGACGCCGCTCAACAATTCACGCCAGATCGGACGATCGAGTCCCGACTCTCCCGCGGTCTCTCCGAGGGTCTCTTCGAGTGCCCCGAGGAAAACGCAACTCCCAATACCTCCAACGGCACATCCCGCAATACCGACCGCACAATCGATCCGATCGCTCATCGTTGCGATGGATTTCGACTCTGCCAAACGTGCCCTCGACGCGAAACTCGCCGCAGACCCAGCGAACACTGAATTGCTCGAACTGCTCGCTGGAGTCCATTCGGCTCAAGGTGAACTTGTGCCGGCGATCCAGGCGTATAGCAGAGTCGTATACCTTGAGCCGAGTCACGGACCAGCCCTGCTCGCGCTCGCCGAATTGTCAGCCGCCTTGGGGCGGACGGAAGACGCAAGTCGATATCGAGCGCGGATGAAACGACTGGGCGATTCGTGAACAGGGCTCAACGATGAACGCGACCGACTCACCAACACCTGCCGATCCTCGCTCGCCAATGAAGCGACTCTTGGATCGACCCAACGCCCCGACGACGATCGCCGAAGCGACGAAGGGCAACGCTGAGTCGCGAATACTTCGTCGCGAACCACAGCACAACCTATTGCTCATGCGCTGCGGGAGCGAGTGGTTTGCAATCCCGGCAGAGTGTGTCGTGCAAGTGTCGAGAGTGACCAAGGTCCATGCGCTTCCGCACAAGACGAATCGTTCATTTCGAGGGCTGACTGCGAGTTCCGGTGCGATCGTTCCGGTCATCGATCTGCTGGGGTTGCTTGGCATCCCTCCCGCCGCTGCATCGGTCGAACGAAAACCACGCATGGTGATCGTCGGTTCGGACATCGAGCCCTGGGGATTCGAAGCAGACGAAGTGCCTGGAGTTTTTGCCATGCCCCGCGCAGCGGTGAAGCCCCTTCCGCTCACGGTGGAGCAAGCACCAAAGCGCGTCACGAGCGGGCTCTTGTCGACAACGCACGGTCCCGCATCGTTGATCGATCCGGTTCGACTTGTTGGAGAATTCAAAAATGCAATTGGATGACGAACGGCGGTTCTCGAATGGAGCATGATTAATGGACTTGGGTGGTTTCTCCATGTTCGATCTCTTCCAAACCGAAGCACGGCAGCACTGCGCCAGCCTCGCCGACGGATTGATTGCGCTCGAACAGAACGCGAGCGATCCGAAAATGGTCGAACCACTGATGCGCGCAGCGCATTCGGTCAAGGGAGCTGCTCGCATCATCAATCTCGACGGTGCGATCGGTCTCGCCCACGCCATGGAAGAGTGCCTCGTCCGAATCCAACGCGGAGCTGAGATTCCGATTCCATCACGCATCGACGAGTTGCTGCGCGGAAGCGACATTCTTCGCTCGCTGGCGGACAGGTCGGGCGAAGAGGATGCGCGCGCGTGGCTCGAGAGCGAAAAGGCGTCGATCACCGCTCTCGCTGATGCGCTGAATCAACCGCCAAGAGCAGGCGAACCGGCGAAAGCCGCACCCACGCCCGTCGCCTCGACTCCATCGATTCCCATCACTGCACCTGAGGGTGTGGCGAAACCCGCTGTCGTCGCGACGCCCAAGACACCCGAAGACAAGTCGCCTCCAGCACCAACGACGCACAGTTCGGGAAGTGCGCAAGACGCCGCCGTTCTCGTTTCTTCGTCAAGTCTCGAACGACTCCTTCAACTCTCGGGAGAGTCGCTCGTCGAGTCACGAAGACTCGAATCGATTCGGCGCACGCTCACCCGTGCGAAATCTGCCCAACGGCAGTTGACGGACGCGCTTGACTCGCTGGGTCTGAATGGACGAAAGGCCGGAGATGCGATGACTGCAGTCGCATCGAGTCGCGATGCGCTCGAGGATGCGTTGCATCAAGTCGAGGATCATCTTCGCAGAGGCGAGGAGCTCGCGAGCGCGCTCCATAATGAAGCGGTCTCGAGTCGCATGAGGCCATTCGGTGACGCATGTGGCGGACTCGCACGTTCCGTGCGCGATGTCGCTCGAACACTCGGCAAAGAAGTTCGACTCGTGCTCTCAGGAGAACAAGTACCCGTCGATCGAGAGATTCTGCGCCAACTGGACGCGCCACTCGGTCACCTCGTCCGCAACGCGATCGATCACGGAGTCGAACTCCCCGATGATCGTGTCGCGGCGGGAAAGCCTCGTCAAGCAACACTGCGAGTCGAGGCTCGACATCATGCCGGAAGTCTCGTTGTCGAGGTGCGCGAGGACGGGCGTGGAATCAATCGGGAGAATCTGCGGGCGCGAATCGTTTCGAAGAAGCTCTCGGATCCAGAGATGGTCCAGACTCTTGGCGACGCGGAGCTCTTCGATTTTCTGTTTCTGCCTGGATTCTCGACAGCCGCATCGATCACCGACATCTCGGGACGGGGCGTCGGGCTCGATGTCGTTCAATCGATGGCGCACTCGGTCGGCGGGTCAATCGAGGTCCGTTCAACATCGAATGGAACATCGTTTGCGATGCGATTGCCAGTCACTCTGTCGGTCGTACGGGCGGCAGTCATCTCGATCGGTGGAGAAACTTATGCGCTCGCGCTTTCTCGACTCGAGCGGATTGATCGGATCCCGCGGAGCGATCTCCAGACTGTCGAGGGTCGGCTCACGACGGTCATCCGTGGTGAGACCGTGGGACTGGTCCATGCGCGTGAGATCCTCGATCTCCCCTCGGCGACGACAGCGGAGACGACGGACGAGTTGTCAATCGTCAGCGTGCTCGCAGGTGCGCGGACTGTCGGATTTGTTGTCGACTCCTTCCTCGGCGAAGAGGATCTCGTCGTCCGTCGCCTCGACACCAGATTTGGCGATGTCTCGCATGTCAACGCTGCAAGCATCCGTGAGAATGGCGATCTCCTTCTCATTTTGGACGCCGACGATCTCGTGCAATCAGCTCTCCAACTGCTCGAACAGGGCAAGTTGCGCGGACACGGGGTCGAAAACGCCACAGGCAGGCGTGCAAAGCGGAGAGTGCTCGTCGTCGAAGACTCGATCACCGTGCGCGAGGTTGAACGACAGATGCTCCTTCGCGCCGGGTACATGGTTGACACGGCGATCGACGGTGTCGACGGATGGAACGCCGTCCAAAAGGCGACCTACGACCTCATCGTCAGCGATGTCGACATGCCACGAATGAATGGAATCGAACTCGTCCGCAAGCTGCGCGCCGATCGACGATACGAAACGATCCCGATTGTCATCGTGAGCTACAAAGATCGCGAAGAGGATCGGCTCGCGGGTCTCGATGCGGGCGCGTCGGCGTACCTGACAAAGGGTTCATTTCAAGATCAGTCGTTCCTTCAGACCGTCGCGGACCTGATAGGAACTGTCGCCTGATGCGCATCGCAATTGTCAACGACTTGCGCATAGCGCAGGAGATTCTCCGCCACGCCGTCGGCTTGATTCCTGGTGCGAGCGTTGCCTGGATCGCGCTCGATGGGCGAGAAGCGCTCACCAAGTGTCGCGCAGATAGGCCAGATCTCATTCTGATGGACATGGTGATGCCTGTCATGGATGGTGCGCTCTCGACGCGAGCGATCATGAAAGAATGCCCCTGCCCGATCCTCGTCGTCACGAGCTCGATCGAGGGCAATCTTTCGCTTGTCTATGAAGCGCTCAGTGCTGGTGCGATCGACGCCGTTCATACGCCGACGATGGGTTCCAACGGAACGATTAACGGTGTCGACGCGCTCGCCCGTAAGGCTCGCGTTGCGCTCGCGGCAAATGGAGCAGCGTGGAGTCACAGTCCTACAAGCCCCACTCCGTCGATCGACCGAAGTGTCGGTCGAGTCGCGGGGATCCATTCGGGAGCCCCGCTTGTGGCGATCGGATCATCGACTGGCGGTCCCCATGCGCTTTCGGTCGTTCTGCGAGACCTCTCGTCCGCTCCTCCATGTTGCATCGTCATCGTGCAACACATCGACAAGACATACGCCCCTGGTCTCGCACAGTGGTTGAGCGGCGAGATCAAGCGTCCGGTGACTGTCGCCGTTGAAGGGACTGCCCTCTCGCCAAACATGATTCTGGTCGCATCAACCGAAGATCACCTCGTCGTGCGTGGCGGGGTTCTGCGTTATGTTGTCGAGCCAGTCCAGCAGATTTTTCGCCCAAGCGTCGATGTCTTCTTCGCGAGCATCCGTCAAGATCGAATCACATCGAGCGTTGCCATTCTCCTCACCGGGATGGGACGCGATGGTGCAGAGGGGCTTCGTGCGCTCCGCGACAGTGGGTGGCACACGATCGCGCAGGACGAGTCGACAAGCGTCGTTTGGGGGATGCCCGGTGCGGCGGTCGCGATGGGTGCCGCCGTCGAAGTTCTTCCGCTCGAACGGATCGGAGTCGCCGCGATCAGCGCACTGCAAGCAGTTCGCTGATCGTCGTGCGAAGTGCACGATTCCCCGTAAACTCTTGGGCTCGATGAGCGACACCTTTCTTTCAACATCAAGCGAAGCGGCAGGGCGTGTTGTCGTGTTGCTCGTCGATGACCAGCCGATCATCGGCGAAGCACTCCGTCGAATCTGCGCCGCTCAACCCGATTTCGATTATCACTTCTGTTCCGATCCGCTGAAAGCCGTTGCGATGGCGACGCAGATCGAACCGACGGTCATCCTGCAGGATCTCGTGATGCCCGGTATCGATGGGCTCGACTTGGTGCTTCACTATCGGCAGAACGCGCCCACGAAGCTCATCCCGCTCGTGGTCCTTTCGTCAAAGGAAGAAGCGACGACCAAGGCCGAGGCATTCGCTCGCGGTGCAAACGATTACATGGTGAAGTTGCCGGACCCGCTCGAAATCATCGCGCGACTTCGATATCACTCTCGTGGATACCGAGCGTTGCTCGAGCGCAATGAGGCGTTTCGATTGCTCAAGAACGAACTCGATCAGGCGGGTGACTATGTGAAGTCGCTCCTCCCTCCGACGCTCGACTATGCCGATCTCAAGATCCGCGGATCGTTCATTCCCAGTGCCCAACTCGGTGGCGACTTCTTCGGATGGCGTGAGCTTCCTGGCGACAATGTTGCGATCTTCTTGATCGATGTCTGCGGACACGGAGTCGGTCCCGCACTGCTTTCCGTCAGTGTCAGCAATGCGCTTCATGCAGGAGGATTCGAGGAGTCCGTTCTGCTCACTCCCGCGAAGGTGATGACACGGCTCAACGCGGCGTTTCCGATGTCGAATCATCGCGGCATGTACTTCACAGGTTGGTACGCGGTCCTTCACCGTCCAACCCGAACATTGACTTGGGCGGGCGCTGGCCACCCTCCCGCCCTGGTGATACGTCGAAACGGCGACTTCATCGAACTCGACTCACTCGGAACGCCAGTGGGAATCGTTCCAGAGTTCGATTACGAACAGACGTCAATCACGCTCGAAGTTGGAGACCGCATGTACATCTACAGCGATGGAATTGTCGAGATTCCAAAGCCGGATGGGACGGTCTGGTCCTATTCAGAGTTTCTCGCCTTCGCGCAGACTGATTTGATGAAGGTGGCCGATCCGATCGCTCGCATGCTGGAATACACACGCGGGCTGCAAGGATCTGACCAGTACACCGACGATGTTTCGCTCATCGAACTCGCGCTTCCTTAGTCTTACGCTGGGGTGGAGAACGACGCAGGTGAGTTTCTGCGCACACCGAGGTACCTTGAAGGATGATGGGCCGCCGAATCGATCCAAATCAACCCGGCCTATTCGGCGAAGATCCCATCCCACAGCTCGCCAAGCCAGATGACCAGATCGTCTCGCTCGGCGAAGCACTTCCTCGAACGATTCACCTCGGTACAAGTTCTTGGAGCTTTCCCGGCTGGCGCGGAATCGTGTGGGAAGACGAAACAACCGAGTCTCTGCTCGCCCGCGAGGGATTGCGGGCATATGCACGTCACCCGTTGCTGCGAACGGTTGGCGTGGACAAGACCTATTACCGCCCCGCCCCACGAGGGGAATTCGAGCGCCTGCGCGCCCAAGTACCCGCGGACTTTCGATTTCTGGTGAAGGCACATGATGCAATCACGCGACGTGATGTCGACGCTCGCTCGCCGAATTCTGCAGCACTCTGGCTCGACTGCGCCTATGCGATCGACCATGTGGTCGAACCAATCAGCGCGGGGCTTGGAGAGAACGCTGGACCAATCCTCTTTCAATTCTCCCATATGAACTTTCGCGGAGTCGCGGCTGCGGAGTCATTCATCCGCTGTGTCGGAAAATTCATCGGTGGATTGCCGGTCGGACCGCTCTACGCAATCGAAGTGCGCGATCGAATTCTGGTGCGACCTTCGTGGGCCGCGATGCTTCGAGATTCCGGTGCCACCCATTGTTTCAACGCGCATCCGACGCAACCGACGCCGATCGAGCAATCTCGTGTCATAGACCCCGCGACGCAGCGTGCTTTGGTTGGCCGCTGGATGCTGGGTTCGAACATGTCGTATGGTGGCGCCATCGATCGATACGAGCCCTTTGACAAGATCGTTGACGCGGATCCAGCGACTCGTGATCAGTTCGCCCAACTCTGCTTAATCGCGTCCCAAGCGGAAAGGCACGCCTTCGTCATTATCAACAACAAGGCGGAAGGATCCGCGCCGCGATCTGTCGAGCTCCTCGCACGCACGCTTGTCGAACGAAGTCGCGCAACGAGCTCGTTTCCGATCTCACAGCCATCGCACAATCCATCGATTAACTCAACGCCAAAGGAGTCCACATGAATCATCTCGATCGCAGGTCGTTTCTCTCGATGAGCGCTCTTCTCGCGACCGTTCCTCGCATCTCGTGGGGCGGGACAGTTGACCAAGTTGCTCCCGTGAAGTTGGCAACCCCATCCCGACTCGCAGATCATCGTCGGGTCATGCGCGTCGCGCACTTGAGCGACATCCATGTCCAACCCGAACGTGGCGCGGACGCGGGAATGGCAATGTGCTTCGACCGAGCCCAACGGCTCGATCCGAAGCCCGACCTCATTCTGACTGGTGGCGACGGCGTCATGGATGTTTTCGCGGCGAATCAAGCGCGGGCCACCGAGTTGCGGAAAATGTTCACCACCGGACTTACGAGTCACTGCGCTGTTCCAGTCCATCACGCGATTGGAAATCACGACATCTATGGGTGGAACAAGCGAGAGAGTGGCGCAACTGGCCAGGAACCGGATTGGGGCAAGAAGTACGCCTGCCAGATGTACGGACTTTCGAATCGCTTCTACTCGTTCGACATGAATGGCTGGCACTTTGTCGTACTCGACAGCGTTCAGCCACTGGGCGAGGGTTATGTCGCATACTGCGACGAGGAGCAGTCCTCATGGCTCGCGAACGATCTCAAGTCGCGTCCGACGGGCAGTCCGGTCCTCGTGCTATCGCATGTCCCCATCTTGAGCGTGACTTCGCTTGCCAATGCACAGGCCCGAAACATCAACGACCGCTCCAAGGACACGACGATCAGCGCGGGGCGCATGCACACCGATGGTGCCGCTCTGCACCGTTTGTTTCAGTCCAGCGACGTCAAGGTCTGCCTCTCCGGTCACATGCATCTCCTTGATCGCTGCACGACGGATGGAGTCACCTACATATGCGACGGAGCGGTGAGCGGCGCGTGGTGGAAAGGACCCAACCATGGCGTCCCCGAGGGATTTGGAGTCATCGATCTCTTCGCCGATGGATCCTTCGAACACCAATATGTCACCTATGGCTGGACCGCGCGTGCATCGCTCGGCGAGCACCTGAGCGATTTTATTGGTGGATGAGCGGCGAGTGGAGCGTCCGAATCTCGTCGCTACTTCTCGTCACCGGATTTCGGAACTGCAGTTGGCTGCGAACGAGCGACAATGAGACTCACCTGATCGCGGATGTCGCGTAGCGGTGCGCTCCCCCGCATCAATTCGCTGCGAACGCCTAGGAAATCGGGCCGAGCCGCTGCGACCCAAGCTCCGAATTCACCCCGTTCGGCGCGACTGGAAAGTTCGGAGAGCTGCGCCGTCGCGTCCGGCGCCTTCCACGCGGCTGCCACTGCAATGAAATACGACTCTCCAGCTCGGAGTTCGATTTGAAGTTCCTCGCCCTTCAAACGCGACAATGGATACTCGTTGGACTTGCTGATCATTGCGGCCACCTCGCTCTGCGCTGAGAGATAGAGCGACGCGCCATCTGCGCCCAGACGGATGCGTTCGAGCGGACGGACGAGCCAACGAATCCTCTCGGTCGCAACGCACTGCGCCGAGGATGCCTCGAGGGTTTGAGCGAATGCCGTCGCCGCTTTGCCGATTCTTGTCGCGATCACCGGATCCCCGACGAGCGACAAGAACTGTTCCGCCCGCTGGATCGATTGCCATCCGCATCTCGATGCCTCTCGTTGCATGTCCAACCGAGGTATCAGAGCCACGATCCTCGCGATGTCGAACATCGCAACAATGCACTGCGCCGCTTCCGACCGCTTGCTGAATCGTTCGAGTCTTCGACTGTCCGCATCAAGAATCGAGATCCAGTCCTTCAGCTTTCCAATCTCTGGGGCAGACGCGTACCAATCAACCCCCCACTCGCAATCCAACGCGACCGCATTGCAAAGCGCGATCACTTCGGCACGGACAGAATCGAGTTCGGTAATCGCAGTTTCGCTTGGCATCCACACGCGCGACCGAAAGTACTCGCGCATTGTTTTGGGACACCGCGTGGCGAGATCCTGCGCCACGCTGTCAAGACACGGAGGATGTCCGTTGGCCGATTCACCTCCTACGACCGCCTGAGCGGAAACTGCCATCGACGCCGGGACTCGATCATCCCCCAATGGCGCAGGAGCAACCCACAGAGTCGCGTGGAGAATCAGGAAGACCGACGTGATCATTCCAGCAAGAATATCGATCGAACCCCTCTTTCCGTAAGTCGTATTGGCGACCCGTCAGGGGCCTACGACGAAAGAGCTCACGGATCGAGAGGTTTTCCAATCCCATCGATTTCGCCCTGCGACGAGTGTGGGAGTTCAAACTGCGTGATCGGCACGAACTGCAAGTCGGGCATCTGAAGAGTTGCGCCGATTTGCATGCGACCTTGAACGATGGGTGCAGGAGCAATGACATCCGATGTGAAAAGTCCCGCAGTTCCCAGCCCGTGATCGCGGTCACCTACGCCGAGCGCACCAGCCATCCGAGCTACGAGCGCGATCGTGTACGAGGTGTCGATCGCAGTCGATAGGACCGTGTCCAATCCGTAGATTCGACCTCGTGTCACAACTGATTCGACTTCCTCGAGGCCACCCAGGAGCGACGGCTTAACAACCTGCACTTCGACTCCAGGCGCGCCCAAAACGTCCTCGATCGGACCGCCAAGATGCAAACTCTCGTCGATCGCCATCACCAACCCGACGCGACGCGCCAGTTCGCTTAGGTCCGCATGGTCCTTGAGCGGTTCTTCGACGTATTCGATCCTGCTCGAGTCGATCCTGCTCAGAAGTCGCTCTGCCACTGCCAACGACATCGTGCGATTTCCGTCCAGTCGAATGCGCACCTCAGGATCAACCAGACTCAAGATCGTGTTGATCGTGCGCAAGTCATCGACCGGCTTGCCCCTCCCGATCTTGACCTTAATTGTCTGGAATCCGTCGAATTGCCCCGCGTTAAATGCGACTTTCGCCTCACGCGCACCGCCTGAGAAAAACGCGTTGATTCCAATATCCGTCGTCGGGGCGGGATCGGAAAATCCATATCTCGGATTCGCCGCCGCTGTCTCGACTGCGCACGAGAGTCCGAATGCCGCACTTCGACACATGGGCATCGACTCGCTCTCGATCGCCTCCTTCAAGCTCGACAACGCCTGCGCGAGCGTTTCGCGGTGAAATCCCTGGAGTGGCGCAACTTCGCCGAAACCCGTGCGCTTTCCATCACGAATTCGCACCATGACTCCTCGTCGAGTTTGAAGAGTGCCCGTGCCCACGATGTAGGGCCGCCGAAATGGAATCTCGAAGTATGCGAGGTCGACCTTCATAGCGACCACCCGATCGCAAAGAACACGCCGTACGCGAGGATGGCGCGACCAGTCGCTGCGAGCTCTCGGTTCAATGCACGTCCATCGGTCCCACCCAGGATGCGTTTCACGGATGGGATCAGCATGCACCCTGCCAACCCAATCGACGCGCAGTACCAATGACTCGTCCACCATGCCATCGCGACCCCGACAATCATCGCCCCGACAACACACACGGCATACTCAGCCCGCGCAAACACCAGACCAAATCGCACCGCGCATGTTCGCTTGCCAGCGAGGCGATCAGTTGATTCGTCGCGGAGGTTGTTCACGCTGATTAGTGCGCTCGCAAGCAATCCGATTCCCAACCCCGCGATCGCCGGAGTCCAAGTCCAAACGGTTGCCTGAGCCGCGTATGTCCCTGCGACTGCGACTGGTCCGAAGAAGAGGAGTGCGAAAAGATCGCCCAACCCGAGATACGCGAGCGACCAGCGACTTCCGGTGTACGCAAACGCAAGCGCGATCGAAAGGGATCCGAGTACCGCGAATGTCCATCCCGCTCGAAGCGTGAGATAGACAACGCATGGCGCGACGATGATCACGATGACGCCAATCGCTGCGGAGAGCATTGCGTTTGCGCTGATCAATCCCGCGGCGACAGCCCGAACTGGGCCGAGCCGATCGCGAGTATCGGCCCCCTGTCGTGCATCGAAATAATCGTTGGCGAAGTTGCAGGCCACCTGAACTCCGAGAGCACCGAGCAATGCCGCGCACGCTCCGCCAGCGTGCAGTACTCCATCGCCGTTGGCGATCGCTGTTCCCATCGCGACCGGCCCGACGCTCGCCGACAGGGTCTTCGGCCTCGTCGCCGCGATCCAGTTGTGGAACTGTGAACTTTGAAAATTGGCACTCATCCGTAACTTCACCAACCCTCAGGGGTGTCTTGTGAATTCTCCAAAATCAGGGGGTCGCTTCTCGAGGTATGCATGATGACCTTCCTGTCCCTCCGCGGTCATGTAGTACAGAAGTGTCGCATTCCCCGCCAGTTCTTGAAGTCCGGCTTGACCATCACAATCCGCGTTGAGCGCAGCCTTGAGACATCGAATCGCCAACGGTGATTTCGAAAGTATCTCGCCTGCCCACTTCACCGTCTCCGATTCGAGTTGGGCCAGAGGGACGACGCAATTGACTAGCCCCATCTGCAACGCCGCAACCGCGTCGTATTGACGACAGAGGAACCAGATTTCTCGCGCCTTCTTCTGGCCGACGATTCGCGCCATATACGAGGCGCCGAAACCACCATCGAATGAACCGACCTTCGGACCTGTCTGCCCGAAAATTGCATTGTCCGCGGCGATCGTCAAGTCGCAGACCATGTGCAAGACATGTCCCCCGCCGATGGCGTATCCCGCGACCATCGCGATGACCGGTTTCGGACAGGTTCGAATGTCCCGCTGAAGGTCGAGCACATTGAGGCTCTGGGTGCCCTGCGCATCCGCGTAGCCCGCTTCGTGACGAACACGCATATCGCCACCTGAGCAGAACGCGAGCGGACCTTCTCCTGTGAGTATGACGACGCCGACAGTGGCGTCGTATCGCGCAGCGCGAAGCGCACTCCGCATCGACTCGACCGTTTGTGGTCGAAATGCGTTTCGGACTTCTGGACGGCAGATCGTGATCTTCGCAATTCCGCCGGCGGTCTCGTAACGAATGTCGGGAAAGGTGCCAGCGACTTTCCACTCAACGCTAGATGCTGTCGTTGTCATAGGGATGTTCTTGTCATAGCGGCTGTTCTTGTCATAGCGGATGTTCTTGTCATAGCGGTGCTCGTTCTCGAGATCGAATGTCTCGAAGCGGGGATCGGTCTTGTTCGAATCTGAATTGATTCACGATGCGCGCGACACGCGGAGGATGCTCGAGGTGAACAGCGTGCCCTGTATCGAGCACCACCTCGGTGCGAACTCCCATCGCACGTGCGCGATTGGCGACCGCGAGGTATCTCGCGTCCCGCTCACCCACGATCAACAAACACGAGGATGCGAGCGTCTCGAGTCTCTCCCAATGTGGCGTTGCGCGACCGGGCGAACACGACGAGACAATTGATGACCAGATCGACCCCGCGCCCACAGCTGCGAGTTCGTCTCGGCGTCGATGCGCAAGAATCGCGAATCCATCTTGTCCATGCAGAGTCGCGAAGAGTCCCTGCCGATACCAGTCGTCAAGAAACGATTCTGCGAATCGTCGACGCGAATCCGCGTCGGTGATGTCACCGAGCATTGCGAGTCTCTCTGCAAGGCGATCATCAGTTGCTCGGCGCGTGGCGCGCTCCGATGAGTCGTCGATTCCTAAGTGCGTGCTCGCGAGAATCAGTCGGGCAGGATGCGCATTGCGCGATCCCACAAACTCGCTCGACAGGAGTGCTATTTCCAATGCGATCCTCCCCCCGAGGGAGTACCCCAACAGATCGAATCCGCGACTTGTCCGTTTATCCCTCCCGAGGTCTTCGATGATTCGCTTGGCGAGCCCGACAAGCCCAGAGGTGGCATCAGCGCGACGAGCGACATCGAGTAGGTCAACGACGATGCACTCTCCTCGCACTCCGCCCGACTCGCGATTGCACTCTCGAAGCAGTGGATCCCAATCTGCGGGAGATCCGAGAAATCCATGGACAAGGACGAGCGGACGATCGGGCGCGAGGGGCGAGTCGTAGCGATCGGATGTCATCGCAGAATCTCCGCCGATCGCGTCTCAGACTCCCGGACGAATCGATCTAACTCAGCGGCGACCGACGATTGCAATCGTCGATGGAAATCGAAGTTCTCCTGACGGTTCGTCCGAACCTCGATCATGGTCGAATGATTCGATTCGACAGCACGGCGCAAGGCGTCTTTGATCCCACCCGTCAATTCGCCTCGAGTCTCGGGAACGAGATAAGCGATTCCAAACATCTCTGCGGCGGCGGCGAAGTTCACACCATGCGGAGCCGTGGTCCAAGGCTCGAGGAGTTTCGGATGATCGGCAAGCGGAAGGAAGTGAAAGATCCCGCCTCCATCGTTGTTCACCACGATGATGACGACTGGATGCGATCCCGCACCGACCATCGCGAGCGAACCAAGATCATGCAAGAGCGAGAGATCCCCGACGAGCGCGACCGTCGGCTTGCCTGTCACGCGCGCGTGACCGACCGCAGTGGCGATCAATCCGTCGATACCGCTCGCACCACGATTCACCGCGACCATGAGGGAGGACTCGGACGAGGCGGCGTGCATATCGGCATCTCGAATCGGCATGCTGTTGCCAACGAGCAAGATCGAACCTGTCGGGCAGGTGGCGACTGCGATGCGTGCGGTCGACGGTTCGTCGAGCGCATCGGTCGCATCATCGAGATGGGATTCAAGCACGCTCGCGATTCTCGCGTCGGCGTCCCTCCATGCCTTCGCGTACGAGACATCGAATGCGAGACTTTCCTGCGACGCAGTCCGAGTATTTATTCTCGGGCGCTCACTGAGATCGATCGACAATTCCAATTGCGCCGTGTGCTGGGGATCCGATCGTTCCGGACCATCACGAATGACGAGCTCGCGCGCGCCACTTCTGCGGGCTTGTTCGAGAAACTCCCCAACTCTGCGACTCGAGATCGCCCCTCCCAATCGGACGATGAAATCTGGCATCAGTGTCTTCGCCACGGCAGCTGACAGCGGGATAAGGTCGGCATGCGCGACCACGTCGATTCCTGCGCCACCAAATCGAAGTCCACTGCCAATATCTGCGATCACCGGAGAGCCAAGACGAGTCGCAAGGCAACTCGCGAGAGATCGCATCGCGGGCGAATAAAGCGCACCGACGCAGAGCACGACGCGACGCGCGCCTCTTGTCGCGTCGGCGATCCGCCCCACGAGCTCGACTGCCATGTGATCCCATGATCGCTGACCGGCATCCGAGCCTTCGTCGAACAACTCGTCGAATACCCCTCCGACCTCACATCTCCACGGCGCACGACCTTTCATCCAATTCGTTAACTCCGAAGCGACTCCCCGATCCCAGGCTTCCATTCGAGGAGCGAGAGGCTCGCGAAACATCCAATTCAGATGGACAGGACCGGCCAATCTCGATGGCGAATGCGCCCGCTTCCAAGCCTCATCTGCTGTCGACAACACCCACCGTGGGTGAATCGAACAGTCCGCGCACGGCACTTCAATCGACCATCTCGAAAATGTCCCAAAAATCCCACGCTGTTCGATGCACTGATTTGCCCCGCAATCGTGCAGTTCGGGTGGGCGATCCGCAGTCACTAACAACATCGGCGTCCCCGTCTTCGCCGCCTCGATTGCCGCCGGCAGCAGATTTGCCACCGCGGTTCCCGATGTTGTCACGACCACGGCGGCTCGGCCCGTCGCACGAGCGGCACCGAGGGCCACGAATCCAGCGGCTCGCTCATCGTGAACGACGATCGATTGAATCCGCGGATTCTGGGAGATCGCGTATGCCAATGGCGCCGATCGCGAACCAGGGCAGACCACTGCGAGCGACAACCCGAGGCGCGACCACTCTTCAAAGGCTAAGCCGGTCCAGAGCGCGTTGAGGTTGGGAGCCTCGGTCGGATCGAATTGAAAAGTTCGCGTACTCACGAACCTGCTGCCATCCGTGGGTGCAGTTGAGGATGGGATTCAAGGTGATGCGGTCCGTGGCGCGTGTCCAACGGATGCGGTTGACGATCACTCGACGATCGAACAATCGCGTCGAACGACGAAAGTTTTCTCTCCGTCTCGAGCCACTCCGCATCGGCGTCTGAACCGCGCACGATTCCCGCTCCGGCGTATGCGGTCATGTCGGTTCCCACAATAACGGCGGTGCGGATCGCGACCGAGAATTCGGAGCGACTCGCGCTCGTCACTCCGACGACCCCGCAATAGAGTCCTCGGCACATCCCTTCATGCCGACGGATGAACTCGCGCGACTCTTCCACCGGCCATCCGCAGACTGCTGGTGTCGGATGCAATTCGCGAACGATTCGCGCGTCATCGATTCCGGCCTTGAGCAGTCCGCTCGCCGTCGTCATCAGGTGCTGTACATGGCGCAGTCGCATGACGGTTGGCGAATCATTTCGTTGAAGAACTTCGACCATCGGGGAGAGCACCGCCTCGATTCGTCGGATGACGATCTCGTGCTCGCGGCGGTTCTTGTCGCTCGCGAGGAGCCGTCCCGCGAGACTGTCGTCCGATGCGGAGTCAGATCCGCGCCCGCACGTTCCTGCGACAGCTTCACTGTGAATCTGATTTCCAATTCGGCGAAAGAGCCGTTCAGGACTCGCACCGATAAACGCGCATCCGGAGACTTGCTCGACCATGAAGTGGAACGCGCTCGGCTCTTCTTCCATGAGCGCAGCAAGGATCGCACAAGGGTTGATCGACTCGAACGCTGAGTACCCTCGAGTCCGAGCGAGAACGACCTTTTCGATCGAGCCCGACGCGATCGCCCCAAGAGCGGCATCGATCCCATCCGCCCACCTCACAAGATCACCATCTGCCGTCAGGTGCAATCCCCGTGGTAGCGCGAGATGCTCGACTGGCACCTCGCACTGCTCGAGGGCGTGGAGTACCGCATCTGTGTCGCCTATCAGGTTCACTGCCAACGTTGTCTCGTGAGTTTTCCTGAGTTCGATCAGCGGAAGCACGATGCGTGACCTATCGAAGCCGGACCACTCGGGTGCATGCCTTCCAAGTGCGTCGCAGTCGAAAAACGCCGATGAGTGAAAAAGCGGATCGCTCGGATTGTTCGTCTGCGCGCAATCTGCCGCTGAGCGATTCACCCACTCGCACAACTGCGGATCATCCCACGATATGAATTCGCAAGCGCAACCGACCCCAGCGCTCGTGAGAGTCCCCTCTCTGTTCCTGAAAAACGAGCGCATGCCTGGTCGCTGCGCAGCGAGCCAGCGAAGCAAGTCCGTTGGTTCGAGTTCGACTTCGATTCTGCGAAGGACCGACTCCCCTCGCTTGCCAATTCCCCTCGATGCAATATTCGATCGAAGGAGTGCAATAGCGTCTGCGAGCGATAGACAGCCATCGAGTCGGGTTGAAAGAATGGATCCGCAGAGGCGAGGGGTCATGAAGCCTGTCCTTGAGTCGAAGTGGAAGATGATAGGGCTGTGGCACGCCGATACACAGACGATGGGGATGATCGATCTACGATGAGTTATAGGACTACCTCGCCCATCTTTTGCCTTGTACGCTGATTGCCCCGATGAACTTCAGACGCAGAAAACGCTCGATGCACCATGCGGAAGCGCACGCCGACGGTAGCGCGCCCGCTGGAAAGGTGCTCAACCACCCATTCGTTGCGCAAGGCGATCCCGAGCTCATCGACTCTCCCGATGATCTTGCGGGATTCATGGATCACGTCCGAGAAGAAGGTTGCTTCGCCTACGACACTGAATTCATTGGAGAAGAGACATTCATCCCGAAGATCTGCCTCTTGCAACTCGCGACTCGATCTCGGATCGCATTGATCGATCCCTTTGCCTTTGACGATCGGGCACTCGACGCAGTCTGGGGAGCCGTGTGCGATGCAAGTTTGACGACCATCGTCCATGCAGGAGGTCAAGACATCGAGGCGGCTCAGCGATTTGTTCGACAACCAGCGCAAAGCCTGATCGACACCCAGATCGCCGCTGGATTTTTAGGGATGCCATGGCCGACGAGTCTCGCGAATGTGGTGCAGTCTGTCACCGACCTGCGACTGAACAAAGGCCACACATTTACCGAGTGGGATTCCCGCCCGCTGACGAAATCCCAGCTCGCGTACGCCGCCGATGATGTGCGATATCTGCCTCTGGTCTGGCACTTGCAAAAGGAACGCCTCGACGCGCAGGGTCGAACGAGGTGGGCCATTTCCGAGAGTAGCGAGTCGTTGCGCTCAGTGGAATCATTCGAGCCAGAGAGCCAGGTGCGACGCGCCTCACGCGGACTCGGACTGCGACCACGAGTGATGACGGTGCTCCGAGAGCTCGTCGTCCTTCGATACTCGATTGCGCAAGTGAAGAATCTTCCCCCCCGGACGGTCCTCCCCGACAGTCCGATGTTGGAGGTCGCACGCAGAAAGGTCACATCGATCGAGGAAATGTTGGCGATTCGAGGATTCCCCAGGCAGACTGCGACAGATCATGGCGACGAAATCCTTCGGACGATCGAGATGGCGAGAGAATTGCCGATCGAGCACGATCGCATCTGGGCGAGTGTCGAAGAGGGTGCCGAGGATCGAACGCGTATCGATGCCCTCTGGTCGATTATCACAATGAGGTCGATCTCTATGGGGATCGCGACCGCTCTCATTCTGACCCGAGGGCAGCTCTCGCGCTGGTATCTCAGTCGCAATGTGAGCGCCGAACCGCTCTTCGCCGCAAACACCTGGCGTCACGAGGCGATCGGCCACTGGCTCGATGGTTTTCTTGACGGCCGCGAAACCCTCCGCCTCGGCTGGAAGGATGGAGGACCTGTCGTCCCATGAGCCATTGGACACCTCATCCGCCATCGCCGTCAACGCTGGGTGATCACGCAGTTCCTCGCGACGGTGATCACCTCGCAGGAAAACGCATCGCCCTCCTTGTGACGGGTGGGATCGCCGCCATGAAGGCACCGATGCTCGCCCGAAGTTTGCGACGCCAAGGCGCGCAAGTGACCGCGTTCGTCTCGGATGAAGGACTTCGATATGTCACCGAAGAAACACTCGCGTGGAGCACGGATCGACCCGTCGTCACTCGCTTGACGGCACGAGCCGAGCACTTGTCGGGCGGTGACTCGTTTCACGCCTACCTCGTCGCGCCAGCCACATACAACACCATCAACAAGGTGGCGTGCGGAATTGCCGACGGCGTGATCACCTCGACGCTCGCATCAGCACTCGGACGAATGGAGCGCGGAGAGTGCGCCGTCCTGATCTGTCCCACGATGCACGGATCGATGCACACACGCATTCTGACTGAGAGCCTTGAGAAACTGCAACAGTTCGGCGTGACAGTCGTGCCACCGCGAGACGATTACGGAAAGCACAACCTTCCCGATGATGAACCAATCGTCGTCAGTGTCTGTCGAGCGATCAGCACTTCACCACTTCGCGGAAAGCGCCTGCTCGTGACCGGCGGACCAGTTCCATCATGCCTCGACGCGGTTCGACGAATCAGCAGTCGGTTTACCGGAGCACTGGGTATCGCAATCGCGAAGGAACTGGCGCACTGCGGTGCAGATGTCGATCTTGTACTCGGCTCGGGGAGCGTCGATGCGCCACTCTGGCTCAACCCACGTATCGCGAGTTCGGTCGATCAATATGAGCAGATGGTGCTCGGATCGCTCGCCACGACGGCGCACCTCGGAGCCGTCTTGAGCGCTGCCGTCGCTGACTTCAAACCCATCGATGTCCGTCCCGGAAAAGTGAAGACATCCGATGGCGACTGGACGGTGCACCTTCGCCCGACCGACAAGGTCATCGACGCAGTGCACCGGCGATTCCAATCGCTTCACCTCGTCGGATTTAAATTCGAAGAGACGTCATCCCATGAGACCCTGATGGAAATCGCACGCGCCCGCGCGTCAGCGCACGGCGCGTGCGTCGCCAATCGTGGCGAAGAGAACGCGCCCGGAAGCGCACAGGTCGCTTGGCTCGTCGTCCCAGGACGCGAACCCGTTCGGCTCGAAGGGAAGCCAGCAATCGCCACCGCGATCCGCGTCCATCTCGAACATCTTGAAAGCATCCATCGCATGGCCCACAACTGACGACGAATTCCCGCGCGGCATTCGCGCGCAAGTCGCGCACACGAGGACTGGGCGCGTTTTATAGGATGGAATGATGGCGAAACGAATCTGGGTGACAGCTGATACGCACTTCGGACATTTGGAAGCGATCGGACTCTTCGCACGCCCAGTTGCCATCGACGATGTCAACGGCATGGACGAGTTGCTCCTCGACCAGATCAACTCTCGCGTCAATCGACGCGATCATCTCTTGCATCTCGGCGACTTCACGGGACCGAGAGTCTGGAAGGGTGCTGCAGGCGACGAAAGCATTGGATATGCGAATGCGATCCGACAGAGAATCGTGTGCAAAACGATGGACCTCGTCCGTGGCAATCACGACCCCTCTCGAAAGCGACTGAAGGGGATCGTTGACGAAACTCACGAGCTGTTCTCTTTCAAGGGATGGTCGGGTGGCACTGATCGCGTTGTCTGCTGCCACTATCCCCTGCGCACCTGGCAGGGAATCTTCGATGGATCGATGCATCTCTACGGGCACACGCACGGGACATTTGAAACCGTCGGTCGCAGTATCGATGTCGGTGTCGACTGTTGGGAGTACGGCCCCGTACTGCTCGACGAAGTCTTGGCTCTCATCGCACAACGCATCCCTCCTGCCCGCGAAGAAATTCTCCCCCGACGACAACCGATGCGAGCATGCACACTGTGAACTCGTCAACGCGCGCAACCTATACTGCCCCACGATGAAACTTCGACCCACCCCGATTTCTCTTCGGATCGCCACCCTCGGCGTCGCGACATCGCTCGTGGCCTCGCTCGTCTCTTGCGACTCCGGACAGTCGGTCAATACAGGCGATGGCGTAGGACGATTATCCCATGCATCAAACAACATTTCGGATGGCGGCGCATGGTCGCTCGACAATACGAATGTTGATGAACGATGGGATCAAGATCCCACGATCATGGAACCCGACTATCCATACGCTGGATCGCAACCGGGCTTCGGTACGTCATCGTTTCCCGACGATGGCTCTTGATTCTTTGATTCTTTGATTCCCTGATTACGTGATTACTTCGTGATACGGTGAGCGGGCGCAGAACCGGTTGGCATCTCTGTCAGCGCAACTCCTGGCTTCCACGATTTGCCGAAGACACTTCCGTCTGGCATCGACTCCAAAGTTGTGTGCCATCCATCGGACCAGTAGATGCGCGCTGTGCCTGCATCGAAGATCCATGTTCCCTGTTCGAGCGAATCGATGCTCTTTCGTGCCATGCCGTCGGACCGAAGTGCGACAAAAAGCTCATACTTCGGGCCAGGGAGCGCGCCCTGAATGATCCACACGCCGACGAAACGAAGTCCGTCTCCTACCACCTTGATTGCCTGTCCGTCGTGGTTTGGATCGGAACTCGGTCCCGAACCCGGCGCGAGTCCTGGCGCGTAACTGACTTGTCGAAATCCGAGCGGCGAACGCGAGATCACGTCGCGCCATCCACTTCCGTAACGAATATCGATCGCCCCTTGAGCGATCTCCCACCGGCCGCGCTCCCCCTTCGCTCCATCGCTCCCCTTCCACCATGTGTCGACCGCCGAACCGTCCGACGCCAAGATGACATTAAAAGATTCGTTCTCGGAATCGGTCAAAGTCCATGTCGCGATTGCTTCGGTTCGAGTGATGCTCTCGGACAGAGACGGCTTTGATCCGGACGCCTTGCCACCCGAGTTGCCCGATCCGATGACCGCGACACATCCACTGATCGATCCGAGTCCCACGACCATCAATGCGAATGCGACTGTGCTTCTCATGGCGAAACTCTATCAGCTGACGATTGCTGAACAATTCCCCTACATTGCCAATGTGAATCAGGTCGATTATGCGCAGATTTTTATTTCACTGATTGCGATCGTGAATCCGCTTATGGGGGTTCCGATGTTTGTCAGTCTGACAAACCAGATGACATCTTCTGAACGAGATCGTGCAGCGAGGTCCACGGCGCTCACCGTCTGCTGCGTGCTTGCTGTCTCCGTCATCGCCGGCGACACAATTCTCGGGTTCTTTGGCATCGACGTGATCGACTTCTCAATCGCGGGCGGCATTCTCATTCTGCTGATGGCGATCAACATGCTCAATGCGCGACCAGACGCTGGGGCGCGCATCTCTCCAGACGAACGACTCGAAGCCGCTCACCGAAACGGCGTTGCGATCGTTCCGCTAGGGATTCCGCTCCTGGCAGGCCCAGGCGCGATCTCAACCGCCATCATCGTCGCCGACATGGCTCCGTCGCTCATGCATCGATTGATCTTGCTTGCGCTGTGCGCGGTGATCGGATTCATCACATACTTCACTCTGCGAGTCTCCCGTGGCGTCTCGAGATTAATGGGAATCACAGGCATGAACATTGTCAGTCGAATCATGGGACTCTTGCTGGCTGCGATCGCGGTCAGCTTTATGGCTAATGGCATCCAGCGACTCTTCCCGATCCTGAATTCTCCCGCAACGAGCACAGTGACCGAGAGCAGCGCCCAATGAATCGCCGACGCTTCATCCAGTTCGCCGGATTCTCACTCGTGGCGGGATCCTTCGTCACATCGTGTCGGACCTCGACTCAGGCGCGCACACGGAGCGACGGCGTTCCTATCGCGAAGTATCGCCGCGAGCGGGATCAATCACTGCGCCTGGCGTTCATCGGAGTAGGCGGACGCGGGCTCGAGAGTATGAACGAGTTGCTTGGGCAGTGCGCAGTCGCACCCGATCCGCAGTTTGTATCAGTCGCCGCGCTCTGCGATGTCGATCTCGGCATGCTGGACGCCGCCGCGTTAGGGCTACCGAACGCCCGCAGATACCGCGATTTTCGACAGCTCTTTCGGGAAATGCAAGCTGGATCAATCGAGGTTGATGCGGTCATGATCAGCACGCCGGATCACACCCATGCGATCGCAACGGCGCTCGCGCTCGCATGTGGAGTGCCTGTGTACTGCGAGAAACCGCTGACACACACCGTTTCGGAAGCTCGCACGATCGCCGCGATGGCGCGCGCCGCAGGAGTCCCCACACAGATGGGAACGCAGATCCATGCCGGAAGTAACTATCGCACAGTCGTCGAATTGATTCGATCCGGTGCGATCGGCGAAGTGAGTTTCGCGGATTGCTGGGATGGTCGCTCGTGGTGCTGTGGCGCCGAAACTCCGGGAGCACTCCCTCCAGAGACACTCGACTGGGATCTTTGGCAAGGTCCAACACCGTTGGGTGCATATATCAAAGATGTTGCTCCCGCAAATTGGCGTCGATATTGGAAGTACGGCAACGGCACGCTCGGCGACATGGCATGTCACATTCTCGATCTTCCGTTCTGGGCACTTGACCTTGCAGGCCACACGGGGCTCCGTGCAGAAATCCGCGCGGATGGATCTCCCCTTGACGCGGTGGGCTGTCCCGCAGCACTCGAAGTTTCGTGGGCGTTGACTTGGAATTCGCGACCAGCGGCGAACGACCCGCTCATCCTTCGCTGGTTTGATGGTGGCAGAATCTCCCCAACAGTCCAAGAACTTTCAGCCAAGGACAAGCAGGATTATGGTCGATTCAACACGCTCTTCCAAGGATCGAAGGGATTTCTGTTTGCGAACTACGGCGAGTACCTGATTATCCCGCGCGCTCTTGCGAGTGAAGTGACCGTACCGCCTCCGACGCTCTCCCGACCCGCTGGACACCAGCGCGAATGGGTGGATTCTGTGCGAGCGTGGACGATGGATCTTCCAAAGGGCTCATCACAAACGAGTTCGGATTTTCAATACGCATCTCGACTGACCGAACTCGTGCTCACGGGAACTGTCGCCTACCGCGCTCAGGCGCCCATCACATACGACTTCGACACTGGAGCTGTCGGTGGTGCAGGCGCCGCGAAAGCGAGCGATCTCCTCATGAGAGCGTCCCGCGCGGGTTGGTCGCTTTCACAGGGCGACTTGACCGCCATGACCAGATGATCAGATGACCAGATGATCCGTCGGGAGTTTTCCGCGCCCTTTGTAGTATTCAATCATGCCAATGCAACGACCGCTTGTCGGGGTCATCATGGGATCGCGCAGCGATTGGGAGACGATGCGCCACGCGTGCGAAACGCTTGATGCACTCCACATCCCCTTTGAGCAACGCGTCGTCAGTGCGCACCGCACACCGACTCAATTGTTCGAATACGCAGATCGTGCGCAGGGTCGCGGGATCGAGGTCATCATCGCGGGCGCGGGTGGAGCAGCGCATCTGCCCGGCATGACGGCGAGTCGAACATGTCTCCCAGTCCTCGGCGTTCCAGTTGAGAGCAAGTCACTCCATGGTCTCGATTCTCTCCTCTCGATCGTGCAGATGCCCGCTGGGATTCCCGTCGGGACGCTCGCCATCGGTCGCTCGGGCGCTATCAATGCCGCGTTGCTCGCGGCGTCCATACTTGCGGGCAGTCGCCCTGCGGTTCGCCGTTCACTCGAAGCGTGGAGATCGCGCCAGACCGCAAGTGTCTTAGAAAGTCCAGATCCTGCGGTGCCTACGAAGGCAACTGCGAAAACTGCAAAGTCAACCCCTCGACGTGGATCCACTCGAAGGAAGCGCAGTTGAAAGTAGGCGTTGTCGGAGCCGGACAACTCGGGCGCATGCTCGGACTCGCAGGTTTGCCACTCGGATTTCAGTTTCGTTTTCTTGACCCAGGCGACGACTGCCCCGCGGAACGAGTGGGCGAACTGATCCGTGCACCCTATGACGACATCGATGGGCTGGAAAGATTCGCGCAGGACCTCTCGCTCGCGACCTATGAGTTCGAAAATGTTCCAGCGCAGACCGCGCAGTGGCTCGACGAGAGGCTCACCCTCGCGCCCACGCCGAAAGCGCTCGCAATTGCTCAAGACAGAATCGTAGAAAAGACGACATTTCGAGAATTGGGGATTCCGGTGCAGGCATTTGCCGGGATTTCGTGCCCGGCGGACGTCGAGATCGCGACGTGCAAAGTTTCCTTGCCAGCTGTTCTGAAGACTCGACGGTTGGGATATGACGGCAAGGGTCAGCGCGTACTTCGCGCAACCTCAGGCGATTCGATCGCAGTTGTTCGCCAAGCATGGGATGAACTCGATCGCGTCCCGTGCATCCTCGAATCGTTCGTTCCTTTCGTGGCCGAAGTGTCGCTGATCGCAGTGCGCGGGCGCCGTGCCGGGCATGGATGTGATATTGCGTACTACCCGCTGATTCAAAACGAACATCGCGACGGAATCCTTTGGAAGAGCCAGGCACCGGCGCCGTGCGATCCAGATGGCGAATTGGAACGAGTGGCACGTGAATCTGTCAGATCGATCGTCGAATCGCTCGACTATGTGGGCGTCATCGCCGTCGAGTTTTTCGTGACGACATCAGGACTGATCGCAAACGAGATGGCACCGCGCGTTCACAATTCCGGTCACTGGACGATCGACGGATCCATCACGAGTCAATTCGAAAACCACTTGCGAGCGATCGCGGGCTTGCCCCTGGGATCGACCGAGCCTCGTGGCGCAAGCGTGATGTTCAATCTTGTCGGACGAGTGCCAATCCCGACCCCGATACTTCGATTGCCCGGTGCAAAATTGCATCTCTACGGGAAGGGAGCGCGCGCAGGGCGCAAGCTCGGGCATGTCACGCTGATTGCGCCAACCGCGAAGAACCTTCTCGCACCGACTGCCGATCTCGAGCAACTCGTCGTGTGGGAGACTTGAACTTCGAATCAAGATCGGTGGCGATCGCTGATGCCGCGGTCGCTCGCTCAAGTCGTGTACGTGCAATCTTGAGAGCGTCACTCGATTGATCGATTCCAATTGCATGTCGACCCGTCTGGACTGCCGCCACTAAGGTCGTCCCGCTCCCACAGGTCGGATCGAGCACGATTCCCCCGGGCGGACAGCACGCGCCCACCAGAAGGTTGAGGAGCGCGATCGGCTTCTGGGTGGGGTAACCCGTCCGCTCGAGTGCCATGTTGTTGAGCGAAGCGACCTCAAGCACATCAGTCGCCTTTTTCATTCGTCCACGCAGTCGCACGCTTCGCGCAGGCACCATCGGTGGTTTGAAATAGTAGTTCGGTCCCCGTCCATAGAGAAAGATGTCATCGTGTTTGCGCGCGAACGATCGCGGACCCGATCCGCCAAGTCCGTAGGACCAAATCAGGTGATTGACAAAGTTCTCGGCGCCGAAGATCTCGTCGAGTAGGAGTCTCACATGATGACTCGTGCGCCAATCAACATGCACGAGGATTGATCCGGACGCGCGAAGGACGCGGTGCGACTCCTCGAGACGCGGCGCGATGAATGCTCGATACGCCGCGACATCGACGAAGCGATCATCGAAGCTCAATCCCTTTCGCCCCTTCCTTCGAATTCCTGAATTGAATGGTGGATCGAGATAGACCAAATCGACCGACGACGAACCGACCATGGGGAGAACATCGAGGCAGTCACCATGACGCAACTCCCACGAAAACCTGTGCGCAGGAGCGATGGAATCCAACATTTCAGCCACGGTATTGCTTAGGACGCTTCGGCGCGTGGATGAGCGCGGTCGTACGCCTCGCGCATTCGAGCGGTGGTCAGGTGCGTATAAACCTGGGTGCTTGAAAGCGATTGATGCCCAAGCAACTCTTGGACCGCACGCAAGTCCGCACCGTTGTCGAGCAAGTGCGTTGCGAATGAGTGGCGAATCGTGTGTGGCGAAATGTCAGGATCGAGTCCAGCGATCTTCAGGTACTTCGAAACTTTTCTTCGGACGGATCGACTCGACAAGCGAGAGCCCAACTTATTCACGAAAAGCGGGCTACCCGCATCCATCGGAACTCTTTCCGCTTCGGCTCGGAGGATATATCTACAAACGGCAGCCATCGCATGCGAACCGATCGGCACGGATCGTTCGCGCCGTCCCTTCCCCTTCACTTTCAACTGGCTTCGATCGACATCCAATTCTCCACGATTGATCGCAACGACCTCGCTCACTCGAATCCCGGTTGAATAGAGGGTCTCAAGGATTGCGCGATCGCGTGTGCCCAACAAGTCCGACTCACTCGGTGCGCCAAGTAATTTTTCGATCTGGTCCACCGTGATCGCCTTCGGTAACCGACGAGCTTGCTTCGGTGTGCGAATCAAGGTCATCGGATTCGATGATGTGAGCCCCCGCTTCTCCATCCACTTGTGGAATGACCGCAGTGTCGCGATCTTGCGAGCCGTCGTCGCGGCCGAATACTTCTGCCCGACGAGATGGGCGAGAAACGCGCGAACCACTTCGACATCCGCGGCGAGCATCCGTCCGCAAACAGTGTTGGCGGAACTGGCATCGCGCTTCTCCAACACCGCGCGCTCGCGAGTCTCGTCGAACTCGATCGAGTACTCACCCACAATGAAATCGGCAAACTGACGAAGATCGAGACCGTAGCAACGCGAGGTGTACGGACTGAAGTGCCGTTCGTCGATCAGATACGAGAGGAATTGTTCGATGATGGGAACTGAGGAACTCATGGGTGGTTCTTTCGTGGATTGGCGTCTTTGGCGCCGACAAAACAAATGATTTCGAATCGTAACGCGCTGTCCCGACGTCAGATAAGCAATCCTTGCTTGTCAATTGCCTCCGACCGATGTATTTATCGGCATTCCAATGGTGGCACTGTAATTGTAGTCCGATAAAGCCGTCGATTTCAATATGTTTTTGTTTCGGGACTGCGTTTGGGCAGCCTAGCGCAAGCATGGGTACACTCTTCCCCCAACTCAAACGCCCTTCGATTGCGTAGCTCAGCTGGTAGAGCAAGTGGCTTTTAACCTCTAGGTCCTGGGTTCGATCCCCAGCGCAATCACTCGATTTCGAATCTCACTCGACCCTCTCAAGAATGCTCGTTGTTCACGCAAATTGGTTTGATGGTTGCCTTCATCTTTGGGGGGAATCCTTGACTGTCGCAATTGAGGCGCGATGGGTTGCACCACCCACGCATCCATTCACCGCTTCGCCGAACGAGATTCGCCATGCCCTTGAAGCAAGCGTGGGCTCGCTCAATGGTGCAAAGGAATCCCAGATCGATTTGCTCCTTCCGCATTCGTCTGCACCGATCGGAAATGGGGTCGGGAATAGACCGATCACACTGCCATCGAGTCGCCTCGCCGGACTCATCGGTCAGTTGAGCAACGATGAAGAATTAAGAACCCTCGAACCAACGCGGATCCCGACTCTGAAGTTCGCTCCAAATTCCGCCCTTCAGTTGCTGATCGATTTGCGGAATTTAGAGGGCACTCAGAATGATCGCTTCGTGACTGGTCACTCGATGCACTGGTGGTTCGCACTGACCCAGTTCGCGATCGACTCGGTCATTGATCAGCGTGTGATTCCCACAGTCCTTCAGCGCCGAGACGGATCGTATGCCGGTCAGTGGCGACCCTGGCTCAATGACGACGACGCGAACATGCAGCTCGCGGATCTTCTTGCAAGCATGCCTGCAGCGGCGCGCGCCATCGATGGCACTGATGGCAATCCTTGGCCGATCGTCGACTCGTTCCTCGGAAAGACTGTTGATGCGATTGTGCGATCCGTCCTCGTCACTGAAAACTTCTCGGAGTCGATCGAGGGATTCGATCAAGCGACGGACTTCCATGCCGCGTGGCTCTCTGGATTGCTCGGAGAAAGGGACGAAATCAAGGTCGGTCGACGAAGTCCCTTCGATGTCTTGCGCGACACGCGTGGCTGGATCGGCGTCCTCGACGAGGCGCGAGTCACCACAGGGATGCGCCTGCGATTCGAGGTTCGCGAACCAGATTTGGAATCCAACGACGACGGAATCGACTCCACCTGGCACGTGGGCTTCGGGCTCGTTGATCCCGAATCGCCCGACACAGTGATCGATGCACGATCCTTGTTCCACCGCCCAACTGGAAAGCGTGCGTCCGCGAGTTCCGCTCGAAACGAAGAACTCTCCGAGATGCTCCTCAAGGAACTCGCACGGGCAAGCCGAATCTGGCCGGAACTCGACGATGCGCTTGAAGACGAAACGCCTTCAGGGATCGATCTCGATACTCGACACGTCTACCAGTTTATGAGGGACTTGCGCCCCATTCTGCTCGAGGCGGGATTCTTCGTCGAGGTGCCAGAGTGGTGGGGTGAATCGGCGAGTCGTATCAACGCGAATCTGCTGATCGATTCGCCAGATGAGCCACCGAGAATGGGTGAGGCATCCGGGTCGAATGGATCTTTTGGCATTGGACTCCAATCGCTCGTCGGATATCGGTGGCAAGTCGCGCTCGGTTCGCAAAATGTCTCGATTGAAATGCTCGAGAAACTCGCCCAACGCGGCGCACCGCTCGTCTGTGTCGGCGGTCAATGGGTCGATCTGCGCCCCGAAGACATCGACTCGGCGCTCAAGTTTCTCAAGAGTCATCCGGGCGGAACGATGACGCTCGTCGAAGCACTCCGAATGGCCAACGGGATCGATGGGCCTCCCGAAGCGCTTCCCGTCAGTGGTGTGCGCGCAACGGGCTGGGTCAAACAATTGCTTTCGGGAACTGGAGCGAGCGAGAGTTTCCAGATGACCGAAGCGCCTGAGCTCTTTCGCGGAACGCTTCGTCCGTACCAGCTTTCGGGACTCAGTTGGCTCGTCTTCCTCGATCGGCTCGGACTTGGAGCATGTCTTGCTGACGACATGGGTCTCGGAAAAACCATCCAGTTGATCGCACTCTTGCAGCATGAACGATCCAAGATCGGAACCGCGCGAATCGGACCATCGCTCCTAGTCACACCGATGTCGGTCATGGGCAATTGGAAACGAGAGCTCGCTCGATTCGCACCGGAGTTAAAGGTGCACATTCAGCACGGACTCGAGCGACCAGCGGGTGAACGATTCACGCAGATCGCCGAAGAACACGATGTCGTTCTCACCACGTACGCGATCGTTGTCCGCGACAAGGAAACCCTCCAGGCAGTTCCATGGCGGCGCGTCGTTCTCGATGAAGCGCAGTACATCAAGAATCCACCGACGAAGCAAACTGTCGCAATTCGATCGATTGAAACGCAGTCGCGTATTGCACTCACCGGTACGCCCGTCGAAAACCGGCTCGCTGAACTCTGGTCGATCCTGGAATTCTGCTGCCCTGGATACCTCGGGACAAATCAGGATTTCCGCAGGCGGTTCGCGGCACCAATTGAACGCAATCGAGATCCTCAAACCTCGGAGCGACTGCGATCGCTCGTTCGTCCATTCATTCTTCGCCGACTCAAGACGGACCTCACCGTCATTGCCGACCTTCCCCCGCTGGTCGAGAGTCGGCAGAACATCGCGCTGACGGACGAACAAGTCAGACTCTACGACGAGGTCGTCGCAGATATGCTGAAAAAAGTCGATCAGTCCGAAGGGATTCGCCGTCGCGGGCTCGTGCTCAGCGCGCTCGTGAAACTGAAGCAGATATGCAACCATCCCGCTCACTACTTGGGCGAAGGATTGTCCGATTCCGGATCAAAGAGTCACTCTGGCAAGAAGCGCTTGCTTGAAGAGAAAACTCGTGATGTGGACGAACCCGAAGTCGAATCAAACTCCAGCCACCCACTGATCCTGCCCTCGACTGCGTTGATCCCGGGTAGGAGCGGCAAGACCCAGCGACTGATGGAGATGCTGGAAGAACTCCTCGCAGCCGGAGATTGCGCGCTGATATTCACGCAGTATCGGCAGATGGGGCATTTGCTTGTCGCGATGATCCGACAAATCCTCGATGTCGAACCCCTGTTCCTCCACGGCGGAACCCCTCAGGCCAAGCGCGATGATTTGGTCGAACGGTTTCAAAAGGGCGACGGAACGACTCCAATCTTTGTACTCAGCCTGAAGGCAGGTGGCGTCGGACTCAATTTGACCGCCGCGAACCATGTCTTCCATTTCGATCGCTGGTGGAATCCCGCAGTCGAAAATCAGGCGACCGATCGTGCATTTCGAATCGGACAAACTCGAACGGTCAATGTTCACAAGTTCATCTGCACTGGAAGTCTTGAGGAGCGGATCGACCAGATGATCGAACAGAAAACCGAACTGGCAACAAACATCATCGGGGCTGGCGACGCGTGGCTAACCGAATTGTCGACTGGCCAACTTCGAGACATGCTGAGTCTTCGCCGAACAGGTTTGGAGGGTGGCGAATGACCCAGTGGCAGGAACAAAATAGACCGCGACAACCCGAGAATCCTCGACGTGTCATCGGTGGATTCAAATTCAAGCGCAAGGGCGGGATCGAGAATTTTCTTTGGACTGCAGAGCCACTCTTCCATGCGACACTGATCGCCGCTGAAACAGACGCGGTCGAAGAGGGACACTCGTATGCGATTTCTGGGCAAACGGTCACGGTCATCGCCACTCCCGGCAAGGTGACATCAACCGTGCAAGGACGCTCATCTCGTCCCTATCAACTCGAGCTCTCATTCTCGATCTGGACACCTGAAGAGTGGGACAAGGTCATCGCAGCACTCTGTGCAGAAGCAATTTTCGCCGCGCGATTTCTCGTCGGGGAAATGCCGACAGCCGTCGGAGATCTGATCCCTGCACTTGGAATCCGCACACCACTCGTCCCAATGAAACCAGGATCGAAGGCGAATTGCGACCCAGTCGTCACGTGCACGTGTGGCGGAGCGCAACCGTGTAAGCACACCGTTTCGATGATGCATATCTTGGCCGAAAGACTCGAAGAGGAACCCCTCCTGCTCTTTCAACTCCGCGGAATGCCAGTGGCGCGGGTCTTGGAGAGAATCCACGAGAAGAGGACGCTTTCGACTCGCGGAGAGAATCAAGCTCACCCAGTCCCTGCCGCGGCGGGCGATCACGCGCTGGTCACTCCGATCGAGAATTTGCTCCACGATTTCTGGCGACCCGGTCGACGGCTCCATGACCTTGAGTCTCGTCCGGTGCCAACCCACACCCCGCATGCACTGTTACGACGGTTAGGAGCGAGTCCACTGGGCGGGAGATTCCCACTCGTTGGTTTGTTCGCCACGATCTATGACACTGCGCGGGCGCACGGAATCACGTTGCGTGATCGCGAGTCGCCAACACCGCCAAGCGACGAGTGACGGATCTCGTTGCGCCGACGATTGTCGCACGACGAAACGCTCGACACTAACATCGTCGCGCATGCGCGAGCCAAAGAATGTTTCACCGACGATCGACAAGCATCTGCGCACCGTCGCGAAGGCGTTGACGACCGGTGCTCCACGCGAGACAAGAACGCGACGCACGCTTCCTGATTTCGACGCCATCGCCTGGGTCGCACACAGGTTGCACAAGGTCATTTTTTCGATTCGAGGACCCCTCGGAGAGTCAGCAGAGTCCATTCTCGAAGATGTCGATGGACTCCTTCGCCCCGAGGTCGTCTGCGCATTTGTCGCGAGTGGGTCGAGTGCGATCCAGGCGCGCACTCGGGGGAATCGTGCGCTCGTCGCATTGTTTCGCGGGCTCCCCAAAGTGCAGCGAATGCTGATGACCGACCTTGAAGGCGCATTCGAACGAGATCCCGCAGCGAAGACCCGAGCTGAAATCGTCCTCTGTTATCCGGGGTTGCGCGCGCTCTGCATTCACCGCATCGCACACGAATTGGATCGTCTCGGCACGCCACTGATCCCTCGCATGCTCGCGGAATCTGCTCACGACTCGACTGGGATCGATATTCACCCAGGAGCCACGATCGGTTCGGGGTTTTTCATCGACCACGGGACGAGCGTCGTGATCGGCGAGACCTCTGTCATCGGACGTAACTGCACGCTGTACCAGGGAGTCACGCTCGGGGCGAGACGCTTCGACCGAAACGCAGATGGATCGATTCGAAGAGGAGTGAGGCGACATCCAACGCTGAAGGACAATGTCACGGTCTATGCAAACGCGACGATTCTCGGTGGCGACACGATCATCGGCAAGGGATCGGTCATCGCCGCTGGAGTCCTCGTACAAGAGAGCGTTCCAGCTAACTCCGTCGTCAAGCCGGGACGGGTTGAGCTGACAGTGGCACGTGCGCGCCGCTGAAGTTTGAGAATCGGTCGAGAGGCTCGACCTTAGTTCACTGATCCGGCCTGACCGGCCTGACCACCACGGCCGCCTTGACCGCCTTGACCGCCTTGACCGCCTTGACCACCTTGACCGCCTTGACCGCCTTGACCACCGCGCATCCCTCGGAACATCTCAGTGCGCTCCGCATCGTCGATGGTTCCATCTTTGTTCTTATCGGCGGCCTTGGCGACATCCTGAAACTGCTGGGGAAGCTCGGAAATCTTTCCCGTTCCGAACGCACCTTGGTTTCGACCACCATCTCGTCCCTGTGGCATGAGCGCCTTCTGCTCTGGACTCAGCACTCCGTTGACTTGCTCCATGTACCGAGTACCCAACTCGCCACGCTCGTCCATCAACTCTCCGATGGGATCCGCTGCGTTGTTTGATCCGAATTGTCGCCCCATCATGGACATCGGAGACGTCGTGCCCGCCATGACGCCGATCAGTCTCTCAGACTCTTCGAGTCTCTGAATTGGTTCTTCCTTGCGCGTCACGGTGACGATTCGTGCGTTCATCCCCGAAAGCTCCGCGAGGTACGTGACCTGCATCGCTGTGATCGCAGTGCGCGCTTCGGCAGTCAGATCAGGCAACTCGAGTGCCTTCGTGAACAATTCGGTTGCGCGGGTTGGGCGATAGATTCTTCGAAACGCAGACGCCAATGCTGCCTGGCTGAACTTTGCACCGTCTTCTGGAGGCATCGCTCCAACGATCATTGTTCGGAACTGGTCGTTGACTTCGCGAATGGCCTTGCGCAACGCGATCTGTCGCTCCGCAATCGACTTCGCGGCAGCGATGTCGCCATCGAGCACGGATCGCATGAGCTTCGGATCGCTCTGTTCGATAAAAGTGTCCCGTGCAACGAGCGCACCATCGAGTTGAACTTCGTAGTCGTCGAGCGTCTTCACAGTGCCATCGATCGACGGTTGTGAAACACCTGCTTCATCCATGACGACGAAAAGATTCGTCGCTTCACCGGAGAGCACTGCATTGTCCATCGACTTTTCTCGACGGAGAAACCGCTGAAACTTCGCCCAATTTGCCTCTTGATTGTCGCCAAGCGTTGCTTCGATTCCGTCAGCGACGATCTTCTTCAGGGACGCCTTCTCTGCCGTCCAGCGATTCGTTTCGGCGAAGATTTCTTCCATAACAGCCTTTGTCTCTAGGTCGGCTCCGCTTGCCTTGCGCTCCGCCGCCATCTCATCGCCCATCTTCGACATGCGTGTCGAGAAGAACTTCTGACGCGCTTCGTCGGAAAGTGGACCGCCATTCTCAATTTCCATTTGCTCGATGTCTTGTTGCATCGACTCGCGCATCGAACGCATCTTCTCGCGCATATCGCCACCCATAAAGCTCTGGAACATCCTCATTCCAGCTTCCTGGACTTTCTGCTGTGATGCTTCAGCTGCGGGATTGAATGCCAAGTCGTAGTCGTTGATCAGCGTCTCAACGATGGCCATTTGGCCGTCGTCGAAACTCAATTGCTCCTTAAAGAGTGGCACATCACGTCGAAGGAAATCTGCTTTGTAGCGAGTCATGAGTTGACCGAAGGCACCCATGCCTCCTCGGCCACCACCGCCACCACCACCGCCGCCGCCGAACATGGTGGCGCCCTGCCCACCCCGTCCACCCTGTCCACCTCGACCGCCCTGTCCGTTTTGACCAGATTGGCCGTCTTGCTGACGACCTTCCGGTCGAACCTGCGCTCCATCTTGTCGTTGTACTCCCTGATTCGCGCCAGTCGCTGCGCCACCAGGCTGGCCTTGCGGTTGGGCTTGCGGCGTTCCCTGAACCGGGAATGGGCTCGTTCCAAGCATCGATCCTCCGGAGACAACTCCCAAGGAGATACCCAAGACCAAACCAGAAAATCGGAGAGTCGAATGCAGTGGGGATCGGATCATTTCAGTGAGTCTTTCTGTAACTAGTTTCGAACGGAAGTGCGGGGACGCGGGGAAAGAGGCTAGCTGGAAACAAAAACAGCCTGGAAACAAGAACAGCCTAACGGGGAAACAGTCCCGGAATCCAACAATCTACTGCGCTTTGTCGAGCTTGCGCCCCTTCGGGACATCGAATCAAACAAGATTCGAGTCACTTCGATGGCACAAGCTTGAAGATCGCTCCAGGACCATCTGCTCCTTTGTTTGTTCCGCAGACGAAAATCGAGCCATCCGGGGCTTCGCCAAAGCTCGCGGGGTGGAATCCTCGGACTCCCCCGACCACGACTGGAGGAGTCACGAGCTTCCCGCCTTCGGCCCGCAACCCCCACATCGTTCCCATCTGATAGTCCGCATAGAAATAGATACCGTTCATTTCGGGGTACTCAGCCCCGCGATAGACATACCCGCCAGTGACAGAGACTCCCTCACGGCGTGGATACGCGACGAGCGGTTCGATGAATTTTGCGGACGCTTCGCTGCTGTCCGGAACTCCTTCGGTCCCGTGAAAGCCCTCGCGGCAACGCCAACCAAAGTTGCCCCCCTTGGTCACGATGTCGATCTCCTCCCACGCATTCTGGCCGACATCCCCCGCATAGAGCTCGCCGGTCTTTCGATCGAACGACATCCGCCACACATTGCGAAGTCCCCGAGCGAACACTTCCGGCGCGGCATCCGTTCTGCCAATGAACGGATTGTCAGCGGGAATGCCATAGTGCTTCCCATTCGACGGGTGATCGACATCAATACGGAGCATCGCAGCGAGGAGGGATTCGAGGTTTTGCCCGTTGCCCCACGGATCATTTCCTGCGCCTCCATCACCTGTCGAGATGTACAGATACCCGTCCGCACCGAAGAGCAGGGTTCCACCGTTGTGATTCCATGCTGGGTCCGGAATTTCCAAGAGCACGAGTTGGGATGCAGGATCGATGAGACATTCGGCGTTGGCGGTGAATCGCGCGAGCACTTCGCGGTCGGGACTCTCGCCAGATTTCGCTGCCGTATACCAGGCGTAGACGAAGTGGTTCTCTTCAAACTTCGGGTGAAAGACGACGGAGAGCAACCCCTGCTCGTTGAACTTGTCTTGCACCGGCTCCTTGATGTCGAGGACGATGCGCCCTACATCTTGCTGATCCGTCATGTCAATCTCGATGACTCGTCCCGCCTGCTCAACGACATAGAGCCGATCTGCGCGATCTGGTCGAGCGACAATCTGAACTGGTCGGCGCAACTTCAGTTCCGGCCATTGCCGCTTCAACTGAACGAGTGGAATCTTCGGTTGCGCCGATCGAGTATCTGGAGGTGCTTGATCGGTCGCAGGAGCGGGCGATTGGGACGGCGACTGCACAGCGAACAACGAGCTTGCAATTGCGAACGAAAGGACGATCGAGCGGCTGAAACGCATAGGGTGGAAGGATACGCACCGATCGCCCGAATCCCTTCATTGATGCCACGGGCGTATCCTCTCGCCATGTCGCAGTTCATCGAGCTCTCCATCGTCGCGAGTCTCGCGTTCGGACAAGCAACTCCGGCCCCAAAGCCCGAGCCAGCGCCGACGACGCCTCCGCAATCAGTCCAAGCACCCGCCCCGATCGAGGCAGGATTCGTGTCGATCTTCGATGGGAAGACTCTGGAAGGCTGGACTGGCGATACAAAGGGATACGCCGTGGAATCTGGCGCAATCACTTGTCTTGCACAGGGCTCGAACCTGCTCACCGCAAAGAAGTATGCCGATTTCGATTTGAAGTTCGAGTTTCAGTTGACATCGGGTGCGAACAACGGAATTGGAATACGTATGCCGGTCGAGGGTGATGCTGCATATGTCGGGATGGAGATCCAGGTGTTGGACAACTCGCACCCGAAATATGCCGACCTCAAGCCATGGCAGTTTCATGGCTCGATCTACGGAGTCGTTCCGGCGCGGCGCGAACACTTGAAGCCCATCGGCGAATGGAACTATCAGGAAATCATCGCGCGCGGATCACACATTCGGGTCATCCTCAATGGTCAAACGATCGTCGACGCGGATGTCGAAAAGTCCGCCACCGATGGAACCATCGACGGCAAGGACCATCCGGGATTGCGTCGACAAAGCGGCCACATCGGATTCCTCGGACATGGCGATAAGGTCTCGTTCAGAAACCTGCGCATCCAGGAGCTCAATTGACCGACGCTGAGAGGAGCCGAACGGGGCGCGGCGCCAACATTCTCTTCGTCGTCGCAGCGTTCGTCGTCACGTGCGCGGGAGTTCGATCCGCGTCGACGATCATCATTCCCGTACTGGCAGCACTCTTCATCTCGACTGTCGCGTTGCCTCCAATCGTCTGGCTTCAACGCAAGGGATCGCCACTCTGGCTTGGGGCAACGCTCGTACTCGCGTTCGTTCTCGGAGGACTGCTCCTCGCGGGAGTGATCGCCGCTGGCGCCGTGTCGACATTCTCTCAAAATCTTCCGGAATACACGGCAAGATTGCAGGATCAATTCCACTCGCTGGACGGTTGGTTCAAGCTTCGTGGGATCAATGTTGGAGACACTCCGCTCACCAACATTCTGAATCCTGCGGCACTTATGGGAGTGCTCGGATCGACGCTCGGCGCGCTCGTGGGCATCCTGCGCGACGGTGTTTTCGTGTTTCTCACGACATGTTTCATCTTGGCAGAGGCGGCGAGCATGCCGGCAAAACTTCGCGTCGCATTCTCGATCGATGAGACTGCGATGGGACCATGGCGTCGGATCCTCGATGACATGACCATCTATCTTCACGTGAAGACGCAGACAAGTCTTCTGACCGCGATCCTCGTTGCGCTCTCGCTCTGGTGGATCGGAGTTCCCTTTCCGCTCGCGCTCGGACTGCTCGCGTTCCTCCTGAACTTCGTGCCAGTTTTCGGTGCGATTCTCGCTGGAATTCCGGCAATTCTTCTCGCCTTAGTTCTGCTCGGACCGGGGAGCGCGTTGCTGGCCACCGCTATCTATACCGCGATCAATGTCGCCATTGGAAGCGTCGTCGAACCCAAGTTAATGGGACATCGACTCGGCCTCTCAACGACGGTCGTCTTTCTTTCGCTCGTCTTTTGGGGATACATGCTTGGACCGGTCGGAATGCTTCTTGCGGTTCCCCTGACGATGCTGGCAAAGATTCTGCTCGATCACACCAACGACTTGCGTTGGCTATCGATACTGCTCGGACCCGCGCCGAAGGAACCGACTAGGTGAGTGGTCACGTCGAGCAGCAACTGCGCGCGGAACTCGGACGACTTGAAAGGCTGCTGGCACATGCTGGATTCCTTCTCGGCGAAGTGCGAGTCATCGACGAAGGAACATGGGGACGACTCGACGCACTGGTCGAAGGAACAAATCTCGCAGGAAAGATTCAGATCCACTTGGGAAAGAAGGGTCGCGTCAGCATCGTTCCACAGGGATCGGCGGCGGTGGCGATCGCCGCGGCAATTGGCGCACACGATGGAAGTGCGGTCAGTCCAAATCCACCGCGCCCGGTCGAAACACCGCGAGCAACCTGCGTTTCGCCACCAACCCCGGCAATTCGTGCCTCGACGGGTCGGCCTTCGACCACTCGAGCTTCTCGAGTGCGAGGGCGCGCCGGCGAACTCGTCGTCGATTGTTCAAAATTCGGTGGATCGCTCATCGGCCCGACGGAGTGGCGGGGAGTCGTCTACACCGACGAGGCGGCATGGCGCGAGATTTTTCACAGCCCCGTCTATGCGCGTGGGCACAACAATCTCGGTGAGTTTCTGGCGATCATCGACGCATGCCGGCGCATTGAGCGAGGTGAATTGACTTGCGCCACCCTTCTCAGTGATTCGAAGACTGCGCTGAGTTGGTTTCGCACCGGCAAGATCAAGACGACGATCGATGTCGAATCTGACTGCGACGCAGGGTTTGCGACCGAGGTGCGAGACGCACGGGAGTGGCTCAACACTGCGGATCGGCCCAAGTGGTTTGGGATGATGTCGCGCTGGGATACATCGGAACGTGGCGAAAACCCGGCGGACTTCGGACGAAAGTAGTTGTCGACTCGTCACGAGACTTTGAGGTCGCCGGTCGCCGGCGCGCCAATGACCATCGCCGCAGCGAGGTCCGCCTCGCGGATGGAGAGAAAGATTCGCCCGAGATCTGGGTCGAAATGCGTTCCGAGACACTTTTCGATTTCGATACGAACACTCTCGATCGACCTGGCCGGACGATAGAAGCGTGCGCTCGTCATCGCATCGAAACAATCGGCGATACAGAGCACTCGCCCGAGGCGCGAAATCTTTTCCCCTTTCAGCTTGTACGGGTAGCCGCTGCCATCCCATCGCTCATGATGCTCGACCACACCTGGAAGAAGGTCGCGCATCTGGGGAGTTTGCTCGAGAATCCTCCGTCCGTTTTCTGGATGCTCGCGGATCAGCGCGAACTCCGCTTCGTCAAGTTGAGTCGGCTTTCGCAAGATCGCGTCGGGAACATACATCTTTCCGATGTCATGCACGAGGCCGCATACCCTCGCCTGTTCGATGTGCTCTTCAGGTAACTCTGCCGCGCGAGCCAACATCATCGCGTATTCGCTCACTCGAAGCGAGTGACCGCGTGTGTATGGATCCTTGCTATCGATCGTCGCGATCAGTGCGAGCATCGTGCCCCCGAAGAGTTCTTGTTTCTCCAGGTCAAACCTCTTCTGCATGAGCCCGCGTTCGATGTTGGAGAGCGAGAGTCCCGCCAATCGCGCCACGGCGGCGGCAAATCGAACAGCTTCAGGCTCGTGTGACTCCGATCCGCTTCCAGTGCGATTGTCCAGATAGATCCAACCAAAGAACATCTTTCCTGCTTCGACGGGGACGCAAATCGCCTGCCGAATCGCCAACAACGCCAAACTCGCGTCGAGCGTCGCTCCCGCCGACGGACCGCTGCGATGAACGTAAATCCCGTTGCGCGAGCGTTTGATCAGACTTCGACTGACTTGCAATTCGCCACGCGCACCAATGATTGCACCCTTGTGTGCGATCACTCGAAACGATTGAGGATCGGCGCCCTCTCGAAGGAAGGCAACATTTGCGAATCCGGTCGCCGAAGAAAGCGACTCCACCGAGGCATGTCCGACCGCAGATTCGTCTTCTGCTTTCGAGAATTCTTCGCTCGCTTCAAGAAGACGCACCAGCATTCCTTGAGCCAGATCGGCAGGCGACTGGACGGCGGAAACTGCGACATACTCGCCTTCCGCATCAGGCTCCTCGATGACCGTTGGCGAGAACTCGGAGACTGTTTTGTCCGATGCGGGTCCCTCGACTTTGAACTTCCACGGAGCAATCTCCAGAACATCGGCGTGGCAAATTCTCACCTCGCGATGTGGCGTCAGTTTGACGCCGTTCAAATGCGTTCCTTTGGAAGATCCAAGGTCGCGAATGCGCCAGTGTCCCTGCTCGCGCCCGATACCTGGCGCCCAGTGAATTTCCGCATGAAGCCTTGACACTTGCTTCTGCGTCAGGTGAACCGAACACTCCGAAACTCGACCGATGGTGACGACGGTCGGCGGGACGAGGACGATGTCCAACTTGCCGTCGGTCGAACTTCCGATGAGATGCCATGACATATCGCTGATTATCACATGCGTGATCGAATCATGTTGGGGCATAGGTAAAAGACGGGGCATCCTCTGCGTGAAGCTCTGGTCGCTACGGTGCCACGTTTCCCGCAACACCAGCGGGATTCCAGATGACCTTGGGAGTGTTCCAGTCCCCGGCGGCTTGCGCTGGATCCCGACTTCCTTGCACCGATCGGGTCGCGACATCGTTGAGAGCATGTGCCACATGCCCATCGACGAAGACCAAATGGCCTCCCTCAAAGTGCCGATTCGGGAACGCATGCCAATCTGCATTGCAGAGATCAAGTGCAGCGCCGCGGTGCGGATCAACCGCACTCAACTCGGACCTGCGCGACCTCGACTCGAGCATCAAGACCGTTTCAGCCGCCTTCGAAATCTGGTGCATCGTCATCACCTTGCTTCGATCTGGAATCGGATTCGCGGGAGTCGCTGTCGCGATGGAATCGTTGAGTCGACAATTCGGAACATAGTTGAAATAGAAGGCCATATCCGTCGAATACTGCCACGGCGCATTTGATTCGGGATCTGCGGCAGGATCGATCCAGATCGATCGAGATCCTGGCAGAGGAATTCCGTCGTCACCGGACCATCCGGTCGCAACGAGCTTGTCGTATGGCTGCTCGTCGGCGAAGTCTGGAAGCGAGTTCGCCCAAAACGCACGCTCGAGAAGATTGGCTTCCATCTCGGCACTCGCGGACCTGCCGAGGCCTTCATTGCCCTCCCAGGGCAATCGATCCTTGTTGACCGTCGAATAATTGATCGTCGCCGCGCCCCACTGCTTCAGATTGGATTGGCTTGCCGCCGCTCGGCTTGATCTCCGCGCCATTGCGACCGCTGGGATAAGGAGTCCTGCCAGGAGCGCGATAATCCCGATGACCACGAGGATCTCGACGAGCGTAAACCCACGATGGGGGTGATCCGGGTGACTCGAGTGATTCGAGCGGGAATTCATGTTCGAATACTAGCCCAACCTGAACAAAAGTCCAGAATTCATTCGGTCGGTCGAGGCTGATCGCTCGGCTCTCGCACCAAAGCATTCGCCTTCTCTTCGTTCTCGTATCCAGAGACAAGACGCCGTAAGAGGGCACGAACGGTTGCGACATCGTGTTGATCGAGCGCTGCCTCGAGGCAATCAAGTTGTGGTTCGAGTTCCTCCCATGGAATGAACGGTTCGTGAGCTTGCAGGATCGCCACATGTTCGGTGGGACCGCAACGATCACCGATAAGGAGTTCCTCGGCAAGTTTTTCTCCAGGTCTTAAGCCAGTCACTTGAATCGCGATGTCGCCTAGGGGTTGTGTCGCGGACTTCTCGCTGTAACCGGCGAGTCGAATCATGTTTCGTGCGAGATCGATGATGCGGATGGGCTCTCCCATGTCCAGAACGAAAACTTCGCCACCGCGACCCATCGCTCCCGCCTGTATCACGAGCGACGATGCCTCTGGGATCGTCATGAAGTACCGCTCCATCTGAGGATCCGTGACCGTCACTGGACCTCCCGACCGGATCTGTTCGGTAAAGAGAGGAACAACCGAACCACTCGATCCAAGCACGTTTCCGAATCGAACGATCGTGAACCGCGTTGACCGCTCGAAATCCCGGCGATTTGGCACCGTAGCTCGCTGAGGACGCTGGGTATCCGCGAGCGCCTGCAAGCAAATCTCCGCGAGTCGCTTGCTCGCGCCCATGACACTGCTCGGGCGAACCGCCTTGTCCGTCGAGATGAGCACAAATGACTCCACTCCCGCTCTCGTCGCCGCTTGCGCTGCTCGCAGAGTTCCGATGGCATTCACGCTCACACCCTCGATCTCGTTCGCCTCGACGATCGGAACGTGCTTGTACGCCGCTGCGTGAAAGACTGTCCCAATGAGATGATCCGTCATGACGCGCTCAAGTCGAACGCGATCAAGGACCGATCCGAGGACCGCCGTGATGTGAACACCACTCGACGAACCCGCTATCCCGCGCAATTCATTCTCAATGGCGTACAAATTGAACTCGGAGTTGTCGAGCACGACCAACCGCCGAGGTCCGAGTCGAAGTGCCTGCCGAGCGATCTCCGAACCGATCGATCCACCCGCTCCTGTGACGAGTACGTTTGCCCCGCTTATATTTCTACAAAGCAGTTCGCCAATGGGCTCCACGGCTGGACGCCCCAGAAGATCGGCGATCTGCAACTGCCGAACCGAGTCAATTCGCGCCGTGCCCTCGGCGATCTCCTTCAGTGTTGGAACCAGCATCACTCGCAATCCAATCGCGGTCAGCTCTTGAAAGATTTCGCGTCGCCGACGACGCGACGACTCCGGCAATGCGAGCAGAACCGTGTCGACCCGAAGTGTGCGAACGACATCCCGAATGTCCGATGCCGAGTGGACCCGCAGACTGCGAATTTCGCTTCCCACCCGAGCATCGTCGTCATCGATGAAGCCGACGATGTTCGATCGCTGATCCTGCGAGAGCATCGCAACCAATCCCGCGCCGACATCGCCCGCGCCGTAGATCAGCGTTCGGGAACTCGCTCGCCGAGACATTCGCCCAATGAGATATCGCGCGAGTGCGCGCGATGTCCCGATCCCGAGCATGGCTGCCATCCAGAAAATGAGAATCGAGGATCGCGGCAGACCCTGGGCGCGGTTGTCCATAAGAGCGATGCACCCGAGAAGGAGCGCCATGGCAGTCACCGCGTATCCGACACGGACCGCGAACTGAAGCCCGACATACCTCGTGATTTCTCGGTACAAGCCGAATCCGAAACAACAGGGAATCCCGATTGCGCCTGCGACCAAACAGAGCACGACGATTGATCGATCACCAAGATCTGGCCACCACCCGCCGAGTCGCAGCGCGATCGACGCCCACATCGCAGATGCGAGAATCGTGACATCCACGCCGAGCGCGACTGCCTTTTTCCCCCGGCGGGGAAGTCGTTCGAGGAACGAAACCATTGTTTGAAGCCTACCACCGCTCGATCCTCGCTGCGCGAATGCTGGAGACTTTCGCCCCAAAGTAGGCCTGCCGGGACTTGAACCCGGATGAGGGTGAGCTCTGCGGATTTTAAGTCCGCTGCGTCTGCCAATTCCGCCACAGGCCTTTAATTTGTACGACTCAACGAACGCTCGCAATCGTATCTCCAAAGCAACACTCAAACCAAGAGCAAGATTCATCGCGTGTAGCCTTTGAGAGTGCCTTCCCCGTCGCGATCGACCGATCAATCGCCTGCTCTGGCCGGAATCAAGGTCATCGATCTTGGGAGAGTGCTTTCTGCCCCCTTCACCACTTCTGTCCTCGCGTCCCTTGGCGCGCGAGTGATCAAGGTGGAGCGACCCGGAACCGGCGACGATTCGCGCGCATTCGGCCCGCATCTCGGTGATAAGAGCCTTTACTTCACGAGCGTCAACTGCGACAAGGAGTCGATCGCACTGGATCTCAAATGCGAGGCTGATCGCGCAATCTTCGAAGCGCTTCTCGACGATGCCGATGTCCTCGTCGAGAATTTCTCCCCCGGCGTCATGGAAAGATTCGGATATGGGTGGCCCGTTGTGCACGAACGCTGGCCACGGCTGATCTATGGGGCACTCTCGGGATTCGGGATGACTGGTCCGCTTTCGCCCAAACCCGCCTATGACATCGTCGCGCAGGCGCTCAGCGGTGTGATGAGTTTGAATGGATTCGAGGGTGGACAGCCGATGAGGGTCGGCATCTCCATTGGAGATCTCGTCGCAGGTCTCTACTTGGCGCTTGGCATCGTCGGCGCGATCCACAAACGCACTCGAACAAACGAAGGTTGCCTGATCGATGTTGCGATGCTCGACTCCCAGATCGCGTTCTTGGAATCGGCTGTCACTACATGCACTGGCACTGGTGTCGTCCCGACTGCGCATGGAACGCGTCACCCATCGATCGTTCCGTTCCAGGCTTTCAAGTGCGCGGACCGCTGGATTGTGATCGGCGCGGGAAACAACAACCTCTTTGCCGCTCTTTGCACTGCACTTGGGAGCCCGGATCTCGCGAACCGTCCCGAGTATGCCACAAACGCTGCTCGTTCTGCGCGAGCGGATGACCTTGAGACGGATCTGAATCGGATCTTGGGAACACGCAACGCCGAAGAGTGGCTCGCGCTTCTCAGTGCGGCTGGGGTTCCTTCCGCCGCGGTCCAATCCGTCGCAGAGATGATTGCGATGCCACAGGTAGCCGCTCGCAACATGATCGTCCCCATCGAGGATTCTTCGCTCGGAACCACGCGTGTCCCGGGAAACCCGATCAAGATGAGTTCGGTGACGCCGCGCACTTCCCGCCGGGCTGCGCCGGACCTCGACCAACACCGGAGTCAAATCTTGGCGGAATTGTCGGGGCGAAAACCGCGTCCATAAGCGTAAACTGTTGACGTGGAGCAGGATATTGAACGAGCGACCCTCTGGTTTCTCGCCGCAGGCGCGATGGATGCAGCGTCAGGTGAGGGTGCGCGGGAACACCGACCGTCCGCCGCGGGACTCTTCGCTCAAGCGATTCTGGGATTTTCTGAAGATGCGTGCATCGAAGGCAAGTCCTCCAAACGAATCAGTCGGCTGACTCTGATCGACTGCCTGTCCGGGGTTGCAGCTCTGCCGATCGACTTGCGGGAAAAATTCTTGACTGGCGCGCTCATGATCGCGCTCCTCGACCGCAGGATGGATCCTGCGGAAGTGCGATGGGCATCTGCGCTTGCCAGCGCGATGCGACTCTCATCACAGCAGGTCGAGGAGTGCTGCCTCGGAGCCCGAATCCTCACCGATATGTTGCATCCCGCCGTCGACCCAACATGACCCATGGAAGAGTTGAATTCAAACTTCAGATTCCTTGAGGGGTTAGATCCCCGGCTTTCGAAGCTTGGCAAGCAGGCGGAGTGCTATGTTCACTCCGACCCCGAAGCGTGCCTCTTCAAGTTGCGTCTCATGGTCGAGATGATGGCGTCGACTCTCGCTCGAATCACGCTTGGGAATGCGCTGCCTCCTGAGCTAGGCGTCACCCTCGGCGAACTCGAGCGCACTGGCGTCCTGCCACGCTCCGAGGCGGACCAGATGCACGCGATTCGGCGCGATGGGAATTCTGCCGTGCACGGAGGAGTCTCACCTCCATCGACGGCACTCCGTCGATTGCGAGATGCGTATGCATTGAGCCACTGGTACAGCCGATCGATGACCCACGATGCGCAGCAGCTTGCGGATCCATTTCACTCCCCGAAGACCATCGCCGCGGACAATGTGGTCAACCCCCAAGTCGCTGCAGCAGAGACACTTGAGGATCAAATCGCCCAGCGTCGACGAAGGACTCGTCAGGCTCTCATGCTCTTCAGTGACGAACACGAACGCCAGATTTTGTCAGCGAGATACAGGTCCGAACTCGAGGGCCTCGATGCGGTCGCTGCGACGGCAGGAGAGTCGGACATCGACGCCGAGTCGATGGCAATCATCATGGCTCTTGAACTCGAACAACTCCTCGAGCATCCGACATTTGGTCGCGCGAGTCGCGACGCGCGTCGCGAGGCCGAAGCTCAGCTGGCGGCAGTGAAGCGACGACTCGATGACCAGGAGTCAATGTTTCGCGAGGCACGCGAACGATTGACGACAGAAAATTTCTAGTTGAACGATCGATTCTCCCGAAGCCTTGTATCGAAGCGGTGTACATTCACCGCCAAGGAGGATCGACCATGGACGGCGACCTATCGGTGGATTATCTCGGCGACGGGTACTACGCGCTCTTTCGAGACAACGGTGATCGGAGGATCATCGAATGCGTTGCGCCCCGAGTCACAGACATTTTTCGAACAGTCGCGAGGCGATTTGGACACGACCATCCCGTCGAGATGTCGTACACCGCGCATCTTGTCTTCAAGCTTGAGGCCGGGATCGATATTGGAACCGACATCTGTGATGGAGCGGAAGGCGACACGGCGGAAGTCGATGTCGAAGGCGATGACATCTTCGGCTCGTCAAGAGACGCTTGATGACCGAGTGCATAAGGACCGAGTGATAGCTGGGTCGTCCTCCCCTCGGAAGCGATCAGTTTTCGCACGATCCGAGCTACTTTCGATTGCCGAACATCATCGCGATCCGAAAGACGAGCTTCAGCGCTTCGAGATAGACCCACGCGAGCGTCACCACTAACCCGAAGGTCAAGTACCACTCTGCTGATGCTGGCGCGCCGGCGGTGACAGCATCTTGAACCTGTCGGAAGTCGACGATCAGCCAGAGTGCGGCGACGATCAACACCACGACGTTGATGCCGAGTCCAATCAGTGCTCCGCTTCCCGTATCCCCCGCCGCTCCCATCGACATCCATGACAGGCTCGCTCCGAAGACGAGGCTCATCACCATTGAGATGAGAAACATAAAGAAGATTCCAAGCGTCACGACTGAGAGGACGGACTGGAACATCGCTCCGCCCTTGAGGACTCCTGTCCGGAAGAGCGTCAACATCGCAAGCATAAGTCCAACGACGATCACGAAGGCTTGAAGCGCGATCCCACCCGGTACGGCAATCTTGTTCGTGTCGAGAATTCCCTGGAGCAACATTCCGAGTGCTCCAAGCATGAACCCCTGCGCAACCGAATAGAGAACGGTGATCGAGGCGGCCATACGAGGTGAGCGCCGCACCAAGAAGATCGCCGCGATCGAAATCGCGAACGACACGAAAAATGCCACCCACATCGCTGCTGGGAATGCCTTCGTGACCGGCACCGCAATTGCGCCTGAAATCGCCGCCAAGAGCACGCAACCCGCGGTCTTGTTGATGATGCCGGAAACCGTGCAAACACCGGCGCTATGGCCCAAAGCGCCCGATGGACTCAGTGCTCCGCTGAGCACGCTATCTGCAAGAATTGGATTGGTTGAGACAAGTGACATTTGGAGGCTCCTTCTATGAATTCTTCTGACCCTGGACTTGGCGCATCGCTCGATGGATCTGCTCGACAACGACTTCCTGGTGAGCGAGGCGAAACGTGAAGTCGAACGATACGCCGATGTAGGTTCGCTGCGAACTGTCGAGATGTGTGTGAACCACTTTTCCCGTCGCCACGATCGGCACGGGATGATCACGCCCAAGCGGAATCTCCAACCAGAAGATTCGATGTCGCCCCAGCACCGCCGAGTCTTCTGACTCGACGCGAAGCCCAACACCTCCGCCACCGACATTCACGAGCGTGGCTTGAAATTTGGGACCCACCGATGGCATCACAAGTGGCGCGTCAGGAATCGGCTTCGATGCGACGAAAGCGAGGAATGCCGTGTCATTCGCGGTCTCCGCAGCAACGGTCGTCCGAGGATCAAGCAACGGCCACATGCCGACACTCGGCAACTGAAGATCGGTCGCTTCGAAGCGCACGAAACGACGAAGGCACCGCTCCACATGATCGGGCAATTCCAATCGCATACACGGGCCACGCGAACCTGTCGGTCGTTCATCACAGACTTTGCGCGATTTGAACTTCCATCGGTTCTGTCCAATCGTGATCGCGCCGACGAGCGACACACCGTCCTCAATCCGCATCGTCTTCCCGAGTGCCACGGGCATCTCGACCAGGATGGACTCCTCTTCGAGCGAGACGATTTTCAGTCTCCACACAAGATCGGCGGATCCGGCCGCTTCGATCGGATCGATCTTCGATGACTCTGGCGTTTCAGCTCGCGCGACGGAAATTTCGAGCGTGCCCCCCCGCTCGAAGACTTGTTGCATGCTTCTCTTCCACTCCGCTGTTCGTGATCTCGATGCTGGCATTCGTCGCGATGATACTCGTGCGTGGCTGAGGATCGACAGGTCAAGAGGAGCAGCGAACAATCCAGGTGGCCAGCGACAAACCGACGATGACCAACGCCGTGACCATGCCGGTTTGAACCATGACTCGTCCAAACGTGTTCAAGCAACCCACCCGACCGAGTCGTTTGGCACCCTCGTCCTCTTCGCCAACATCGACGGCGTCCCAATCGACGCTATCGGCAAGAAACTTGTTCGCGCGCAGGGCGGACTTCGCCCGCTCAAGATCGCAGGCACGAACCTGCACCGGAACACCGCCGAGCAATCGACTTCCAACTCCATCGAACCCAAACGCTTGGATCGCGGTGCCGAAAACTGCGACTTCGATCTCGCGATCGCGCAAGATCGCGGCAACCGCCTGTGCCTCGAACTCGCTCGACGCCAGATGAACCGTCACCAACCTCGAGTCGTCGGATGCGTCACTCATGATTGTGGATCTTTCGCAGCGGATCCGTCGTCAACGCCCCGCACTCGATCGACCGCCGCGAGCAGCGCTTCGATATCGTCCGGGTCGAAGATCTCATCGCCAATCTCCACTCGCCAGTCTGTCACATCCGCAGTCGCAATCGACAACTGCGTCCCTGGATCGAGGTCGGTTCGGGTGATGGGGCGATCGATGACGGTAATCGTGATCGACTCGTGATCGATTCGCTCGACCGCGAACCACGACTGCTCGATGCGTGGTTCGTTCGACCCTGGTACGGGAGCCTGCACTGTGAACCCCGATCTCGCGATCTGCTGCCAAGTCGGATTTCCGGTACGGATCAAGCTGGCAAACGCGGTTGCAAACATTCCCCAAGTCGATCTTGCCCGACGCTCTGACGCACGCACACTGTGCTGAGTCATGTAGAGCACCGCTCGACCTGCTGCGATCCGCTCTACGACCTCGCGAGGCCAGATCCAAATCGGACGATAGCGGCCAACCGGCGATGGCGCGCAAACTGCGGCTCGAACGAGGGAAAACTCGACGAGTCCATGAGAGCGCGCCTGAACTCTCCATGGCTCAGATCCCGCGGACAAGGCACCAATGAATTCGGAAGTTTCACTAGCCGGTTTCAGGACAATTGATAGATCGTCGCCGACCTCCACCATTTCACCCGGTTGGGGTATGTCGTTCTCGAGGAGCAAACCAGCCATCGTGTGAATCAGCACCGCCGCAGATTCCGCCAAGTCATTCGGTACCTCTGCCATTTCGAGTTCCGGGATTCCGCAACGCGCAAGTCCGTGAGTTCCGAGCAGAACCAGATTCTGATCGCCCTCTGGGAGCGCTTCGTAGCGACCGAGTCGCCACAAGAATCGCTCCACGGGTCCCGAGTCTTCGGCAAGAAACTCGCGGTCGATTCTTCGGCGGGGATAGACCTCCCCTGTGATCACATCGAGAATCGAAACAACATCGGGGAGCGCGCCTCCAAGCAATCCGACGCACATGAAGTACTCCTCGGCTGGCTCTTCGGCCGAGAGAATCGTCTGGAGTCGAATCACCCATGGGGCACGAGCGGCCTCGTCGCCAATTTGGGCTCGGTCGCGCGGAGCCAATTCGCGCGCAGCTTCGCACCAAATCACCAATCCCGACTCGACACCAGGAATCTGTACTCCAAAGGCCCAGATCGCATCGTCTTCTGTTTCAATTGGTTCGATCGGCGTCTTCGATCCAACCCACGCAGCAACCGCAGTTGAAAACTCCGCACCCGACAGCGCTTCTTGGTGTGGCCAAAACGCAACGAATCCGCTCTCTTGCGGCTCGACATTCCAATCGCCATCTGAACTTGTATCGGAATCGTCTTCGGACATCGGCAGGATGCTCGTATCAATCGTACGCACGCACAATACAGGAACCAACTCGTCGATCGGAGGATCGAACTCTCGCTCAGACCAAGAGATTTACCATTCGATTCGGCACGATGATCGCCTTTCGTGGCGCTCGTCCTTCAAGCAGCTCCTGAACCTTTGGATCCGACAGGACGATTCTCTCGATCTCCGCCGCATCGGCGCCACTGGGAACAGCGACACGCGCGCGAATCTTCCCTTGAATCTGCACTGGCATCTCAATCGAATCGTCTGTCAGCATTGCTGGATCGACAGCCGGCCATGAAGCCTCCCTCGCACTGCCCTGCGCGCCGATTCTCAGCCAAAGCTCCTCTGCGATGTGCGGGGCGAAGGGAGAAAGCGCGCAAAGGAATCGACGCATTTGATCTTCGGTCAACCCTCCATCGCTCGGATCTTTCATCTGCGTCGGTCTCGTCGCCGCATTGACCATTTCGATGAGCGCGGCAATCGCGGTGTTCATCGCCAACCGTTCGATGTCCTGCGCGACTTTGTGAATTGTCCGATGCAAACGACGCTCGATATCTGCGTTCGCCTCGCGTGCGAGCGTGACTGAACCTGATCGCTCATCGATGGCGAGTCGCCAGACACGTTGAAGGAAGCGAAAGACACCCGCGATGTCTCGCGTATTCCACGGCTTGGAATCCGCGAGGGGTCCCATGTACATCTCGTAGAGGCGCATCGTGTCTGCACCAAATTCGGCAACGACTTCGTCCGTAGTCACCACATTTTTTAAACTCTTCGACATCTTGGCGATCACACGCTTCACCGAACCGCCCGTCGCGATTTCGATCCATCCGCCTTCCACTTCGCGCACTTGATCCGTCGGTACGAGCGAACCATCGACGCGCTCGAATGCGTAGCTCGTGATCATCCCCTGATGAAAGAGCTTCGCGAACGGTTCGGGGGTTCCCACTTCACCGAGGTCGAAGAGCATCTTGTGCCAGAAGCGTGCATAGAGCAAGTGCAAGACCGCGTGCTCCGATCCACCGATATAGAGGTCGACCCCTCGGTCGCCCATCCAATATCGTTCTGCTTCCTTGCCGACAAATCGTGTCGAATTCTTTGGATCGCAGTAGCGCAGGTAGTACCAGCACGATCCAGCCCATCCAGGCATCGTGTTGATTTCCCGTCGGACAGGTGTCGACGGAGCGAGCAGATTCGAATCAACCCCCGCCTCTCCAGCAGTTGTCTGCACCCATTCGATTGCCTTTCCGAGTGGTGGAGTCGGATGGTCGCTCTGCACTGGCGCGTAGTCATCGAGAGCAGGAAGTCGAACTGGCAACGACGACTCCGCGACGGGAAAGTGCATTCCTCGATCGTCGAAAACGACCGGAAATGGCTCGCCCCAATATCGCTGTCGACTGAAGAGCCAGTCACGCAGACGAAACTGAACGCGATGAGCGCCAAACCCAGAAGCTCCGAGCCACTTGATCATTTTCGCGGTCGCTTCATTCGTCGGGAGCCCGTCGATTGCAACCTGATCGTTCCGCGAGTTGCAAGCGATACCGGGTTCGCTCGTCGCAACTTCGCCTGTCCACTCGCTACCGTCCGAAGCCGAGACAACATCTCTGATGGGAAGATTAAAAGTCTTGGCGAATGCGAAGTCGCGCTCGTCGTGAGCGGGGACAGCCATGATCGCACCAGTTCCGTACGCCATCAATACATAATCCGCAGTCCAGACTGGGATTGACTCTCCCGTCGCAGGATTTCTCGCAACCACGCCCAGTGACACACCAGTCTTCACTCGACTCTCCGCCTGCCGATCAATATCCGATCGATTGCGAGACCAGGTCACATAGTCACGGAGATCTTGGCGTGTCGCGTCGCGTGCCTGCACCCATTCAACGAGCGGATGTTCTGGAGCAACGACCATGTATGTCGCGCCGAAAAGCGTGTCCGGTCGAGTCGTGAAGACGGCGAGCGCCCCAAACCCCTCGATGGCAAACCGGACTTCCGCCCCCTCGCTACGACCGATCCATCCAGCCTGCATGGCACGAGTCGAGTCGGGCCATTCCACGAGCGCGAGATCATCGAGCAATCTCTGCGCATACGCCGTGATTCGAAACATCCACTGACGCAGTGGCATCCGAAAGACTGCGTGTCCGCCCCGCTCGCTCCGCCCATCGATGATCTCTTCGTTGGCGAGGACCGTCCCAAGTGCCGGGCACCAATTCACAGTCTGAAAGCCGAGGTAAGCAAGTCGATGCGTATCCAAGTGCGCCTGTCGCTGCATGGGAGTGCACGACACCCAGGGAATCTCGACGCCATCGATCGAGATCATGCGATTCTCCTTCGCGATCAGTTCTTCAAGTTGAGCGATCGGACGAGCGCGTTGTTGGACCGAGTCGTAGTACGCGTGATACGCACGAAGCCAGATCGACTGCGTCCATCGGTAGTACTCAGGATCGATCGTCCCGAATTCCCGGGACCAGTCGTACGCGAAACCAAGTCGCTGCAGTTGCCGCCGAAAGTTGTCGATTGCTGCGCGCGTCGTGACTGCAGGGTGCACTCCCGTCTGCACTGCGTACTGCTCCGCAGGCAGTCCGAACGCGTCCCATCCCATTGGATGAAGGACATTGAATCCGCGCATAGTCTTGTACCGCGAAACGATGTCAGTTGCGGTGTATCCCTCGGGATGCCCCACATGCAATCCCGCCCCCGATGGATAGGGAAACATGTCGAGGATGTAGTACTTCGGCTTCGCGATTGAAAAACCAGGATCGCCCGGATTGGGTGCGCGAAATGCCTGATCCGCCAGCCATCGAGACTGCCAACGACTCTCGATCTCGCCCGCGCAGAGCGCGTCGTATCGATATGGGGTTTCGATCTCTGACATGGAAACGCGAGTCTATAGAGAGCAGGATCGTCGGATCAGGCGCGCGAAGATGCGCATTAAACCGGCTGAGTTGTGCGCATCTTGAAGCCCACCTGCTCCTGAAGAAACTTCATCGCGTCGCCTACGACATAAAAGCTTCCTGTCACGCAGACCAAATCGTCCTGACTCGTCGCTCGGAGCGCCAACAGGATCGCCTCGCCGGCGGTTCGCGCGACCTGGCTCATCTTGCCACTGCGCTCTTGGAAGAGCCTTTGCAACTCGTATGGATCGGCCGCACGAGGATTCCCCGTCGCCCGCGTAAAGATCACTTTGTCCGCGCCGAGATTCAGTCGATCGAGCATCTCGCCAACATCCTTGTCCTGGCAGCAACCGAAGACACACACCATGCTGTCGTAGGGCACATGTGCGCCGACGCAACGCATAAGCGCGTTGAGGCTCGCAGGGTTGTGCGCTCCATCAATCAGGATTCGCGGTCGATCGCTGATGAGATCCATCCGACCCATCAGTCGGGTCTTGGCGAGTCCGCCCGTCACCAGATGCTCTGGGCAGTCGAACCCTGCTGCACGAACACATTCAATCGCGGCGAGCGCAAGTCCGCAGTTTGTCGCCTGATGTTCGCCTGGAAGCGGAACAGGGAGATGCTCGATTCGAGATTGCTTGGTGTAGTAGCAGACACGCGTGTGTGGTCCAAGTTCTGGCGATGTACAGAATCGACTCGAGAATTCGATGTCCTTGTTGACGATTCGAAGTTCCGCGCCCACCTTTTCTGCCACCTCGACGAAGACTCGGTTCACTTCTGGTTGTGCATCGAAGATGATCGCTGGAACCCCTCGCTTGAATATCCCCGCCTTTTCGCGGGCAATCTTTGGCAACGTGTCTCCAAGAATGCGCATGTGATCAAAGTCAATCGTGGTCACGACGGTGACAAGCGGAGTCAAGACATTCGTCGAATCCAGACGACCTCCGAGCCCCACTTCAACCACCGCAATATCGACCGCTTCATCCGCGAAGTACTTGAACGCCATTGCAGTCATTGCTTCGAAGAATGTCGGTTCGACCTTTGCTTTCGCCGCGGCTTGCTGGACCTTCTTCGCCATCTCGACCATCGCAGGCTTGGTGATCAGTCGATTGCCGATCGAAATCCGCTCCCGCACATCGACGAAATGGGGGCTCGTGTAGAGGCCCACCGTGTACCCGCACTCGGTCAACATGTGCGAAATCATCGCGCAAGTCGAGCCTTTTCCGACGGTTCCCGCGACATGCACCGCCTTAATCGCCTCGTGAGGATTCCCCATCGCCGCGAGCAACGCCCGCATGCGATCGAGTTTGAAGGTTCCCTCGTCGTACTTCACGACGCGCATGCGCTCGATATCGGGACGATCGGAAAGCCACTTGAGTGCCGCCTGATACCCACTGATTTCCACCTTCGCAGCCACGGCCACGACCGACTTTGCAACATCCTTCGTCCCCTTTGCGACTGACTTCGCCCCTTCGGAACTACCGCGCACGGGCTTGGGAGCTCTCGTTTCAGTCACAACTGGCTTCGCGCCCGCCTTCGAAGGTGATGACGACCGCGAACCTGTCCGACCGAGTGGCTTGCTATTCATAGGACTTTGAGTGTAGTCCTCTCCCCAATGGAATCCAAACACATCAAAGATGCGTTGCAACACGAGGCCTGGAGAGCCCTCCGAATCATGAGCGAATTCGTCGATGCGACCGACACATTGGTCCGAATCGGCCCTGCGGTCGCAGTCTTCGGCTCTGCGCGGACCCGTCCGGAGAAGCCAGAGTTCTCGCAGGCGGTCGACTGCGGCAAACTTCTCGTGCAACGCGGCTTCGCGGTGATCACGGGTGGTGGGCCGGGCATTATGGAGGCCGTGAACAAGGGAGCGGTCGAATCCGGTGGCGTTTCAGTCGGCTTGAACATTTCACTTCCGTTCGAGCAGAAACCAAATCCGTACCAGAGCATCGAATTGACCTTTCGATACTTCTTCGTTCGCAAAGTGATGTTCGTGAAACATGCTCGCGGCTTCATCATCTTTCCAGGTGGCTTCGGAACGATGGATGAACTCTTCGAATCGCTGACACTCATCCAGACGTTGAAGATCGTTCCGTTTCCGGTCGTGTTGATCGGCAAGAAATTTTGGCAACCCTTGCTCGACTGGATGCGCACGACTCTTTGCGAAGAGCACGCCACGATTTCAGCGGAAGATTTCGAGATTTTCCGAGTGACGGACGACGTGCGCGAGGCCGTCGACATCGTCCATGAAGTGCATTCGGGAAAGCGACTCTGGGCACCGAAGCTTCCGAGGTTCGCCTCCGACCCGCCGCTCGCAGATGAAGAGGGAATTCGCTCGGGAGTCCATCCGCGAAGACATCTTCAAGGAGACGCGTCTCTGGGAATCGACAATCTTGAATAGTCGAGTCCCCGAGATCGATCCATTCCCATCCGCCAATCAGCGGCGCTCAGCGCCACTCGTGTCGCGGATATCGACGACGAAGTTCGTTCCGAATCTCGGGATAGAGCACTCGCCAGAATCCTGCGAGATCAGCTGTGACTTGCAGTGGCCGGCGATTTGGACCGAGAATTTCCAGCCGAATCGAGACTTGCCCGCCCGCCACTCGCGGAGTCTCATCAAGCCCGTAAAAATCCTGAATCTTCGCGCTTCCAACCGGTGGTTGCCCAGACTCGTACGCGAGCTTCATCCGGAATCCACTCGGCAATCGGAAGTCGGCGGGCGCCATCCGCTCAACAAATGTTCGGTCGTCGTATGACATTGCGGCGACGAGCGATTCGAGGGATGGGCGAACGCGAACCTGACTCCAACGTGTCGCGCCGGCGGCGAATTCTGCGAACAGAATTCGGAGGTCATCGTCCGTGTAGGTCAAGAGCCCACGCTGTGGAAAATTCTCGGCGACCCACCGCGATCGAGTGATCCACTGCTCGCCTTGCTCGGTCCAATCATCTGGACGAAGTCCGTCTTCGATCATGTGTGAAGCGATGATCTCGCAAGCCGTCCCCAGATTTCGAGCTGGGCGCACAGTCTTCTCAATGACCGTGTCGTCGAAGAGTCGCTCTTCAATCTCCTCGACCGCCTCGGTTGCCGATTCCCAGCGCTCCTCCACGCGTGTCGCGAATCGTCGCGGGAGTGTCGACTCGAGCGTTGCTTGCTCGATCGCTACCGTCATGGAGAGTGAAGTCTCGGCGGTGTCTCCCCCTCCAGAGTGACGAACTTCAAACGCAAGAAACGGGCCAGATCCGTCGAAGAGACTTCGCTTGTCGATCGAAACTCTCCGTCTCCCAGCCATGGCCGCGTGCGGTCGATTTCGATCAAGTTTCCATGCGATTCGGTCGGGGAAACCGATTATGAACGACTCGCAGAGCGCCTCGGTCGAATCGACCATGTCCTGCGAGAGAGCAAGTGAATCGCCCGCAGCTCGGCGTGCGGCGGTCGCGAGTTGATCGGCCGCCCGCGAGACCTCTCGCGCAGCGTCGGCATCAATCGAATTTCGATTCGAGTGACTTGCACGCCACGCGACGAGTGCTCGCTCTCGCGCGATGAGATCGCAGGGCCGATCACCCGATTCCAAGTGACGGCGGAGCGACTCCAAACTTTCACGGTCGAACGGATCGCGCTCGGACAACATCGCCGCCCAGATCGCGGCGCGGTCGGCGCATCCTCGACGTGCGCCTTCCAAGAGTGCCCGCGCCAATCGAGGGTCCGCAGGAATCTTCGCCATCGCACGTCCCGTGTCGTTCAAGCGGCCATCTGCGTCGAACGCTCCACATGCCTGCAGGACCCGTCGTGCGCGATCGAGTGAGGATGACTCGGGCGCGTCGATCCACGGAAACTTCGCGGGATCGCTCTCGCCGATAACCGACAAACTCAAGAGTGCTTCGGAGAGATCGATGCGATGAACTTCGGGAGCATCGAATTCGACTCGGCGCGAATGCGACGACTCGCTCCAGAGTCGCACGCAAACTCCGGGAGCGGTGCGGCCCGCACGACCGGCACGCTGCCGTGCACTGGCTTGGCTAATCGGTTCCAGCTTGAGAGCGTTGAGATCACGCAGAGGGTCGAATCGATGAACCCGCGCGAGCCCGCTATCCACAACGAATCGAATCCCTGGAATTGTCAAGCTGGTTTCAGCCACATTCGTCGCCACCACGATCTTGCGTCGATCCGAAGGCTCCAACGCTCGATCTTGCTCCTCGGGAAGTTGCCCTCCATGAAGCGCGAGCAAATCAAATCCACCACCAGGAAGACGCGCACTCAACCCTTCGATCGTTTGCTGAATCTCGCGGCGGCCTGGCATGAACACAAGTCCGTCACCGAGGTCGTCGCGAGGGTCTCCCGCGAGTTGGACAACTGTCGAGACAGCGCGATCGACCACATTCTCATCAACCCGACCATCGCCTGCGAATCGCACGTCGACCGGGAAGAGTCGACCCGGAATGTGAAGTGGCTCGACCGAGAAGACCGATCCTAAACGCGTCGCATCGAGCGTCGCGCTCATGATCGCCACTCTCAGATCTGGACGTCCCTTCGCTTGCAAGCGACGCACCATCCCCGCCGCGAGGTCGGTCGATATCCCGCGCTCGTGAAACTCGTCGAGAACGACAATGCTGATTCCGTCGAGTCCCGACGGTGACTGCGCCAAGCGCACGAAGAGTCCATCGGTCATGAACAAGACTTTCGTCTGTGCGCTTTCGACCCGCTCATAGCGCGTGCGATAGCCGACCGTTCCTCCCTCGCGCTCTCCCAGTTCGAATGCAACCCTTCGTGCCACCGCACGTGCCGCAAGTCGTCTCGGTTGGAGCACGACGATCTTCCCGCTGCCGGCGATTCCTGACTTCAGCAGAATTTGTGGGACCTGCGTGGTCTTGCCCGATCCAGTCTCCGCAACGAGCACAAGCACTTGATCGGACACAATTCTGCGAACGATTTCCCGCGCGAACGCGACGACTGGAAGCGGCGTTCGCTCCGAGCGTGGCGACGACGGGGTCCTTCGCCCCCCTCGTTCAGAATGCATTGGAGTAACGCTTGCGGACGTTGTCGAGAAACTTCGCAATCTGCCCCTGCTGCTTTGGGCTCGCGGTCACCTCGACCTCCCTCTGCCACAAGCTCATGAACCCGAGAGCCCCATCCTCGCCGAGACCTGGAAGGTCGCGATCCTTGAGTCGCTCCTCGCCACGATCGGATTGCGATTGAATTCGCTCGAGTCGCTCCTTGTCGGTCTGATCGCTCTCTTCGCCACGCGTCAATTTCTCACCCATCTTCGTCCAATTCACAACCCAGTCATCGATGTACTTGCCTTGTTCGCTCGGCGCAGCATCGAAATATCCAGCCGCGCCTTGCACGAGGATGTCTCTGGCCAGAACGCGAACATTCTGCGTCATCTGCTTGCGAACTGGACCCGTGAGCCCAGCGAAAAATCCTGCCATCGCCGCGCTGTCAGAGTTCTCCATTCCGCGGAATCGCTCGCTGAGTTCAAGAAGGAACCTCATCCGCTCCTCGAGCGACAGCTCGTTGAAATCATCCATCGCGAGATATCCCAGCACATCGTCGACTGGCGTGTCGAAGATCGACGGTGGTGGCCGCCAGCGCACCGTCATCCACCACCAAAGCCCAACCGTCACGAGGAGTAGCATCGCCACAACCGCGCCGATGCGAATCAGCTTCGATTTGCGCTCTCGTATCGCGTACTTCAGTTCATGAAAGTTGATGAATGCCATGATATTGCCATGCTCGGTTGATAAAAAATAAAGGACTGCGTCGTGATGCTCGAATTCAGTCGGCCGTTGTCGTCTCCTCGACTTTGGTCGCTCGGGTTGCCCCGTCAAGATAGACGCCATTTCGCGGCACACGAGTCCCTGGGTGTCGGTCCGCACTATCCATCAGGATAGGAAAGAGGCCGTTCGTATCGTTCTCAAACAGTCTCGCCACGAGTTTGGATTCGGCTCGCAATCTCGCCGTCTCACGCTGTCGTTCGCCCGTGTCGGCGGGAAGATTCATGAGGACTTGAACGACCTCCATCTGCACCTGTGGCGCGTAGCGCAAGAGTCCAGGCAAGTATGTGTAGCTGGTGCCGGTTGCTGTGGATTCGAGATCATCGTCGGCGGGACAGAGCCACGACCGACCGTCCGAAGCTATGTACTTCGACAGAAGATTCGGAAGTCCGCCTTCGATTCCTTGCGGAGTCACGACCGGCAGAAATTCGCACATCGGAAGCAATCCTTTGTTTGCCGATTGATACGACTGCCACGCCACATAGTTTTGGCGGAGGTTGCTGAGGCAGTTCGTGTTTTGCGACTCGGCCCTGAACATCTTGAACGCTGGCATGATGAGACCGGTCAACACCCCGATGATCCCGACGACCACAAGAGTCTCGACCAGCGTAAAGGCTCGTGCGTGCCCGATCATGCCGAGATGGTAGCTCCGTCGACGGAAAAAACGGCATCGATGAATCGATCCGCGTCGAAGGGCTGAACATCTTCGGGAGATTCGCCCACGCCGATCAATTTCACGGGAAGTCCAAGCGCATCGTGGATTGCGATGGCGACCCCGCCCCGTGCGGTTCCATCCATTTTGGCGAGAAAAATCCCAGTAATATCGACTGCCTTGCGAAATGCGGCGGCTTGGACAACCGCGTTCTGGCCACTCGTTGCATCGAGCACGAGGAGGGTCTCGTGAGGAGCGCCTGGTATTCGCTTGCGGATCACATCGCGGATCTTGACCAATTGTCGCATGAGATTTTCTTCGTTGTGCAATCGTCCGGCTGTGTCGACGAGCAGAACATCAACCCCGCGGGTCATCGCCGCTTCTGCCGCATCAAACGCCACGGCTGCTGGATCCCCTCCTGGTGCGCCGCGAATGATGTCGACACCAAGTCGCTGCGCCCAGATTTCCAATTGCGCGACCGCGCCCGCACGATAGGTATCCGCGGCCGCGAGGAGCACCGTCCTTCCGGAGGCGCGAATCGAATGAGCAATCTTTGCGACACTCGTCGTCTTCCCGACACCATTCACACCGACGACGAGTACAACTGCTGGCTTTGTCGATGAACCCGCGATTTCCAATGTCTCCCCTGGCCCTGGAGCTAATCGTTGCTTCATTGTTCGCTTGAGATGCTCGAGAGCGTCCTCTCCACGTTCGCATCGGCCGGCAAGAAATTCAGCTCGGAGCGATGCAACAAGCTCGCGTGCGGCTCGCACACCAACATCGGCGGAAATCAACTGCGCTTCGACTTGGTCGATCAGCGCATCATCGAGTCTCCTGCCATGCAGCATGCTCCGTAATCCAGCACCGAAAGCCGACGCCGTACGCAGGAGCCCGCGACGAACTGCGTCAATGGCTGACTTAAAAAACATGCTGTGATTCGTCCTAGTCGTCAATGACCGCGGCAGCAGGCTCTGGCGCGACCGACCCGACAGTCGCCTCGACCACGGGGTGCGCGATTCGATCGAGCACACCGTTAACGAACGCCGCGCTCTTCTCGGTGCTGTACGCCTTCGCCAACTCAACCGCTTCGTTGATCGCAACAGCCGGTGGAACCGATCCATGACGGATTTCCCAAAACCCCAGTCGCAGAATGTTGCGATCGACGTTTGGTTGTCGATGGGGTGGCCACTCTGGGGCGAGCTCTTCGATCGATCGGTCCGCTTCTTCGCGCGTCGACCACGCCTTCTCAGCCAATGCGATTCCCCCTGCAACGGCAGGAAGCGTGAAGTCGCATTCACTTTCGATCGGATCGACCGAGCGGGCTTCGCGGGCGCGACCCTCAAAGGATTCTCGCACATGCGCAAGATCAGTCGCGAGATCGACGGTTCCCCCGAGGTCGAATTGAAACATTGCCTGAAGGGCGCAACAACGCTGCTCGTGCGGGACGCTCATCGCCTCGCTCCGACGTGGGTGCGACTTCCCGACTTGATCTCTTGAATGACCCGAACTGCGGCGATTGCAGCGTTCATCGCTTCAACTCCCTTGTTGCCCTTGCTTCCTCCAGCACGTGCTTGCGCTTGCCCGATCGTCAAGCAAGTCAAGACTCCAAATGCGATTGGCTTTCCTGTTCGCACCGTAATGTCGACCAGCCCTTTCGCGACCGCATCACAGATGTATCGGTCGTGACTCGTCTCGCCTGTCAGGACGCACCCGAGAGCGACCACTGCGTCGATATCGCTTCGCTCCGCAAGCGCCACCGAGATCGCGACCAATTCGTACGCGCCCGGCGCGAGAACTTGGATCAGTTCGTCGGTATCTCCGCCCGCCGAAGCGAACGCGTCCACCGCTCCCAGCGCGAGAGCAGAGCAGACATCGTTGTGATATGTGCTTTGAACGATCGCGATACGCATCCCTCGCGAATCCATCTCGTTGCGCCCACTCTGCGCACCGGCCGAATCGTTTCCTGTCGTTTTCATGCGGATCGCAATGGTAGCCTCGAAGCGTGCTCGGCGTATCAAAGAAAGTCGTTTCCGCGGTCGAATTGACCCGACTTTCGATGGCATTTGGTGCCATCACCGATCTGTGGCTCATCGTGATTCTCTCGCGCAGTGTCGATGAGTATCACTACATGCCAGTCGCATCGATGTCGTTGCCACAAGCACTGTTTTGTTCGGCGGTCACTGCGATCGGACTCTTTTCGTTCGCGGCTTCGCTGAATGACCTCCTCGACGCAAAGCACGATCGTGTTTTCAGTCCAACTCGTCCAATCGCATCCGGTGAGATCGGCGCGGCCCAGGCCTTCACGGTTGCACTCGCGTCTTTGCTCCTCGCGCTCGTCGGAGTGCTTTTCTTCGGCCGGGACGCTCTCTTTATAGCAATCTTGATCGCGGGCGGAACGCTTTTTTACAACGGCATCGCGAAGTACATCCCAGGCGTTGGCTTGTTGACAATCGGAGTACTTCATGCCGGGCACATGCTCATTCCCAATCATGATTTCACATTCACACTGCCCGCTTGGGTGGCGATGACACATGCGACAGCAGTGGCGACGATCATGCATTTCATTCAGGCGAAGAGACCCGCGCTTTCTCGACGCGCCATGTGGTCGCTCGGTCTGGGTTGGATGGCGTGTAGTGTGGCGTTGATCGGATTTGGAATCTCGAAATCCACAGGATCGTTCTGGCCAGCATCGACGCCCTCTTATGGCCCAATCTTTCCGGTTCTCGCGATGATCGCTTTCGTTTTCGTCGTCATCCGAAAGGTGCGCCGAGCGACATCTCCCGTGATCGCGGCTGAGAAGGTTGCGAGGTACGGCGCTCTCTGGCAGTCTCTCTACGCGGCCGCATGGCTCCTTGCGTGGGGGGAATTCTGGTGGGCTCTGGTCGCTCTCGCGGTCGCGGGTACGGGATTCGGCGCGATGACATTGCTGAAGGAGTTCGGGGGATCCACCAGGTCTCCAATCGCGTACCGAGGTTGAAGACTCTTCGTACCATTGCGACCAATGATGCGACATGTGGTCTGGGAGACGGCGAGAGACACGGCAAGGACGATTCTCTGCATCGCGTCTATCGCCTGCATCTCGGTCGAAAGTAGCGCGCAGGAACTTCGAGATGTTCCGATTTCGGGGCAGTCGCTCGGCGGATTCGTCATCCCGATCGAGCCAGTGGCGACAGACATCATCATCGATGGAACGCGTGCATGGGCATGGACGGTCGACGATACGAAGCGACTGCAGATCGAGGGCGATGTCCGAGTGAAATTTGGCGGGTACTACTTCTCGAGCACGAACGCGGTCATCTGGATCAACCGCATCCCAAGCGCAGGTGGACTGATCAATCAGATAGCCGTGTACTTCCCCGAAGCGGAGGAGCCCACCCGGCGAGCGGGGCTCGGAGCGAGCGGAAGTGATCTGCTTGTCACTGGAAGCACGCGCGGCGAAATTGTGCTCTCCATCACGATGCTCGACGAGCACGCTCCCGCCGACAATCCCATTCTGCGCAGGGCCACCGAGCGCGTCCAAGGGTATTTGGATTCCGTCGCTCGCGGCGCGTTGCTTCGTTCGAGGCCTCAACTCGATGCGCCGGTTGCCGTCGTCGAACTTCCCCTGACTGTCGGGGCGCCGGTTCGGCCCCCGTTGATCGAGCAACCCCCTTCCCTGGCGACGACTTCGCAACTGACTGACGAAAGTGCGATTTTCTCTCCGACGGGAACGATTACGTTTTCTGCGCGTGATACGACCATTGAAACCAAGAGCGACTGCGTCATGCTCTCGAATTCTGTGCGTGTCGACTACTCGAGCCCGCCGGGGGTTGGCCCGGTGAAGGAACTCCAACTCTCGGCCGATCGCGCGGTCATATTTCTCGCTCCGAAAAGGGGAGCATCGACATCGAGCGACTCGGGAATCCTTGATGCGAAAGATGTCGTAGGCATTTATCTCGAGGGAGATGTCGTGGCAACTGACTACCAGTACACACTTCGAGGTCGGCGGGTTTATTACGACCTCGCCCTGAATCAGGCGATTGTGATGGACGCCGTGATGCGAACATCGACGCGATCCGGAGTTCTTGCGTACGCGCGTGCCGACGAAATGCGACAACTCGCCGCTGGCGAATTCACGGCGGTGAATGCGCGTGTCTCCACGAGCGAATTCTTCACGCCCCATCTCTCGGTCGGTGTTCAGCGACTCACCATCACGCAGCAACCCGAAGAAGCCGGTGGCGGTTCGTACATGCTGGGAACCGGCGCGACCTTGCGAGCCAACGGAACTCCGTTTTTCTACTGGCCCCACATTGCGGGATCGCCCAATCAGATCCCACTCAAGAACCTGAATATTGGATTTCAGGACTATCAAGGAACGATCATCAAGTCGGAGTGGGATCTCTTCGATCTGATGGGCGTTGATAAGCCAGAGCCGCTTTCGGAAGTCACACTCATTCAGGAGGCATACACGAAGAACGCCGTCGGGCTGGGAGTGAAGGCGAGAGCAAATATCTTTGGCGCAACAGGCGACATCAAGATGACGGGGTACTACGACTTTCAAAACGAGGAACAGACCGCAGCGGGCGGAATCGTCACGAGCCCCGACCAGTACCGCGGTGAATTGCAGGCGCATTGGAACGGAAAACTCGCGAGCGATGTGACGCTGGACATGCAGATGTCGATTTTCAGCGATCAGAACTTCGTCTCGGTCTTTCACTGGAATGACTACCTCGAGCGACGGGAATATGAGTCGAGCGGGTTCTTGAACTGGCAGAGCGGCAACAACTCGCTCTCCCTCCTGCTGAAATACAACCCGAACGATTTTCTCAGCAACGCCTACATGATCGCGTCGCGACCCTATTCGGTCGACAAGTTTCCCGAGTTGGCATACCAGCGATATGGCGAGTCACTCTTCGGAGACCGCGCGACCTGGACTCAGAATTACTCGGCGAACTTGATGCGGCTACAAGTTCAGTCGGGAACGCCCCAGGACCTGGGCATCAGCTCGCTCGCATTCTCCGAAAACCCGACATTCGCCGCTGACCAAAACATCCGCGATGCGTACAACGCGGCTGGCTACGACGACTTGATGCGATCACGTTTGTACTCGCGCCAAGAAATCGCGCTCCCTCTCTCAACGGGACCGATCAAAATCGTTCCGTTCGCGCATGGACAGGTTGCTGCGTACATCCTGAACAATTTCCAGGACTACTCGACTGATAGTTCGGACTACCGAACCCTCGTGGGAACCGGAAGTCGATTCTCAACAGAGCTCACCTCGAATTACAACTCTGTCCGCAGTTCATTCCTCGATCTCAATCGCCTGCATCATGTGATCCAACCCACCGCAATGCTCTGGTACGGCTGGGAATCGAACAGTGTGCTCGACATGCCCGTGTACGACCAGGATGTCGAAGGTGTCTCCGGCGCAGCGGTCGCTCAAGCTGGAGTCACCAACACGCTTCAGACCATGCGTGGTGGTCCTGGGAACTGGAGATCGGTCGATTGGGTCGTCTTCAATGTCGGAGCGGTGCTCGACAATCAAGGCGATTCGATGCAACGGCAGATGACGGATCCCGGCACTCCAAATCAGTACGGCTTGCGATACGCGCAGTCGCCGATGCCAAGCTTCTATTCATGGCGACCCGAATATTCGCAGTGGGGCGACCATATCTATGCGAGTGGAACGATGCAGGTCAGCGATGCGCTCGCGCTCTATGGACAAGGCACATACTTGCTTCAGGATCGGGGCAATTCCGAGAACAGCTTTGGTCTCGACGATCTTGGCCGTGGCACGATTGGCGGCAGCATCCAGCAAAGTCCAGATGTTCGGTTCTATCTCGAGTATCGATATGTCAACACCTTTGACGAATCTGGGCTTTACCCCGCAGACGAGTTCGTTCAAGGTGGCGTCGAGTATCAGGTCTCGAAGAAGTACTCGCTGACGATCAGTCCCCAGTACGACCTCGTCGAATCGAACTTCCGTTCCGCATCGGTGGGACTGACACGCACATTTCCAGACTTCTATCTCTCAATCGGCGCGTCGTTCAATCAGATCGTCGACAACACGACATTTTTCGCTTCGATCCGTATCCCCGGAATCGGAGGAGCGCCAGCCAATTCAATGGCGAGTTCGGACGGCGACGGTCAGTCCGGATTCGGGCGGCAGTGAGTCGGTCCTGCTCGTTCCGACGACTCATCCACCGAAGAGCGGCGGGATTCCATCGTCATCTGTTTGGGATCCTTCGTCGCGGAATGGGACGCCGATGTGCTGCGCCCCCATTCGGGTGATGCGCCTTCCCTGCCGTGTTCGCGCAACGAACCCCGACTGAAGCAGAAACGGTTCGACGACATCTTCAAGCGTTCCGCCATCCTCGCCGATCGTTGCCGCAAGCGCGTCCACTCCGACTGGACCGCCTTCGTAGACCGTCGCGAGCGTGCGCAGGTAGCTCCGATCGAGTGCGTCGAGGCCGAGCGCATCGACAGATTCTAATTGCAATGCGGCATCGACGGTCGCCTCGGTCACTCTGCCGTCTCCACGCACAATCGCGAAGTCGTGCACGCGCCTAAGCAGTCGAAGCGCAACACGTGGCGTGCCACGACTGCGCGATGCGATCATCTCAAGCGCCGGAACTCCGACACGCCCGACATCCATGATGGTGCACGCGCGCGTCAAGATCGCCAGGAGATCATGCTGCGGATAGAAGCCCAAGTGATGGGTGATTCCGAAACGGGTTCGCAACGCCTGCGTCAGCAATCCAGGGCGCGTCGTCGCGCCGATGAGCGTGAATGCCTTCAAGTTGATCGTGACGACTTTTGCGTGCATTCCCGAATCGACGGTGAAATCGATTCGATAGTCCTCCATCGCGGGATAGATGTACTCCTCAACCGCGGCGGGAAGGCGGTGGATCTCGTCGATGAAGAGCACATCGCGATCTTGCATCCTTGTCAATGTCCCGACGAGATCTCCGGCCTTCGTCAGCGCGGGCCCACTCGTCACCGATGCGTGCGAACCCATCTCCGTTGCAATCACATGCGCGAGCGTCGTCTTGCCGAGCCCTGGCGGTCCATGCAGGAGGACATGTTCCATCGGCTTGGTTCGCTGACGTGCGGCACGCAACGCGATATCAAGTCGTTCCTTCAATGCGCTTTGTCCGACGTACTCGGCGAGCGTGCGCGGACGAATCGATGGCGCGACGACTTCCTCGTCAGAAGGTTGCTCTGTCGCAGATACGACTCGTTCTTTGGCCATCCGTGCCCTTGGAGTGAGTGAGTGAGTGAGTGACTTCGAGCGAAAGCGTGATTGTCAGAACTTCACGACGGGAACAGACCGATCGGCCTCGTCTGCCTTGAAAAAATCGAATGCCTTGAACGCAAACATGCCACCAATGATGTTTGCTGGAAACTGGGCAAGGGTCGTGTTGAATGTCTGCGCAGAACCGTTGTAGCCACCGCGCGAATGGGAGATCCCATTTTCGAGATTCGACAGCTCGCCCTGAAGCTGAAGAAAGTTTTGATTTGCTTTGAGATCAGGGTATGCCTCAGCGATCGCCATCAATCGACCGAGCGCTCCAGTGAGCTGACCCTCGGCGGCTGATCTTTCTCCGATGGTTCCCGCATTCATCGCAGAGGCGCGCGCTTTGATGACAGCTTCGAGCGTCCCCTTCTCGTGCGATGCATATCCCTGCACGGTGCTGACGAGATTTGGAACAAGATCGTGTCGACGTTTCAATTGCACATCGATTCCGCTGAGCGCACTCTCGGTCGCGACGCGAAGTCGCTGAAGTCCGTTGTAGACCCCCAACACATAGAAGGCGAGGATGATCGCGACAACGATCACTCCAACGAGGCCGCCCACAATGATCATTGCACTCATATCGAATACTCCTTCGGCGCTTCGCGCCCAAACCTTCGACTATTCCGGACACGCGCCGATCAGTGCTTGCTCGAATCGCGACCGATCTCGATAATCCTTCAAGACTTCGCTCGAACCCGCCACTGCAAGGCGCGCGGCGCGATCGCCGTGACCGACTCCGACAAAACCGTATCCACCTGACCTTGCGGCTTCGAGATCCCAAACGCCATCACCCACATAGACGACTGGGATGTTAGAGGATTTGTGGTCCGTGCCATTCGCGCGCCGGACTGCCCAGCGAATGATGTCCACCCGCGCAAAGGCGTGGTCGGCGCATGCGAAGGGCATCCCCGCGAGAGGGATTCCAGCACGCTCAAGTTTGCACCTCGCGGATGGACCCCAACCTCCAGTGGCGATCGCGACCTGCCATCCCATCGATGGAAGTTGCTGCACGACTTCGCGCGCGCCGCCGACTTCGGACCAACCATTCGGATCCGTTCGACTTCGTTCGCCGATCAGTTCAATGAACCGCGCGCGAACGGCACGGAAGTCACGACCCGTTGGCGCGCGTCCGCAATGCGTCTGGATGATTTGACTCAGGATTCCGTTATCAGTGGAGTGTTCGTATGCGCCCCAGTCCGTCGAAATTCCCGTCACTCCAAGCACTTCTCCCACCGCTTGTTCGTAACACGACTCGTCGACGGCATTCGTATGTGTCAGCGTTCCATCGATGTCGAATATGACTAATCCATGCCGATCTTGTGCGGACATGACTTGCAAGGATAGGGAATGGATGCCCATCCGCAAGAGCGAGCGCGAACCGACTATTTGAGTGGCTGTGCAGGAGTTGGGGGCGTCGCCGGCGCAGTTGGCACCGCAATGCCCGTGACTTCATCGGGCGACCATCGAGCAATCATCGTCCGCGCCATTTCGACCAGCGCATCGCGATTGTCAATTCGCACGACTCGCGAGGACGATGCGATCGCTGCCTGAACTTGCTCGACCGGTATCGCTTCAATTCCGATCCTGTTCGCGAGAACTGCTTCGGACTTCAACACCGCGCCATCAACCGATTCGGGTAGTTGCGGCGTACCGAACCAGACGCGCAATCCATTGAGAGTGCGCGCGGGGGAACCTTGCTCTTGAACTGGAGATGGAATGAAGCAGACCCGGTGTCCGCTCGCCGAGCCATGATTGAACCACTCGACAGACTCAACCCAATCTTCGCCACTTGCGATCAGCAACGGCTCCGCGACTGCACGCGGGGCAAGCACCGCCACATCCGCGCGAATCACCAAGAGCCACCCCGACGCGATCTGTGGGTGCTCCTTTCGAAAATCGGTGGCGTAAGTCTCGCTGAGCGATACGGGCTGGAGCGAAACGACTCGTGGAACCGTCGCAATCGATGGAGTCGGCGCAAGTGCAGGCAGGGTCGCCGCGGAATTGCCCTGCGCCGATCCAGCATTCTGCTTAGACGTATGCCCAGACGCGTGCCCAGACGAAGCATCGGCGATGACAATCGCCATCAAGCTCAAGCTCGCCATGCGCACCATCCGAGTTGTGATTCCTGCACTCATCGTTCGCTACTCCTTTGTGAATTGAAGGTCATCCATTATAAACCGACCGAGTGACGATCCAAAGGACCCTCCAACCTCGATTCGCACACTGGAAATCATCGACAACTTGAGACCAGTTCCGCCACCTTGAAAATCTCGCAATCGAAGCCGAATCGTTCTAAAATCGTTTTGCCAACCTAACCCCGAACCATCGCCGATGCGTTGATATGGTTGATTGACGGCTTCCCCTTGTGCTGACGAGGACACACGCGCCTCGATCCCGAGGGCATCCCGCAAGATGATCGAAAAATTGGCTCCTCCGTTGAGCGCAACCGTATTGGGATGTCGTGTGCCTTGGGCAACCCGGAGTTCGACGAAGTCCATCGCCGACATGTCGGTCATCGATGCGGGCACCGTCCATTCCATGCGCTGATTCGAATTCCAATCCCACGCGACCATCTTTTGGCTATCGGTCGAGAGTGCGCGAACTGATCCATTGTGGGGATTCGTCGCGAGCCACGTGTATGTCGCGTCAGTATCTTTCGCGGCCGCCTCTGAAATGTTGGTCACAGTCGATACCACCGTGCCACCAGAACTCGAGAGAGAGGTCGAACTCTGGGTCTGAAAACTGTCGATCACTTTAACACTTGCCGAGGCGGGTACGACCATTTCCTTCACCAGAATCGTGGAGTCCGCGACGACCGGCGGTCGCAAAGTCGAACCTGGACGCCACATGAATTCTTTCATCGGAGTTTCCGTCTCGATGTGAAACTTGAGCCCCGCGAGGATGAATGCCTTCGCCACCGCCTGCGCTCCTTCGTTCCCAATGGCGGACTCCGCTGGACCCGTGAAGTCAGACCAACCACAGCAAGTGAAGTCATTGTGGTCCGCGCCATGAATGTAGACCGTGTTGCGAAATCCGACGGATCGTTCCGCGATGGCACTAGATGCGCTCAGTTCCAGCTCACGCCTCTTGGCGTTTCTCGTCCGAGTTGCTCTTCCGCTTTCGCAATGAAACGGTCGGTCCGATGCAAATCGGTCCAGATGAGCTTGGCACGTTCGAGCGCATCGCTCTCGGAGAGAATTTGATATCGCAGTTCATCGTCCTTGACGAGCGCGAATGCGACAAGCTCCATCGCGCCGTGATGGGAAAGTTCCTTGCGCTCGATCCACTCGAGAACAGCTCTGGCACTTTGCATTCGCTGAAAACGCAATCCGGAGAGCAGTGATTTCACTTCGTCGCGAACGCGCTTCAATCCTGGAACGACCAGCGTCGGATCTTCGATCGGTCGAACAATCGCCTCGCGGTATAAGCGTGGTCCTGACGGTTCGTCGAGTCGCTCAATCGCCGCACGGCAGAGTCCCTGGAGCACGATGTCATACCGACCATCACCGTGGGCACGGTGCTGAACGATGTGAGCCACACAGACAACCTTGCGAAGCGGAGGGTTGCGTTGCGAGCCCTTCGCGATGGGACTGATCGATGCAAGCGCGAGCGGCTTCGTTCCCGTCGAAGCGGACCCACGAAGCGCATGCTGGATCATCTGCCGATAACGCGGTTCGAAAATCTGGAGCGGAAGTGCTGTGTGCGGCAAGAGCACGACTCCCGGCAATGGAAAAATCGCGACTGGTTCTGCGAAATTGATTGAGATCATTTCCGGCATCGCACCCAATGGTATTCCACAGTACTTTAGAAAGTCAGAAGATTCAGACGAGTTCGGGCAATTCATCGCCCCAAACCCGACTCTCCCGCCCGCAGCTTCCAACGCACCTCCCGCTCGCGGATAACCTCAAAGCATGCCTGAGCAGATGACTGCCGTGACACATGATCTGCGCTGCGTGAAGTGCGGATTTGTCCTGCGCGGACTCCCAGTGACTGGGTACTGCCCAGACTGCAACACAATCGTGATGCATACGCTCGTCGAGACGATCGATATTCCATCGCAAGCCCTCGCACGCCCGATTCACGCCCGTCGCGTGGCACGGGCGATGCTCGCTGTCGCCGTCGGCATCCTCCTCTGGACCGTCGGGACGACCGCTCCGATGATCTCCCGCGGAATTCTCGTCGCCTTCGGATCGTCAGTTCCGGGCGAAGGTGCATTCGCCGATCGGCTGGGAGTGATCGTTGGATTCTTGGGGGTCCTGATGATGACGATCGGTTCGTTGCAATTGACTCGCCGCGACGACAAGATCCTGCGATCAGAAACCGGAAGAGCGGATCGCTGGCTTTTGACCGGGGTCGGCATCTGGATCGTCGCAGCTGGCGCATCGGTCGCCGACATCGCCTTCGGCTTTCGCGCGATCACGCGACTCTCCGCTGACGGACCCTGGTTTGCATGTCTGGCGGTCGAACTCATCGGAGCGACGATCGCATCAGTGGGACTGCGAAAGTTCACGACCGTCCTCGGCAGAAGGTGCAGACGGTTTCGGCACGCGGGGAACGCGCGGCAATCGATCGAGACGATGGTGGTCGCGGGGGCGATCGCATTGGTCGCCGCGTTGGGGGGCGAGATCCTGCCTCGGTTGGACTATCCAGATGCCGCATTCGTGGCGCGGATCGTGTCCTTCATTACGGGTGGCCTCCTCCTCATGGGAGCGATTTATCTGGTGATCAACTTTGGATGGATCCACCGGATTCTTTCCAATCCTCCACCTCAACTCGAAGATGTCGTGCGGGTCGTCCTCCCGCTCGGCGAGCGCGATTGCGCAAACTGAGTCATTGAAGTTCGTCCCCTGCCTCTTTGGCATACCCCGGATTGGGATGGCGATTCTCGAGCCCCACGCGCTATTCGAGCCACTCTGAGAACATTCGAGAGACGTCTTCGACTGGCATGCAATTTGCTCTGCTGTCCACTTCGTTTCGTCTACAAGGCATAGATCCCGAACCACTCAGCTGGAGAACACCATGGCAGTCAAGGACCTCACATTTGATACTCAAGCCCGCAAGCAACTCCTCGCAGGCGTCGAGAAACTCGCATCGGCAGTCAAGAGCACACTTGGCCCGCGGGGTCGCAACGCAGTGCTCGACAAGAGTTGGGGCGGACCATCGGTGACCAAGGACGGCGTGACCGTCGCGGAAGAGATCGAACTCCGAAACAAAATCGAAAATATGGGCGCGAAGCTCGTGAAGGAAGCCGCATCCAAGACTTCTGACGATGCTGGCGACGGAACGACAACAGCGACTGTGCTCGCCGAGGCGCTCTTCCGCAGCGGATTGAAGTTCATCGCGGCCGGAGCGGACGCGAATGCGCTCGTGCGCGGAATGCGCAAGGCAGTGATGCATGTCACCGAGACAATCTCCGCGATGGCAAAGCCCGTCGCCAATGTGAACGGCGGAATTGAAAATGTAGCGACGATCAGCGCGAACAACGACACCGAAGTCGGAGCGATCATGGCCGACGCGTTTGAAAAAGTTGGCAAGGACGGCGTCATCACCGTTGAAGAAGGAAAGGGACGCGACACGATCGTCGACGTTGTCGAAGGCATGCGATTCGACCGCGGATACCTCAGCGCCAACTTTGTGACGGATACCGAAAAGATGGAAGTCGTCTTCGAGAAGGCACTCATCCTGATCCACGAAGACAAGATCGACTCGGTCACGAAGCTTGTGCCATTCCTCGAGAAAGTCATGGAGTCAAAGCGGCCACTTCTTATCGTCGCAGAAGACATCACTGGAGAAGCGCTCACAACGCTCGTCATCAACAAGATGCGAGGCGTTCTCAATGTCTGCGCAGTGAAGGCTCCCGGGTACGGAGATCGTCGCAAGGCGATGCTCGAAGACCTTGCGATTCTCACGGGGGCGACCGCGATTATGAAGGATCTCGGCATCGAGCTCGACAAGGTCGAACTCAAGCAACTTGGACAGGTGAAGAAGATCACCGTTGACAGCGACAACACGACAATTGCAGAAGGCGCTGGAAGCACCAAGAGCATTCAGGGTCGTTGCGCACAGATTCGCAGCGAGATCGAGCGAACTGATTCCGATTACGACCGCGAGAAGCTTCAAGAACGCTTGGCAAAGCTTGCTGGCGGAATCGCGCAGATCAAGGTCGGCGCAAGCAGCGAAACTGAACTCAAGGAGAAGAAGAGTCGCGTCGAAGACGCGCTCCACGCGACACGAGCAGCAGTTGCAGAGGGTGTCGTCGCTGGCGGAGGCTTGTCCTACATCCGCGCGATCCCCGGACTGAAAAAGGTCCGAGCCGAATGCATCGGAGACGAGTGCTTTGGAGTCGACACCGTTGCCGAAGCACTGGTTGTTCCACTGCGAACCATCGCTGACAATGCCGGCGAGCGCGGGACAGTCGTCGTATCAAAGGTCTCCGAGATGAAGGGCTCCGAGGGCTTCAACGCGCTCACTCGCACCTACGGCGATCTTTTCAAGCAAGGCGTCATCACTCCAGCCAAGGTCGATCGAAGTGCGCTGCAGAACGCAGCAAGCGTCGCTGGACTTTTGCTCGTGACCGATTCGACCATCACCGAAGCTCCGAAGGCAAAGGATGACGCCAAGGGTGGCCATGGACATGGTCATGACCATGGTGGCGGCATGGGTGGCATGGGTGGCATGGGTGGCATGGGCGGCATGGGTGGCATGGGTGGCATGGGTGGCATGGATTTCTGATCGATCAACAACAACACTTTTCACACTGGAGATTTACAAATGAGTCAAATGAACACAGTTCGACCTCTCGAAGACCGCATCGTTGTCAAACCACTCGACGCAGAGACGAAAACCGCGTCGGGCATCTTTCTTCCCGAATCTGCGAAAGAGAAACCAATGCAGGGGAAGGTTATTTCCGTCGGTCCAGGCAAGCTGATGGAAAACGGCACTCGCCTCGCACCAACAGTCCGCAAGGGCGACACCGTCGTTTACGGCAAGTACTCCGGCACTGAAATCGAGATCAAGAGCGTGACTCACCTCATCATTCGCGAGAGCGAATTGCTCGGCATCATCGACGGCTGATCGCACCCTCTCACAGAGACAGGAAAACACATATGTCCAGTAAGCAAATGAAATTCTCGACCGCAGCTCACGCAGAACTCAAGCGTGGCGTCGATCAAATCGCCAGAGCGGTTGCCGTCACGATGGGCCCTGCGGGGCGCAACGTCATCGTTTCCAAGTCATTTGGAAACCCGTCCGTCACCAAGGACGGCGTGAGCGTCGCCAAGGAAGTCGAACTCTCGGAACCCTTCCAGAACATGGGCGCGAAACTCGTGCACCAAGTCGCGAAGAAGACCGCTGATGTTGCCGGCGACGGCACGACTGCCGCCACCGTCCTCGCGGCCGCCATCTTCAATGGCGGACTGAAGTTTGTCGCCACCGGAGCGAACGCGGTCGCGATTCAACGCGGCATCAACGCCGCCGCGAAAGCTGCCGGCGATCACATCGGTTCGTCGGCAACGAAGTGCAAGGGCAAGGACGATCTGACGAAGGTCGCCACAGTGAGCGCGAATCACGACAGCGAGATCGGCGAGCTGATCGCAGAGGCCATCCACAAGGTGGGCGCGAATGGAGTCGTCGAAATCGAAGAAGGCAAGACCGCCGACACGACCCTCGACTATGTCGAAGGAATGTGCTTCGACAAGGGCTACCTCTCGCCGTATTTCATGACGGACCCAAAGAAGGCCGAATGCATTCTTGAGAATGCCCTCGTCCTGATCTACGAGAAGAAGATCTCGAATCTCGTTGACTTCCTTCCGTTGCTCAACAAGGTCGCGACCGCATCGAAGCCACTCCTCGTCATCGCAGAAGAAGTCGAGAACGAGGCTCTGGCGGCGCTTGTCGTCAATCGCCTGCGTGGCGTACTGCAGATCTGTGCGGTGAAGGCTCCAGGTTTCGGCGATCGTCGCAAAGCGATGCTTGGCGATATCGCAACTCTCACTGGTGGCGTCTTCTTCGCAGAAGACATCGGTCGCAATCTCGCCGATGTCGAACTTTCTGAACTCGGGAGCGCTCGTCGCGTCGTGATCACCAAAGACGAGTGCACGATCATCGAGGGATCTGGCAAGAAGGCTGCGATCGCAGACCGTGTCGCACAGATTCGAGCCCAGCATGACAAGTCGACTTCCGACTACGACCGCGAGAAGTTCAACGAACGACTCGCCAAGTTGACTGGTGGCGTGGCGATCGTCCATGTCGGTGCTGCGACCGAAATCGCTATGAAAGAGAAGAAGGATCGCGTCGACGATGCTCTGCACGCGACACGCGCCGCGGCGAAGGAGGGATATGTCGCTGGAGGCGGCGTCGCATACTTGCGCGCCATCCCCGCAATCATGACCGCTCGCAAGTCAGCCGAAGGAGACGAAGTCTTCGGATACGACATCGTGGCCGAAGCACTCCGCCGTCCAACCTGGCAGATTGCCACCAACTTTGGCATCGATGGCGATGTCGTGGTCGAGAAGGTTCTCGAAGGCAAGGGCGCGTTCGGATTTAATGCCTCGACCGGCGTGTACGAAGATCTGACGAAGGCTGGGATCATCGATCCAGCGCTCGTCGCCAAGACCGCCATTGAGAACGCTGCGAGCATCGCGGGTCTTATGTTGACCACTGATGTCCTCGTCACCGAACTCAAGGACGACACGGCTCCAACCGAAGGGGCGATTTCCTGATTCATTCGCACGGACAATGGAGGATCGAAGCGCCTTCGAAGCTCTTCGGTCCTCCGTTTTTTCTGGCTGCCGTGGCACGCGAGTTTCATCCGAGATTTCACTAGGATTCATGATGGCAGTCGAACGCGACTATTACGAAGTCCTTTCCATCGAACGTGCGGCCAACGGCGACGAGGTCAAGCGCGCCTATCGCCGGATGGCGATGAAGTGGCATCCAGATCGGAATCCGGGAGACCCCAAGGCCGAAGTCGAATTCAAAGCTTGCGCGGAAGCGTACGAAGTGCTCTCGGATCCCGAGCGCAAACAGCTCTACGACACGCACGGCCACGCGGGACTCCGGCAAAGACCTGGCCATGACTTCTCGCGGATGCGCCCCGATGACATCTTCTCGATTTTCAACGACATCTTTGGTGGAAGTGGCGGTGGATCGAGTCATGGCCGACGCGGACCAGTGCGTGGATACGATCTTGAAACCAGCGTCGAGATCGAACTGCTCGATGTGCTCAATGGCAAGGATGTCGAAGTTGCGTTCACCCGTCGTGATGTCTGTGGGTCCTGCGAAGGATCGGGTGCAAAGTCCGGCACGAAGCCGATCAAATGCCCAACATGCGGTGGCGGTGGACAAGTTGCGCAACAAGGGCTCGGCGGAATGTTTCGGATGGTCACCACATGCCCCAACTGTCGTGGTCGCGGACAGGTCATCACCGAATTCTGCCCCGAGTGCAGAGGTCATGGTCGCGTACCAAAGAAGCGTAAGCTTAATGTGAAAATTCCGGCCGGTATTTCGGACGGACAAGTCATTCGTGTTTCAGGCGAAGGCGAACCACCTCCTCCTGAAGCCGATCCAGCTGGCAAGGGACCGCGTGGCGACCTGCATGTCGTGATCAGCGTGACCGAACATGAAGCGTTCGAGCGCGTCGAAGACGACCTCGTGACCGCGCACGATGTTAGCTTTCCGCTCGCAACACTTGGAGGAATGACGACGATCGAAACCCTCGACGGATTGAGGAAGATCGAAATTCCCAAAGGAACTCAGCACGGCGCAGTCATCACGATCGAAGGATCTGGTTTGCCGCACCTGCGATCGCCGAAAGTCCGTGGAAATTTGCGGGTCGGGATGTGCATTCGTGTTCCGAATAAGATCACCCCGGAACAAAGGGAATTGCTGGAGCAGTTCGCGAAGACCCAGACGAATCCGGACGAAGAGATTCGACCCGCGGGCAAGGGTGTCTGGAAGAAGATCAAGGACTCGATTGCAGGAAGCTGAAAGATGAGATGACGATGAGCGAAACGACGAAGCAACCAGACGAGAGGATCGATCCAGAGGCGGATCCCATCGCGGACCAGACCACGGTCCTCGCTCAGATGCAATTGCAGGTCGAAGAGAAACAGCAGGCGTACCTTCGTGTTCTTGCCGACTTTCAGAACTTCAAGCGACGTGCCATCGAGAACGAAGCGCGTGCTCGGGATCATGGAGTCAGTCAGGTGGCACGAGCGATCGTCCCGGTGCTTGAAAACATGGATCTGGCTCTCGGACACGATCTCCGTTCGCTCGAAGCGAGCAAGCTCGCCGACGCGGTCGAACTGATGCGCGGCGAACTCCTGAAGGCACTCGCGCAGTGCGGCATCGAACGGATCGCTCCCCTGCCAGGTGCAGAATTTGACCCGCACTATCACGAAGCTGTCATGCAGCAACCCGCCGACAAGATCGCGCCGGGTCGAATCGCGCACTGCCTGCAGGCGGGCTATCGCTATGGAGAAGTGCCTTTGCGAAGTGCGAAGGTCGCAGTCACTCCCCAGCCGGATTCCTGAATGCCCACATACGAATATGTCTGCCGCGCATGTGGCCACGAGTTTGAGCAGTTTCAACCAATCACTTCATCGCCAGTGAAGACTTGCCCGAAGTGCAAGCGAAAGCGCGTCGAACGCAAGATCGGCATTGGCGCTGGGGTGCTCTTCAAGGGCGGCGGGTTCTACGAAACGGACTATCGAAGCGATTCTTATCGCAAGTCAGAAGAGGCAGAAAAGAAGGAGTCCGAGAAGAAGCCGGAACCGGAAAAGGCAGAAGCAACGAAGACACCAGAGAAAACAGCGGAGAAGACAGCAGAGAAACCAACAGAGAGGCCCGAAGACAAGCCGGCGGCGAAAGAAACAACATCGGACACACCCAAGGAGACGCCCAAGAAATCAGCGGCGACTCCACAAGACAAACAACCCAAGAGATCCGCCCGCCAAGGTCGCGGCTTCGGAAACCTCAAGCAATCAACACAAATGAAAGCAATACAAGTGAAATCAAAGACAATGAAAGCAAAGAAGAAAACAAAGTGAGTGAAACATTCAGACATCAGATATTGAACCACCTCGGACACAACGGGTATCAACCCGTGCGACAGCGCGAACTTGAAAAACAGATGCGCGTTCTGGAGGATCAGGCGCAAGAATTCCGCGCGACTCTCGACGCGCTCGCGACCGAGGACTACATCGACATCAGCAACGACGACATCGTTCGCTTGACCCGATTCAAGGACGAGACGATCGGGCGAATTCGGATCAGTCCGCGTGGCAATGGCAGCGGATTTGTGATTCCAGACATTCCAAGTCGCGAGGGCGACCTCTATGTGGCCGATTGCGATACCGGTGGCGCCATTAGTGGCGACCGTGTTCGTGTGGCAATCATTCGCAAGGGAAAGGACTGGGACCGCGCACCCGACACTCGCCCAACAGGTCGCGTGGTCGAAATCATCGAGCGCAAGCAAACACGCTTCGCTGGGCGATTGGAAATGGAAGGACGCGGATGGATCGTCGTCCCGGATGGGCGCAGTCTGACCGAACCAATCGTTGTTCGTGACCCCGGCGCGAAGGACGCGAAGGTTGGCGACAAGGTCATCTGCGAGATCACGCGGTTTCCAGATGCCCGCGCGCGCGCTGAAGGAGTGATCACCCAGCGTCTTGGCGCCGCGGGCGAGCCCGACGCCGAAACGAAATCCGTGATGGTGACATACGACTTGCATGAGGAGTTTCCACCGGAAGCACTCGAGGAAGCGGCGGACGCGGCGAGAAGCTTCGAGTCTCATCGAGAAGGTCCCTGGGATGGTCGCGAAGATTTGACCGGCACGTCGATCTTTACGATCGATCCACCAGATGCACGAGATTTTGACGATGCGATTTCGATCGCCTTCGACGCAGTCAAGGAAGAGTGGACGCTGGGAGTGCACATCGCCGACGTCGCATCGTTCGTAGCACGCGGAAGTGCGCTCGATGTCGAGGCACGATTGCGTGGAAACAGCGCGTATCTGCCCCGCAAGGTCATTCCGATGCTCCCCGAGACACTCTCCAACGGAGTCTGCTCTTTGCAAGAAGGCGTCGCGCGATTTACCAAGAGCGCGTTCATGACCTTCGACAAGAACGGGCGTGTGCTTTACGAGCGATACGCATCGACGGTCATCAAGTCGCGCAAGCGCATGACATACCTCGAGGCGCAGGCGATCATCGACGGCGACTTGAACGAGGCGCGCAAGCAGGCGAAGACCGAAACCCATGTCGATGAGCTACTCATTGAAGAACTGCGGCTCTGCGATAGGCTTGCCAAGATCCTCCAGGTGCGGAGGCTCAAGGATGGAATGCTGGTGCTCGCACTTCCCGAGAGCGAGCTGGTTTACGGCGATGACGGCCGAGTGACGGATGTCGAACCGGAAGACAGTGCATTCACGCACAAGTTGATCGAAATGTTCATGGTCGAGGCGAACGAAGCGGTTGCACGGCTCTTCGCATCGCTCTCGATTCCCGCGCTTCGGCGCATTCATCCCGAGCCATCGTTCCACGATGTCGAAGAGCTTCGGATGTACGCGCGTTCCGCGAAAATTCGGCTTCCCGAAATTCCAACACGCAAGGATCTTCAGGCATTGCTCGACGCTGTGCGCGGCACCGAGAGCGAGCGTGCGATCAACTTCGCAGTCTTGCGATCGATGTCGAAGGCGACATATGCCCCTGCGCTCGTCGGGCATTTCGCGCTCGCGAGCGAGCACTATCTGCATTTCACGAGCCCGATTCGCAGATATCCCGATCTCGTCACCCACCGCATGCTCGAAGCATGGACGGAAATGACCGACAACGGTCGAACACCCCCTGGCGGCAAGCGCCGCCGAGAACTGCTGGACAAATTGCGCACGGACCCACGGGTCGAGAATGCGGACGCACTCGTTGAATGCGGGTCTCACTGCAGCGAGACCGAAGTGAACGCAGAAAGCGCTGAGCGCGAGCTGCGAAGTTTCTTGGTTCTGCAATTCCTCAATGACAATTTCCTCGGGCAGACGCTCAAGGGCGTCATCACCGGAGTCTCACCAGGTGGCGGCGGGGTCTTTGTGCTCCTTGACCGCTTCCTTGCAGATGGAATGATCAGACTGCGCGAGATCGGTTCGGGCGAGCGTTGGCAGAAGCAAGAATCGACCGGCAGGATGACTTCGCCGCGAAGTGGCGCGAGTCTCGGCGTAGGCGATGCTGTCGAAGTGAAAATTGCAAACATTAATCTCTCGATGCGTCAGATGGAATTGAGTCTCGTGAAGGTCGTGAAGAAGTCGAGTGTCGGCGGCGGCGACGACACCATTCGTGGCAAGCGCGATAAAGGTTTCGTCGGTGGTCGCGGCGCGCCACGCAGCGAACGAGGCCACAAGAAAGGCTTCAAACAAGGACGACGAGGCAAGAGGGGGAAGTAGAAGCGCGGGGAGATTGCCCATCTTTAGCTGTTTCGTCTATTTCGTTTGTTGCGTTTGTTTCGTTTGAGCGTAGAGTCTCACAGACGAAGTACCGCCATGCGAACGCAACGATCTGATCTTTCCGCCGGCATCGCCGCTCCTCTGTCCCCCACCGATTTAGATATGCGCCTCGCACGGGAATCCAGCCGACGCCTCGCGCATCTCGCGAATCGCACACGTGCTCTTCGACTCTCCCCTGCCCAACTCTCGCCGAAGGAACTTGGCAGCGAACCGATCGAGCTTCCCGCGCCTGCGGTCCGACTGCTCGTGCAGGCACTCTCAGCAATGGCGAGTGGTCGAACCGTGATTCTCACGCCCCTTGACGCCGAACTCACCACGCAACAGGCCGCGGACCTGCTTGGGGTCTCTCGGCCGTTCATCGTGAAGCAGGTAACGACCAACAAAATTCCTTCCAGGCGCGTTGGTTCGCACCGACGCATTCTGTACGTCGATCTGATGAAGTACAAGGACCGAATCGATGCCACGCGCCAGAAAGTGCTCGACAAATTGACCGCCGAGGCTCAGAAGTTGAAGCTCGGGTATTGATCGAGGTGCTGCCGGGCATCTGCGAACACCACGATGCATCACTCGCCGGCCGTCGTGCTTGATTCCTGCGTGCTCTATCGAGCACCTCTGTGCGACCAGCTCATTCGACTCTCGCTCGCGAGGTTTTTTCGAGGACCGTGGACAGCGCAGATTCACGAGGAATGGATCGGAGCACTCTTGCGCAACCGCCGAGGTGATTCGTCGACTCGTCGATACTCGCACACTCGTCAAGGTTGGTTGCGGCATCTACTCGCATGCAGAATGCGCGGCACGATCTGCCTGCTCTCGGCGCTCCAGTACCACGGCATCGGGACTCAACTTCCTCACAAAGTCTGGATGATGATCGACCGTCGCGCACATTGCCAACACATCGATGCGCCACCCATGCGATGCGTCCTCGCATCTGCCCGCGCGCGCACGACGGGTGTCGAGCGGGTCGAAATCGACGGCGATTCGGATCCATCCTGCGCCCCTACCTCGAAGCACTCGCGTGACAAACCAAAAGAGCGCGGGTGGCGATGCCACCGAAGCCCGGTCAGTTATGCTTGCGTTCATGAGCACCATCAACACCCCGAACGCCATGTACTCCATGCAAACTGCTCGCGACGCGCACACTTGGCTGCGCTGGCTCACCGGACGAACTCTTGACGCTGCGGCGGCACTACCCGATGCTGACTATCGCCGCGAGTTTCCCATTGGCATGGGAAGTGTCCACGCGACACTCGTACACCTCGTCGGGGCTGAAAATGTTTGGATCAGCGCGCTCGGAGGCGATTCCGCTGTGGCGATCATGCGCAGCGAGGAACTTCCCGACATCGCTTCGATCCGTGTGGCATTTACGAAAGTGCGCGCACGATGGGATTCGTATCTCGCACGGATTACTCCAGCCGAGTGCGAACGCGTGGTCTTGCGCATTCGCGATGGTCGCGAGGTTCGCCAAAGCGCCGCAGACGTGATCATGCAATTGCCAACTCATGCGCTTTATCACAACGCGCAGATCTCGTTCATGTTCCGCAGTATGGGACATGCGCTTCCAGATTCAAGTTGGATTATCTGGGGGAGAGAACGGCTCGCCAGCGCCATGCAATAGGACCAGCGCCATGCAATAGGGCCAGCGCCATGCAATAGGACCAGCGCCATGCAATAGGACCAGCGCCATGCAATAGGGCCAGCGCCATGCAATAGGACTAGCGCTGCGCAATAAGTCACCCCGCGAAACACTCCTTCAAGAATCCTTCAAGACGCGTGAACGCGCGCGCGCAGGTGGTCGCGTCGAAGTTCATGCCGCTTGCCTTGTCCTGAGCCGCTGGATTTGTGAACGCGTGAACGGTGTTTCCGTACACATCGATCTCCCACCGTGCCCCTGCTGAGGTCATCTCCTTCGTCAGCGCAAGCATCGCATCGGGCGGTGCGAGCGGATCATCGAAGCCGTGCATCGCGAGGACACGTGCTGTGATTGGTTGTTGCGGTCCAAGATTTGGCGCAGTGAAGAGCCCGTGGAATGCGGCAACGCCGATGACGCCGGGGATCCCTGCTCGCGCGCAGTCGAGCGCGCAGAGCCCGCCGAAGCAGAATCCCATCACGACGATTTTCTTTCCGTCCGCTCCAGGAATCCGTTGAGCGGCGGCGACTGTCGCGCGGAGTCGCTCGCGAAGCATCGCGCGATCGGCGATAAACGGATTCATCAGCGCAGCGCAGGATTCGCTCTCGGTACCAATCTGGTGCCGTCCATACAGATCCGCGGCGAACGCGATGTAGCCCATCGCAGCGACCTCCTTCGTACGTTGGTCCATGAGCGCATCGCGACCGCTCCAGTGATGGCAGATCACGACAACCGGCGCTGGAAGATCGAGTGCCGCTTTGCGCGCAACGAATCCTTCGCAAGGCAGATCGCCACACGCATACTTGTAAATCTCATGTTGCATGGAGGGAGGTTTTACCTGTTCGTGCGCGAAGGCGTGTGTCGCGGGCAGATCGCGCCCTTTGAACGGCGTGACCTGCCCGCAGGGCGGGGTTTACGAAAAATGGGGGCGGTTACGAGAACCCATTGGCGAAGCTCTAGAGTCCGGTCCTTGAAGGGAGACGGAAGATGATGATCGAATTAATAGTGGCGGGATCACTCATGGCGGATGCGCAGTGGAAGCACCGAGCGCGACTCGACGCACCGAAAGAAATGTTGCCGTTGGGTCTTGGTGCGGCAGTCGCTGCGAGCGAAACGGGCTGGATCGCAGTGGGTTGCGGGCGTGACTCGGATATCGGCACGGACGCAGGAGCAGTCGCGATCTGGCGTAGTGAAAGTGAAGGGATTCGCTTCGAGGAAGTTGTCGCACACCCAAGCAACCGGCGCGACTGCGCATTCGGCGCAGCGCTCGCGCTCGATCAACTCGCAAGTGTGCTCGTGATCGGTGCACCTAACGAAGATGGGCGGGGCGAGTGGCCCGACGATTTTCAAATGGGACGGGTGTATCTCTGCGAGTGGCGAGAGCGATGGAAGGTCCGCGCCACAATCGAGTCTCCGCATCCCGGCATCGGCGCACACTTCGGAGCAGTCGTCGCCACAGATGGCACCCGAATCGTCGTTGGTTCACCTGATCACAGCGGTGCCGGATTCGCGAGCGGGCGTGCAGATGTCTTTATCCGCCACGGAGATTCGTGGGTCTGCGAGGGAGCGTTACTTGCGCCCGACGACGGCAGTGGTTCCATTTCAGGACGAAGATTTGGAACGAGCCTCGCAATCAGCAAGGACACGATCATCGTCGGCTCGCCACAGTCCAGCGGCGTTGGCTATTCAAGCGGTCGCGCCGACATCTTCAGACTCTGCAAGGATGGATGGCAACACTCTGCGCGAGTCGACGCGCCTTCGCCACAATCCAGCGCGATGTTTGGAATGAGCGTGGCGATCTGGAGTGATCGACGCACGCTCCGAGAGGCAATCGCCATCGGAGCACCAGGAGAGACGCCCACGCAGTCGCAGTCATTCCCGAAGCATGCTGGCGTCGTTCACTTGTACGACAGTCACGGCGCTGGAACAGAATTGGAACGATGGACTCTCTCCACCACACTCACCTCGCCACAACCCTGGTGCGGGAGCGCGCAGTTTCGTCCCGAGGCATTTGGAATGTCGATGGCGCTTCGACTGGGAGTGATCGCAATCGGCGCATCGGAGTCGTGCAATCCGGCAGTGGCCGGCGAGGGACACGAAGAGGGCGAAGGTAGCGGAGCGGTGTATGTGTTTCGCTCGACGGATTTATCGGCTGACACAGGCAATTCGCCGTGGACCTTCGATGCACGCATCACCGCTCCAGATGCCGCACTTGAAGTGCACGACGGCTATCGAATCGCGCTCGGTTTCGGTCATCGCCCCCTGCTCATCGTTGGTCGGCTGGGAAACCCGGACCTGTCGCCAGGACCGGGGAGAGCGAATGTCTATGAAAGACCGTAATACTTCTCAACAACCGCGCTCCACTGCGCAGAATTCGAGCAGCGGATGAACTCGGCCTTGACCACATCCGCCTGCGGGTGATGGGCCGCAAACTTGATTCCGAACTTTCGCATCCGCCGACTCGTGACATTCTCCCCGTAGAGCACCTTCGCGAGTTCGAAGTGCTCCAAGAGCGCCGATCGCTGCTCACCGATCGTCGGAGGTGTTGGATTCCTTCCCGCCATCATCTCGCGCGCCTGTCGGAAGATCCACGGGTTGCCGATGCATCCGCGTGCGACGCTGACACCACTCACTCCGCACTGATCGATCATCGCAAAGATGTCGTTGACGGTCCAGACATCGCCCGAACCGAAGATGACACGATCGGTGTGGCGTGCAGTCAGTTCGCTCAAGAACTCCCAGCGACCTGGACCTGTGTACTTCTGTTCGACCGTACGGCAGTGCACAGTCGTCCACGCGTACCCACACTCATAGGCCGCATTGAAGATCCGTTCGAAACTCGCCGCCATCTCTGCGGTGTCGTCGTATCCGCGACGCAACTTCACCGTGCATGGCACACGCCCACCGACCGCATTAATCACCGCACGCAGGATGTCGATTGCCTTATCGGGGTGCGCCAAGAAATGCCCGCCCCGATTATTCGCGCTGATCTTCTTCACGGGACACGCAAGATTCACGTCCACGACATCGTGGCCCATCGTGACAATCAGATCCGCGGCGCGTGCCATCTCGTCGGGATTCGATCCCATGATCTGACCCGCAAGCGGATGATCGTCGACCGTCGCAGCGATGTTGTCTTCGACCTCTCCCATGCCGCACTCGGTCGCGATCAGATCGGGATCTTCGCGGATCTTTCCCTTTCCGCCATTGAGAAGCGTGCGGTCAAGGAGCGCTTCGGTCACGCAAAATGGACACCCATGACGACGCGCAATCAGGCGCATCGCGCCGTCGGAGTAGCCCGCGAGCCCCGCTTGGAAGAACGGCGCGTCGAATCGAGGCAGAAGTGCCTGCACCCGTGGATCGACCCGCGCAAGCTTCGCCGTCTCCGCAGGCGACCGCGAAAGGGTCCGCGCGGGCAATTCGCTCGGTGTGAGTTCGACGCTCATGGCTGAAGTCTACGGAGCGATCTCCTACACTTGCACCTGAATGATCTGCGGTCGAATTCAGTTGCATATCACCTCTCTCCTCATCGCGAGTGCGCTCTGCGGGTGCGGTGCCAACCTCTATGACCCGAAATTGGCGACGCGCGCCTACCCCGAGGCACTTGTGCAATCAGAAGTCGTGCAGATACAGGCCGTGCCCAAAGAAACGACTCTTCAGATCATCAACGCGACCGCAACCCAATACAACAACATCGACGTCTGGGTCAATCGCAGATTCGTTCAGCATGTCGACGTGCTCCTTCCTGGACAGACCATCGAGCTGCAGATCGACAAGTTTCGCGATGTCTGGGGACAGTGCCCTCAACCTGGTGGATTCTGGAGAACGCGCGCGCCGACACCGCTGGTGCTTGTGCAGATTCAGCGTAGCGAATCAACCACGCTCGTCGGACTTGTCACCGTCGTCCCTGAAGACGCGCGGTACTAGCTCTTCAACTCGCTCTTCAACTCGCTCTTCAACTCGCTCTTCGTGAGCGGCGTCGCCGGAACCGCGATCCCTAACTGTGCGCACTTCATCTCGAACTCCGCAGTCTCGCGCTTGTTCGACGTCGCGAGCGGCTTGCTGGACTTAATCGCTTCGATTTCCAGTTTGGTCAGGTGCATCGCGCCCAGTCGATAGTCCTCGAATGCCTCGCATGAAATCGGGACGATCGGCTTCATCAATTCGTACATCGCATCGGCAAAGACTCGAATCTCGTACTGCGCGTGTGGGTCCATTCGCAGCGAAAGGAAATGGAACAAGTTGTGCAGATCGCACTTCCAATACCACTCGGTGTAGACCGAAACGGGGAGTGCCGCCCGCGCCAATTCACGCGCGACACCCTTGTCGGTCAGGTTGAGGTAGTCCTTGTACAGATCCTCGGCACGGTCGAGGAGCCCGAGAAATTCCTCGGCTGTTCCCGCATCGACGAGCCCATCGCCGCCCTGCCTGTTCGATGCGCTCTGCGAACGAATGGAATCGGGTGTTGGCCGATAGAAACGATCCGGCACGATTGAATAACGCGCGCTGTACTCGTTGACATTCGCGGTGCGATGTCGAATCCACTGCCGTGCGACAAAGATCGGCATCGCGATGTGAAACTTGAACTCGACCATCTCAAATGGAGTCGTGTGATGATGGCGCAAGAGGTACCGCACCAATCCCCGGTCTTCGTTGACTTGCTTGGTGCCTTCGCCATACGAAACTCGCGCGGCTTGCACGATGGAAAAGTCTGCTGTCTTCCCGACGGGTGCCATCCGCGGCATGCAGTCGATGAGCGCGACGAATCCATGATCGAGCACTCGCTTTTCAATGCGCGCCGCGCCACCCATCACGTCGATCATCGGCGAGTCCGGCATCATGCGGACAGTTGCATTGTTGGGATGGATGGTCGGCTCGGTTGCGTTGTGCGTCGATGCGTCAGAACTCATGTTGCTCACTTCTGTATTGAGAGATTTCCGTACGCAGTCAACCAACCGTTGACGACTTCTAGAGTATCGATTCCGCTCGGATTCCCACGCGCGATTACATGCGGCGCATCAATGGGATTTTTGGAAAACTCGAGACCTGCAATCTTGAGGGCCTCAGCCGCCGATGGGGGAATCAACATCCCAGCCATCGCAACCTCGCGCGTGTCGGGCCAGCCAGGGCTCTGCACTTCGATTCTCTCGCAGGGCCACGCCCCCCCTGCGACGGCGAGAATCGACGCCTCCGAGTCCGGCCACGTGCGATCCCCCTGCTGGACATAGCACAGACACGCCCAAGCGACTGATCGAAGTGCGCCGTCGGTTTCCTTCGCACGCGCACGAACCTTGTTTGCGACCATGAATCCCCAGATGAAGGTTCCAACGGTGATGATGATGAAGGACGCGAAGAGCACTCGCGCGGTCGTGCGCGAGCCAGGGAGTGGCTGATTCACATCCGCATCCCTTCGAGCTTCACTCGTTCTTTGCGACGCATCGGGTCAGCCTCGGGAACGGCCGACAGAAGCGCTTGGGTGTACGGATGCTTCGGCGAGTTGATGATCTCGTCACGCGTCCCCTGCTCGACGATCTTCCCGTTCCACATCACGATGATCCGCGCGCACGCGTGGTGAATGACTGCCATGTCGTGGCTGATGAACAGATATGACAATTTAAATTCGCTCTGAAGGTCGGAAAGGAGATTCAGAATCTGGCTCTGGATTGAAACGTCGAGCGCGCTCGTCGGTTCGTCGCAGACGATCAGTCGCGGTTCGAGCGCGAGCGCCCGCGCGATGCCGATGCGCTGTTTCTGACCTCCCGAGAATTCGTGCGGATATCGATCTGCAGCGCCACGCCACAATCCGCACCGTTCGAGCAGGCTTCCCACGCGATCGCGGACTGCTTCTTTCGGCACGATGTTGTGGACTTCGAGTGGCTCGCCGATGATGCGCCCGACGCGCATGCGCGGGTTGAGCGAACCACCGGGATCTTGGAAGATGATCTGCATCTGTCGACGCAGTTTGCGCAAACTCGTCGCCCCCTGTGCAAAGACATCGACGCCGTCGAAGTGAACTCGGCCACCCGTCGCCGGGATCAATCGCAGAATGGCGCGACCAACTGTGGTCTTGCCACATCCCGACTCACCGACGAGTCCAAGCGTCTCGCCGGGTTGGATGGAAAAACTCACTCCGTCCACGGCGCGCCGGTAATCGACGATGCGCTGGAGAATCCCACGACGCACGGGGAAGTGCACTTCGAGATCCTGAACTTCGAGCAGTGGTTTGGGATTCTGGGGTGTCATCGCTTACCGAAGTGGTATGTCAAAATCACCGAGCGTGCCCGATGGAAGTGCGATCGTCAAAATCGCGCTTGTTCGACCGATCCCCCGCCGTGTCACTGCCCCGCGACCGAGTCGGACATAGAACTCTTCGATGTTGCCGATCGATTGGCCGCCGATAGCGACGATGATCGATCCAGCCGGAACGATTCCATCGAGCTTTGACTCGGGAGTGACTTCCTGCACGATCACGCCTCGCCGATGGGGCACACCCAGCGAGCCACAAGATTCCTGAGTACTCGTCGCAAGCTTGGCGAATCCGTAATTGCGAAGAATGTCGGCGATGTCGACCGCTTCCATTTGAGGATCGCGCTTGATGAGTTCGACCGCAAACTTCATCTCTTCGCCTCGACCCTGTTCAAGTTGGGGGCGCCAAACCTGAAACTCGATCGTCTGCCCTGGTTTGCGCGTACCGATGACCGATGGAACATTGTCTGCCTCGATGATTCGAACTCCGTCGATCACCGTGATGACATCCCCGACTTTCAGTCCCGCACGCTCTGCGGGGCTCCCGGGTGTGATTCGCGTCACCACTGCGCCATCCGCATTGAAGTGTTCGGCGACGAATCGGAAGACTGGGTCACGCATCTGTGGAGCAAGAATGGAATTGACTGGTTGCACCGCGACGCCTGAAAAACCCTTTGCGACTTCGCCTGTCGCGATCAGCTGCTCCACGACAAACTCGATGATGTCCATCGGAATCGCGAGGCCGATCCCGCCGAACTGCCCTTGCCCGAGTGTGCTTCCTCGTCCCGTCGCAATCGCCGTATTCATGCCGATCACTCGTCCATAGATATCCGTGAGCGGTCCGCCCGAATTGCCCGGATTGATCGCCGCGTCAACTTGAATGAAGTTCTCATAGTCAACATCCGAAAGTCCCGCGCTTCGCCCGACACCAGAGACAATCCCCGCGCTCATCGAGAATCGGAAGTCAAATGGTGAACCGAATGCGAAAACCATATCCCCTTGCGTTGGAATGTCGATCGAACGCTGTGCCGGAATCAACTCATCCGCATCGATGCGAAGCACCGCGATGTCGGTCTTGAGATCCAGCCCAATCAACTGTGCCTGAACGATCTGCCCGCTGTGCAATTGCACATCGATGCGATCCGCGCCATCGACGACATGGCCATTGGTAACGATGTGTCCGTAGACGTCGTAGACCCACGCAGAGCCCGTATTGAGAAACGGACGGCCGCCGCCTCGCCCCGCCTGCGATCCCTCGGCACTCAATGACAAGACTGACGGCTCGACAACGCTTGCAATATCTCGTGTCGCCTGATTCAATTCTTCGAGTGCGTTGCTTCGACTGAGTCGCCCCTTTGCAGCGACGAGTTCCGCCTCGACGCGCGCCTGCGTCAGACTGCGGACCGCACGCGGAGTCGCGATGATCACCAGCACGGCAGCAATTCCGACGACTGCCGCAGGAAGGAGAGTTTGGACCTTCATCGCTTCGGCTCGGCACCGGATCGGGTCTCGTTCGATCCGCCCGTGCGCAACTTCACCGCCTCGAGAAATTCAGCCCGCTGCGCGTCCCCCATGACATAAGGATGCTCACCGAGATTTCCAGTCGACACTCGCCGCATCCAATCTCGTGCCGCTTCGGAAATCTGTAGACCGATCTGCGCCGTCGGAAGTGCAAACGCGGGTTGCCACGCGGTCATGCCAAGCAAGTCTTGTAAGACGACGACTTGTCCGTGGCACGAAGGACCGGCACCACAACCGATGACTGGAACAGTCGATTCACGCACGATCTGCTCTGCAACCTCAGCGGGCGCCGCTTCGACAAGCAACATCGTCGCTCCAGCCTCAATCATCGCCTTCGCATCGTCGAGCAACGCAACCGCCGAGTGCGCGCTCTTCCCCGCTGCGTAGTAACCGCCGTGCAACTTCGCATGCTGGGGTCGCGATCCGATGTGCGCAACAACAGGAACTCCGGCGCGACTCATTTTCGAAACCAGATCTGCGAACGATCGATCGACCTCGATCTTCACGAGATCGGCGAGGCCCTCCGTCATAAATCGACCGGCATTACGAATGGCTTCGGAATCGCACGCCTGGTAACTCATGAATGGCATGTCAGCCATGACGAGGGTCTTCGGCGCACCGCGCTTCACCCCAGCCGTCAGTGCAATGAGAAACTCGAGTGGCGTGTGGACCGTGCTTGGAAATCCAAGGATGACCTCACCCGCGGTGTCGCCCACGAGCAGCACGTGCAAACCAGCATTCTGCAACCAACGCGCGGTCGTCGCGTCGTAGCAGGTGAGGCATGCGAACTTTTCGCCGCCACGAAACATCTTCAAAATCGTGCGCAGTGTGAACGGGGCGCGATTTCGCGCCACCTCCGAGGGGTCATTCGCCCCGACTGCGAGCTGTCCGAGTGTCTTGTCCGATTCGTGTGGTCCAGCGGTCATAGTGTCCTTCGAGAGAATAGTGGTTCTCTTGCGCGCAAACTTACTCGCTCGTGCCAGCATTCATGAATCTGCCGAACGTTCCGCGCATCGGATTGAAAACGACATTGTCGCGCCCGAGCACAAATACATCGGCGATTTCGATCGCCTCTCGAAACGACTCCTGCGCGTGTTTCATATCTTCACACGGAGTTGTGATTCGACCCGCGCCCAGATGCTCTTCCGTCACGATGGCATCGCCTGTGACCAGGATGGTCGACGAAGGAATCGAGAGAAGGAGTCCAGCGGTCCCGGGGGTCACGCCTGGCAATGGAAAGAGGTCGACTCCATCGGCGAGTCGGTCGGGAGCGTCCTTCACTCTGCGACCAACTTCGATCGAGGTCTTCACAAAATCGATGACACCCCGAGCCTGCGCGTCACCCGCCTGCGACTCATCCACATCAGAGAGTCGTTCCACTTCTTCACTCACAGCTGCGAGACGCTCGCGATCTGCGGCAGCCATCCACCATGATGCCTTGGGAAAGAGCGTGATGCCACGGAACTGCGCAGGACTCTTGCTGGTCAAGAAGACATCGGTGATTTGGTCGGGAGTGACACTGGTGCGCGACTGCATGCGTGGCAGAAGAATGTTCGGCGGGAGCGATGGATCGACAATGATCTTGCGATCGCCTGACTCGATCAGCGTGGTTGTGGAGTGCCCTTCCCTCGTCGCAACCTTTTCCCCCCAGAGCGGGTGAGCGCCGAGCGCGCCGATGGAGATGATGCGAAAGTGGAGCATGGAAAATTCCTCTGGGACCCTTCGACGAATCAGCTCAGTCTGCCTGCGTTTCAAGTGCCAATCGCGCGAGCGAATGATTCGGATCATTCAACTTCTCGCCGATGGCCTGCGCGACATTCGGCGGCACGAACGGCTTGAGTTTCTCCATCGATCCGCCAAATGCGGCAATCTGCCGAATGAGACTCGAAGAAAGAAAGGCATACGCCTCGCCCGTCACGACGAAGACCGTCTCGACGCCTGCGACCTGTCGATTGGTGATCGCAAGCTGGCACTCCGATGCGAGGTCGGTGACATTGCGAATGCCACGGATGATCCCGGATGCGCCGCAGGTGCGTGCGAAGTCGACAGTCAGTCCCGAGTAGGTCGAAACCGAGACTCGCGCACCATCCGGCTCGCGCATGACGATTTCGGCGACGAGTGGCTCGAGCAATGCGATGCGCTCTTCGATGGGGAAAAAGTCGGGCTTGTCGGGATTGCGTCCGACGGCGACCACCACTTCATCGAAGAGTCGCCGAGCGCGACAGAGCACATCCAGATGTCCTAACGTTGGGGGATCGAACGACCCGGGATAGATCGCGAGGTGGTGCTTCGGGTTGTGTCGGGTTGAACTGCCAGCCATGAACGCAAGTGTAGGGTGTCGATAATGAAAATTCAGAAATCTCCAGAACTGGACTTGCACTGCCTCTTGGGAATCCGATCATTGGGTTGCAGTCGCAGTTGTGTTCGACTGAGGAGGCATGAAACGGGAAGCGAGAGGTTCGCAATCCCGACTGACAACCCTGGATCGGCCCCGCATCGGATCTGCCTCCCCGAGCGGGGCCTCCATTTTTGCCTATTCGTTCTCGGCGCCCGGTTTCACCGAGCCCGACTCACCGAGCCCGACTCACTGACCGCATTTGGGCGAACTGACGATGTCCATATTTCCCGCTGTGAAATCCATGACCAGACTGTCGTGCACCGACCCATGGACTCCCTGTAGCACCACCACATCCGCGGTTGATTCCCACCATCCCAGCAGTGAGTTGCTCTGCAACGCGCGCGGCGCGATCCTGTGATCCAAAGACGGCAGCGCCAAGTCCGTAAGGCGTGTCGTTGGCAAGCGCGACGGCTTCATCATCGCTCTTCACACGCATGATCGATGCGACGGGTCCAAATGTTTCGTCGCGCATGATCGACATCGCATGAGTGACACCGACGAGCACTGTGGGGCGAATGAAGTTGCCTGCGCTTGCGGCATTTCCATCGCACTCTCCGAAGAGACACTTCGCACCGTCAGCGATAGCACCACGCAGTTGATCCATGACGATCTTCTTCTGACGTGCGCTTGCCATCGGACCGATCTCCGTCGTCGCGAGCGCGCCATCCCCCTGCTTGAGTGCCCGAGCGCCATCAACGACTGCAGCTGTGAATGCATCGGCGACTTTGTCAGCGACATAGATTCGCTCAGTACTCACACAGACTTGCCCAGAGTTTCGAAACGAATTTCGCACTGCAAACGCTGCCGCTGCGGTGATGTCGGCATCCTCAAGCACGATCAGCGGGTCCTTTCCGCCGAGTTCCAGAATGAGCCGCTTCAACCCAGCGGCCGCGTCGCGCATGATGAGCGCGCCCGTCGCACGACTGCCAGTAAAAATGATCAGATCGACGGCACTACGCACAAGCGCACTGCCCTGCGTGCCATCGCCGTGCACAATCTGCAACACTCCAGCGGGCAGAACATTGATCAGACACTGCGCCCACATGTCAGCACAGAGTGGCGAGACTTCGCTTGGCTTCAACACGACGGTATTGCCCGCAATCAATGCTGGGACAGCCGACTGGGCTGGCATGAGAATCGGGAAATTCCACGGCGTGATGACTGCGGCGACTCCCAGCGCATCGAAGTGCAGGCGCGTCGAGGTCTTCTCGTCTTCGAGCACCTCGGGACGGAGCGCCTCGACGATTTCATCGATTTCCCGCGCGAGCCCATCCGCGGAGTAGTTCGCCTCACCAATCGCCTCGCTGAGTGGCTTTCCCATTTCAGCGCATGCAAGCGCGCCCATTTCCGCTGCGCGAGACTTGAGCGCATCGATTGCGCTCTTGACGACCGTAGCACGCGCATCGACTCCAAGTGCGACCCAAGCGGGCTGTGCGGCGCGCGCACGTGCGACGGCGCATTCGATTTCACCGAGCGATGTTGGGGCGATCGTCCCAGCGACTTCGCCGGTTGCTGGATTTCGAATTATGATCGAAGGAAGGACCGCAACGGAGCTTGAGGGTGCAGTATGAGTTGACATGAGTCGCCGATGTTAGTGCCGTCGACGCGAGCTCAAGGGTTGTTGGCGTTGAGCGATTCGGTCGGTGGCAAACCCAGCACTCACGGCGTACGCGCGACACGGAAGCCCTCGAACTCGTCGATCAAGCCGCTGTAGACCAGCAGGCGCGCCGACGCACGGCAGTGGGCGGAGCTAGATCCCAACCCCCCCGCCGCCCCCGCCCCTCGTGCAGCTTCTCACGCTCGCCGACGCGTGGTGCGAGGCGTGAGCGAGGCCGTATTGGGTCGATTTTTGTGGTTTTCTGCCATGATGGAGACTGCTGTTTGCCCATCGTGTCTGGAGCGTACGGAAGTGTCTCATCAATATTGGCACGGAGGGTTCGACCCTCGCTTCGCGCTTGACGACTGAGACGGCTCCAAAGCCACGCCGTGTCCGAATCGACTTGAAGCAACTCGAAGTGATGCAGAAACCGCATCGCAGAGCTACGACTCGCATCGTCGTACCGTTCGATCAATTCCGCTGATGACACAGCACTCATCCCGATCGCCGAATCGCCACGCTTCGAAAGAAAAGTAGCAGCGCGCCCTGGCACACGGCGCTTGACCTCGCGTTCAAGATCGATGAGAAACGTCGTGTCTGCGATCACAAATCGCTCCGGCGATCGCGGCGTGGTCAGGTGGGATCTTCTGCGCAAGTGCCGCGGCCAACTTGGCTCGTGGCGGTCGAGTGGGCCGTGTTGTATTGACAGGTTACCCCCCCTCGAACGGCGTGACTTGCCCGCAACATCGCGGTTTGGCGGTTATCCCGACTTCGGCAGCAATCCGCCCAGAATCGCCCTGAAATTTTCACCGAAGACAAAGTTGTGCTCTGGCAAATCCAATCCTGCGCGATTCTGATCGACATGACTGAAAATGATCTCGGTGCGACCAATGTTGATCCACCCTCCGCCACGATGATCAAATCTGCTGATCGTTCCCTTGGTCGATGCACCCATATCGTCCATACGTTCGATCGTCGCGTCGTAGCGAATTGACTGGCCAGGAAAAACATCGCTCTCGAAGATTGCCTCTGTGACCTTCGCCAAGATCACCTTCTCTTTGAACTGACGAACGCTTCCCACCAAGATCCCCGCCGTCTGTGCCATTCCTTCAAGCATCAGGCTTGCGGGCATCATCGGCTGAGCTGGACCATCCGCCCCTTCGGCGAAATGTTGGTGCAGGTGATCCTCGGCAAGCGAGACATTCTTGATTGCCACAAGCCGAGCATTCGGTTCATGCAGCAGAATCGCGTCAATCCAAAGCCAGCGCATGCATTACGCCACGCGTCAGGCGGGCGCTCCTGCTTTCAACTTGTTTGCGACGAAACTCACGAGGCTGTTCACCGTGAAGACTTCCGAAACCTTCTCCAACTTCGGATCCGCGGCGAACGCGCTGAAATCAACATGTGGCATCTTCTCTTTCAAGAGTGCAAGCCCAGCAGCATTCACGACGCCATCGTTGACATACTTCGGATCGTTGATGTTGTCCGGGAAGAGCTCACCTTGACCAATCTTGAAGCCAAACGCCTTCTCAATTCTGAAGACGATGTCGAGAAAGTCGATCGACTCTGCGTGCAAGTCGGTCGTCAACCGCGCGGTTGGGGTGACTTCCTCGTCGTCGACACCCAGCGCGTCGACCAGCACACCCTGAACCTTGTTGAAAATCTCGTCGTGACTCATGGACAAATTGAACCTCCTGTCAAAGTTGAAGCATCCGTACTGGTCGCATTGTAAAGCGTCCGCTGACAGCCGTATCGGCGTTCGAGGCACTGCTTCCTGCAGAAGAATTCGCCGCGCATCGAATCACCGTCGCGCTCCCTTTGAAAACCACGCATCCGTCATCCGTCTCTTTGTCGATGGTCACTTCGCTTCGAAGCCCCTCTCCAGGCCGAACAAAGTTTCCGTATCGCAAGGCACGCACGCCGCCGAGCACCATTCGCTTCGGAACGCCACCCGCCACCGCTCGGTCTCTCGCCGCCAGAACCAACCGCGCAGATTGCACTAATGCCTCCAGCATGAAGACCCCCGGCAGGACATGGAACCCAGGAAAGTGATCCTGCAAGTACTCCTCGCTGAGCGTCACGTTTTTGACGGTCACAGCTCGATTTGGCCCACATTCCAAGACTTGATCGACGAGGCAAAAGTGCATGAATCCGAAGGGTAATTGATTCACGGCGGTCTGTCCTGCCGATATTTGGCTATGGCAAGGAAGTCGCCTATGGCTATCGCACGCCCGAGCAGCAGCTCGGGGGTTCTCCCTCCCGCATCGATGACAAGCAAGGTCATTTGGTTGGCCTGTTCGGCAATGTGGCTCTACGCCGTCGCGAGCATGCTGAGTTTCTCAAGTAGCGACTGGCCAAGCCACACGGTCGCGGTTCAACAGTATCCCCCCGAAAACTGGGGAGGGCGAGTCGGGTCAGTTCTTGCGTACGCCGTCTACGAAGGACTCGGATTCGGATCGTGGGTCGTCCTGCTTTGCGGCGGGTACGCACTGGCCGTGATCGCGACTGGTCGTGCGATTCCCCATCCAATTGTCCGAACAATAGGTGCGGTTCTTGCGATGCTCTCCGTATCGGCGCTCCATGCACTTTGGTTTCCACATATGGGACCGCTCGCGGGTGCGGACGCGGGATTGGTTCCGGGTTGGATGGCAGACCAAATTTGGGGGCGATTCGGCCCGATTGGGGCAAATATTGTCGTCCTTTCGGGATGCCTCATCGGATTCATTGTCGCGGTCGACGAAGTTGTGATGGCTCTCCCGGGTGCGCTTGTGAAAGCGGTTCAGGCACTCGATCCAGTTTGGGGCTTTGATTATCGTTCTTGCTTCAAGGGATGCTTCGGTCGGGTCTTCGGACATAGGGAAGCTCGTCTCCAACCAGCCGTCGTGGTTGGCGAGCTGCATGATGGGGCGGATGTTGAGGAAAAGGAAACATCGGAGAGTGCGCTAGATCGTCGCCGTCGTCTGGTGCGAGAGTCGCGCCAGGCTGCGGCGGCGGCTCGCCGTGGAGTCGTCGCCGAAGCGGATGAGGACGAGGAAGTCGGCGACGCATACTCGACCACCGAGGATTCCGCGAAGTCGCAATCCGAAGAAACAACCGAGAATGCAGACGAAACTGATGAAGAAATAGTGTTCGCTCGACCTGCACTCAGCCCGCAAGAATTGCGCGAGCGGATCGCGCGCATGCCCGTCAGGATGGCGGGCATCAACAAGATTCTCGCGCGCGACGAAGACATTCCTCGTGAAGTGGATTACACGGGATACAAGTTTCCCACGCTTGACTTGCTCGAAGACCCCGAGGAGAACTTCTCTCAGCGCATGGAGAGTTTCGTACGCGAGCAAGCTGGAGTCCTGACCGAAACGCTTCGCACCTATCAGTTGGACGGCGAAGTCGTCGGCATCGAGAGCGGACCGGTCGTCACCCTTTACTCAGTCGAACTCGCGCCAGGAACGCGCGTCGCTCGACTCGAGACGATTTCCAAGGACATCGCACGTGCCCTCAGCGCGCCAAACATCCGCATCATCCCGAACATGACCGGGAGGACTGCTGTCGGGATTGAAGTGCCAAACCGCACCAAGGAAAAGGTTCGACTGCGCGAATTGATGTCGAGCGGCCATGCGGAGGGCATGCGCCTTCCCATGTTCCTCGGCAAAGACAGTTCGGGCGAGCCACTCGTACTCGATCTGACCAAGATGCCTCACGTGCTGATCGCTGGAACTACCGGATCCGGAAAGTCCGTCTGCATGAACAGCATCATCATGTCATGGATCTACACCAAGCGTCCCGACGAGCTGAAGTTGGTGCTCGTCGATCCAAAGATGGTCGAGATGAGTCAGTTCGCATGCATCCCACACTTGATGGCTCCGGTTGTCACCGATATGAATCAGGCGGCGGGGATCCTTGAGTGGACGGTCGGCAAGATGGAAGAGCGATACGAAATGTTCCGCGCGACCGAAGTGCGGGATATTGCTGCCTACAACGCTCTCGGCGAGGAGGAACTCTTCGCCCGACTCAAGCCAGAGGACGACGCCGCCAGGGCCAGAATCCCGAAGAAACTGCCATATATGGTCTTCGTTATCGACGAATTGGCCGACCTCATGCTGACCAACAAAGAGGTCGAAACTCACATCGTCCGGATAGCCCAGAAGGCGCGGGCGGTCGGAATTCACTTGGTCCTCGCGACCCAAAGACCACAAGCCAATGTCGTCACAGGACTTATCAAGGCGAACATGCCATGCCGTATCGGCTTCAAAGTCGCAAGTGGGATGGACAGCCGAATCGTGCTCGACCAAAAGGGAGCAGAATTGCTCCTTGGTCAGGGCGACATGATGGTCCTGACCCCATCCGGTAGCGGTGAACTTCGGCGGTGCCAAGGCACTCTTGTGACCGACAACGAGACTCGAAAGGTCGTCACATTCCTCAAAGATGTCGCAGCTCCAAGCTTCGAGCGAAGTCTGCTCGCAGTAAAGAGTTCCGCGCAGTTGAACTCTGCTGCGAACGCGGGCGACGGAGGCGATATCGACCCAAACGAACGAGATCCGATGTTTGACAAAGCAGTCGACATTCTCATCGAGACTGGGCGCGGTTCGGTCAGCTTGCTTCAGCGACGGCTCGCAATCGGATACGGGCGTGCATCGAGACTTGTCGACCAGATGTCGATGGCAGGAATCCTCTCGGACCATAAGGGGTCGGTTGCACGCGAGGTTCTGATCACCGGCGAGGACTGGTCTCGCATGAAGGCGATGGAAGCGGGCGAGGATGATCCAGACGAACGTGGGGATGAACGGCGGGGCGACCTGACCGTCGAGCCAGTCACCGACGATTGAGATCGACGACCGAAAGCCAACTCTGCAAATCGGGTTTTTGGTGATTGGAACTTGTTATTTTTTGCCAATCGGGTGTAATGCCAGAGTCACAATTTGGTGTCAGCGCAGCTCGGTGCGATTGGCTTGAAACGGATTTCTCGCAACCGCGGTTTGATTTCAGTGATGCTGGGCGCGCGACGACCAAGGAAGGCTGGCCAGATGATCGCAAAACCCGAAGATATTCAGTCCTCTGCTTATGACCTTCGACGAGCCAATGGGTCGATCCTGCACGGGATCACTCCGAGTCAGGTTCGAGAGATGGCGCTCTCAAACGACCTGTATGACGATGACATGATTTCTCGATCTGGTCAGGATCGATGGCGATCCGTTACAAAGCTCAGCGGTCTGTCGATTCGCGCGCGTCCGGTGATGAGCGAACCGACTATCGAACCGATTCCGGAGGTCTTCCCAATCTCCCATCCGAATCTCGAACATGAGACTCGCCGTGCCGAGCAACTACAGACGGCTTGTGATCGACTCTTGATTGAACGAGACGAATTGCTCGGTGCCATGGACGCCCTTCGTCGCGAATGCGAAGGAGCCACGCGATCAATCGACGGACTTCAAGCTCGTTGCGAACAACTCGAAACGGAAGCACAGCAGATCCCGCAACTGCGATTGAACATTGGAGACCTTCAGAAACAAAGCGATGCGCTCGGACAGGATCTATTGCAGGCCGAAACCGCGCTCGAAACCCAGACCAATGCGCGAACACGGGCGCAGAATCTTGCGGAAGATCTTCGCGAGCAACTGGAAGCGGTCGGTTTGCGCGCTCGGCAAGCGGATACGGCCCATGAGTGTGAGGTCAATCTGGTGCGAGAGCAGGCTGCGACGATTGAGTCCGAACTCCGCAAGCGACCAGAACAGTCCGAAGTGGATGCGCTCGAGAACGCGATGCGCGAGCGCGACATCGCGCAACTTCAATCTGCCGAGGCGCTCGCCCACACCCGCCAGCAGTATCGGCAAGAGCTTGAATCGGCTGAGCAGATTGCCCGAAATGCACGAGTCACCCACGATGTCGAAGCGTCACTTTTACGTAGCCAGGTCAAGAACCTGACCGAAGAAATCCGCGAGCGCCCCGACCCTTCCATCGTTCAAGATCTCGAGGCTGCCACACTTGAACGCGACCGTGCGCAAGAGTCCGCGCAGATCGCAGGCGCCGAACGCGACGAGTTGGTAACAACTCTTGGACAATCCCAAGATGCGCTTCGTGCAGGAGACGACCTTCGCAGAGCGCTTGAGAAGTCGCTGAACTCGATGAAGATAAATGTCGCCGAACTGTCCGACGAGCTTGCACGAGTTCGAACGGCTGAGAGCGAACTGCAATCCGCGTACTCGCTCGTGCTTGCCCGCGCGGATTCCGCGGAAGCATCTGCCACTCAAGAGCGACTGGCTCAGGAAGAATTGAAGTCATTGAGTGCGCGATCACAAGCAGAGCGCGACTCGATTGCGAAGTTACGTGAAGTTGCGGTCTCGCAACGCGATGCCGCACTCTCTGAGCGCGATTCGACCCGCCTCGCCGTTGGTGCGACTCAAACTGAATTGCTCAAAGTTCGACGGGAGTTTGACGCCCTGAAGAGCGACTTCGACTCGTCATGCATCGCACTTTCGGAACAGACCGCGCGCGCTTCCGCACTCGAAGGATCGGTTGCTGCGATGCGCTCGCAAAGCGAAGCACTCGCGACTGATCTTGATTCGAGGATCGACGAGATCGCGCAACTCAATTCGCGTGCCGAAAGCACTGCAAAGCAGACGCGAGAGGATGCACGACGCCACGACGAGTTCTTGCAAAGGATCGGAGTCCTTGAATCGACCGCAATGGACGTGGAACACGAACGCGACTCAGCACGAGCCGATGCAACCACTTTGCAGGTCGAGCTTGCCTCCACGCGCGAATCCGCAACCGTCGAGTCGCAAAAACATGCCGCGACACTGCGGGAACTCGCCGAGGAACGATCTCGTGTCGTCGCCCGCGACGAGCTCATTTTCCGAGAGTCTCTGCGATGCGAGGAGCGCGAGACCGAGAGCCGACGACGCAGTGCCGATCTCGCCGCACTCCGCGCTGACTGCGAGACTGAGCGTCGCCGCGCGGATGACGCGACGATGCAGATCGCAACATCGCAACGAGACCTCTTTGAATCACGCAATGTCGCGACAGCGCAGGCGGTGCAGTTACAGGACTCCCAGCTCCAACTTGAAGCACTGGCCGCGCTCGAGCAATCCGCTCGGTCGTCTCTCGTCGCTGCGAGTCGTGAACGTGACGAGTTGTCCTCTGCACTCGCAACTGCGCACGCTGCAATCGCTTCGCGCGAGCAACAGGTCTCGGCCGAGCGTGGGCTCCGCGATCAGGCGGAGGGAAGCTCTCGCCAATTGCTCGCGAGCTACGAAAAGCTTGCCGACGACACTGGGAGAAGGATCACCGACCTCGAAATCAAACTGTCCGATTCGAACCACACGATTCAAGCTGCCCGCGCGCGCGAGGAAGAGCTCGTCGGTTCGCTCTCCGAGGCGCACTCGCAGATGAAGTCAATCTCGCACAAGCTTGCGAGCGTTGAGGAACAACGTTCAGCGATGACCCGTGACCGCGACTCGCACGCGAAGCGTGCTTCGAACGAGGCAGCAGCACGGGCAGTCGCAGAAGAGAAGATCAGCGCAACAAACGAACGTGCACTCAAGGCTGAGCGCGACGCGCGATCGACCTATGAGCGCGCCGTTCAAGTCGCATCGGTGGCGCTGTGCGGAGCCAAACAGCGGCTCGAAGAAGACTATTCCAAGTCGCAGACCGAACTTCACGCGCTCGAGCACATCGTCGCCGAGGCGAGCAAGCAGGTCATCGCCACCGGCGGGACGCTTCCTGGAGTGCCGTTACTTCCGCGCGAAGCTGCGGCCCAAGCTGAAGAAATCGCGAGGTCGATCGCCGAAGCCAAGAGGTTTGCCGACGCGAAGGCACTCGCCGATGAGAAGGCTGCGGTGGATGCCGCGGCCGCGGCTACTTCCGCCGCTCTCGCGGCTCGCGTCGAGTCGCAGAGGAACGCGACACCACCAACGAGCTATCGCATGATCGATGGCGGGCTTGACGACACGACGATCTCACGACCACAGTCGCCCCGCGCCGGAGTGACGAACTCGCAGTCTCGTTCAGGTGGACAGCGCGAGCGCGTCTCGCAGCCTCGGGCGCAAAGTTCGAGCTCGGCTTCAGACGACGATTCCAGTTCTACGAACGACAATTCCTGCGCGCTTCTTGAGACGAAAAAGGCGGCGCCACAAGTCGATCCAACGCGACCTCCAGTTTCGGCGCGTCGAGCCGGTGCAGGACCAGTTCTTGACGATGCGTGGATCGATGATCACTGCGCATCTGATGCTCGCGAAGTGCCATCGAGCGCATTCAGGCTCGTGACTCTCACGGCTCTCGCGGTCACTTTCACGGCGACGATCTCAGCGCTCCCTGACTTCGCGCTTCTCGATTTTCGCGCGGCGTTCACTCGGATTGCGAGTTGGGTCGTGGCGATCCCCGCCCTCATCGCTCTGGTGCACCTCATCGCGCGACGATGTGAGCCAGTGCTCTCACGACGCATTCCAATTCTTGCGGCTGGAATGATCTCGATCGCTCCACTTTCCACGATGGCATTTGGATCATCGCCTTGGATTGGCGTAATGATTGTCGTGGCCGGCGCGTCTTTACCGTGGCTCATGTGCTATGCCGCTTGGCCCGATCCATCCCAAGTGGGACTCGTCCGCCGCGAAGATCTCGTGGTCGGCACATTCGATCGTCGCGCGACCGTCGCTTCGATCGTCTGTGCAGCTCTGGCAATCGTCGGAGTCGCCACGACATTCTTGCCCTGGGACGCGACAATGAAGGTCGCCATCGCAACACCGACGGGAGGATGCTTCGCAGTTCTGTTGGTGTCGCTCGTCAGCGTACTCCTGACACCTTCCATTCGATCGCATGCGTCCATCGCAGCTTGGGGTGCGCTTGCGGTCATCGTTGCATTCCTCGCCGACACTTTTCGATCGCAGGGCATCAGCCAAGCGCTCTCGACGATTGAACCGTCGGTGTGGATCGCGCTCTTGGTCGCATGGTCGTCGGTCGCGGCGAGTTCGCTCGCTTCGGCGTGCGATGCGCGTCGCATCTCCGAGGCGCTTCAAGCGATCGCCGACGATGACGCTCCCGCACTCGTCGCGCACGAACGCATCCACGCGGCGTGCATCATGGGATTGACCGCGGTCCTTCCACTACTTCCGGCACTGGTGGCATTCCATCTCGTGCGGGAAAGGTCACGGCGCGCCGAGAGCCAATTGCGATCGCTCGCCAATCTCGAAATCTGGTTCGTGCTCGCACTCATTGCCGGAGGCGGCGCTGGAATCGTCTTTCCGTCAGTCATCGGAGCATCGATCGTGATCGGACTTCTTGCGGGGCACGCCGCGATCTGCATCGCCGCAGCAATCACAGTCGGCGCGGACAGATTCGTCCGATTCCCGTCGCCAGCGGCGCTGCTTGCTCGCCCCGGAGGCGGGCTCGACCTCCCCGTGCCCCTTGTCACCATCCAGCGAACTGCGAAGCACTCGCCTCATCGACCAATTGTTCATCCGTGCGGAACGACGATTTGGGGTCTTGCCACGATCGTGCTTGGATGCCTTGCGGTCGCGAGCGCGACGAAGAGCCCCGCACTCTCGCTCGCTCTTGGACCGATTCTCGGGCTAGCGATCTGGACTCCCTCCTTGATCGCATCGCGTTGTCGACATCAGGACACGATCGTGCTCTGTGCCCTTGCGACACTCTTGCCCGTGATCTTCGCGATCGCTGGTTACGCGCTTGATGTCACAGCGAAGCCCGAAGGAATCCCGATGCTGGTCGCCATCGGTGGCGCCGCGTCGGGAATATGGGCGCTCCTTGTCGGTTGGGCATTCAAGGGGATGAACCAACTCTCATCGCTGACTCAATCAGCCTCGTTTGAGGTTGACGAATTCGGCGAGACGATCGCTCCCACTGAACGACCCATCGCATGTCGACGACGAGAAAACCTGATGCGGCGAGTCGCAATCGGTTCTTCCGGATTCACCGCAGCATCTGCGCTCGTGCTTGCGCTGCCGAGTGCGGGTTCGATCGCACCCTCACCATCGCTCGTCTGTGGCACGGTTGCGTTGACGCTCGCGACGTCGGTCTGGATGATGGCGATCCTTGGCGATCGGACTCGAGTCGTCCGCAGCGCAGGATTGTTCACGGCGATGCTTCTGGCGAGCTCGTTCTTTGCCGTACTTCCGATGTTTTTCCGCGCCACTGAGATTGGTGCGCTCGGCGCGGTTGGAGCGCTTCCATTCTGCGCGGTTGCATCCATCGCCGCATTGCTGACGGCGGGGATTCTCAACACGATGAGGTCACCGAGTCGCAGCGGTCGGTCGCGAACGCCAGTGAAGCTCGCAGCATCGGTCAAGCGCTCCGATTCCGCACCCAAACGAAAGCATGTCGCAATATGACCCACCAACTCAGCGGCGAAGTGATTGAGCGAGGTCTCGTCGCAGCGATCGAGCAAGCCGAGAAAGGATGGCGCGAGGGAGGCATCCCGATCGGATCGTCCTTGCTCGATTCCGATGGCAACATCGTCGCGCGAGGTCACAATCAGCGCGTGCAGTCTGGAGATCCCACTGCGCACGCCGAGGTCGACTGTGTTCGCAAAGCTGGGCGACGACGCGACTGGAATCGACTCACGCTCGTCTCGACACTCTCCCCCTGCCCGATGTGTTCCGGAACCGCCATCCTCTTCAAGATTCCACGAGTCATCATTGGCGAGAACAAAACATTTCTCGGTGCTGAAGATTGGATGCGCGCGTCTGGGATATTGCTGACAGTTCTCGATGATCCGCGTTGCATCGCGCTCATGGAGCGCATGAAGCGCGAGAAGCCCGATCTCTGGGCGGAAGACATCGGGGAGTAGCGAGGACTTTCAGTCGGAGGTTCACCCGCTCGCGAGTGTCGACCGTAATCCCTCTGCGAAGGGCACGATCGGCTCGTATCCAATGAGAACCTTCGCGGCGTCAATCGCAGCCATGCTGTCGCGAACATCGCCTTGTCGTACTGGCTCGAAGATGGGCTTCGACTTGACACCCAATACTTCGCTCATCTGCTCGAGCAATTCGAGAAGTGAATACTTCGACCCGCATCCGATATTCACCATCTCGCCCTGGAGTTTGCGCGTCGCCAATCCAGCAAGAAGATTCGCATGGACCGCATTGTCAACATGAGTGAAGTCGCGCGTCTGTCCGCCATCACCGAAGATCGTCGGTGAGGTTCCTTCGCGCAGTGCGGTTGCAAATTTGGGAATCACCGCCGCGTACTGCGAGTCGGGTCGCTGCCTTGGGCCAAAGATGTTGAAGTACCGCAAGCTGATTGTCGAAAGTCCGTAGCAAATTGCCCACGCTCGACAGAGATGCTCGCCTTCGAGTTTCGTGACCGCATAGGGTGAACGGGGATCGGGCACCATCGTCTCGATCTTTGGCAGTGTCGGCGTGTCGCCGTATGCACTGCTCGACGCGGAATAGACGACTCGAGCGCATCCCGCCGCTCGCGCTGCATTCAACACCATCATCGTTCCCGTTGCATTCGCCGCCTGATATCGCTCAGGAGTCACGAGTGATGCAGGGACCGAGCCCAACGCAGCAAGATGGAAGACCACGCTCGATCCTCGAACTGCGCTCTCGAGTGCGACCTCGTCCAGAATGCTCCCCTCGATCAACTCGACATTCTTCGAACACCCCGCGAGATTCTCCCGTCGCCCATTCGAGAGGTCATCGATCACCCGCACCCGCGATCCCATTGCGTCGAGAGCGCTCACGATGTGCGAACCGATAAACCCGGCGCCACCTGTGACGCACACTTCTCTCTTCACATATGAATCGCGATGCTGGTCATGCCAGCGACTGGTCATGCGGGCTTCCACGCAGACTTGAATGTCTTCAGCGCGGAGAGGAACTTCTCGTCAAGACCCTTGAAGGATTTCCCAGCCGCCAATTCGGCGCGGAGCGCCCTCTGAGGTCCCGCAAAGTACGCCAGCATGTCGCGCTCGAACGCGTTCACCTTGTCCAAAGCGACATCGTCGAGGATGCCCTTCGATCCAGCGAACATCGAAATGCACTGATCGATCGTGTCAAACGGCGTGTATTGCCCCTGCTTGAGAATCTCGACCATGCGCGCTCCTCGCGCGAGTTGCCGAGTGCTCGCCTGATCAAGTTCCGTCCCGAGCTGCGCGAACGCTTCAAGCTCTCGGTACGCAGCGAGATCGAGTCGCAGTGATCCCGCGACTTCCTTCATCGCCTTGATCTGCGCCGCTCCACCCACGCGACTGACGGAGATACCGACATTGATCGCGGGTCGCACGCCTGCCGAGAAGAGTTCGGGTTGCAGATAAATCTGGCCGTCGGTGATCGAGATCACATTGGTCGGGATATACGCCGAAACGTCGCCTTCTTGGGTCTCGATGATCGGTAGCGCTGTCAGCGATCCGCCTCCATTCTCCTTCGAGAGTTTGGTCGATCGCTCAAGCAATCGCGAATGCAGATAGAAGACATCGCCTGGATATGCCTCCCGACCTGGTGGTCGGCGCAGAAGGAGCGAAAGTTCGCGGTACGCGACAGCTTGTTTCGACAAATCGTCGTAGACGCAGAGAACATGTTTCGGGCCGGTGTACTTCGGATCCTTACCCTTCCACATGAAGTACTCGCCCATTGCGCAACCGGAGTATGGAGCGATGTACTGCATCGGCGCCGACGAAGCTGCGCCGGCGTTCACCACGATCGTGTACTCCATTGCGCCGTGACTCTTCAGCGTGTCGACAACGCCAGCGACAGTCGAATCCTTCTGACCGACCGCGACATAGATGCAGACCACGGCGTCGGGCGTTCCCCAGTACTGCTTCTGGTTGATGATGCAATCCAAGCAGATCGCCGTCTTGCCCGTCTTGCGATCGCCGATCACGAGTTCGCGCTGACCGCGACCCACGGGGACCATGGCGTCGATGGCCTTGATTCCGAACTGCATCGGTTCCTTGACCGGCTGACGCGCCGCAATTCCAGGGGCGACGATATCGACCTTGCCCGTCTCGGTCGCGCCGAGCGGTGCGCCACCATCGAGTGGCTTGCCGAGCGGATCAACCACGCGACCGAGCAACTCTGGACCGACGGGAACTTCGAGCAATCGGCTCGTCGATCGAACCGTGTCGCCTTCGCGAACGCCGATGGCATCACCGAAGATCGCGACACCGACAGTGTCCGACTCCAAGTTCATCACTTGGCCCATGACCGTGCCGGCTTGGGTTTCAAACTCGACCAGTTCGCCGGACATCGCCTTGCCGAGGCCGTAGATGCGCGCGATTCCATCGCCAACTTCGACGACCTGGCCGACATCGCTGATTTCCAGCTTGTTGCCGAATTGTTCGATTTCGTGGCGGATGACTGATGCGATTTCGTCGGTCTTGATTTTCATGTGTGTTTCCTCGTAAGAACTCTCGATACTCAACAAAATGGTCCTGTGTCAGGCACTGGGTCAGGCAATAAACCTCTTGGAGTCAGCGCGAACGGCCGCTCCACCCGATTCCACGATCGTTTCCTGTAGTCGTCGCAGGCGCGTCGCGACCGATCCATCGACGAGTTGATCGCCGATTCGCAATTTGATCCCGCCAATCATCTTTTTGTCTGCGTAATAGTGGAAGATCGCCTCTTTGCCAATCGCCGCACGCAATTTCTCGCGCATCATGGTCTCGGATGCATCTCCCATTGGCTTGCCGTCGATCGTGAAGACATCGACTTCGGTTTTTCCGAAGAGCTTCTGGAGCAATCCATCGTAAGACTGCCCCATCTCGAGCAGGTGCCCAAGTCTTCCTTTGTGATTCACGACACTCACGAATCGGTAAAGCGTCTCGCTCACTCGGCCCTTGAGAATGCGGTCGATCGTCGCGGTTCGTGCCGTCGAGTCGATCGCGGGCGATCCGAGAAAGCTCACAAATGCCTTATTGCCGACGATGACTTCGCAAAGCTCACTCAGCTCGTCGCCAATCTCCTGCGCACGCGAGTTGCCACCCTCTTTGACCGCCAGCTCGAGGAGAGCGTTGGCGTACACGGTTGCGATTTCCTTCGTGGCGGTCATGGGTTGCTTGCGTTCATGGACTCGAACTTCTTCTGCTGCGATCGATCAGTTTCGCTTGCTGGACATTCCTGCGAGCGACTCTTCGACCATTCGCTTCTGATCCGAGGGATTGATCTCGCGCTGAAGAATGCGACCCGCGATCGAGATCGCGAGCGTCGCCGCATGCGACTCGAGTTCCGCCACGGCAGTACGCCGGGCGTTCTCGATTTCTTCTCCAGCTCGCCGTGCGCGCGCCGTCAATTCGGCCTCGTTCTTTGCACGAATTTCTTCGCCAAGTCGGACAGCTTCGGCCTTTGCCTCTCGAATCATCACCGCCGACTGCTCGAGTGCTTCCGAGAGCTTCTGCTCGAACTCCTTCTGTTTCGCAGAAGCCGCAACGCGAGCTGCCTCGGCAGAAGCAATCTCGTGCAAGATCTTTTCATTGCGTTCGTCGAGCCCCTTCTGGATCTTTGGCCAGACGTAGATGCTCAACGCACCCATGACAATCGTGAAAACCACGATCGTCGTGATGAATGGAAGCAGATTGAATGCGAGCGGATCAGCGGATGCGATCAACATAAGACGTACTCCTCGTCATGACCATGCACAAGCACGGTCGCGGAACCATCGATCGAATCACTTGAAGTTGAGGAAGCCCGCGACGACGGCGAAGAGTGCGACACCTTCGACGAGCGCTGCGGTGAGAATCATGTTGATGAAGATTCGGGTGGTCATTTCTGGCTGACGGGCGATCGATTCGACCGCGCTGCCGCCAATACGACCGATGCCGATTCCTGCGCCAACGGCCGCGAGACCGCAAGCGAGTCCAGCTCCTATGCCCTTGCCCCAGTTGACCGCTTCATGGGCATCCTGAGCCGATGCGGTATTGGCGACGACGAGTCCTGCAATCAGTGCGAGAGAGATGTGAGCGAGCTTCATGAGTATCGATTCTCCGTTGGTAAATCAGTCTTGAAACATTGTCCTGAACATGGTTCTCAAATGAAACTTGAGGGCGAACATCGCCCGCAAGGGGTCAACAATATACAGAGTTCTGCCCATTCTGCTTTCGAGCGTGCTCTCTAGTGTGTGGCATGCGTGGCTTGGGGTTGCGAACCATGAGGATCTTCCTGTCCTGCTTCTTCTTCGTGTGACATCAGGCTGATGAAAACTGCCGTCAGAAACATGAAAATGAACGCCTGAAGGAGCGCCACGAAGACTTCGAGGAAGGTGATCAAAATCGCGCCGATTCCACTGACGAGCGTGATTGCGCCAACTGCCAAGGTTCCCAGACCGGCCTTCATCGCCATCGCGCCGAACATCGTGACAGTGATGAGCAAGGTATGACCCGCCACCATGTTGGCGAAGAGTCGGATCGCCAACGCCGCGGGCTTGACGAAGAGACCGAAGAACTCGACGACAAAGATGATCGGAATCACGAGCCATAGAAAGATCGATCCGTGGACGAGCTCGTGACCGCCGCAAAGATGCTCGAGCCATCCCTTGATGCCGAGTTCGCGAAAACCCTGCGCCTGGATCACGATAAACGCAACCAACGCCAACCCGCCCGTCACGGAGATACTCGCCGTCGCGGCACCACCAAAGACCGCAGCTGTCTGGTGTTCTTTCAGGTCAAACTTCTTTCCCATCAATCCGTAGATCGCGTCCTGAATGTCGACGAATGGCACCAAACCCACAATATTCAGCGCCAATATGAAGAAAAACATCGACAAGAGAAACGAGAGATATCGCTTGGTTAACCGCTTACCCATGACGGGTACGAGCATCTCGTCACGGAGATAGACAATGATCACTTCGACGACCGATGCGAACGACCCTGTCGGGATGTAGCGCTTGTTCCCCATCGACTCGGGTCCAGTCGAGATTGATCTCGCGGCTCTTAGGAGGAGGTAGAAAACCACACCGGCACAGACCATGAGCGTCACCATACTCAGCATGACCGGACTATCGAAAATCGCCTTGTCGACGATGTGTGCAACTGGGTCGTCACCACTCGCCAAGATCATTGAACTCGAAAGTACGGACATTCGACGCGTGCCTCAGAGTCGGGGTTTTTCTTGCCTTGCGTCGCCGACTACGCCGCGCGGCAAATTCGCTGCAATCGCGCCGACTTCAGTCATCAAGACCACGAAGTAGACCGCCCCAACTGCCGCTACGAATTCGCGGGAATCACATGGGGTTCGGGAGTATATCGCGAGGCACAAAACTGGGGTCGCGAGGAGTCGAACCACCGTTCCGGCGAGCCAAATCGTGATCCAATCGACTGCGGGACGCGGCCGCCAAGGGAGCGTGATGACCCAGCCGAAAATTGCGATCGGCACGACCGCCAGGAATGCGCGAACCGCCATTGACCAGGATTCCCAACCCCAGAGTGGCGCGAGGAATCCCCATGCGACCGCGGTCAGCACTCCTGCTGCGGTGAAAGCCGAAAGAACCATCATCCAGGGAATTCGTAGTGGCGGACCAAACTTGGCGTCGAGGCTCTGATTGGGTTCACTTGGACTTGTCATTGTGCCCGCCCTTCACTCCCGACCGAGTTGCTTGATCGATACGATCGAGTGATGCGTTCAGCTTGAGCGCACCTCGAATGAGCGTGTAGGTCGCGACGATCAGCCCGAGCCCGGTTCCGATGAGGGCGCCAACCGTCTCGTCGCCAAACCAGATTCCGATTCCCCATCCTAGGAATGCACCCGCCAACATCTCAGTGACGAACTGCCAGCCCAAGCCCATCATTTTCCATCCAATTCGCATCTCCTCGCTTCCCTGGTCGGAGCGCGAAGGCCTTGGCGATGTCGGGGCGGAATTCACGCCCGCATACTAATTGAGTCCCATCTCTCTGCCGGCGACACTATCCTTTGGTGCGATGCCCATGCGAGACGATGAAGTAGTCGATGTCACGCCCAAGAAATTGACGTTGGGCGAAAACCTTTTCGTTCCGAGCATCATCAAGGGTCTCGGCACGACGATGCGCCACCTTGTCGAGAATTTCGGTCGCAACGGCACCAACAAGAAGAACCTGTGGGTCGTGCAGTACCCCGAACAAAAGCGCGACGACCGACCTGTCGAAGAGGGCGGTCAGTTTCGACCGACATTCCGCGGTGTTCACAGATTGAACAAGGACGAAGACGGTCGCGTGCGGTGCGTCGCGTGCTTCATGTGTGCGACGGCGTGCCCTGCTGCGTGCATTCACATCGTCGCAGAAGAGAGCCCCTGGGAAGATCGCGAGAAGTATCCCAAGCAGTTCGACATCGACGAATTGCGATGCATCTATTGCGGGATGTGCGAGGAAGCGTGCCCGGTTGATGCGATCGAACTGACTCCGCACTACGAAATCACTGGGATGACGCGCGCCGAGATGATTTTCGACAAGTCGAAGTTGCTCGAAGTTTTCGACCAGACCGTCGCTGAAAAGCCCATGTAGGTGTCTGGATCGGCGGGGCGACGGACGAAGGCGGACTCGGACAAGGACTCGGACAAGGACTCGGACAAGGACTCGGACAATCAGATCGAGATGGCCGCGAAAAGACCTCCCGGCGCTCAAACATGCTCGATGGGCGCGCGGACGCCTGCCAGCTCCGCAACTCGCGCAGGAGGATTTTCGACGGCCTACACGGTCAGTGTGGTTCCCTCGCGCAATACGCACACCGTATTGGTCCGCCGTCTCTGTTTGGGTTCCGTGAGACGAGCCCGCTACTTGCCGAAAAGTTTGCCGATGTCTTTGAGCGTTCCGCCGATGTTCTTGATCCCGTCCTGAATCTTCTTGCCATCGAGGCTTGACGCGTCGAAGACCAATTTTACCTTGCTCGCAAGTGGCACGGACTTCCCCTGAACTTCGCCAAGCGGTCCAGAGAGCGTGATATCGACTTGCATAAGGTCCCCTGGATCGACCGGCAATTTCGAGATCGCATCGCTGAGTTGCTGCATTGTCGATGAGAGCCCAGATGACGCCCCGCCAATTGTGCGACCGAGTGACGAAAGCGGATATCGACAGGTAATGGCAATGGCGTAGGGCGGAGTCTTGCAAAGGTCGATGTCGCCCGAGAGTTTCAACTTCTGCTGCCATTGATCGCCGAACTTCCCTGCCTCCACGCGGAAGTCCGAATACCGCAAAATCCCCTTTCGAACGGTGATGATAAGCGGTTCGATACGCGCTGGAATTGTGTCGGACTTCGCGCTTTGCGCGAGCGCGAGAACCCCCAGCACTTGATTGCTCCGTACGACTTCAACATCTCCGACATCGACGCGTGCGTCGAGATCAAGTGTGCAGAGATTTCCGTCAAGTGGGTACGACGCGCGCGACACATGCAACTGGATCGGTGGCGCGCTACGGATGTCCGCCAAAATCGGATTGAGCGGTTCCAACAGTCGACGCTGCAAGACCTTGTTGATGGTGAATGTGACTGAGAGCGGATTGGTACTCGAGATGAGGACCACCCCATTTCCGATCTGCACATTCGCAGCGGCAATCGACAGGTACTGCGACTTGACGGTCGCATCAACGATGGTCGTTGGCAATCCGCTTGCGTCGGTCGCGACTTTCGCATCAACGGTTGCGTCGAGTTCTGGGCCAAGTGCCTCGACCAATTGCCCGCCTTGACCGCATGCGGCATCAATGATCGCAGTTGCAATCTTGCTCGCTCGCAACTGCGCCGTCCAAGCGCCAGCGGATGGATCGAAAGCTCCCGACGGATCGGCAAGTCCGCTCCCGCTGGCTTGCGCCGTGAACGAACCCGACTTGACGCCACTGCCTGACATCGAAATGGTGAGCGAATCAGCCAATCGTGGTGAGCGCGCGGTGAAGTTCGTCGCCGCGAGCCCGACAATCGGTTTGCCCTTCGGCTCGACCTCGATCGGTGCGAGATCGACCGAAACATCGAACGAGGCGTTCGTCAATCCATTCGCAGGGAGATTGAGCGACTTGAGATGAATGCCTGCATCGATCGAACCGAGCCGTGTCACTGCTGAGCTCGCGTCCTTGTTCCCACTCGCCCAATCCGCAAGTGCGAGTGCGAGTGCGCCAGGAAGCTTGACTTGCAATTCGCTTGCTTGCAGTGTGAGTGGAACTTTGGTCGCGCCGAAGAACGAGCGCAAGTCGCCACTCGCAGCCACAGCGAGAGAGACCGGCCCAGGCGCAGAATCACCTGCTTGAAATGTGCCATCGATTCCGACAATGAGTTCTCGATCGAAGGCCACCGATTTGACAGTAAATGCTGTCTTTCCGAGAGCTAATTTCGGTTTGCCCGTTGGTTCGACCGCGATCGCGGCAAGATCGAGCCGAAGGTCTGCCGATCCCGTCGTCGTCGCACCGATCGGGAGCGCGAGCGAGTTGATCGTGAATGCCGCGTTGATATCGCCTAGATTGGTGATCGACTTCGAGAGCGAATCTGATCCTCTGCTCCAACTTGAAATCGCAATCGCGAGCGCGCCCGGAACCTTCACTGCGAGCGTGCTGGACTTGAGCGAAAGTGGATAGTCCCCCGCGCCAAGAAGCGACCGCAGGTCACCATTGGCATCGAGTACGACCGACAAGGTTCCAGAGCCAGCCGCGCCCACTGTGAATTCCCCGCTCAATGCAGCTTGCGCGCGTTCTGCCAAACGTGGGCTCTTGACGCTGAGCGCAACCTTGCCGAATGAAAGAGCGGCGCGATTCGGTGGCTCGATTGAACCTGGTTCCAAGTCGAGATTCATGACGACTGATGCATCGTCCGCCTTCCCCGTCCATTTGAGACTCTCGACAACAAGCGAACCGCCGATTGTTCGCCCACCGGTGCGCCCAATCAGCTCCTTCCAATCAACGCCCGAGCGAAGCCCAAGCGCCTGCTCGACGATTTCAGTCGGCACATTGAATGTGGCCGTCGACTTCGCAACGTCGATGTGACCCGTCGCTGGATCTAGGCTTCCCGAAGTTTTTAGCGTGAGCCGTGGCAACGCGACATCGGCGGTGAAGGAATTGGACGAGCCGCTTCGATTGAATGATCCCTTGATCGAACCCGGACCGACGAGTGTTGCGCTTCCTTCGCCGATATCGAGCATCGTCGCGAGCGTGTCGCCACTCGCGATTGCGAGGTCAATCGTCGACTGAAAGTTCGCACTCCCGAGATCTGGCAAGCGAATGGTCGTTACGATCGATGCTGCCTCGCGAGAGCCATTCAGCGCGACCGTCAGAATCTTCGACTGCAACTGCGCGTCCAAGCCACCGATCGAGCCGTCCGAGTTCGTTGTGATCGTTGCGCTCGCGACAACTCCTCGCAGACTTCCTCCGCGAACCAATCCTGGAGCCATCGCGAGATCGATGCGATCCGCCGAGATCTTTGCATTGATCGTCGCGGGAAGGACTCGCCCAGCCGAGTTCGCAGTCCAGCTTCCTTCGATAGCTCCGACTTGCAGAGCGATTCGCGCTGGTGAATCGAGTGCGACCGCGGGACCGGCAAAGTGCGCGACCAGCGACGGTGCGACAGTCAGCGCGCAGTCAATCGGCTTCGTCGAAAAACCACTCTTCGTCCAAGCGATATCCGTCTTCACTTCCGTCGCGCTGAGTACGAGCTTGAGTGTTGCCGTACCGGCCTCCACCGTTCCATCGTTGCTCACGTTCGCGGCAATGGTTGTGACCGCGCACTCCGCCAGGAGATTGCGCGTTTGCGCATCAAGCCATGGAAGCGTCGCGAGCACGACAGGCGCGATCTGCACCGATCCCCTCGCGCGCGCTGAATCGATGGCGAGCCCGCCTGCATCGACAAGTCCGCTGATGACCTGATCGACCACCAGAGCCGATCCATCAATAGAAGACTGCACCCGAATGTTGACGGCCGACATCGGATCACTCGTCTGAACCGCAATCGTGGTCGCGCCAATTGCGAGCGAGACCATCGACGAAACCGAAAGCGACATCGGTGCGACCGAAATGTTCGCGTTCACGCGCGCATCCTTCCAGGGCAGCACTGCGGCACCTCCAAACAAGACCGGAAGAGTGATTGCGTTTCCTTCGATCGTGACTGCGACTGGCGCGGAAATCTTGAGGGATGGTGGCACGAGCGCGGGATCGACTTGCGCACTGATCGAGAGTCGATCAATCGTCGCCAGATCGCCGCTCTCCGACAGCGCACCTGACGCATTGAACGCAAACTTCTGCGCGAAGATTTCCGCACCGCCCTTGCGACCGTCGAGTGTGATCGTCGCGTTCAGATTCGGACCGAGATCACGCGCGGCATCGAGCGGCGCCGGCAAGTACGGCGCAAGCGCGGACGTTGGAAGGTTGACGACAGAGATTGACCCCGCGACGGATCGCTTCGCGGCAGCAAGCGGATTCGCCGCGTTCAAATCAATCGTTGCCTGCGCAGATTCGCCAGTTGGAAGTTGGATGACCGTATGCGCCATAACCCGCACTGCATCAGCGATCTTCGTCGAAGAGACCTTGAGAGAGATCGATTCCACTTCAAGGGGAATTCCCACCGCTGGAATCGCGAGCGCACTCGCCCGAAAGTCGAGATCGACAGACGCCACTGCCACATCAACGGAACCATCGGCGGCGAATAACCCGTCGATGCGTCCATCGAGAGCGAGCGATCCAACTTTCTCCCCGACTTTCGTTCCAGATGCAAACGAAGCGCGAATAGCCAAATTCTCGACCGCGACCTTCCCCTTGAAGTCTGTAACTTCGATGCGCGGGCCACTCTGCGAACTCGTCGCGACGAACTGAAGCGATGTGATCTCGACGACAAGGCCGCGCAATGTCTCTGCGAGCGACCCACTTGTCGACTGTGGCTTCGCGACAACCGGTGAAGTTGCGGACGCGTCGACAGGAACTTGAAAGAGTTCCGTCAGCGAGAAAGTGCCGTCGGGTCGATAGACCGTCGCGATCGATCCCAAAATCGTGAGGTGTGGAGCTTCACTCCCACGTGCGAGCCCAATCAGGCCGTTGTTGGCGGTGACATCGACCCTGATCGACGCGCCGTCCTTCCCCTTGACTGCGAACCCGCGAATGACCTGTGGTCCAGACCAGGAGAGCGAGAGATCCGAAATCGAAACCTCGCCTTGCACCATAGGTTGGACGGCGCCCGTAATGAGACTCCGACCGATCGAACCGGAGAGGATCGTCGGCAAGAACCCAACGATGACGGCGATCGCGACAATTGAAACGGCGACGCCGATCAATCCACGACGAAGCCACTTTCGACGAGACGGCGTAGCCGACGATTCCGGATTTCCATTCGGTTCCATAGTGAGCCGAACATTCTATAGATCAATCCACCAGCACACCCTTCGGCGCGACCTGTCCAAGCATTCGCTCGAGTGCCACGCGTGCATACTTGCGCGCGTCGGGATGCACTCGGATTTCGTTCACGACTCTCCCCTGCGCCAGCTCATCCAGAACCCACGCGAGGTGCTGCTGGTCGATGCGGTACATCGTCGTGCACAAACACTGGCAACCGGAGAGCATTTCGACGCTGACACCACGTTCTGACGCCGCACGCGCGAGACGAGTCACGAGATGAACCTCTGTCGCCACAGCGAATCTCGCACCGACCTTCGCGCGCTCAATCGTCTGGATGATGTACTCGGTCGATCCCGACAAATCGGACTCGTCGACGACCTCCTGCGAACACTCGGGATGCACCAAGACCGTCGTCCCATCCTTGCGCGCGCGAATCGCGTCGACGTGCTCGGGCCGGAACAATTTGTGAACGCTGCAGTGCCCCGCCCACAGAATGACTTCCGCCGCACAGAGCGCTTGCGCGGTCGCGCCCCCGAGTCCGCCTTGTTTGCGCGGGTCCCACAACACAGTTTGCGCCGGCTTCTTCGTTTTCGCAGAGTCGACCTCGGTCACCAGTCCGCGCGCGTGTGCGGTGTTGCGACCAAGATGCTGGTCAGGCAGAAAGAAAACCTTGACGCGCTCGCCACGTTCGCGACGCACATCCCCACCCGCGAGAGCCCATTCGAAGACTTGCTTGGCATTCGAACTCGTACAGCACGCTCCGCCATTTTTCCCGACGAATGCTTTGATCGCCGCGCTCGAATTGACATACGTGACCGGGATCACTCGCCACTTCGTCGATCCCGCATGCTTCTTGATCGCGCCATGAATCGCATCCCACGCTTCGACGGCATCTTCGTATGCAGCCATGTCCGCCATCGAGCATCCTGCGCCAAGATCCGGCAGAACGACTCGGACCGAATCATCAGTCAGCACATCCGCAGTCTCTGCCATGAAGTGCACGCCACAAAAGACGATGAACTCGGTTGCGCGCAACTTCGCTTGCTCCGCCGCGGTCTGACTCAACTTCAGACTGTCTCCGATGAAATCCGCGTGCTGGATGACTTCGTCTTGCTGATAATGATGCCCCAGAATCATCAAGCGATCGCCGAGTTCGCGTTTTCGACCGCGGATCATCTCCGCAAGAGCGTTCTCGCTCGCGTCGCGGTACCGCGCTGGAATTTCCGGTTGCCACTGCATCCAATCAATGTTATCTCCGCAAATTCGCCGACTTGCACGAATATGAAACTCATTCCGTCGGAAAGTATCGAATTCGCTTGGCATTTGTCCGTCGATATGCGATCATCCGAAGCCCAAGTTGGTCGCATGACATTCGCCACTGAGAGCATCGTCAGTTTTCGTCGCCAAATCATGAGCGCAGTTGCTGTGTGTGTCGCGACAATTCTCTGCTCGGCGGTCACAACGGCGAACGCAATCCCTCCAATTCAGACAATCAAACTGACTTCGACTGATGGTGCGGCAAGCGACCAATTCGGGAACGCGACGGCACTCTCGAATCTCACAGGTTTCGCCGGGGCGCAACCGAACATCGCAATCGTGGGATTGCGATACGACGACATTGGAGCGGCGGTCGATCGAGGTTCAGCAAACGTCTACAAGTTGAATGCCTCAGGCGTGTGGGTCTTCGAGGCGAAGCTCACTGCGTCCGACGGTCTCGCAGGCGACACTTTCGGATACTCCGTCGCGATCTTTGGAAACACTGCGATCGTGGGCGCCCCATTCGACGATAACACGCTCGTCGATCAAGGATCGGCCTACATCTTCACACGTAGCACAGCAGGTGTCTGGACCCAAACGGTGAAGGTGCTTCCAACCGACCCTGGCGCATCTGACTATTTCGGCTACTCGGTTGGAATCACGAATACGGTTGTGGCAACAGGGATAATCGGAGATCTCGCCATCGTGGGATCAGTCCGCGACGACAACACCGTCTTCACCGACCAAGGATCCGCGTATGTCTTCAAGCGCGCGACAGCTGGAACGTGGGCTCAAGAGTCGAAATTTGTTGTGACTGGGACGGACCAAGCAGCGGGCGAAGATTTTGGATGGTCAGTGTCGATCTACGGCGACCGGGCGCTCGTCGGTGCTCCAGCCGACGACATCAGCAGTGTGGTCGATCGCGGGTCTGCGTACACCTACAAGCGAGCCACGACTGGTATCTGGACGCTCGAAGCGAAGCTCGTCGCAACCGATGGCGCGTTGCAGGACTACTTCGGCTACTGCGTCTCGCTCTTCAATAATCAAGCGATGGTCAGCGCTCCTTACGACGACTTCAGTGGCGCAACCGATCGTGGATCGGCGTATCTCTTTCAACTTTCAGGAACATCCACTTGGACTCAGGAAGCGAAAATCGTCGCGAGCGACGGCGTCGGAGCGGATTACTTTGGCGCATCCGTTGGACTTCAAGGAAACCTCGCTGTCGCAACGGCACCGAATGACGATGGACCGGCCCAAGGTGGCGCAACGACATTCGCGAATATCGGGTCTGCGTACCTCTATGTTCAGACTGGGACATCGACTTGGACACAGCAACCACGATTCACGGCCGCCGATGGCCAGATCGACAAATTCTTCGGAGCCGCGGTCGGAATCTATGGCGAAGTCGCCCTCATCGGTGCCAATGGCGACGATGTCGGAACTCCGCTCAAAGTCGACCAGGGATCCGCGTACATTTTCAATCTGCGACCAATCGATTGCAACAACAACGGCATCCCCGATCCCGAAGACATCGCGACGGGAATCGCGCAAGATTGCAACCTCAACGCGATTCCGGACAGTTGCGACATCGCCAGTGGATTCAGCTCGGATGTCGACAGTAATGCGATCCCCGACGAGTGCCAGGTCGACTGCAACAATAACGACATACCAGATTCATGGGAGATCGCTCTGGGAACCGCTCCCGATTGCAATGCGAATCTCATTCCTGATGCCTGCGATCTCGCGAGTGGGTTGAGCCTCGACTGCAATGCGAACTTGATCCCCGATTCCTGCGACATCGCCAGTGGATTCAGCAAGGACTGCAATGCGAACTTGATCCCCGACTCCTGCGATATCGCCAGCGGATTCAGTCTCGACTGCAATGCGAATGGTCGCCCTGATAACTGCGACATCTCTGGCGGATTCACTCCCGACTGCAATCTGAACGGCAAACCAGACAGCTGCGACATCGCCAGCGGATTCAGTCT
>CAMBMO010000003.1 GCA_945868805.1 Singulisphaera sp. GP187
GATGAGATCACTCGCAGACCAAACAGTTGGCCGAGTCGACCGCGGCCGATCTCAAGGGCCTTGTATGCGAGCCGATCGGGGTCAGCAATCCACGCCACATCAAAGACCCCGTAGCGCTCACCCAGCCGCCGCAGGGGCAGCGTGGAATCGGACATGCCGATCACCGCGACGCTCAGGCCTTGTGCCGAAATCGCCTCCCGCGCCATCGCGAGATCGGCGAGGGTCTGGCGACAGAATGTGCAGCCTGCGTGGCGGAGCAACACAGTCAGGGTCGGCCGCTCATCAGTGATCTGACTCATCGTCCGACCCGCATCATCGCTTAGGCGATCCAACGCGGCCGTCAGGGTGACTGGGCATTCGCCGAGCGCCGCATCGATTGCCTTGCTGCTCGTGTTCATCGACTTGGTCCAGTTGCAGTGCCGCCAACTTCGGTTAAGGTCAATCGATATCCCTTCGATTTCCTCACGGGAACTTGCACCTCAGACCACTTATTCCACCAGAAAAGTTGAGGGCCGTTGTAGCAGAGCGATCGCCAATCACCCGCGGCCTCCCACTGAGGGTTCGTTGCCAGCCAATTCTCAATCTCCTTCATGCCGCTTTGCACAAGCGACATCGAGTAGGACCCCTTCATACCAATCGCAACGACCGTCACGGACTCGCAATCGCGCACGACGACGCGCCCTTCAACGCCCGTCTGATTGAGTTCGGGCTGCCGGTACAGAAATGCCATGGACCAGGATTCTGGCCCACGCTCATCGGAAGCCTGCATACCGCGGTAGTTCATCTCCACGGGTGATGTCATGGCGATGTCGTGCTCTTTGATGTGATTGAACAGTGGCCAAAATGTCTGGTTCATCCCGGCGTCGGGGTCGCCAGAACCAGCGACCTCTGCCAACCTGACCGACGGGTAGGTTTTGAGGTCAATGGCGCCGGGCGGAGTGGGCCGTGGATAGCCAACTGGTAACGGCGTATCCACGCTGCACGGTCCAGCGCGGTAGTCAGCATCTGACCCCTTCACCATTGCCGCGAGATCACCACCAATGCGTGCAGAGGTCCCAATGGGAGGCGCTTCATCGGGCACGGTCAATCGTTCCACGGGGTCCTCTCTGGTGTTGGAGGGGGAACTCGCCGCGGACGAGCCTGCCGCGTTCCCGCCTGCTGAATCGCAACCGAGGGCAAGGAGCAGGGACGTGGCGAGTGCGCAAAGTCCCATCATAATTGAGCACGGCGGTATGGTCGACATGAGTGCCTTTAGAATAATCGGTCAAATCGTTCATTGCGACTATAGCAGACAAAAGGCACGGGCTCAATCGAATAGCACAAAAAGCAAGAAAATAAGTCGCTATCAGCGTGCTTGACTCTCGCCAGCGGAGACTCTAAAGTCATGAAAATCGTTCTTTAGTCTCCGCGCACAACAGGCAACAAGCAGACTCAAGAGCGGTCCAGATTCGCAGATTCCACGGTCAAAATGACACCGAAACCTCGAGTTCGCCAAACATTGACCACCCGCCAGTTCGCCCAGTCACTCGGCGTCAGCGAGTCGTCCGTCAAGCGTTGGATCGACGACGGCACGATCGCTGCGGACCGCACTGCGGGAGGCCACCGGCGGATCACGATGGCGTCGGCAGTCCGCTTTATGCGGCTGCACCGCATGAGCCCGCAACACCCTGAAGTTTTGCCGCTCACCGCAGCACCCTCGCTTGGATCGGTCGATGTGCAAACGGCGGATGAGTTCTACGAGGCCTTTGTAGCCGACGATGCTGCACGGGTACGAGCGATCATGACAGGCAGGTACATGTCCGGGGCAGACATCGCCTCGATGGGAGATGGGCTGGTTCGCCCTGCTCTCGAGCGTTTGGGTGAACTGTGGAAACACGATCCCCAAGCAATTCTCGTCGAGCATCGCGCCATAGAAACGTGCATTCGAGCGTTGACCGAGCTCATCGCATGGCTGCCTCCAATTCCGCTGGGAGCGCCGATCTCGATTACCGCGGCCGGACCCGACGACCCGTACCTGCTGCCCCCGATGCTCGCATCAATGGTGCTCCAGGAAGAGGGGATTCAGGTGCGCAACTTGGGGCCGTCGACACCGCTCGAGACGATTGACTTGGCCACGGTGCGCTACGGCGCAATCATGTGCAGCCTGAGCGTGAGCACGGTCCAAGCGCGGCACTGTCATGCTGCATGGATCAGGCTCGCGGACCGCTTAGGGGCGAGCCAAATCAGGCTCATTGTCGGGGGTCGGTGCGTAGAGTCCCTCCCCAACGAGTTCCTGAGCCGCGCGCGCGTGTGCGGCTCAATGATTGAGCTTGGTTCCTATGCCGCCGGCGTTCTTGGGGGCGTCGGTTCTGACCGCGAGTTGCACGATGGAGGAAATCCTTGAATCCTAAAACATCGGCTGATTGCCCCCTCCTCCCCTGCCGAGAACCAGAGCCGTGCACAGGATCCCATCATTGACACAAGTGTTCGAATAAATCACGCCCCCCTCCACGAGGAAACTGCGTCGGTGCTGTGCGCGCGTTTCGTCGCGTCCTTCTCGGCTTGGCCTTCCGCGAGCGCAAGGCGCAGGCGTTCGCTGAATGCTGAGATCCACATCAGAACCGAGCGGAACTCGCCACAAGATTGTGCGACGACGATGCTCTGCGCCATGCCCGCATAGGACGTCATAGGATTGCTGTCGTGCGATGGTTCTGGATCATCTTCATCGCGGTCATCGCCGTCTTGGTCGTTGCGATCTTGCGACCGCCCAAGCAAAGTAGTCAGATCGATCCGATCGCTCCATCAGCTTCACCCCAGGCACAACCGATCGCAATCGACCACCGATCTTCCACTTCGTTTCCTGGAACTGGTTCAACGACCGACCCATACCGTCTGACCTGGCCGATCTTGATGTCCGCGCAAGCTGGCGAAGGTCCCGATGGCACGCTCGTTGTACCGAATGACATCGCGCGATTCGACGGAACCTCGATCGAGATCAGCGGCTATCTCGCGCCACCAGTCGCGTGCGAGGAGACTTCAGAACTCTTGGTCATGCAGAAACGGTGGGATGGCTGCTGTATTGGCACGCCACCGACTCCATTTGACTGCGTCGAAGTCCGACTCGAGCAACCAGTCGCCGTTCGAGGCAAGCACCTCATTCAGTACGGAACTGTTCGAGGGATTCTGCGCATCGAGCCGTTTTATGTTGGGACATTCATGCTGGGCCTCTATCGAATCGAACACGGACAGGTCGATGGCTTCGGCGGGTAGCGTTTCGGGATGCTCAATCTCATCATCGCGTTGACTCTGACGGTTGCAGACGCGACCCCACCAATCGTCGCATCAAACGGCCTTGCGATCGCGGGTGTTGCACGATCAACTCGCTCGCTGATTCAGATCGACGGAGTGGCCACGCAAATCATCGCTGGGAATTTTCATCCACGCGAAGGCGATCATGTGATCATTCCCTCTCCAATTCGCGGTGAATACACACCCGAATCAAAGGGACCCGTCGATTCGACATGGACGACAATCCAGCCCACCTCGGACGGCACCTTTGATTTCGCATCATTCAAGGGCGGCTATCTCGTCCTTGCGTTTGCGGTGCCATCCGATCAGATCATGGTTCTCGAAGCGACCGGCCACGGAATGGTCTACGCGAACGGACCGCGAATGGGCGATCCGTATGCGACCGGTTACCAACGAATTCCCGTTGCACTCAAACAAGGGTCGAACGAACTCATCTTCGCCGCGGGGCGCGGGCCGATCACAGCGAGACTCGTCGCACCACGACGCACCGGTCCCCATTTTGACACGCTCGATATTACGGCTCCCGATCTCGTGGTCGGCAATGCGCTCGACGCATGGATCGGGATTCGCGTCATCAACGCCGCTGAGATTGCGACGGAGAATCTCGCCATCGAAGTGGAGGCGCAGGATGGCACGACGACACGCACCGCGATCAGTGAGATCGTGCCCCTCGGTCTCGCCAAGGCTCCCGCACGCATCCGCAGTGGTGCATTCGGTCTCGAAGGACCAGCGCGATTTCGGGTCGCGCTCGTTCGCGCGAGTTCGGCGGAGGGCGATGCGAAAGGAATGATCGACGAGACCACGATCGAACTCGCGGTCAAGTCTCCAGTTGCGATGCGCAAGGAAACATTTCGCAGTGATATTGACGCAAGCGCGCAGTACTTCGCCGTCGTACCTGCGTTGGTTTCCTCGACCCCCAATCCGACACCGGGCATCGTCCTCACACTCCATGGCGCCAGTGTCGAAGCGACTAGCCAAGCGCGTTGCTACGCGCCGCGCGACTGGGCGCACATCGTTGCTCCAACAAATCGTCGACCGTACGGATTCGACTGGGAAGAGTGGGGCCGAATCGATGCGATGGAGGTTCTCGCAATCGCTCGCACGCGATTTCAGACAGACTCTCGCCGCCAGTGGCTCACCGGTCACTCAATGGGCGGGCATGGAACATGGCAAATGGGAGCGCACAGGAGCGATTCCTTCGCCGCGATCGCGCCGAGTGCTGGCTGGATTTCGTTCTTCACGTACTCCAACGCGCCGAGCGCTGCAACCGGCCCAACTGATTTGGTCGGCACGATTCTTGATCGATCCGCCAATCCAAGTCGCACACTTCTACTAAAGGAAAACTACGCCACGCAGGGTGTGTACGTGTTGCACGGCGATGCCGACGACAATGTCCCGGTGAGCGAGGCGCGTGAGATGCGCACGCAACTCGCATCGGGTTCGAATGCATTTCACCCCGACTTCGCCTACCACGAACAGGCCGGCGCAGGCCATTGGTGGGGCGATGAGTGCGTCGACTGGCCACCACTCATGGACTTTCTCCGCGCTCGAACGCTTCCAAGTCCGGAGTCGCGAAATCAAATTTCCTTCGCAACGATTTCACCAGCAATTCACGCGACCAATGGCTGGGTGACAATCGACGCACAGCTGACCGCGTTCCAACCGAGCCGTGTCGACCTCGCGGTCGATCGGACAGCGAAAACGATTCGGGGCTCGACATCGAATGTCGCGCGACTAGGGATTCAAGCAGATGTCGATGGTGACGAGAGCACAATCGTGCTTGAGATCGACGGAGTTCAGCTCTCTGCAACCGAACCCGATGGAGGCGATCTTCTCTGGCTCGACCGAACGCTTCTGGCAGACGGTCGTGCGACTCCGTGGCAGCTCGCTTCCATGCCGGCACCTGAACTCAAATGTGCTGCACGGATGGGTCCTTTCAAGAGTGCGTTCACAAATCGACCAGCTCTCGTCTACGGGACTTCCGGAACTCCTGCGGATACGACCGCGCTTCTCGCGAAGGCTCGATATGACAATGAGCAGTTCGCATACAGAGGCAACGCGACCTTCGACATCGTCGACGACGCCACGTTTCTGAAGGGCGCAAGCACCACTTTTGCAAATCGAAATGTCGTTGTGTATGGCAACAGCGAGACGAACTCCGCGTGGAAGGCACTTCTGGCGAACTGCCCAGTTGAAGTTCGCAATGGCGCGATCGACATCACCACGGCAGATGGTCAGCACTTGGTGATTTCTGGAAACGATCTTGGGGCGTTGTTCGTCCGCCCTCGCCCCGAAAGCATGAGTGCGCTTGTTGGGGTCGTCGCAGGAACTGGTCCGGTTGGACAGAGACTCCTCGACCGATCTCCATATTTCGTCGCCGGTACCGGGTATCCCGATCTCACCATTCTTCGCCCCTCGATGCTCGAATTCGGGGCAGGTGGAGTCGTCGGAGCTTCGTTTTTCTCTAATGACTGGACACTCTCGCCCACTGATGTACTTTCGTGGCGAATATCACAATGATGACAGGAACGATGACAGGAACGATGACAGGAACGACAACCAAGATGCATTCACTCGTTGCGCGAGTCACTGACATCACTCCGACGAGCGATCTCGGTTCATTCGAAATCGTTCGGCGACTTCCGGTGACGACGTGGGCGCTCCGTCCAGATCCTTGCGTCCCTTTGATTGCCCCTACAAATGCTTCGTCGCTGGCGATTCACTCGATTGGCCGGCTCAGCGGTTGGCTTGAGTCATCCCATTGGAGCGCGGCATTTCAAGCTCGACTTGCCACGCGGTACGCGACTCCACTCGCAATGCCATCGCCGCGGATTTCGACCGCGTGGTTGGCAGTCGCATCAGACGCACACGATGGTGTCGCGAGTGTTCCACCACCGCCTGCGTGGCTGCCATCCATCCTCAAGGGTTGGAGCGTCGCCGTTGATCTCTCGAATATTCCGGTAGACACACGCGCAGAATTTTCGCTCCGTGCTGCTTCGTGGACGACTTGGCTCTTTGGATTGACGCAGCCCTTCGGCAACGCGAGCAATGACATCGCGAACGCGCATGCGGCTCGACTGCTCGCTGATGGCACTGGGCTGATCGCTCCACTCGTCGCTGGATTTCCAGCAACCGACGCCCAGCGAACATCACTGCAACGATTGCTCGCTCACGCGCTCTCCACCGAGAAGTACCACGTGTGGCACCGAGCATGGCTCCTCGAAGTCGCCGCGGAATCGATTCGAATAATCGGTGCACTCACTCGCGTCAAGGACGAACGCGCTCGGCTCCTTGCAGTCGCCTCTGCGATGCGCGCTCCAAGGCACTGCGTCACACTCGCGGAGTCTCTCGTCGCGCAACCAGTGACCAATGTCGCAGACGCCGCACTGCGGATGAACATCACGTTTCGAGCATCGCAAGCAATCGTCGACAAGTTCGTTGCTGAAAAAATACTTCGCGAGATCACCGGGCGGCGGCGCGACCGTGTGTTTCAGTGCGACGCGCTCAGCGACCAATCACTCTTCATTTAGGCGTAGCGGTCGCGGCTTGATCGTCTTCCATCAACTGCGAGTCCTTTGCTGAATTGCTCGTGCCGCCCGTCGATAGACGAGGCGCTTCGCTCGCAAGCGGCGAATCCTTTACGCCACTCTTGTAATACCGCGCGACATATCGATACAAAAAACCGCCAGGCTGAACTGGAGCCCACGCAGAGACTGGACCCGTGGGTGACAAGCTCGCCTTCACGACTCCGGCTCCGGCAGGTTGATCGCCCGAATCCAAACCACGTGACCATTGGACGAAGTCGGCACCAACTTCACTCGCCGCACTGACCGCTTCTGGTTCGCCATACCCCCCCGCGCTTACAAAGTTCGACGAACCGATCAGTCCAGCATTCGGCGGTCTTGTCAATACTGAGGTCGGAGTCGTAGGTGGAGAGAATCGCTCACCTTGATAAGAAGTCAGGAATTCATTGGAGCAACCAGCGGATCCTGCGGTGCATGCGACGCCAACGACGAGAATCCGCCAAAAATACGAAGGAAATCGACTGATTGTGCTCGCCATGAGGTCATTCTACGGCACAATGCATGGCCATGCTCCGAATCGGATCGCTCTCTCTTGAAACGCCACTGCTTCTGGCACCAATCGCAGGGCACTGCGATCTTGCGTTTCGAATTCTCTGCCGAGAACAGGGCGGCGTCGGGCTCGCAAGCACAGATCTGCTGAATTCGCGCGCGATTCTCAATGGATCCGCGCGAACACTCGAACTTGCCGCAACGAACGATTTCGATAGTCCGTGCGGAATGCAGTTGTACGGAAACGATCAGGACCCGCTCCCAGAAGCGGCTTGTTGGGCGATCGACCACGGCGCGAAACTGATCGACATCAACATGGGGTGCCCCGTCGACAAGGTTGCCAAGAAGCACGGTGGGTCGCTCTTGCTGCGCGATTGCGCTTCGACACAGCGACTCACCGAGCGCATCGTCGAGGCGGTGCGAAAGCACAGTGGCGACCGTGTCCCAGTCACCGCGAAAATGCGCCTCGGGTGGGATCGCGAGCACTTCGTCGCGCCAAAGCTGGCTCGCGACTTGGAACAAATCGGCATTCAAGCGGTCACTGTTCACGGCAGGTGGACCGTGCAATTCTTTTCTGGCAAAGCGGACTGGGATCGCATCGGCGAAGTCGTCGCTGCTGTCGGCTCCATTCCGGTCATCGGAAACGGCGATGTGACCGAACCGCAACATGCGCTCGACCTTATGCGCATCACAGGGTGCGCAGGAGTGATGGTTGGTCGTGGCGCTCTCCGGACTCCGTGGATCTTTCGGCAAGCATTCGAGATGATGAAGCTTGGATCCTCATCGACACCAGATTCCGTCTTCGAACCAAGCTTTCTCTATAAGTGTCAAATGATTCGTCGCCACATCGAACTCTTGACTGAGCATTCACCATGCGAACGCCATGCGCTCCACACGATGCGGAGCAGAATCGCCTGGTACAGCAAGACGATGGGTCCGATAAAACCACTAAAAGAGGCGATTCGGACTGCCACGACACTGACTGAAATGGTTGTTGCCATCGAGGAATGGATCGAGATTGCCAAAAATAGGGCTGGACCGCTCGGGCTACCCGAGGCATCCATGAGCCAGTAACTCAGCGCGGAAGTCCCCTTCTAGTTATGAACTTAAAACTTGGCGGTTTTTTTTGGCTTTTGTATTTCACTGGGGTACTGTCCTATCAGACAAGCTTCTGTTTGGCCTGTCGCTCGATGAGGGTCGAGCTCGATTTGGATGGATAGTGATGAGGGATTTGCTTGGAGAGGCTGTGCTGCCAGGCGTTGGAAGGAAAAGGAATGAAAAATACGTTTGTTTTAACATTTGTTGTCCTGTCGTGCGGTGTCCTTGCAGACACATCACGGGCAGACTTCGTTGAACCTGCATTCGGATTTTCTATCAACGCCGATGGCGTTGCATCGAACGGTCAAGCGTGTGACTATGGCACTGTCAGCCATGTCGGATCGAATCAGTGGTTCTTTCAAGGATTCACTACTCACGCAATCGGAACGACTCTGAGTTGGGCATATCTGGTGGATCCAGATCCGTTTATCACCGGGACGTTCACGCTTTCAAACGCAACCGCGAGCACTCAAGCCTACGTCGTGGATTTCACACTCCCGATCTCGCCTGCGATGAGCGCAAGCACGATCTCTGGGCAGATGGCAGGAACGCTTACCGACGCCGATGGTTCTGGCTCCGCGCTCATGACATCCATTGGTGGCGGTCCCGTCTACACGGCACTCGCAGATGACATCTTCGTCCACGGCTTGATGTCGAATGCGAATCAGTCCGTTTCGACTCAATTTGGGACGACCTCATTTAGCGGAGGATCATTCGGTCAAGGCGCGCCACTTGCAGGCCCAGCGATCAACAGCACGATCGCGATTCGATTCTCGTTCAACCTGAGCGCAGGTGATTCGGTTTCATTCTCAAGCATCTTCGTCGCGAATCCAGTGCCGGCTCCAGGTGCGATCGCACTTGGGCTCCTTGCAACCGTCTTCGCTCGTCGTAGTCGTCGTCGGAGTTGATATGATTTAGTCGTTCGAACATTGGAAGAGGTGTTTTGTCCAAGTCAAAGTATCGAAAGGGAAGGGATTAATGGAAAAGGGAATTGGAAAAGATTTTTTCGTGGCGTCGGCATTGATGTTGGCAATGTCATGTGCGTCATTTGCCGGGTTCAATTCCTCTGGTGCTTTCTATTCTGTGACCTCTTCTGCGGGCAGTGCGTCGACCACAAACATCGCGACTGATATCTCTCCCTACAGTTGGATCAATAATGGATCGTGGTCCGCCAACGGCGCCTCCGTGAGCTGGACGAACAACCTTCAGGGATTGAATCCGCAAACCGGCCTCGGATTCCTCAACGCCAATATCGTCGTCAGGAATTACACCAGCGTTGCGCAAGACTTCACGATCAACGCAGGCATGCTCGGATTCTCCACTGGGCCATTCGTCGGGAGCGGTTCAATCGGCGGACAATTCGTCAATGGATCCGGTTCGCTCGGAATGTTGACGAGCACGGGACCTCTTTGGAGCGCAGGGATCGATGGGGCGAGCTTGAATGGTCAGCTGAACAACGCCCTGTTTTTCGCTCAGCCATACCAAATCGTTTCGCTTGGAAGCTTCAACTTCAGCAATGTCTCGATCGGCAGCATCGACAATAGCGCGAGTGTCAACTTCACATTCCGGCTGTCCGCAGGTGGGGAAGCGAGCTTCACAAGCGCATTTTCGTTTCAGTCGGTCCCCGGACCTGCTTCGATCGCATTGATCGTTCTGATGCCGCTCGCGGGTTCACGACGGCGCCGCTGATCGGTTTCGTTTCCAAACTTCAATTGTTCCCACGGGTTGTCAGACTCGAAGTTCTTTCGACTGCGGAAGATCTGAGAGACTCGAGAGTCCGAAGACCTTTAAGAACTCGCTCGTCGTTCCGTACAACATCGGCCGGCCGAGATCCTCAGCACGACCGACAATTCGAACGAGTCTGCGATCGAGCAATCCGCGCAGGACCTCGCCAGACGCAACACCACGAATCGCTTCGATCTCGGATCGTTGGATCGGTTGCCGATATGCGACGATCGCGAGTGTCTCGATCGCAGGCTGAGTCAGTCGTGTCTGTTGTTTCTCTCCCCGCAATCTTGCAACGAGCGGCGCGAACGCTTGGTTCGTCAGGACCTGCCGTCCACCAGCAACCTGCTCGATACGGAATGCGCGACCACCAGCAACATAGGAAGCGTTTAACTCCTCGACCGCATCGCGCACTTGCGCGGAAGACTTGCTCTTGGACGCGATTCCAAGAAGATCGGCAAGTCGCGCATCAGACAGCGGTCTATCCGCCGCGAACAGGAGTGCTTCGACTCGGCGAGCGATCGGTTCACCCTCGCATGGACTTTCCGCCGCAGACGCGACCCCAGACGTGACCGCGTCGGACGAGCCACTCGCAGCCACACCGACTTGCTCGAGTCCGTCAACTTCGGCGATTGGTTTTCCTGCCATGACTGGATCGTCGATCGTTAGCGCCGACGGGATGCCGCAAGGCGTGCGCGCGCTAAGGACTGTTCGTTTTCGATCGCTTCTCGTTGCGCAAGCGTCAGCGGCTTGTCGTTGGGTGCGTTCACCTTCGCGTCCGCAAGATCGACTCGCTTCTGCGCGTCTTCAGCATTGATTGATGTCGTGAGTTCGGCGCCGTCCGCAAGCAACACCAAGGTGTTGTTGTTCATCTGAGCGAATCCGCCATTAAGGACATACTGAGTGCTCCCGGTTGCGGTATCGATGCGGCATGTTCCTCCCCCCAACTTCGAGAGAAACGGTGATGCACCCCGCATGACACCTTGCTGTCCATCGAACGATTGGAAAGAGACATACTGAACCTCTTCGTCGAGAAGGGCGCTTGATGGTGTCACGATTCGGCATTGAAATGTAGTCATAATTGATTCCCGACTTTGATACTAACCGCCGGCGGTCTCTGGTGGCGGTCCCATCGTGGCAAGATTGTAATTGCGATAGCGCGGATCCTCGGTAACTTCGCGCACGATGCAGGGAGTCAGCCAAGAAGGAATGACAGGCGCATGATCGATGCCCGGCAATTCGACCTCCGCCAAGACCAAAGGAAAGTCCGAAAACTCGTCGATTTCCCATATCAGACCCGCTGAGGGAACTCGGTGTCGACACTTTCTGACTCGACGACCCGCTGTTTGGGACCAGAGTCGAGCGAACGCATCAGAGTCGATCTCGGACTCCGACTCTTCGCGTACGAGTCCAGAACCCTTCTTGCAATTGTGATGGAATTGTTCGCTTTCATCTGCTCGAACCGTGCGCCGAATGCGACCAGCAGACTCGCCACGATCACCGAGCAGATATCCCTGAACAATCTGCAGGTTTTCATGCCCCGTCGGAAGGAGCGGCATCCCCCGAAGCAACCAGACGCGCTCGATCTCCAAAGCGAAGTTCACGCGAACTTTCTTCCGAGTGTCGCCCACTGTGCCACAAAGTTTGCGAGCACCAGCTTTTGATTCACATTCGCCTGCAGGTTTCGTTCTGCCTCAGCGATCAACCCCGGTACCGCCGTCCAATACTCGAGCTTTGATTGCATCCGCGCGCTTGCCCGCAAGCGACGCAAAACCTCCGCCCCGATGACCGAGAAGGCGAGTCCGGTCGCGCGTCGATTCGCCGCTTCCTTGCTGGCATTTTCGTTTCGCTTTATGGCTGCATCGGAAACACTCGATGAAAAATCATTCATGCAGTCGCCCATCGCGAGCGGACATTCGCCACGTTCCAGCTGATCGATCATCGGCGAGAGTTCGGCGTGCAACGAGTGGAGATCCAATGCGACCGCAGTGACTGCGGCTCCGGGAGATCCCGCCGCATACATCTGTACAAACGCGCGAGTCGCGCCAGTCACCTCGCCGAGATTCGCATTGATCCATTCCTCCATCAATACATCGGTGAGCGGAAAGAACCCGACGCTCTGGCATCGACTCCGCACAGTCGGCAGTAAGCGATCCAGACTGCTTGTCACGAGGATAATGGTCGTTCCAGGTGGCGGCTCTTCGAGAGTCTTCAGAAGCACATTTTGTCCGTCAGAATCCAAGCGTTCTGCTTCATCAATGATGAACGCCTTTCCCGCGCCCATCACACTCGATCGAAAGACCGCTCCGTCAATTCTTGCGCCACTCCCGATCGTGCCACCGATCATGTGCTCGCGAAGAAGTGCCACCGGAATGTTGTTCTGCTTACGTTCACGAAGTTCTCGATCAGAACTCGTCCCTGCGAGTTCCGCGCGGATGACCTTGATATCGGGGTGCGTTCCCGCTCGCAGAAGTGTCGCACTCTGCGTATCTGTTCGCGGCGCGCACTTCGCTCGTTGTGCTTCGCCCGAAAGCGGATCGGACATGATCGCAGCGATACGCAGCGCCACCGTGCACTTCCCAGTTCCGACGGGGCCATGGAAGATCCACGCATGTGGGAAATGACCTGAAACGAGGGCTTTCCCAAGCGTTGCAAGTGCGCGATCTTGTCCCAGGATTTGTCCGTCGAGGGCAACATGGGCCAAGTTGGCGACATAAGGATCGCCCGCCTGATCCAGTGGCGATTCGCGCGACGCACGTGCCTTGTTGGGCGTACTCGAAGCACCGCCCGCGGAAGAGTGGGCGCTCGTCACCGCGGCACCTCGACGAGCAGAGTCGTCTCTGCGACAGTCTCCTGCGAACCCTTTCGTATTGGTCGAAGAAGCTCCTCTCCATTCACCATCAGCTTCGGAAACCTCTTCTTGATCGCCTCGACCTCGTCGCTGTAGAGCGTCGTCTTCGCGTTGTAGGCATCCTCGCCAAAGAGTCCCACTGTCACAATGCTCATTCGACGATCATCGTCGTGGTTGTAGAAGGCGGGAAGTCCCTGTGCACGAAGCTTCGTCGTGAACGCTTCCGCCTTTTGTCGAATCTCTTCGACCGAAATTTCGCCGGAACCAAAATCGCTCCAGACAGCAACCTCCACGGAATAAATCGTTCGTACATTCGGATTTGCCAAACGCGCCCGCCGAAGGTCGAACGCTCCCATCTGCCCGCCACGCGCCGTTTCGACTCGAGTCAGGAAGGAACGGGCAAATGGACGATCATTCCCGTCGATGAGTCCTTGAACTTCCTTGACGAGCGGCTTCGCAGCCGGGTCATCTGGGCCCGTGAAGCGTCCAACCATCACGACCGATCCGTTTGATTTCTCGCGCACGAATGCTTCAGCGAGGAGCGGATACTTGCGACGCAACTGGACTGCAGCCGCTTCTGCAAGTTGATTATGGTCGTCACCAGAGAAGGTCAACAAGATCACTCCCCAGCGGCGATCCTCTTTCGCCGCTGACTTCGATCCCGCCGCTCGCTCCGGAATTCCCGCGGTCTTCGGTTCGGTCATCGCCGGGGCGACTTCGTCCATACGGGATACGACCGGGGTCGTTTGCGGCGCACCAGGAACAGACCATGTTGGAGATTTCGCGCGGGTGGTCGACGCAGTTGTCTTGCCTGCGACTCCTCCACCGAATGGGTTGTCGTCGGATTCGTCCACCCCTTGGTCGCTGAAAAGCGCTTCAGAGTCGGCGGCTTCCTTCGAAAGCCCATTTTTGTTTGAATTTTGAGAGTCGCTGGTGCATCCAGGCGACCCAAGGATGACAGGGGCGGCACAGGATAGGAGCGTCAGAAATGTCCGAAGAATCGACATCTTGGGTGGATCATAACTCGCTTTAATAGCACAATTTGAATAGTTGAAGACTTTGGTTTGAAAGCGACGATAGGTACCTTGAGCCTAGAGTTTGGGCTCACCACAAGGATGTCACGAGTAGACGTCGGGCCGCTGCTGAAGATGGATCTGAAGCGACGGTCGTAGGAGTTGCATCACATGTCCGAATCCAATCGAGCGACGACACCCATGACCACCATGACCACCATGACCACCATGACCACTGCGACATCGACACCATCAATGAATCCCATGAGCGTCGACGCCTGTTCGAATGTTCGAGAACTCGCGTCTGACTCGGTTGACCACTCGCAAGAACACGCGCGACATCTAGCGCACCTTCGCGCTCTGCCAGAAGTGCGCGCCGAACGCATCGCGAAGTTAAAGCAGATGATCGCCGATGGAACTTTCGACACCGAGACCAGACTCTCCGCGGCAATCGACCGGATGCTTGAAGAACTTCGGCATCGCTGACTTCATTTACAGCCGGGAAGACCCGCTGTTGGGATCACAGCCTTGATTGGCTCACATCCTTGAAATCCCGAAAATTTTTGGAACGCGACTATCCCGCAATACACTCGCTGTATGCCCCCCGCTGTCAATGCATCATTTCGCGCCTTAATCCTCTCATTCCTGGTTGCGCCTAGCGCTTTTGCGCAGTCCCCTCCTGTTAACGGAATTCGCCCTTCCGATGTGCGGTGGGATGCCATCGAACATGCCACCGTCTATTCCTCTCCTGAGGTACGGATTGATGATGCGACAATTCTGATGCGCGATGGCTGGATCGACGCCGTCGGACCAGTCGCGCAAGTCACCATCCCCGCCGGCGCGACCATTCACGATGGACGAGGCATGTTCATCTATGCCGGCTTCATCGAACCGGCGCTTCTCGTTGATTCCGCCGCGCTGGCAAGAACAGCCACTTCGCAAGTTGGCGCGCACTGGAATCCCAATGTCACTCCGCAGATCGTGGTGACGGACCTTCCTCCGATCTCGACCGGACTTCGACAAGAATTACGGGCCCTTGGATTCGCCGTCGCAGCTGCATATCCGGACTCAGGAATATTTCGCGGTCGTGGCGCAATCCTGCTCCTGGGCGAAACGCCAGCTGGAACCCGAACCATCGGCGAGGGAGCTGGACAGTTCGTATCGTTTGGAAGACGCGCATCCGATGGGAGGCCGAGGGGTGGTGATGAAGAACGAGCTCCCATCTATCCGAATTCACTGATGGGTGCTGTCGCGCTGTTGCGCCAGACGATGCTCGATGCGAGGTGGCGCGCCGACTCGACCGCTGTTTGGAAAAGTCACCCTGTCGGAAACGATCCACCTGTCGCCGCGACTGCGCTCGATGCGTTGGCTCTTGCGATCGATGGCAAGGAGCGAGTCCTGTTCGATGCGACGACCGAGTCTGACGCATTGCGCGCCGGCGGACTCGCGAAGGAGTTTGGGTTGAATGCTTCGATCCTGGGCAGCGGGAATGAATTCCGAAACCTGAACGAAATCGCGGCGCTGCGACTGCCGATCATCGTGCCGCTGGAGTTTCCTTCGGCGCCAGATCTTTCGTCTCCTCGACTCTCGGAAGGCGTGTCGCTCGCCGACTTGAAGAGTTGGGCCGTCGCGCCGTCGAATGCGGCAAGACTCCTCTGTGCCGGAGCATCAATCTCGCTGACAACGACAAGACTGAAGTCGCGGAACGAGTTTCCCTCACGCGTCCGTGAAGCCCGGGATGCGGGACTAAGCGAATCGCAATTGATCGCGGCACTCACGACAGCGCCGGCGTCACTCCTGGGTTTGAGCGACACGCTTGGGACGATCGCGCCAGGACGAATGGCGAATCTCACGATCAGCAACGGTCCGATCTTTGGCGACGAATCCCGAATCACGAAGGTGTGGGTCGCCGGACGCGAGTACGACACGACGACACCGGGCGATGCTCCATTTGAGAGTGAGTTCTCCCGCGCTGGAAGATTCTCGATCGCGCTCTCGGATGGCACTCAGCGAATTTTGGTGATCGATCCGAAGAAGCGCACGATCAACTTCGAATCCACGAAGGCTGATGGATCGAAGCAATCGACCGGTGCCACGCACGTTGCGCTCGATCGCTGGCGCGGTGGTTTTCTCGTCGAAGGTGACGCGCTCGGACTTTCTGGTCCTGTGCGATGCTCGCTTCGCATCGATGGAGATCGCATCCAGATTGAATCGAAATCCGGAAACGGTCTCCTCGTCGCATTCACGGCAACTCCCGTGGTTGATGAGGTCGCGACAGCGGTCGAACCGGTAAAGCCGGCTTCAAATCGTGCGCTTCGACCAGAAGTTCCCGTCACCTTTCCATTCGGAGACTTTGGCTTGGCATCGATTCCTGCGCGCGAAACTGTGATCTTTCGGGGAGCGACTGTTTGGACGAGCACCGATGACGGAATCCTCCTCGACTCGGATGTCATCGTTCAGGATGGCATCATTACGCAGGTCGGAAAGGATCTCGCGGTGCCGTCGAACGCCCGAGTCATTGACTGCGCAGGACGTCACCTCACGCCAGGACTGATCGACTGTCATAGCCATACCGGCGTCGACGGATCGGTCAACGAATGGACCGAAGCGTGCACTTCAGAAGTTCGCATCAACGATGTCATCGACGCGACCGATGTCGGTTGGTATCGCGAACTCGCAGGGGGAGTCACCTGCGTGAACCAACTTCATGGCAGTGCGAACCCGATCGGCGGACAGAACAGCGTCGTCAAATTGAAGTGGGGATCTCCAGTCGCCGAGTGGCCTGCGGGAGCAGCCAAGCCAGGAATCAAGTTCGCGCTTGGAGAAAATGTCGTTCGTCCAGCTGGTCGCTATCCACAAACTCGGATGGGTGTCGAGGCATTCCTCCGGGATCACTTTCGATCGGCACAGGAGTATCGACGCACGCAGAAAGATTTCGCGGCCAACGGCGATGGTCGAATCCCTCCGCGCATCGACCTCGAACTCGAAGCTCTCGCCGAAATTCTCGAGGGAAAGCGTGTCATTCACTGTCACTCATACCGACAGGACGAGATTCTCATGCTTATCCGACTCGCAGACGAGTTCGGATTTCGCGTCGCGACGTTTCAGCATGTCTTAGAGGGATACAAAGTCGCCGATGCGATCGCCAAACACGGTGCGGGCGCATCGTGCTTCAGCGACTGGTGGGCGTACAAGATGGAAGTGATGGATGCGATTCCGTGGGCTGGCGCGATGATGCAGAGTCAAGGGGTGGTCGTCTCGTTCAATTCGGATTCGGATGAACTCGCGCGCCATCTCAACTTGGAGGCTGCAAAGGCAGTGAAGTACGGCAACCTCCCGCCGACACGTGCGCTGGAATTCGTCACCATCAACCCAGCGAAACAAATCGGCGTCGGTGAACGAACTGGCAGTATCGCGGCAGGAAAGGATGCGGACCTTGCTCTGTGGTCCGGTGATCCCCTTTCACCGCTCTCGCTCTGCGAGCAGACTTGGGTTGAGGGAACGAAACGATTCGACCGCATCGAAGATCTCGCGGTTCGGGACTCGCGCGAAGCGCTCCGTCAACAACTCATAACAGCCATCTACAAACCGAAGGAAGCAGAGAAAGATCCAAAGAAGCCTGTACCAGAGGCGGCAGATGCTCCCGCGCCGAAACCAGCGGGTCTGCGAGAGCGCATGCTTGCATCGAAGGACGAAATCTTTCTCGATCTGTGGAGGCGTGGGATCGACATTCGATCCGCCAGTCAGGCTGGAGATTGTGGTTGCTCGGAGATCGCACGATGACAAATCTCCTTTCGATTGTCATGAGCGGAATCTTCGCCCAGAGCACGCTCGTTCCAGCACCGTCACAGACCGCTCCGATCGTCATCGAACATGCGACGATCCACACCGCCGTGAGGGGAGCCCCTGTTCTCCAGGATGGATTCATCATCCTTGATGGTGGCAAGATCGTCGCACTTGGCGAGGGTGAAGCACGTGCAGCGGGCGGAGGACCACCTCCACTGAACGCGCAACGCATCGATGCGAAGGGCACTCACTTGACGCCCGGGTTTATCTCGACTGCGACCACGCTCGGCCTCATCGAGACTGGCGCGGTACGCGCGACGGACGACCGCACCGAGCATGGAGCGTTCCACCCGGAAGTTTCCGCATGGGTTGCGATCAATCCGGACAGCGACCTCATCCCCGTCGCGCGATTGGGTGGTGTACTTCTGGCGTTGGTGTTCCCGCAGGGTGGAAGTGTCAGCGGCGAGGCCAGCCTTATCCGCTTGAGTGGGTGGACGACTGAGGAGCTCGCCGTGGTTCCAGACGCTGGCACAATCATCCGGTGGCCGGCGACCGAACCCGCCCCGCGTTGGTACACGACAAAGAACGCCGCCGAACAGGAGAAGGAGCGACGCCTCGCAATGCAGGCAATCGACAAGTTCTTCGATGAGGCGAAGGAATACTCGCGGGCGCGCAAGGCGGATCAATTGCTTCCACTTGATCTCCGATTTGAACGATTGCTTGATGTGTTGGATGGAACGCGTCCGCTCTTTATCGAGGCTGCAAGCGCTGGCCAGATCGAGTCTGCGATTCTCTGGGCGGTCGATCGCGCAATGAGACCGATCATTGTGGGTGGACAAGGCGCGCCAGCGGTCTCGGACTTGCTCGTCGCTCAAAATGTCCCGGTAATTGTGTCTGGCGTACTTCGACTGCCGAGATTTGCGCACGACGAGTACGACGCCGCGTACACGCTTCCAGCTCGACTCGCCGCCAAGGGAGTCGAGGTCGCCATCGCAACCGGCGACGAATCATCGAACGATCGAAATCTCGTCCATCACGCGGCGATGGCAGTCGCGTATGGACTTCCTCGAGAAGAGGCACTCGGCGCAATCACGCGAGTGCCGGCGGAACTCTGCGGCGCAGGCGGGCAGTACGGCGTCGTTGCCATTGGGAAGAGCGCGACGATCCTCCTGCACGATGGCGACCCCCTCGAGGTCAAGACGAGCGTCCGTCGCGCCTGGCTCGACGGTCGCGAGATCGAACTCGCGAGTCACCAAACGCAACTCAAGTCAAAGTACGAAAAGAAGTACGGTCCGCAGGGTGGTGGTGCGACTACGGGCGGTGCGGTCCCCGCAGGACCCCCCGCACAGTCGAAGCCTTCCCATCCACCGGCGTCCACGTCACGCTGACCGGCAATCCACTTTCGGGTACCTCCGCGAGCGGAGGCACGAACTCAAACTCGATTCGGTACATGCGGACAGTGCGATCCCAATTCTCGTCGTTCGTGCCGAGATTGTTGAGATTGATGGACTGCTCGATTTTGGTTCGATCTGGAAGCACGATTGCCACCTCGAGTACTCCGGTCGCACGCGTCGTCTGTCGATCGATGTCGTCGAACTGAACGAAGACAAATGCAGCCGATGGCAAACTCTCCGGCGAGAGTTCAAGCCGACTCAGCGAGTGCAGGTGGAGCGACGAAGGACCGTATGGGTAGTCGATTCCGCCGAGTGTCGCCTGTTGAACCGTGTTGACGCAACCAACGATCTGAAGGGCGCAGGCGGCGATCAAGAGGGAGCGTCGAAACATCGTCACGAATAGTACGGGTACGATTCGTCTATGTTGCGGACCCCACTTTGCGTGATTGCGTCTTTCTCGTTGCTTGCTTCGTGCTCATCGGAGCCGATGATCGAAGGCGGGGATCCGATTGCGGAGCCGATTGCGGATCCGATTGCGGAGCCGATTTCGGAGCCGGCCGACGAAACTTTGGCAGCGACGGAGCCAACTGAGCCTGTCGAGGTGGCGGTGGCTCCGACCGAAGTCGCGCCTGTGCCAACTGAAGTCGCGCCTGTGCCAACTGAAGTCGCGCCTGTGCCGACCGAAGTCGCGCCTGTGCCTACAGAAGTCGCACCAGTGCCAACTGAAGTCGCGCCTGTGCCTACAGAAGTCGCACCAGTGCCAACTGAAGTCGCACCAGTGCCAACTGAAGTCGCGCCAGTGCCAACTGAAGTCGCACCAGTGCCAACTGAAGTCGCACCTGTGCCAACTGAAGTCGCACCAGTGCCAACTGAAGTCGCGCCTGTGCCGGCACCCACTCCGCAACCTCGGATCGATGTCGAGTTCGTCGGCGAAGATGTGTTTGTCTCGATCGGCGGCCAACGAGTCGCAAAGGAGCATCTCCGTCGGACTGCCGATGCGATGGAGATCATTGGAACCACTGGGCAAATCCTGCAGACCATTCCGATTCCGCAACCCAAAGATCATCCTCCAGTCATGATTGGGGTTCGATTTGAGACGCCAGGCAGAGCGCTCGCGAAGCAAATCGGACAAGAAGTCTCGAACTACTCCCTCGTCGTTGCCGTGATGGAGGGCGGTCCTGGATTTCTCGCGGGACTCGAAGACTTCGATCTCGTAACTGCTGTCGATGGCAAGGTTCCGGCTACGCCAACTGCTATCCGCGATCGTCTCAAGTCGATGGCACCGGGAGAATCGATCGTGCTAACTGTCCGTCGAGGTTCCGCCAGTAGGGATTTTTCGCTCCAATCGCAAGCGTGGAAACATGTTCCGCTCCCTGCATCGATTCAACCACCGCCTCTTGCTCGCAATCCATCACCTGTGGTTGCGCCAATGCCAGGTACCCCGAATGCGCCGTCCAATACCGGCGCCAATGGACGACCCGCCGCCGCTCCGCAGCGATCAGCAACTCCCAATCCATAATCTCATCTTTCTTCGAAGGTGCGGGCCGGAGTCGAACGCAACCTACATCGACTCGATCAGCGAATACTGGTCGAGATTGAGAATAGTCGTCTCGCCGTCATCGAGTTTCATCTCAAGTCGGTCGAGCCAGAGTCGATCATCCTTGCTGTGAGCAAACCATGCTCCGGTTGTCGCCTGTCGCCACCTCTGAACCGTCCCTTGAATCGTTGTGGTCCATGCTCCATCGGGTGTCGGAAGCTGTTGCGTCACTTTCACGCGCATGCCGGGCTTCAGTGGAACAGCTTCATACATGCGACCAAGTATAGGGATCTTCGCGTGTAGTTCGCAGACCAAGTCACAGAGGCGCGGGGCCGACGACAACGAGTGCCGCATCCGCAATGCGCTCAGGTGCAAGTGCATCCGCGGCTTGATCGTTGACTTGCGCGATCGTCATCCGATCAATCGAAGCGACGATTTCGGCGAGCGTGCGAACTCGTCCAAGTCGAAAAAGATCCCCCGCAATCGCCGATGCGCGGGCCATCGTGCTCTCCCCAGCCATCACGACTCCACTCTTGATTCCAATGACTGCGCGACTGAACTCTTCCGCAGTCACGCCACGAACCATGCGGGCAAGCTCTCTCCGGATGCAATCCAATGTCTCGGCGGCCCGCTCCGGCGTGCTGCCCGCATAGACAGTCATCAAGCCCCGGTCGCGCCCGCACGCATAGCTCATGCCGACCGAGTAACAAAGCCCTCGTTTCTCGCGAACCTCGGAAAAGAGGCGATTCGACATTCCCCCTCCACCAAGCACACGCACGACGAATTTGGTAGGAAGGCTCGCAGCGTCTGATTCCTTGGGAGCCGGAAGCGAAAGACAGACGTGGGACTGCGCAGACGGTTGCTTCTCGTGAAGCGAACCAATCCTTGGAGGCGCTGAAACTATCGGTTCAATCGATGTTCCGGTCCATCCTTCGAGAAGTCGCTCCATTAACTCTCGGATCATCGACGGTTGGATGCCACCGGCGACTCCCATAATGCTGCCACCGGGACGGCATCGACGATTCCATGTCGCGCGAAGACTCTCAGTGGTGAGGGCGTTGAGTCCGGCCTCAGTGCCATACCCATGCCCACCGAATGGCGAAGGAAGCGAGATCTCGGCGATCTTGATGCTCGCGTAGTGTTGTGGGTCGTCAGTCAACGATCCGAGCGACTGAAGTGCCAGCTCCCTGCTGGCATCAAGCGACTCCTGGTCAATTGTGGGATGCAGAACCAGATCCCGGAGCAGTTCCATCGTCTTGATCGTCTCCGCCACGAGGCATGTTGCAGAAATGGTGATCACATAGGGCGAACTTGAGGTTGCTCGCTGAACTCCGAGAAGATCGAGCGCATCACTGAACTCCCGACTCGAGCGATCCCCCGCGCCTCTCAGTATGACCTCCGAGAGCACGTTGGACTCTCCCGACCCCAAATCGCCGATCGGATCTCCCGCTGAACCAACTGGAACAGTCCAAACGATGGTCGCGGTCGCGGCTGCCTCGATCGGTTCCACTGCAAGTTTCATTCCCCCCGCAACATCGAAAACTTCAACGCCATTTGTCTTCAATCAGTTGCCTTCCTTATGTCTACAAACCAATCATCCAATCCGTACAGACCTGGCAGTTGCTTGGCGACCCAGAACGCGAGTCGGATTGCTCCGAGGGCGAAAAGATCGCGGTTTTCAGCATGATGTCGGAGCGAGAGCTTCTCGCCAGGCCCGCTCCAAATCACTTCGTGATCGCCCACCACATCGCCCTCGCGAATTGACTCGATGAGTTCGAATGGGAACGGTTTCCCGCGGCCTCTCGCAACTGAATCAGCAAGCGCAAGGGCCGTACCAGATGGTTGATCAAGTTTCTTGACATGATGCGCCTCGGTGATCGAGACTTCGAAGTCGGGTGACAGGAGTCGAGCCGCCTCCGAAACGAGATAGCGCATGACCGCGACACCGATTGAGGTGTTCGGCGCGATCAAAACGGGGATTTGGCTCGAGGCGATCTTCATTGCCTCCTTCGTCTCGTCGCTCAAGCCTGTTGTGCCGATCAAGATCGCCACATTCGCCTTTTGCGCCAGTCGCACAGCGCTACGCGACCCCGCATCGCTCGAGAAGTCAATGACAGCCTCAAACTCTGACTCGATCGACCGCGATGGCACCGCTGAATCTTGAGGAGAGAGATCATGTCGAGCGACGACGACCACCGACCCATTGGAGTGCTGAGCAACCAGGTCGATGCGTTGTCCCATCCTCCCAGAGGCCCCATGGAGACAGATTCTGAATGGACGGATTTGACAGGGTGGGGGCATGTACTGAATCATGTACTCAAGTCCTGATCTCGAATAGTCGATAACATTATTGACTGTTCCTGAGTGAGCGCCCTCGTTACGCTGGCGACCACTCTCTCCGACGCACAAGCGTAACTAAAGGAAGCCACACCATGGCAAAGAAGAAAGCTGCTAAGAAGGCTGCGAAGAAGGCTAAGAAGAGCCGGTAAGTCGCAGAGACTGAATGATTTGTACCGAAAGCCGGCAACGATGCCGGCTTTCGGTGCGTTTTGGACACATTTCCCTGCTGTTTGCTAGTATTTTTCAACTATGCCTCACATCATTGCCGAGCCTTGCATTGGAACGAAGGATGCTTCATGCATCGAGGTCTGTCCTGTTGATTGCATTCATCCGACAAAAAAAGGTGAGCAACATGAGAAGGTCGATCAGTTGTTCATCGATCCAGAAACTTGCATCGACTGTGGTTTGTGCGTCGACGAGTGTCCAGTTCAGGCAATCTTTCCAAAGGACGATTTGCCCGCCGAGTGGCACAAGTACATCGAAATCAATGCAAACTGGTTTAAAAAAGAAAAATCCTGAAGATTTTTTTTGGTGACCAGCGAACGCTTCGTTTCGCGACCAACTCTCCCCCGATCAGACTCTGGACGAGAACCGGATTTAATCGGGATCCGATGATGACTTGTTGACCCCACTCGCCGAGTTTGGCTTCTCGGTCCAATCTGGAACCTTGCCACCCAAATTCAGTTCCGTTGGCATTGTCTTGCGGTATCCCAACTTACGAACGACCTCGAGGACATCCGTCCAACTTGGAAATGTCTTGTGATTGACGCGCTTGAACGCATCGATCGCAAGCAAGAATGTGAATTGCTCACGCGACATCTCGCCCTCTTCGGCTGACTTCACGAAATCGGTCAATCGTCTACCTGGGCCGCGTCTGCGTTCGAGATTCGTCGGGTCCGCTGGCGCAATGTCTCGCCGATCAATTCCGACACGACGATCGACGACAGATTCGTCACGTTTGATCGATCGGTCACCCGAATTCCCATTGCTAGATGGTGGTTGTGTTGTCATAGATCGCTCCTCGTAGTGGCTCGCGAGCGTACTCTAGTCTTTCTCGCACCTTCTCCCTCTAATGGCACACGACAGCGATCAACTCGACGAACCGCTTCACTGGCGCGCAGCCGTTTTGGGTTGGATTTGCCCAGGAATGGGTCAAATCATGATCGGTCATCGACGTCGCGGCATCTTCGCGATGATCGGAATACTCGGCCTCTTTTTGGGAGGACTTTTGATCGGTGGCGTCGACTCTGTCGATCGTCGCGACGATCCACTCTGGTTCTACGCTCAGGCAGGCGCGGGTCCGATCGCATTCGCGGCCGATTGGGCGAATTTGGGGCTCCTGAAGAGTGGAAAGGTGGGAGAGTTGGTCGAGTCTCCTCCGTCCAATCCGCGCGAGGCGCCACCACTCGTCAGTACTTTTAAGACCGTCACCGTCGCCAATGAGATCGGGATCTTGTACTGCGCGCTTGCTGGATTGATGAATGTCGTCGTCATTTTGGATGCACTCAAGCGCCCGATCGCCACCCGCATCGACCAGGAACGATCCCGCCGATGATGATCATCTCCCATTTGGATTTGGTACGAACGCTAGCGTGGATTCCGTTCCTGCAACCTGCGGGTGCGATGGGGAGCTACTGGTGGTTGTTGATGTTCCCACTCGTCCTTGGAATTTCCATCGCCTATCGGGCAACCCATGACCACTCTCTTGATCGGTTTTGGCACCGCGTGATTCTCTTCGCCGTGAAGTCGACGGTCGCTATGGGGTCCCTCGCGCTTGCGATGTATCTCTTCGTCTACTGGGTCATTCCAGCTCTGCGCGTCGGGTAGCGCGGCGACCTCGGTGCGCTCGCACCAGAGCCTGAACAATGATCCACCACGCAACCGATGAAAGTGTTGTCGCGAAAGCTCCCGCCCATGCCGTTCTACCAGTCATCGTCACGCGACCTTCCCCTGCGAGGACACGAGCCACTGCTCGCTTCAATGACTCGACCGAATCTGCCGTCTCTGGCCATGGAGGAAATGACTGGAGCGCCGAATCTGCCGAGAAACGCCAGAGAATCCAAGGTGTTGGCCACCCAACAGCAAGAGCGCCAGTTCGAATTGGTGATTCTGCAAGTTCGCAGAGTCCCGAAGTCGATTCATCACTCCAATCGCCTTCGGATCCGCCGAGGTTCTCTCTCGGGACACGAAGAGATGTCGTCTGCTCTGCATTTCGCCATCGAATTCCAACTGTCTCTGCGGCGCAATAGTTCCAGACGCCAGTGCCCCGTCGAACGAGCACGCCGGAGTCTGTTCCGTCAGGATTGGTCAGTCGATCAAGGAAGACCCATGTGCAGAACGCGACGGTGGCGATACCGAGACCGATCGCGATCGCGCCAATCCCGAACTGCGTGGCGCGCATCACTTTGATGGGTCTGGACGCGTGCGACGAATGCCTCCGCCTCGGTGTGCATCGCGACTGATTGGAGCGGACCGAACGCGTTTCATGCGAACCTTGCTTGAGATTGACTCCTTCCCAGCGACTGGAAAGAGTTTCTTCTTGCGATTCTTCTTCGTTGCAACGATTTCGGGTTTGAACTTGTACTTCGCCTTCGTAGGAGTCGCTCCGACCGCAACTGCGCCCGAAACTCCATCGCGAACTGGGCGCTTTGAATGATCGGGCTTACGGGCGAACTTCCGAGCCACGGATGATGCGAAAGTCGGGAGGGCCATTGACTTGATTTCTTCCCCGACCAGTTCGACAACCCGTGACCATGCGGTTTGCTCAAGCGGATCGACAAAAGAAAAGCTTTCGGCGGCTCCGCCACCATGTCCAGCTCTCCCAACTCGGTGGACAAAGTCCTCTGGCATGAGTGGCACGTCATAATTGACGACCGTTCGGATTCGAGGCACATGAAGCCCTCGCGCCGCGACATCGGTGGCGACCAGACACTCGGCTTTTCCATCCGCAAATGCCGCAAGAGCCTCATTTCGGCTCCGCTGCGACCGATCGCCATGAAGGAGCCCCACCGTAATCCCGCTCCTGCGCAGTGCCTCAGCAACCCAACCCGCGCGGCGCCTTGTACGGACGTAAACAACAACGCCTCGAAGGTGTTTCTCGCGCATCAGTGCGAGAAGGAGCGACACCTTGTCCGAATCGACGACATCACACCGTGCGTTCTTGCGATTAATCGGAGAGTTTCGCACTCCGACTTCCGCTTTCACTGGATTTCGAAGGAGTGCCAAGACACGCGATTCGATTGACGCGGGCAAGGTCGCACTCAGGCATATCACTTGACGCTTCGCGGGGATCGAACTGAGGATGAGTTCGATCTGCGGGAGAAATCCCATGTCCGCCATTCGATCTGCTTCATCGATCACGAATGTCTGGACGGCGGCAAAGGACACCACCCCTTCATCGAAGAATTCGCGAAGGCGACCAGGGGTTCCCACCAGAATGTCAGGGCCAGTTCGAACCATTTCGCGTTGTGGTGCTGTTGGGCTCTTCCCGAAGACCGCACCGATCCGCAGCAAGGTTCCCTTTGCGACCACCGACAAGTCACTCGCAACCTGCTGTGCTAATTCGCGCGTCGGCGAGACCACGATCGCGCGTAATCGATCAAAGGTGTCTACATATCGCGCACCACCCGCGCCTCGCTTTCCCTTGGGCGGATTGTTCAGCAGACGAGCCATCACGGGAATGCCAAATCCGAGTGTCTTCCCGGTTCCTGTCGGCGCGAGCGCAAGAACGTCCTGTCCACGCATGATTGGATCACGCATGAAAGCTTGAATTTCGGTTGGCTCGCCGAATCCCAATCGCGCAAGACTGTCGAGGAGGTGCTTTGGAACTGTCGGATCTATGGATTCTTCGGTCATTTCAGCACAAGGGTAGTGGCATCGTATTCTTTCAGCGTGACGTACGCGATCATCGCCGGTGCAGTCTTGCTCTGCGCCTCTCTGGTTTGGGTCCTTGTGGTCTACAACCGACTTGTGCGTGGACGGATTCGCGCGCGGAATGGATTCAGCCAGATCGACGTTCAGCTCAAGCGACGGTGCGATCTCATCCCAAACCTCGTCGAGGCCGTCAGGGGATACATGACGCACGAGCGTCAGACACTTGAGTCGGTGATTACGGCGCGCAATGCCATGCTGTCGGGGCTCCAAGCGGTTGGATCTGGTTCATTGAATGCGTCGTCGATTCAGACCATCTTCGGCGCGAGCAACGTACTCGACCAACTCTTAATGCAGCTTCGTGTCTCCATCGAGAACTATCCCGATTTGAAGGCGAGCACAAATGTGCTGGGTCTTCAAGAGGAACTCGTTTCGACTGAAAATCGCATCGCATATTCGCGACAGGCCTACAACGATGCTGTTCTCCAGTTCAACACCGACCGATCGCTCTTCCCAGCAAGTTTGGTCGCGTCACTCTTCAAGTTTTCCGAGCTCTCACTCTTTTCGGCGAACGAAAGTGACCGCGTCCTTCCCGAAGTGAAGTTCTAGCGATCGTCGCTCCTTCGACTTACCTTCATGACAAGCTTCTTCGAGCATCAAGATCGTGCGCAGAGTCGAACAGGTTGGCTGGTCTTTCTTTTCCTCTTTGGAGTCGTCGGCGTCACCTCGTCCGTCGCCCTCCTCGCAATCTTCTTCGTTCCAGACTCGGTCCCACTCGCGATTCTTTTTAGTCTCTTGATGATTGGAATTCCCTTCATCTACAAGCTGCTCACGATCAGTTCGAGTGGTTCGTTGGTTGCGGAGTCGCTCGGTGGAGTTCGAATCGACCCAGCATCGCGCGAGACGCATGAACGAAAGATCCTGAATGTCGTGGAGGAAATGGCAATCGCGAGCGGTATGCCGATTCCTCCCATTTTCGTGCTCGACGAAGAGTGCATCAATGCGTTCGCGGCAGGAAAGACGCCACAGGACGCGGTCATCGGAATTTCTCGCGGTGCAATCGAATCACTGAACCGTGATGAACTTCAAGGGGTGATCGCTCACGAATTCAGCCATATTTTTCACGGAGATATGCGAATCAACATGCGTGCGATCGCGGCGATCTTTGGCATCATGGCCATTGGATATGTCGGGTACTTCCTGCTTCGATCGACGCTGTACGCACCTCGGGGCCGTCGCTCTGATGGTCGAGCAACGGCTGCGTTGGCTCTCTTTGGAATCGGCCTCATTGCGATCGGTTGCATCGGAACTTTTTTCGGGCGATTGATGCAAGCAGCAATCAGTCGACAGCGTGAGTTTCTGGCAGATGCCAGCGCGGTGCAGTACACGAGAAATCCATCTGGCATTGGAAATGCGCTCCGGAAGATCGGTTCGCAGTCATCGAGTGCCATGCGACATGCGCAGGCAAGCCAGCTCAATCACATGTTCTTCTCTGAGGGCGTTCGAACTCTGTTCGCCTCGCATCCACCAATTGCCGAGCGGGTTAAGCGAATCGAGTCAATCGCGGGTGGGTATCTCCCAGATCCTGTGCCACTTGTGACAGCGACCAAAGAAGGCGTGCAACCGCCGCGAGATTTGGCGGCAAGCGTCGATTCGGTTGGGTCGATCCCCAACGCAAGCCTCCTTCGAATCCATGAGGAGATCTCTTCATTCGACGATTCACTATTGACCGCGGTACACGATCCTGATGGCGCGTGGGCAGTGGTCTTCGCAGCCACGCTCTCACCAGATTCATCGATCGCCCGACCGCAACGCGAACTTGTCATCTCGCGATTTCCAGCGATCGGTCGACTCCTCGAACGGATCGAACGTCTCGTTGTGCCGCTGAATGTCCAGCAACGCCTTGCACTCGTTGATATCGCCTGCTCGACGCTCGCCCTTGGGTCTAGCGACACCTATCAGAGCCTGCGGCAAACACTCGCCGACTCCGTGCGGATCGATGGTTCGGTCAACCTGATCGAGTGGACGGTGGTTCAGATTCTGCGGATGCGCGTCGAGGTTCCCATCGCCGCTCGTGCTGGAGTGGTTGCGCTCGCACGGACCGACAACATTTCGAGCGTTGCTATCCATGCTCAGCGGACGCTCGGTGTACTTGCACTTCTCGGAACCGACGATGAACAGAAGGCGGATCGAGCGTTTCAGGCTGCGCTCTCGATTGTTGGATTGCCCACCACAATCCTCCCAGCACGCAGTGCGTGCACGCTCGATTCGGTTGCGGTTGATCTTGATCGCCTTGAAGCGCTCCGACCATCTGCGGCTGGCAAAGTGGTGCGGGGCGCACTGACATGCGTGACGGCCGATGGATTGACGACAGACCGTGAATACCTTCTGCTTCGAGCACTCTCGGAGCGATTGTCGATTCCACTCCCGCCGTCGCTGTAGAATTGTTGACCTTGACCCAAGGTCACTCGTCCAGATCTCGTTGATCGCATCCATGAGAGAATCTCAATTCCTAACTTCCAGTTCATCGCGTTTCTGCCTTTGGGCGACGATGTTGATTGTCGCCACAGGCTGTGAGATACCGGAGAGGGCGAAGGACTTGCCACCTCAGATCGCTCAACCCAAAGTTGTATCAACGACTCAACCAGAAGATGATGCTGTTGTTCCGCAATATCAGGAGCCACAACTTAATTCAAAGCCATCCGATCGGAACGCGCGCAGCCGATCATCTGTGGTGACCACAACGCCTGCGGCGACGACTGGGCTTGTCGCCGACGATCAGAAATCTTCTGAGGGCCGACCAGAATTGACTGCTCAAGATGGTTCCGCCGATAAGAATGATCAGAGTCAAGTTGCGAAGGCGGATGAACCGCGTCGAACGTCGATGCCAAATCGGGATCAGAAAGACAAGAAGGAAAAGAACATCGGAGGAGTTCGCAAGGCTGTACCTGTAGATCTCTCCGCGGCGGCGCTCTTTGGCAAGTGGAAAATCGATCACGCGAAGACAACAGTTGACTACTTTCGCGCTGATTTCGTTCTGTTTCTCGCGGATGGGCGAATGCGGATTTGGCGTGGTGGAGGCGTCGAAGACGGAAGGTGGACCTGGAACAAGGACGAGGGCGTCAAGACCGGCGGGCTCGATGGCGTCTCGTTTGCACTCGGTTCGTTCGAGTCGAAAGATGGCGAATTCGTCATCACTGGCGCGGATGACCGGATGGTGGTGCTTGTACCAAGCAGGGTTTTTGTCCCGCCACAACCAACACCCAAAGTTGGGCAACCCCCAATCGGCGCTTCGCGCTAGGTCTATGCTTGTAGAATTGGGTCATGTCAGAAATTGATCGTGAATCGAGCCAGCGACTGCGTACCGCGGACGGCATTGCCCGAACGATCGCGCGCCATCCAAGACCGCTCGGAGGCGACACCCTTCGATCGACCGGGACTGCCACCCTCAGTCTGACCGATCGCATTCTGACGAATCGTGGCGGAATCTCTGGCACGGACACGATCCAACAACTTGATATTCGCAGAAAGCCCGACTGGTTGCGTGCGAAGATTCCAGGTGGGGACGGTTATCTTCGGCTGAAAAAGATAATCGACGAACACAGATTGCACACGGTCTGCCAGGAGGCGAGTTGCCCAAACATGGGGGAGTGTTGGAGTCGTGGATCGGCGACAATCATGATCCTCGGCGATACGTGCACGCGATCCTGTGGCTTCTGCAATGTCAAGACGGGGCGACCGGCGCAGGTCGATCTCGACGAGCCTCGACGGGTCGCGGAGAGTCTTCGATTGATGGACCTTCGCCATGTCGTTATCACAAGTGTCAACCGTGACGAACTGCCCGATGGCGGAGCGGCTATCTGGTCCGAGACGATTCATCGAGTCCATGAAGCGTGCCCACGAATGAGTGTCGAGGTGCTCGTTGGAGATTTTTGTGGCGACATGGATTCGATTCGAGTGGTCTGCGATGCCAAGCCCGAGATCATCAGCCACAACATGGAAACGGTCCGAAGAATGCATCCAGCGGTTCGACCCCAGGCGAAATATGAACGAAGTCTCGATGTGCTCGCGGCCTTCAAGGCGAGCGGTCTCGTCACCAAAACCGGAATCATGGTTGGAATCGGAGAACGGGATGACGAGGTGCTGGAAGTCCTTGACGACATCCAACGGGCATCGCGCGCGGATGTCTTGACGATTGGTCAGTACCTTCAACCAACTCGCAACCATCTCCCAATCGATCGATGGGTTCACCCAGACACATTCGCCTCTTTCAAATCCGAAGCACTCGCGCGGGGTTTTCGCGTCTGCGAAAGTGGTCCCCTCGTTCGAAGCTCGTACCACGCGGATGAACAGGCGATCCGATTGCGGGATAGCTGATTATTGGCATCCCGAATCTGCCCATTTGGGGAAAATAGAGTCCAGAGGAATCGAATTCGACGAGAAAAGAGTCGGGTTTCGCTTGCGACTAGCAACGGGAAATGCCACAGTTCGAATGGAGAGGTACCAATGATGGAGGGATCGAAAATGGAATTGAGTCATTCAATTCGCGCGGCGATGCGTCGCGCCACCGAGCTTGCGCTCGCTGAAGAACGCCGTGGTGGTGGAAGACACCCTGTTTCTTGCGTTGTCGCTGTCACCTGGCACCATGAGCCTCATCGGAAAGCCACCTACGAAGGTCTCGACCTGAGCGAATCCGGAATTCGAGTCACTTCTCCGCTCATTCTTCCAGAAGGCATGACTGGTCGCGCCGTCTTCGAAGTCGGATCGATCGTCTTTGATCGCGCTGTTGTCATTTCTTGGTGTCGCGCGATTCGAGATAGTGGCGGTCGTATCGATCGGTGGGAGGCTGGTCTACGGCTTCTCTAGGGGGCACCTTCACCCATCTTTGTCGGTGGAACGATTCGTCCAACAACATGTGGATCGAATGGAAAGTCGTATAGCACAGAACGAAGGTCGTCGAGTGTCAACGCGTTGATTCGATCGAGCTCCACCTCGAGGGGACTGAAGGTTCCGATCGAGCTCAGCATCCCACCAAGTCGTCGCATTCTTCCTGATGGGCTTTCACCAGCGACGGCGACAGCGGTTGCGATCTTGCGCCGTGCCCGAATGAGATCATCTTCTGTGAGTGAGTTTGCTAATTTTTCGCACTCCGAACGCACGATTGATTCAGCTGTACTGAGATCCTCGGTTGCGCAGACCACCGACGCCACCAACTCGCCTGTTCCATCTCTGCCTTGGTATCCGACGGACGCGTGCACCGCTATTCCCGTTTCGACCAGCGACCAGTACAAGCGCGATCCCTCAGAATCACCAATGATTTGAGCGCAGATCATCGTCGCATAACGCCTTGGATCTGCTTCGTCTGGGGCTGGCCAGATCATGACCATGTAGCCACGGGTTGCCTTGTCGAGTTCGGTCGTGAACGATCCACGACCAGGCTTCCACTTCGGATACTCCCGCTGCACTGACTGGGAAGTCCATCCGGCTGTCTCGACGGTCGCCTGCCGAACAAGTTCGTCAAAGTTGAGATTGCCTGCAGCCACGAGCACCGTGTTGGTTGGCGAGTATCTCGTCCGAAAATAATCGCTCATCTGATCGCGCGTCAGGGCTCCGACGGACTCGTTGGTTCCCAAAACACGGTGCCCAGAGGGGTGGCAACCGAAGTATCGCTCGAGTACCTGTTCGAAGACGACCCAGAACGGATTGTCTTCATACATCGCGATTTCTTCCAAGATCACTTTCTTTTCCTGAAGGAAGTCATCCTCCCGAAGTGCGGGACGAAGGAGATCCGCGACAAGCGAGACGGATAGACCGAAGTACTCCGGGAGCACATGCGCGTAGTACGCCGTCATCTCGTGAGATGTGAATGCGTTGTTTCGCGCTCCGATTCGATCGAAAGCCTCATTCACTTCGCTCGCTGGTCTTGTTGCGGATCCCTTAAACATCATGTGTTCGAGATAGTGACTCACCCCCATCAGTTCTCGTGGCTCATCGCGAGCTCCGGTCCGCACGAAGAGACCGACGGCTGTGCTCGCTGCGTCGGGCGCACACTCTGCCGCGATGCGGAGGCCGTTTGGAAGCTGTGTCTCCCGATAGGTCGTCTTCATACGACCAGTCTATGTCGTCAAAATAAGATTCACGCTCAACTCGGCCTTTCAATGTGTGTTTGAAGTGGGCCAAAAAGCATTCTCATCGTAAATGGCTCTTCGCCGATGACTTCTCTGATGTACGTAGCCAGTAGGCGATTCGCCCGAACAACTGAGGCTGCTTCGATCGTCTCTGGTAACTCCACCCCTGTGTCTTTTATGAGATCAAGCACATCCATCGTCGATGATCGGACCTTCCACGTTGTCGCACTCTCGCTCGCAACGACGCGTCCTCCGTCGCGGGGATCGAAATGAACGACCTGCGCCCCTTCCACACCACGACCAAGACTGGGTTGCACGCCCGCCTCCTTCAAGAGATTCCACTGGAATTCAAGGAGTGACAATTCGTTTCGACCTTCCGTGTGGTTTTCTCCTGAGCCGATTTGGCGAAGGAAGTGCGCGAACGCCCCATACATGTTTGGGTGTGGGTCGAGTGCTTCAAACATTCGACCCATAAGATCCGCAGCGAAATACGCGATCTTGTTCGCTTTCAGCTCCCTGCGAATATTGGGGTAGTTCTCGATCATCGACCAGTTCACGAGTGTTGCAAGATCGGATCCTGGCTTCATGACAATCGTTGCGTTCGCTCTCGAGAGCAGGTCGACTCCACCAGAAAATCCACCGCGCTCCCGCTTTGATCCCTTCGCTATCGCCTTGACAAGTCCAGTCGTGCGCGTGAACAGACCGACCGTCTGGCTTGTCTCTGAATAATCCCAGTGACGGATACAGATGACCTCGTCTTCTGAAAATGTCATCTTGCGAAAGTTTATGTCGACTGAACCTTGGACATGTACCGTTCGACACGGTTTCGCCCATTTTGCTTCGCGACGTACATCGCGTTATCCGCGCTCGTGATTAGACTTTTGGGGGTTGGTGGTGCCTCAGAGCTCTCGGTATCGCACACTCCAAAGCTCGCCGTTATGCTTAGACCGGAGTGTTGGGGCCAGGTCACCGCTGCGAATTGGGCTCGGTAGCGCTCGGTGACTTCTAGTGCTTCGGAAAGGGTTGTTTGTGGAAGGATGATCGCAAATTCTTCCCCGCCATAACGACAGGCGATGTCGCTTACACGTCCACTGCTCAGGATGTTCGCGAATCGCTCGATCACGATATCGCCAAAGAGATGCCCAAACTGATCATTGGTCGCCTTGAATCCATCAATATCTGCAAGGATGAGTGTGAGTGGCTTGTTGTAACGAACAGATTCGGCGAATTCCGCGTTCAGACGTTGGTCGAAGTAGGAGCGGTTCCATAATCCGCTCAGACCATCGATCTGCGCCTTTTGCGCAAGCATCCGAACAAGGTGTTGAACGCGCAGTGCGGATCGCAATCTCGCTTTCAGTTCAACAATCTCAAATGGCTTGGCGATGAAGTCGACCGCGCCAAGATCGAGACCCCTCACCATGTTCCCAGCCTCATTGGCGGCGCTCACAAAGATCACAGCAATGTCCTGAGTGTCTGGGTCTGCTTTTAGGCGAGCGATCACTTCAAATCCATCTAGGTCCGGCATGTCGATATCGAGAAGGATGACGTCTGGCTTCAGATCTCGCGCCATCAACAAGCCTTCCCTAGAGCTCGAGGCGGAATGAAGTTGGATTCGCTCGTTCTGAAGACGTGACCGGAGAAGTCTGTGAATGAGTTCCGAGTCGTCGATCACGAGAAGTTTTGGAAGATTCACTTCGTTCATCGGAGTCCTTCACTCGCTCGATACGCGTTCGCAAAGGTCAACAACCCTTAGGAGCGCGGCAAAGATTCTTTCGGTCGACTCATCGGACTGGATCGCTGACTCGAGTTCTTCAGCTTCCTTGGTGATCACGGCGAATCCATATCCGGTCGCTCCGCCCTTGAGTTGATGTGCCCAGAATTGCAATCGAAGCCTGTCACCTCGCATGAAAGCTTCGTTCGCCTGTTGAATTCGGAGGGGCATTTCATCGACAAACTCGACAACGATGTCCCGTATCTCTGGATCGGTTGAAAATGTGCTGACAATCTTTCTACTCGTGTTTGTTGGGTAACTCGGTGGCATGTCGACTGGTCCTGTCTCTAGTATCGAATCCTTGGGTTTTCGCACAAGTTTCTCTTCACTTATTGTCATTTTCCACTTGCTATTATCGAACTTTCGCTCTGACTTGGATCGGCCTTTCGGAAAATCAAACCCCTATGGTTCCACGACAATCCCCAAAAGAGGGTCAAATCGGCTTCCTGTACCTGCCACCAATTCGGGTTCAGGGAATCTCTGTCGCCGGCGAGCAAACTGCGGTTGGGATTCCAGAGTACGACATCGTTTTTGACATTGGGCTTTGCCCGAGACCTGTCATTTCTGCGAAAGTGTTGGCACTCTCCCACACCCACATGGATCATGTCGCCGGCTTGCCTTATTACTTCAGTCAGCGATATTTCCAGAAGTTGCCGGTGGGAAAGTGTTATTGCCCGAAACCGATGGCGGAACCCCTTCAGGCGATGATGCGCACCTGGGTTGCCCTTGAGAGGCAAGAGACGCCGTTTGAAATCGTTGGTCTTGAGCCGGGTGATGAGGTTGAGATTAAGCCGAACACTTTTCTCCGCGCCCATGCATCGAGCCACACCATACCAAGCCTTGCGTACTCGGTCGTTGAAAAGCGCAAGAAGTTGCGTGTCGAATTTTCTGAACTACCTCGAGAGAGAATTCGCGAGCTTCGACTCGCGGGCGAGGAAATTTCAAATGTTGTCGATGTCTCGCTCGTCGCATACACAGGGGACACAGAGCCGGCTCCATTTTTGTACCACTCCGATTTTGTCAACGCCAGAGTTGTGATTACAGAGTGCACTTTTTTCGATCCGGAGCATCAAGACAAAGCGAAGATTGGTAAACATATCCATGTCGAGGACTTGCGTTCGCTCTTCGCCGTTTGGAAAGCTGAGCATGTCGTGGTTGTGCACGCCTCGCGGCGCACGATGTTGTCATTCGCACGCGAACGATTGAATGATGTCGCTGGATCTCGTGCGGACTCTGTTCACATGTTGATGGATTTTCGTGCCAACAGAAAACGACTCGAGCTTCAATCGCTTGAGTTTGATTCGGGCGAACACAGCGATGTTTCTTCAGAAAACAATGAAATTGGTTGACGGCTGCTTCATCGCGTTCTAACTTGAAATGTTGGGCCACAGTGGTCGACTTAACTCATGAGAAAATCGAATCAATCTATCGGTGACTTGAAAGCGCGCCTTGACGCGTATTTGCGCCAGAATCATCCAGAGATTTGCAGGCATTGGTTTGATGAGATTGAGCCACTCGATCTCAATGGTGGTGTCGTCACTCTGCTTGTCTGCGAACCTGTTCGTCGACAATATCTCCAACGAACCTGCACTTCTCAGTTCACCGAAGCGGTCCAGGCGGTGACTGGGAGGTTGTTGGCAGTTCGTTTTGTGGGTGAACCAAACGGGGTGGATGAGAGGGCTTCACCCCCCGAAAACATTTCTGGGGGTGGCTTTGAACTCGAGGAGCAGTTGGTTCTTTCTCCTGATTACACATTTGATTCGTTCGTGGTTGGTCCTGGAAATCGGTTGGCGCACGCCGCCGCAAACGCCGTGAGCGCCAATCTTGGGGGCGCATACAACCCATTCTTCATACATGGTGGAGTGGGACTAGGAAAAACGCACATCTTGCAAGCAATTTGTCAGACTGCCCTACGCCAACGCTCGCGCGTCCAGATTGGCTATCTCTCTTGCCAGAGCTTCTCGGAACTCTTTATGTCGTGTGTGAAGGCTGGTCGCATGCAAGACTTCCGCCACCGTTTTCGCAACCTCGACATGCTTGTGATCGACGACGTTCACTTCCTATCGAAGCGCGAACAGAGCCAGGAAGAGTTCTTTCATACGTTCAATACGCTCTATCAGTCTGGTAAGCAGATTGTCCTTTCGTCTGATGCCTCGCCGAACGATATTCCTGATCTTGAAGAGCGACTTGTGAGTCGCTTTAATTGTGGTTTGGTTGCCCGTGTTGATCGACCCTGCTACGAGACACGGGTTGCGATCTTGAAAGCAAAGGCTTTACTCATCAACCTGCCTGTCCCTGAGGATGTCTGCGCTTACATCGCAGCGCGGATTGATTCGAATATTCGTGAGCTTGAGGGGTCACTCGCGAAGGTCCGCTGCTATGCGATGGCGAACAATGTTGGGGTCTCGCTCGATGTTGCAAAGGCAGCCATGTCAGATGTCCGATCGACCTTCGGCCGATCGAATCAACCAACCATTCAGATGATCATCGACGCCGTGATGTACTACTTCGACATTAAACTCTCCGACCTCATGTCAAAGCGGCGCCACAAGTCCGTCGCCCTTCCGCGACAAGTTTGCATGTGGCTAGCTCGAAAACACACGAGATACAGCCTTGAAGAAATCGGTGGCTACTTTGGTGGGAGAGATCACACGACCGTTCTTCACGCAGTGCGAACAATCGGGTTGCGTCGCGATTCGGATCCAGATATCTGCAAGGCCGTTGACCGAATTGAGGGGACTTTCGTCCACGAAACACCTGTCGCCTAGGTCGTTCATTCCCTGTGGATAAACGGTCGGTCGTCGTTGTTAGCTTCCATGTTGCGGGTACCAAACGGGCTTTGAGATATCTCGTGCCCGCATTGCCCGACCGTGTCCGAACACACCGGTCGAGTAATTGACAGGATTCGGGTAGTGGTGATGGTTTCTAAGTGGTTGTGTTTGCTGGGGTTGTGAGGGTGATTGATGACTTATTCACAAACGACAAACACCCTAACTAGGAGGAGGAGGATATTTATACATATAAGAAACCAAACCATTATTCGCCACTCTCGGGTGATATCGATTGGCACTTCGGACAAAATGAGGTTGTCCTTCCGACGAGCTGTTCCCGGGTGATCGGCGTGTCACATCGTGTGCACAACAACCCAGCGCGACCATAAACACGACTTCGATCTTGAAACCTTCCGCGAGTACCGTCTGGAACCAGGTAATCACGCAGAGTTGTACCGCCGAACGAGATGGATTCTCGAAGCACTCGACGAATTGAGTTGACAAGCTTCTTTGATCGCGTTTCGCTCAGCTCTCGAATCGGTGTTCGAGGATGAATTCCTGCAAGGAAGAGCGACTCGTCGACATAGATGTTTCCAAGACCACTCAACCGAGCCTGATTCAGAAGAAACGCCTTTGCGACCAACTTGCTTTGTCGCATTGATTCAAAAAGAACGCGCGATGAGACACTCAGCGCATCTGGTCCAAGCAACTGCCAGTGCGCAGACAATTCATTCCGGTTCTTGCATGGAATGACCGATCCAAATCGTCTCGGATCACGAAAACACAGATACCGTTTCTCTCGCTTCGTTTGAACTACCCACGAGACATGAACGTGCGCCAAGTTGGCATCAAAGGACTTCATGAGAAGAAGCTGACCAGACATTCCCAATCGCACAATGAAAGACCGCCCATCACTCGCGATGAAAGCAAGTTGTTTTCCTTTGCGCTCAAGAGCGACGAGTGTGGATTGGTCCAGGAGGGCTTCCTTGCGCGCAGCGACACCGGGCTTTTTCCGTTCACCGCGTGGAGAGTCCAATGATCCAACAATGTCGGTGCGGTTCAGTTGGTGAAGCGAGAGCGTTGAGCCAACACACTCCCGGGCCAAGAAGCGTCTGATGCACTCGACTTCTGGCAGTTCTGGCATGCGTCAACCCTATACTCCGACCGAGGTATGAATCCATGACATTTCAGACATCAGAACAAGCACAGCCATCCGAACTCCTTTCCCGGCTTCATAATTCAGACCCTATCCAGGCGGCAAGGGCCGTTTACGAAACATCAGTCGCTCTTCGAGACCAGATCAGCAAGACAATCGTCGGCCAAGATGCGATTCTCGACCAGATCATGCTCTCGATGTTCTGTGGAGGTCACACACTCGTCGAAGGCGTACCAGGTCTCGCCAAGACACTGATCATTTCGACGATTGCACGAACCCTCACTCTCGGGTTCTCGCGCATTCAGTTCACCCCAGACCTTATGCCAAGCGACGTCACCGGAAGTGAGGTGATTCAAGAAGACAAACAGACGGGTACGCGCGAGCTTCACTTCGTCAAAGGGCCAGTTTTTTCAAATGTCGTGCTCGCCGACGAGATAAATCGAACACCACCCAAGACCCAAGCAGCACTACTCGAAGCAATGCAGGAGGGGCAGGTGACTGTTGGCGGTTACACCCACGCACTCCCCAAACCGTTCTTTGTCCTCGCGACGCAAAATCCGATCGAACAGGAGGGGACATACCCACTCCCAGAAGCACAACTCGATCGATTTATGTTTCTCGTTCGCATCGGGTATCCGACCGAGAGTCAAGAGCTGGAGATTGTCAAGAGAACCACAAGTGGAAAGGGGATGGATCCACAACCCATCATTGGTGCACCAGAGTGTCTTCGAATTCAGAAGCTTGTCCGCGACATTCCAGTTGCCGACCATGTTGTGCAGTACGCACTACGCCTCGTTCGATCGACACGACTTGATGAGCGATCACCAAAATTTATTCGTGACTATGTCTCGTGGGGCGCCGGTCCCCGCGCAAGCCAATTTCTTATTCTTGCTGCGAAGGCAAAGGCACTTATGTCTGGAGATCACCATGTCATGCCACACCATCTGCATGCTGTCGTGTTGCCGGTGATGCGACACAGGATCATGCTGAACTTCAACGCGCAAGCAGACGGAATCGATACAGATCGTCTGGTTGGCGATCTCATCAAGAACACGCCACTGGACAGCGCGGCTTGATCGATGATTGAAGGACAAACAAGTCCCTTGCGGGCGGAGCAGTATCTCGCACCAGAGACACTCGCACAACTCGCCTCGTTCGAATTGCGTGCAAAAATGGTGGCAGAGGGGGCGATGAACGGCCTTCACGTTTCGCCACGACAGGGAGCCGCGGTCGAGTTCGCATCGCATCGGCAGTACACCACGGGTGATAGTGTTCGCCACCTCGACTGGAAGGTGTTCGCTCGCAACGACAAGCTCTACATCAAACAGTTTCAACAAGAGACGAATCTCAACATCACAATCCTGGTGGATGGATCTGCATCGATGAAGTTCGGAACACTCGAGTCAAAAAAGGGGTGGGGTGGAACGAGAGCACAAGGACAAAAAAATCACTGGACAAAGTACGACCACGCGACAGCCGTCGCAGCAGCGATCTCATTTCTCTCACTTAGCCAACGTGACCGCGTGAGCCTTGGGATTTTTTCCGATGGAATTCGGGGTGGTGTTCGTCGGTCAAGCACCAGCGATCATTGGCGGTCCGTGGTGCGATGTCTCGCGACAGAACCCATGAGTACGACGGTCAACTGGGGGAAGGTCGCAGAACAAACACTGAGCCAGAATCACGGGCACACACTCTTTGTCATCATCTCGGACTTTCTCGCGCCCCTCGATCAGATCCGCGCCGCGTTGGCTCGGCTTCGTCATCGAGGAAACGATGTGATCTTGTTCGCAACACTCGATCGCGCTGAGATCGAATTCGATATGGACTCAGATGCTCCCTTTGAAGGTTTGGAGGGAGAGGCGACGATCGAAGTCGACTCAAGGGCGGTGCGGGACGCGTATCAGAAGGAACTTCAGTCCCACATCCACGAACTCGACCGGATGAGTCGGGGGTTCGGGTTTGACTTCGCAATCTTCAACACACACGAGTCAGTCGGTCCCATCCTGTCAGCATTGCTCGCGAAGCGAGAGGCATTTGCGCGGCGAAGGTCGGCGAGATGATCTTCGCAACACCACTTCTTGCTATGGCTGGAGTTGTTGCGACACTCGTTCCAATCGCTCTCCACTTTTTCTTTCGACGTCGACAAAAACCCATTGAGTGGGCAGCGATGGAATTATTGCGACAAGCAATTCGTCGAACAAGCCGTCGCAGACACATCGAGCGATTAACACTCCTAATCCTTCGGTGTCTCGTCCTGCTTTTCGCTGGGGCGGCAATAAGTGGACCACTTCTCAATGACGAAACAATCGAAGCGACTGCGAGAGCCGACGCACCCCGTCAAATCGTGCTTGTGCTCGATGACGGCATTGGGCAGCAGGTCACGGTAGGCCAACGGGTCGCGTTTGACACAGCGCGCGAAGACGCGGTGGGCTTTGTTCGTGATCTGTCCCCAGGAGACCGAGTTGGTGTCATTCTCGCCGCGGGTGCGCAACCACTTCTGTGGCCACCATCAGACGATCTTGCAGCAGCAAAGGCGATTCTTGAAAACCTCACGGTGACTGAAATTCCATCAGATATCGCGGGCGCGGTCGGTGTGGCGAAAGGATCAACACCAGTGATCGGTGTGATGAGTGACTTTCGCAAGGGGAGTATCGGGAGCTCACCGAATCAAGCAAAGGAGGATCCCCAGAGCGCGGTAAAGGTAATCGTGACGCCACCAGCAACAGTCGAGGTCACAAACACCCAAATCATCGAGTTCGATCCCCAAGCAAAGGGACCACTCTCTATACGCGGAGCAATACCGCTTCGGGTCAAATTGAGGCGAGAGGGGACGCGACTGGCCGCGAGCCAATCGCGTGCAGAATTGACATCCGATGATGGAGCGAAGGAGTTACTAGAAGTTGATTGGAAAGAAGGACAGGCAGAAGCGACTATCGAAGGATCGATCGCGATTCGACCAGGACGGCAGACAGAAGTTGCCCTGCGCGTCCAACTCGTTGGAGTGGATGCACAACCAGCAGATGACGCGCGGTTTGCAGCGGTTTCAACATCAAACACAATTCACGTCGGAATCGTCGACAGGCAATCAAGTGTTGATCCAGGACAATCACCAAGGTCCGATGCTGGTGTTGGTCGATGGATTGAACGAGCACTCCGTCCAACAGACGATGTTGATATCGACACAGAGGTGATCGAACCCACAGCCATCACCACACAACGGTGCAGTGGACTCAACGCAGTCGTCGTTGTTCGTCCAGACGCGGTCGATATCGCTGGATGGTCCGTCTTGGAACGAGCGATCCACGCCGGACTCATTGTCGTCATCGTTCCACCAGTTCGTGCGACAGTTGACCTGTGGACCGACGAACTCGCGAGGCGTTTTAATCTCGGGTGGTCGATTGGACGTGAGCCAGTCAAATCAGACCCCCCACTCATCCTTCGTCGGACCGATGCTCCACATGCATTGCTCTTGCAAATATCTTCCGAATTGAGCGATCTCACACAACCCGTCACAGTGACCCAACGGCTCGTGATATCGGTACCAACGCACGAAACAGAAACAATTCTTTCATTTGAGGATGGGTCACCATTCCTCGTTCGCGGATCGAACGAGGGTGCGAGGGGATCTCTCCTCCTCTTCGCCGCCCCACCAGATCTTGAATGGACGAATTTGCCCGCAAAGCCACTTATGGTTCCTCTCTTCCAAGAGTTGATTCGTCAGTCGGTTGCCCAGGTCGATCAGTGTCGCAGAATGAGTGTCGGTGGTGAGAGTATGCCCATCCCAATTCCTGGGACTGTCGGGCTTCGAATGGTGATGGCTCGTGATGAAGTCGATCCAGATGATCAACGGACAATCGCAGTCGATCCGAACGGAAAACTCATGCAACCCATCACACGGTCTGGCGTCTATGGAGCAATCGACGACGCCAACCGATCTTCTGAGTTAATCGTTGTCAACATTGATCCAGCGGCTGCGTCGACCCAATTGACATCAATCACGGAGATCAGCTCGGAGTTGAACGGGTTGTCAGTTCAGGTTGGTGAGTCGAGCTTTCTTGACAAGATCGCCTTTGGTGGATCGGTACGGTCCGCCGACACTCGCTCGTCCCAAGACATTCCGATCGCTCGTGCACTGGATGGTTACTCATTAGCCGTATGGTTCTTTGTTGGACTCCTCATCCTGCTCTTGGTCGAGACTTGGGTTGCGAGGCGAGCTTCGACAGGGGCGAAAAAACAGCGAATAATCGAGGGAGTCCAATGACAACATCCGATTGGTGGCGCTGGCTGATCGGAATCGACGTCATTCCAGAGTCTTCGAGCGGTTTGCAATGGTCTTGGCAACACCCCCCAGCAATGTGGGGATGGTTTCTCATGCTTCTCTCAACGATTATCGTCGTTGTCTGGAGCTACCGACGGATGATCGGTCCAACAACAACACGGACGTTGTTAGCAGTCACGCGCGGATGTTTGCTCCTCCTCACTTGCGCTTTGATCGCCGGGCCACAACTTCGGCTTCCAATCATCGAAAACCAGTCCGATTGGGTCGCTGTCCTCGTTGATCGAAGTCGAAGCATGACCGTCGCGGATAGTCGGACGAGCGATGGGTCCCTTCGATCACGATCCGACATAACGGATGAGTTACTCAGGAGCGAAGTGTGGTCCGAGATCGAGAAGGAGAGTGAAATCGTTTGGCTTGGATTCCACGCGTCTGCATTCGACATCAATCCAGAATCTCCACCAATACCAGACGGTTGGGCGACCGATTTGACATTGCCGATCGAGACGGCACTTCGACGACTTGCTGGGCGACCGACGAGTGGAGTGGTGATCATCTCGGATGGTCGAACCACAAATCCAATTGATCGGAGCGCACTGCGATTGCTCCAAGAGCAAGCGGTTCCGGTGTTTGTTGTTCCGATGGGTTCGCCCGATGCAATGACAGATCTCGCGGTCGCCGAAACCGAAGCTCCTACCCGCGCGTTCATCCGGGATCAAGTGCCGGTGATTGCGACATTGCAATGTGTCGGGGGTTCACCCAGATCGCCCGTCGAGGTCGACTTGATTGACGAGAAGTCGGGGAGAACAATCAGCACGACGATTGTTGCACCAGATGAATTTGTGAACCAACGCGGCGAAGCCGTCTTAACCGGGGTCGAAACAGAGGCTGGTTCGGTCCGATGGATCGTTCGCGTGCGAGCTGGCGCTGATGATCTCGTCAAGGCAAATGATGAGCAATTTGTTGATGTCGAATTCGTCGATCGTCCGCTTCGAATCCTCTATATCGAGGGTTATCCACGGTGGGAGTTTCGCTACCTCAAAAACCTATTGGTGAGAGAGTCATCATTTCAAAGTTCGGTGATGCTCTTGTCCGCAGATCGCGACTTTGCACAAGAAGGCAATGCGCCACTCGAGCGACTACCGCAGACCGAGGAGGAATTTTCCGAGTACGACCTGTTCATCGTCGGTGATGTTCCGGCGAGCAGCCTCTCGGAGACACAAATCGCAAACATCCGTCGCTCGGTGAGTGATCGTGGCGCTGGACTCTTGTGGATTGCCGGGGAACGATCGACTCCCAGCTCGTGGCGAGGGACCGATCTCGAAGATCTTCTTCCCATTCGCGGAGTTCCTGAGCGATTTGATGAAGCAGTCTTTGTCGAACCAACCGAGAGTGCGCTTCGTGCTGGTGTCATGCGTCTCGGCGAGTCTTCGCGAGACCGATGGCCACTCATCTTGACATCAGCGGGAGATCGAGGTCGCCTTGAGTGGGCACAGCGAATCGAAACAAGCGCACTCAAGCCAGCGGCAGAGTCACTCGCTATGGCGAGAACGGTTTCGGGTAGCGCTCCGTCGCCTCTTGTTGTTTCCATGAGATTTGGTGCTGGATTAATCGTCTATGTCGCTACCGATGAGACCTGGCGGTGGCGTCACGGAATCGGCGAGACATATCAAGAGCGGTTCTGGATCCAGTTCATTCGCTATCTCTCGCGTGGTGCAGCACAGTCTGATGGAAAGCCATTCAGGCTCCTCGTTGATCCCAAGCAGCCAGGGGTTGGATCTCCTGCCACGATCAGGGTAGAGATTCAGGATCCAAGACTTGGAATTGGAGCGGGCGGGGAGTCGCTTGACGCCCAAGTTCAACTCATCGATCCAGCAAACGGTTCATCGGAGCAGACAATTCAACTGACGAGCGAAGGTTCAGGGTGGGTCGGGCTCTGGTCGGCCGACGCAGCTGGGATGTGGCGAGTTCGAGTTGACTCGCCCCGGACTGGGAGTATGGAGCAACTCGTTCGAGTCGTCAGATTCGATTCGGAACTTGCTCACCCCGAAACAGATCACCAACAGTTGATCGACCTCGCCACACGTACTGGGGGTGCGGTCGTGCAACCCGCGGACCTCGACCGACTGAAACAACTCCTCCCCAAACGCGCAGTGACTCGGGAACGGTCCATTGTCGATCCAATCTGGAACAGTCCCGGGGCGTTCCTGGCAGTCCTTCTCCTCCTTTTGTTCGAATGGGTTGGTCGGAGATGGTTGAGGTTGGCGTAGAATTTGCGGAAGCAGGTCAACGTGACACCGAGAAACCTCCCGCAAGAATTTGACGAGGTTGGTCGACGAATGCGCACATCACGCATCGCGGAGGTGTCGATTGTGCTCGGCAGAACCGTGACCTTGGCGGTCTCAGCATGCATTGCAATCGACGCAGTCCTGAGATTTCCTTCACCACTGAGATGGGTTGTGCTCTTGGGGTTGGTCGGATTCACAGGATGGCTCGTCAGGCGTCAGTTCATTCCCTCGCTGGCGGTTCAACCATCGCGTGTCAGATTGGCGCTCGAACTGGAGTCGCGACTGCCGAGCGCCGCAGGCAAGTTGGCGTCTGGGGTTGAATTCTCAAGCGATCGAATCTTCGATGGGAATCCATTCGCTGGGAGTGTCAAGCAGGAAGCAGCAAGACTTGTTGCGCCTGAGGCGATCTCGAATCTCTTTTCGTCAAAGCGGCTGAAGCAAGAAGGCCTTGCGCTCGCGGTTGTGCTTGCGGCATGGGCCGGTTTCTTTTTCATCTCTCCGAATCTCGCGAAAACTGGAATCATTCGAGCACTGACCCCGTGGATCGCTGTGGATTGGCCGGCACGGACAGGAATTCGAAGTACAACATTCGCAACGCATCACCCAAAGCGGTCCGCACTTGCACTGAAAGCTGATCTCTTTCGAGGCAACGCCCAAACTGAATCGGTCTGGGCGCGTGTTCGTCGCATCGAAGGCGAAACGATTGGCGAGTGGGAGAAGGCATCACTGATTCACCAAGGAGAGACAAGGTTTGAGCGGTTGATCGAATCAGGATCTGACGCGATCGAGTTTCAATTCCTCACGAGCGATGTCGAGACAGACATCCAGAGAATTGACTTCGTGGATGCTCCGAAGTTTGATTCAATCATCGCAGTCGTGACCCCCCCGATCTACGCAACATCCCTCCAACCTGAGCGCTTCGATCTTGGTGATGGAACAAATCATCGCGGGAGAATCCAAACTCCAATTCTGGAAGGGTCCTTTGTTCACCTTGAGATGTTGCAATCACTTCCGGTTCCGAAAGGTGACCCAGAGCGCGGGAGTTGGATTCGTTCGACGTTTGACTGGGATGAAGGCGCATCGGGCGAATCAGCGACAGATCCAGCCTTCACCTTCGACGAGGGGGATGGGAGGTGGACCCTGGATTGGAAGGCCGATCGAAGTCGGTCGTTGATGATCCGGCTTGTGGACAAGCACGGTGTGCACAACATCGATGACGCGAAGATCGTCGTGGATGTGACCGCGGACAAACCACCAGAGGCTGTCGTTGTCGAACCAAGTATGGACGAGACCGTGCTCGCGACCGCGCAGATCCCAGTGAAGGGAATGGCACGTGACGATGTCGGATTGGAGTCAATCACATTTGAAGTAACGCGATCACTGGAGTGGAAGAAGGAACTTATCGCCGAGGCCATCGATGGTTTGAGGGAGGCAGTCGCCGAGTCACTCTTCGACCTGTCGAGTGCGAACGCGCAACCCGGAGAAGTCTTCGAGCTTGTCCTTGTTGCCCAAGATTCCTTCCTCGTCGATGGAGTCGCCCGCGATCCCACACGATCGAATCCACGTCGATTGAGAGTTCTCACGCGACCACAATTCGAAGAAGAGACCCGAAACGCGATCGCGGCGATTCGTCAGGGATCGATTCGTGTCAAGGAGCGACAGGAAAATCTGTTGAGCCGCGAAGAGTCCGCGTCGGCGCAAGTACGACCGCAAACTGATATTGGCGAGCGAATCGAGAGTATCCGAACGATGACAGATTCACTTCGCACGCGACTTGATCGAAATGATGTTCCCGATGATGCAACACGCAGCTTGCTTGACGCAGCCGACGACATCCTTAAGACCGCTCAGAGCCAAAGCGAGTCCGCGCGAAATGACCTTCAATCCGCCTCCCAAGATCAAGACCAAGGTGAGGCTGGTGTGACTTCCAAGCAAGCCCAGCAGAAAATCGACACCGCAAGAGTTGCGCAGAGAGAGGTGCGCCAAGAACTGGACGATCTCGCGACACTCTTGCAAAGCGACAAGGATGCCTGGATGGCGGCGAGAAAACTTGAAAAGGTCGCCCAAGCGATCGATCAGTCAGACGCAGATCGATCAAAGGCCGGAGCAAGCACGGTCGGGAGAAGTCGCGATGAACTTTCGCCCGAAGAAACTGCGAGTCTTGATCGGGCGGCAGAGAGCGCAAAGGCGGCGGCGCAGGCCGCGCGTGAAACCATCGACGAACTCAAGGAGCGCGCCACGAAAATGAAGGCGGATGATCCAGCTCGATCGATGAATCTCAATCAGGCCGCGGAGCGTGGCGAACGCGAGTCACTCGCAGCGCGCATGGACCAGGCGGAGCAGTCGACCCGAGAGAATCGTCTCGATCAAGCTCAACAAGCATCCGCATCTGCACGACAAACGGTTCAGCGGATGATTGAAGACCTCGCCGACGATGAGAAGGCGCGAACAGCAACGCTGCGCCGACGTCTCGCGACTCTCGCCGACGCGCTCGAGCAACTGCTCCGCGAGGCAGAGAGCACTGAGGATCTTGGAATCGCGCTTGTCGTAGCAGATGGCGACCAAGTCGCCGGCTCTGCGGCTGGGGTCGCTCGGCAGGCTGGGTCGCTTTCGCTGAATGCGTCGGGAGTCGCCGACGAGGGTCGTGCGGCTGGACCGAGTGCACAGAGAATTGTGCGACTAGTCGAACGCGCAGCCGAGGCTGAGGGGCGAGCCGCAACCGCGTTCGCAGCTGAATCGCCACAGATCGCGCTCGGAAACGAAAATCTGGCGCGTGGATCATCGCTCCTTCGTGAAGCACTTGCGATGGTTCGCGAACAAGAGAAGAAAAACGAGGAGCAGGAGCGCCAGCAAAGAGCGCGCGAGCTCGCGCAGGAGTATGAAGCACTGAGAGATAGGCAAGAGGGAGTCCTGACCGAGACAAGCGCGATCTTCCAGGCAGCCGCAGCGGCGAATGATCGTCGAACGCTTGTTGAATCCCGACGGTTGGGAGTGGAGCAGGAGAATATTCGCAAGGCGATCTCAGACATTTCGACAAGTTCGGCAGATGTCAAAGCATCACCCACATTCATGGAAGCGACATCCATCGCCCTTGATTCAGCGGCGAGTGCGGCAGATGACCTCCGGAGTGGACCCCCATGTGAGGCGACGATTGAGTTTGAGCGCGAAGTACTCGAAGTCCTTCGAGGGCTCACAGCCGCACTCAGCGAATCAGCGCGCAAGAAGGATGATCCATTCGAAGACGACCAACAGTCCGGTGGTGGTGGCGAAGGAGGTGGCGGTAGCGAGCAGGAAAAACCGCTGATTCCGCCACTTTCCGAGTTGAAAGTGATTCGTTCGTTGCAACAGAGAATTTACGAACGAACGAAATCAATCTCGGATGCTGGAGGAGGAAACATCGAAGATCCCTCCCTCGTGAAACTCTCTGCGCGTCAGGAGTCGATCGCAAAGATCGCAGATGCCCTTCGAGAAGAAGTCGAGCGACAAATGAATGAACGAGAAGGTGCAGGCGCACCCAAGATTGTGCCGCCTGCAAGCGAACCAGAGGTAAAGCCATGAGAGTCGCACCCGCGATCTGCTGTGTTATCGCTTTGAATTGCGTGGCGGAATCAGCACCACAGCAGACGCAAACCCCACCAGTTCAAACACCAGGCACTGGCCCAGCGACTTCAGAGAAGGAGAAATCACTCGACGAACTCCTGGGAATCGGAGAGTCGGGTGGGAAGCGCGCTAGCGAAGAGAGCGACCGAGAGCAGAAGAAAAACCTCGACCGGATTCTCACCGAGAAAGAGTCGCAGAACACGATGGAGGCGACTGTGACAGGAATGCGTCGGAGCGCGGAGCTTCTTCGTGAGAGAGAGTCTGGGATGGCGGTTCAGCGAATTCAAGAAGATGTACTGGCTCGGTTGGATGCGCTCATCCAATCAGCGCAGTCGCAACAGCAGCAATCATCCTCAAGTTCATCTTCATCGTCGAGCGGAGAATCCAAGGGATCTCCCAAGCCCGAAGGCGGTTCCAAGGGGAGCAAAGGGAAGTCACAGCCGGATTCGTCCGAAGAGCAACGCCGCGAACAAGCGAGGAATCGAGCCGAGCAGAGGGGCGAGAAGGAAGGATCTGCCCAATCCCAACCGACTGGTGACCGTGCGGGCGAACTGCCACCGGTTGCTGATGCCGTTGAGGGAGGCGTCATCGAGGAAACGGACGAAGAGTGGGGAAGCCTTCCGGCCCGAACACGAGAGAGCCTTCGCCAAGGAGTTCGCGAAAAGATGTCGTCGGTGTATCGTCGGTGGACTGAGGCGTACTACCGCAGGATCGCAGAGGAGGCGAGACCGTAGCGATTCAGCTTTGGCCGATTTTCAGAGCTTTCATAATGATCATCTCGATTGCAATCATCCTCGCGCTTCAGTCGCCCGCGCAGGGAACCGAATCCGGGAAGCCAGTCAATCCTGCGCCAATCGAAGCGATCCAACCAGCAACTTCGCCAGAGAAGAGGATCGGCACTGTGGGACCAACGACTCCTGCGCCTCAGCGACAGTTTTCGACCGTCGGCGCGGAGAACAAACCAGCGAAGAACGAGATGACTCCCGAACTGGCGAGGTCCATCGAGCGAGGATTGGCTTTTCTCGCCTCGTCGCAAAACGAAGACGGTTCGTTTGGTCGGGGGCGTTACGGTCGGCATGTGGGTATCGCAGCGCTGAGTGCGTTGGCATTCATGGCTGACGGAAATCTCCCGGGCCGAGGTCGGTACGGCGAACAAGTTTCGAATGCACTCGACTATGTTCTTGCAAACAAGTCCGAGAGCGGATTGTTGGCAGCGGAGAGCACGACCGGGCCCATGTATGGTCACGGGTTCGCGACGCTCTTTTTGGGTGAGGTGTACGGAATGAATCCGAATGATTCGCGAGTACGGGATGCGCTCGTTCGAGCAATCGACTTGATCTTGAACAGCCAGAATGATGAAGGTGGATGGCGATACAACCCCGTTCCTTACGATGCAGATGTTTCTGTCACGATCTGCGAAGTCATGGCACTTCGGAGCGCGCGCAACGCCGGAATCAAGATTCCCAAGGACACGATCGATCGTGCCGTGAGATATGTCCGCGACTGCCAAAATGCGGATGGTGGATTTCGATACATGCGGCAACCAGGAACAAGTGCGTGGCCACGCACTGCCGCCGGCGTATCGAGCCTCTTCTACGCCGGGATCTACGAGGACGACTCAATCGAACGGGGATTGATCTACCTGAACAACAACGCAGTTCTCGCGGGCGTTGGTGGTCCCCAATCCCAGGCGCACTATTTCTATGGACAGTACTACTCGACCCAGGCCATGTATCTCGCGGGCGGTGCATGGTGGGAACAGTGGTGGTCGCGAGTTCGCGACGAGTTGATCTCGCTTCAGAGCGATGATGGCTCTTGGGTCGACCATCAGGCGGGCGAGTCTTATGCGACTGCTATGGCGTTGATCGTCCTCCAAATGCCCAATCGATACCTGCCGATTTTTCAACGGTGAACTCGTGACCCCAACAGCGATGATTCTCGCATGCTGCTTCGCAGTTGGTTTCGGAACCACGAGCGAAGATGCGAAAGGCACGATCGATGTCCTCACACCGGGCGGGAGATGGGTTCGCGCGACAGCTGGCGATGACGGGGTCATTCGGAGTCCCGATGGTCTCGATGTTGGATCGACAGCACTCGCATGGACGCTCGTTTCGGGTGAATCGCCAGATTCGATTCGCTCGGTCAGCTCGATGACAATTCTCTCAGATGGCCAGGTCATTGTCGGCACCTTTAGCGGGTTTCACCGTGCTGAAACTGGAACTATCGCACGTTGGAAGCACCCGAATCTCGGACTCATTGACATTCCGGTTGAGCGCACCAGGTTCATTCAACTGCAGCCGATCGCGGCACTTCCCCCTGAGGGAGAAACCGACGAGCTCGTCCTGAGAAACGGCGATCGAATTCGTGGATTCATAGAGACCTTTGCGGATCCGATCGTCATCGAAAGCGATGGGACAAAGCGCGAGATCCCGATTGAGCGGGTCGCTGGTTTGTCTCTCATCTCTGCGTCAACCCCTGCGACGGGGATTCGTGCGTGGTTGAAAGACGGTTCGGTCATCGAAGGCTCATCCATCTCGGGCGGGTTTCAGGGAGCGTTCGTCATCAATGGAATCCCGCTCGTTGTCGACCGAGCCGCTCTCCCGCTCGAATTAGACGATATCGATTGCGTCACAATGGCACCCAAGCGAATTCTCACACTCGCGACATTGGATCCTGTTGTCAGTGAGCCGACAACAACCGCCTTTCCGCGCGCTGAGTATCCGACGCCCAAGCTGAGGCCATCGAGTGGTTCGCTCGGCGCGGCCTCGATCGAAATCAGGGGGCCGGAACGGCTCATCTACAAAATCCCCCAAGGCTTCTCCGTCTTGAGCGCACAAGCAGAAATTCCGCCATCGTTGCGGGCGTGGGCAGATTGCACAATTGTTTTGCGGCAGAACGGCCAAGAACTTGCTCGGTACGCACTGACGACGAAAGACTTTCGCGCCGAAATCTCGGTCACAATATTGCCTGGTCCACTCGAGATTGAGATCGAAGAGGCGAGTGGCGGTCCCATTGGAGACACTGTCCTGCTCCGCAGGGCGATCTTGATCGCGGTCGACCGGGACGGCTAGATCGCATTCGTCGGTTTTTGTGAAGACCTCCACGCGCTCAGGCTCTCCGGCAGAGCGTCGTAATCCCGAGTTCGACCAGGAATAATTCGATCCGTTCCAGCGTCCGATCCACAGGTTGCCGTCGCGCCTCAATTCAACCGAGCAGGCATGATCGCGCGCGGTCACGAGCCTTTGTGTGGACGCAAGTATGTCGATCCACTTGTCTTTGATCAGGCGTGCGGGTCCGGTCGATTGAAGAATCATCGGGCTCTCGATGCGTGTCACGAGCGCGGCGGCGGCTGGTTGAAAACTTCCGTGGTGTGGTAATTCAAGGAGCGTTATGTTGCGCAGATCGTCGGCGAATCGCTGGTCAAGCACGGCTCGGCACGCCTCTCTCGCAACGTCACCCACGAGGAGTATCGAGAATTCACCGATCGATATCCGAAGCACGAGACTGCCGTCGTTCGAATCACCGAAGCGGTCCGCGGCTCCAGGATGAAGTGCGCGACAGGTGGCGCTCCCGAATCGGAGAATATCGCCGCGCGAGAACTCCTCGATGGTTGCGCCGTCCGACCGTGCGACACGCAGTGCTTCAGCAGCTGCCCCCCTTCTCTCCTTCGACCATTCGATGAACTGAGGAGTGACCAGGACTCGGCGCACAGAGAATGCGCGAACGACTTCGGGCAGCGCTCCGTAATGATCAAGATTTGGATGCGAGATGACGACTGCGTCGAGCCTCTGGACGCCGAGTGCTCGCAGGGCGGGCACGACGAGTTGCGATCCAACTGCGGGAGCGCCAAGACTTCCACAATCGAACATGATCGCACCATCGTCGCATCGGATCAGATAGCACGATCCATTTCCCACATCGAGCATGTCAACGCGCATCCGCCAGTCGCCACAATCGTCCACAGTCCCAAGAGCAGATCCAGGAGTCTGCGCTCCAGGAAAGGTTGCACACGTACGGACGACACTCAGGATCACCTTTGCGTTCACCATCGACACCCACGCCACCGCTGATCCGACAGTCGGGAAGAGCGGATGAACCGCGACTGCGACATTCGAAGAGATGACCATCAATGCAAAGCTCGGAGAGAGCGCGAGTGTGCATGGAACGCACCAGAGTGGACAACTCCCAAAGTGGATCGCGACGATGGGAGCGGTTGCGATCCATGCGGCGAGCCCTGCGGTGATGGGCTCGATGGCACGGCGCGCCAAAGTCTTTGTGATCGAGCAACCCCGAAGTGCACCACTGACCCACTTCGTCGCTCGGGGAGCGAGATATTGCAATCCGAATATTGCGCTGAAGCTCAGTTGAAATCCTGGCTCTGATGCCGCGAGCGGATCGAACGCGACAATGACGATCGCCGAGATTCCCATGATCGATCCGAAAGGAATCGATCGTCCGAATGAGAGCGCGATCGCGGCAGATCCGCCCATCAATGCCGCTCGAACCGACGAGACTTCAGATTCGATCGACGCGATGAAAAGCAGTGCGAGAAGGACGAGCGCAATGCCGCCGATTCGAGACGCAAGGCCAAGCCTCCGAATAATCCACAGCGCACAAGATGCGAGAATTGCGAAGTTGAACCCCGAGATCGCGACAAGGTGCTGCACACCACACGCTGCGAATGCCTTCGAAACTGATCGTTGACCAGGCCAGTTCGCCCCTGTCGTCGATGCGGCGATGAGCGCGGTTGCATCAAGGGCCGATTGATCGCCGAGAGCGTTGTACAAACTCGCGTCCACTGCAGATCGCCATCGGGCGAGGAGCGCAGTGATTGAGAGGGTTGCGTCCGCGTCCAGGTCGACGAGGCTCGCTCCTGGAACCGAAAGAAGCCCCGCGATACATCGACTTCGACTCCACTTCTTCGAATCGAATCCACCAGGATTTGATGGTGATTTGAACCCGCGGAGCCATCCCTTGGCGCGGATTCGATCTCCAGCCACGCAGCCCGCATTTGTGCCTTCGACGACGACGCGAATGGTTGCTGAACGCTCGAAGCGCGAGGCGTGACTATCGAGAATGGCATCGACTTCGAGATTGAACCGAACCGAAGGCGTGCGTGGAACGAATCGTGCGAGCGAGTCTTCGTCCAGTGCGCCACACTTCGACAGCGCTTCACGAAAGACGAACTCGTCCAAACGCGGTGTCGAGACGACGACACCTTCGACCCACACCAACCTGCTGGGCGCGTCGCTTGTGGGATCCATAGTCCCGAGCGAGATCAACAGTTTTTGCCACTCTCGATCGACCACCGCGGTGCATAACGCGCCGATAGAGAACGAACCAATCAGGAGGCAGACCACGCACGCCAACGACCACCGTCGCCACGCCAACGCCAATCCATGCGTGGCGAAGACGACGGCAGCCAACGCGGCGACCAGGACCATCTGGTCCAACATGCCAAACATGTCCAACATGCCAAACATGTCCAACATGCCAAACATGTCCAACATGCCAAACATGCTGGGTCGACCGCATTCATCCAAAGCGCTGAGCGGCCAGCATCGCAGGCATTCCCCCGCACCCATGGCACCGGCGACCATCGCGCAGGCGATCCACGGGAGAAAGGCATCTCGAAACGCTCTGGAACCGCTCATCCTGCGCGGCATCAATGCACGCTACGAAGCCGCCGCGATCCCCCTCGAAAGCGCCCCCTTTTTCTTTTGCAAAGTGACACTGGTCGTACCTTTGGATGTTCGATGTCCCCTGAGCAGGTGCGACGCCAAGATAATCCGAATGCGAATTCTCTTGCTTGCCCTCAACCTTGAGGCATAATTGAAGGGAAGTGAGCAACTTTGCCATGATCCACGATCGAAACATTTTCATCCTGCCGCTTGTGACAGCTCTCACCGTTGTGCCAGCCTCGATGGGAGAGTGCGCGGCAGATCTCAATGACGATTCGACGGTTGACGGCCTAGACATGGCGATCTTGCTTTCGAATTGGGGAGGAGTTGGCGGCGATGTTTCGGGCGACGGCACGACCGATGGTGGCGATCTTGCGGTGCTTCTGAGTGGCTGGGGTTTGTGCCCCGTGTCTCAGGAATGGATGCTTCTCACAACCACCAACGGCACGACGACGACCGCCTACGACAGCGCTGGTCTCGCAGTTTCAACATGGACGGGTGCAGGCGGCGGTGCAAGTGTCGGGTATTTGCGTGGCGATGGTTCGCTCGTGCGACCGACAATTCACACGAGCGGCGTCTACACAGGTGGAGCTCGTGGTGGTCGAATCCAGATCATCAATTCCAGCGGGACGATCACCAACGACCTGATCGTTTCGACGAGTGCTTACCAACAACATCACGATGTTCGACCGCTCCCCAACGGCAATATTCTTTGCATTGTCTGGGAGGGGCATACACAGGCGGAGGGAGTCGCCGCGGGTCGGCAAGGACTCACGACGCCGATCTGGTCGGAGTCGATTCTCGAGATTCAACCAACGAGTTCCAGCACATTCAACATTGTCTGGCGTTGGAACTTGTGGGATCACCTCGTTCAGGACGCCAGTGCGACGCTCCCGAACTACGGAATCGTTTCAGCACATCCAGAACTTCTCGACATCAATGCGGGAAGTGTCGCGACGACGATGGGAGTCGGCGACTGGATTCACATGAACTCGATCGACTACAACCCGACACTCGATCAGATCGTCGTCAGTTCGCGAACACTGAGCGAGGTGTGGGTTGTCGATCACTCGACCACAACGGCAGAGGCCGCTACGCATGCGGGTGGAGACTCTGGTCGAGGGGGCGATCTCCTATATCGCTGGGGAAATCCAGCGATCTACGATCGAGGTACGACCTCGAACCGCTTTTTCTATGTCGTTCATAGCGCGACGTGGATCGATGAAGGACTCCCCGGCGCAGGGAACATCTTGGCATTTGGCAATGGTGATCGTGTTGGCACCGCGAACGATTACTCAACGGTGATGGAAATCGTTCCGCCCCGCGATGCGACTGGCGCGTATGTCATTGATTCTTCGCTTGCATTTGGTCCGACGGCGCCAGTCTGGTCATACGGGTCGGCGAACCAGATCTATGGTGGCGCGGTTCAGTGTGGCGCCTTTCGCACGCTGGACAATACGACACTCATTACGCTGACGAATAGCGGCAGGATCTTCGAAGTCGACAGTACGGGCGCGACGATTTGGAATCTCGCAAGCGCGGGAAGCAACATCCCACGCGCTCCGCGCTACAGAAAAGTAAGTGGCACGTGGGTCGGTCCATGACAGGCTGACAAGCATGACCAACGAACGCGCCGCGACGGCAGTCCCCTCAACTTGCCGGACGCATCCGAACAGATTCAAGGGAGGGATTCACCGCGAATGGGATCCCCGCTTGATCGAGTGCGATCTTGACCTCTCGAAGTGTCGCCTGACGTACTTGCAAGTACGTTGCAGCTTCGCCCCAGACCTGCACTTGCCACGAGATTCCGGATGCGGCGATATCGAGCAACACAACTTCGGGCGGATCTGAGAGGCGACCTGGAACTTTCATCGTCGCGTCAGCGAGAGCGACGCGGGTGCGATCGATATCAGCGTCATGGTGCAACCAGATCATTATGTCGCAGCGACGCTTCTGATGAAAACTCACATTCGTGATGACATTGCCGAAGATGGCGCTGTTGGGAATGAAGGTGCGCCTGTTGTCGACGGTATCGAGTGTCGTTGAGAACAAGTCGATCTCATAAACCACGCCACTCTGCCCCGCAGCGACGATGAAATCGCCGATCTTGTATGGACGAAAGACCATGAGCATGATTCCAGAGGCGAAATTCGAAAGCGTTCCCTGAAATGCAAGACTGACCGCTAAGCCAACGGCGCCGAGCAAGACTGAGAAGCTGGCAGTTTCGAATCCGAATCGGTTGAGGATGAAGGTCGTGGCGATCAACAGGATGACCCACCGAGTCAGTTTCGAAAAGAATCGAGCGAGGGTCGGTTCGATCTCGCTACGTGCGCATGCTGTCAGTACGAGGCGTCGCACCCAGCTTGATGCGAAGCAAGCCAAAATCAATATGACGCACGACCAGAGCACGGGGACGCCGTACTGGATGGCAATTTCAAACCACTGCTGGGATGTGAGGTGGAGAGTCTCGGCGCTTGTTGTCATACGTGGGTTCGCTCGGCGGTGGAAGGATACGGTCGATGTCCACGCGTCAGTCGACTAGCGCAATCACATCAAGTCGGGGATGCTATGCATGTGCTCGCGTCCATCGTTCATACGCTTGATCCATTCGCGATCCAATTCTCCCCTCAGTTGGGAGTTCGCTGGTATGGCGTCGCGTACGCATCAGGATTCCTGCTCGCGTGGTTCTTGCTTCGCGAGCTTGCGCGCAGAGGACGCATCGGACTGACCATGCCACAGGTTGGCGACCTGATGACCTACCTCATTATGGGGGTTGTGATCGGCGGGCGGGTTGGTCACGTGGTCTTCTACGAACCGAGACTGCTCATCACATTTCACGAGGCGATTCCATGGTGGGGCTTGCTCGATATCCACAAGGGTGGCATGTCAAGTCACGGTGGAATTCTCGGCACAATGGTCGCGTGTTGTCTCTTCGCGCGCCGTGTGCGACTTCCTTTCTTGCACCTCTTCGATTGTGTCGCATTTGCTTCGCCGGTTGGACTCTGTCTGGGTCGTCTCGCGAACTGGGTCAACGCAGAACTCTGGGGCAAGCCACTTCCACACTCCATGCAGGCTGATGCACCGTGGTGGTCGGTGAAGTACCCAGCGGAAGTTTTCGATCCAAATTTTCTAACTGCGAGTCTTGCTCCCCTTCAATCGCTCGTGAATCCATCAGAACCACTTCCGACGGCGGTGTATGAGGCGGCATATCTCGGTCGCGCCGATGTCCTTGCGAAACTCGACCCACTCTTGACCGCCTACTACCCAAGCAACTTCATTCAGGCTTTCACCGACGGGCCGATCCTGTTCTTAGTCATGGCGATCGTCTGGATGCATCCGCGCAAGCCAGGCGTGATCGCTGGGACTTTTCTCGTGACTTACGGCGTCGCTCGAACGGTGAGCGAACAATTCAGGCAAGTCGATGAAGACGTCTTCATGATCGGACAGATCACATTGCCGATATTGCTCTCGATTGTGATGATCATCTGTGGGATCGCGCTGATCGCATGGGCAAGGCGTCGACCAACCGAGCCGATGGGCGGTCTCCTCGCTCGAAAAAAGTGATCTCGCGTGATATGCGTCGTGGCGAGGGCATCGACTCTGTCAGCGGTGGTAGACGGCGACAGAGTTGCCCCACTCGGGATTCCAAAGGCGAAATCCACCGACGAATGCATTTGCATTGTCTCCCAATCTGCAATTGTCCGGAAGTGCCTTCAGGCGGGCGGAATTCCCGCCTCCAAGTACGACATAATCAGGAATAATCGCCTCGGAAAGGACCTCGATGACCTCGTGGACATCAGCAGTCCACTTCTTCTTGCCATGCTTTTTGAGTGCCTTCACTCCGACACACTGTTCGAAGGATTTGCCCTTTCGAAAGGGCAAGTGAGCCAGTTCCATCGGCAAGATCACATGTTCGGCTATCAAGCAGGAACCGAGGCCGGTGCCGAGTCCCAGAAACAACATCCGCCCGCCTTCGTACGAGCCCACGGCCTGCATCGCCGCATCGTTGATCAATTTGACCTCGCTACCGAAACCGGAATCGAAATCGAAGTCGACCCATCCCTTGCCGAGGTTCGTTGGATCGCGCGCGGGCTTGTTCTTGACGATTGGTGCTGGAAGTCCGATCGAGATGACATCGAACTTCCATCCTTCAGCCAACTTCTGAACCCCTGCCACCATTTGTTGAGGCGTCAAGGTCGGACCGGACGGGAACGATCGCTTCTCGGGATCGCTTTCGATTCGAATCTTGACGTTCGTTCCGCCGATGTCGATTGCGAGCACTTTTGGTTGCATTGGATGAGCGTACCGTGTCGTCCTCGCTCTCTGGACATCACCGACCTTTGGGCAAGCGTGCGATGGTCTGTCATGAGATACTAGAAAGATGACGACGCCAGCCACACCGACGACATCATGGGAGTACGCGCCGGCGCCAGAGTCAACCAAGGTCGAGATCAAATCGCAGTACGGGCTTTTCATCGATGGCACATTTCGAGAACCGAGATCTGGGCGGAGCATCGCAACGATTAATCCGGCGAACGAAGCGCATCTTTCACAGATTTCGGAGGCCGACGCGGCCGATGTGAATCTGGCGGTTGTTGCGGCACGGAGAGCTCTCAAGAGTTGGCGTCGAGCCCCCGCGCTTGAACGCGCGAAGTACCTCTACAGGATCGCGCGCCGCATTCAGGAGCGAGCGCGTGAGCTGGCTGTTCTCGAGACGATGGACAACGGAAAGCCGATACGCGAGTCGCGAGACGAGGACATTCCGCTCGCCGCAGCACACTTCTTTCATCATGCGGGATGGTGCGACAAATTGCGATGGGCATCTCCGACTGCTGATGGGAGCGCGCCTGAACCCATCGGCGTTTGCGGTCAAATTATTCCGTGGAATTTTCCGCTTTTGATGGCCGCGTGGAAAATTGCGCCAGCGCTTGCATGCGGAAACACGGTTGTTTTGAAACCCGCAGAGACGACATCGTTGACGGCACTGCGCCTCGCGGAGATTCTTCAGGAAGTCGATCTTCCGCCAGGTGTCGTCAACATCATCACGGGGGCAGGCGAAACTGGACGTGATCTTGTCGCGCACGACGATGTCGACAAGATCGCTTTCACGGGATCGACCGATGTCGGACGGGCGATCGCGAGTGTGACAGCGGGAACCAAGAAGCGATTAACCCTTGAACTTGGCGGGAAAAGCCCGAACATCATCTTCGCGGATGCGGCGATCGATCAAGCCGTTGAGGGGGTTGTTTCGGCAATCTGGGTGAATCAAGGGCAAGTCTGTTGTGCAGGCAGTCGCCTGTTGGTTGAAGAGTCCATCGCAGACGAGGTGATCGAAAAGCTGCGGCTTCGAATGCGGAGCTTGCGTGTGGGCGATCCGCTGGACAAGAACACTGATGTTGGTGCGATCAATAGCCGATCGCAACTTGAGCGAATCGAGGGCTACATCAGGGATGGCATTGCCGAAGGTGCACAGCGACACGAGGTGTCCAACGCAACCTTGCCTGCGAAGGGGTTCTGGTGCAATCCTTGTTTCTTCACCGGTGTACAACCGGCGCACAAGATCGCGCGCGAAGAGATATTCGGTCCAGTCCTCGCAGTGATGACTTTTCGTACTCCCGACGAAGCGGTCGCTCGCGCAAACAACACGATGTATGGCTTGAGCGCAGGAATTTGGACAAGTCGAGGCTCGAAGGCGTACGAGATTGCCCGTCAAATCAAGGCGGGCGTGATTTGGTGCAACACCTTCAATCAGTTTGATGCGGCAGCTCCGTTCGGTGGCTACCGCGAATCAGGATTTGGTCGCGAAGGCGGTCGTTCTGGATTGTCGGCGTATTTGGCTTGATTCGTCGTTTGAGATTGTTCAACAGCGGAGACATGAGATGGCAGAGAGATCCGACATCACCAAGACATGGAAGCTCTTCATCGGCGGGTCCTTCCCACGAAGCGAATCTGGACGGGTCGCCCCCGTTGTTGATCACTCGAATCGATTGGGCGGGAAGGCGTTGGCGTATGCAGCACAAGCTTCTCGAAAGGACTTGCGCGACGCAGTCGAAGCAGCGAGAGCCGCGCAAGAAAAATGGGCGGCGTCGAGCGGATACCTCCGCGGTCAAATCATCTATCGGCTGGCGGAACTTCTGGATGGTCGTCGCGACGAATTGGTGGCGGCAGTACGGATGTCCGGCAGAGTTGGCAGGGGTAAGGCGCGCACCGAAGTCGAGATTGCGATTGATCGCACGCTTTCGTTCGCGGGTTGGTGCGACAAACTGGATAGTGTCGTTGGTGGGCGAAACGCGGTGGCGGGTCCATTCCACTGCTTCTCGCAGATCGAGGCGACGGGAGTCGTCGCGGTCATCGCGCCCGAGGATTTTCCGCTCGTCGGATTCTTGACGCTTGCATTGCCAGCGCTGGCGTGCGGGTGTTCAGTTGTCGCCGTCGCAAGCTCGATCGAACCAGTTCCGGCCTTGATTGTCGCCGAGTGCGCACCGAGCGCGGACATCCCGGCTGGAGTGTTCAACGTTTTGACCGGACTCACTTCAGAATTGGCACCGGCGATCGCCGCGCATCGTGACATCGACGCGGTTGTCGCATGCGTGCAACCAGAGACCGCCAAGCTTTTGCAGTTGGGTGTTTCCGAAAACCTCAAGCGGGTGCGGCTGGTCAGTACGGACGCCAAGTTCTTGGATGGCGCCGCCTGGACCAGCCCAAATGCCTTTCAGGCGGTCACAGAGGTCAAGACCGTTTGGCACACAATTGGGGTGTGACAGGACCGTTCTGAGCCAGATAATGGCTTTTCAGATTTCTTTGTGATTGATTTGCATTTCGAATCTTGTATTCGACAGTTATGTCGTTCGAGAATCCAAGAGGCGCCCCGTTCAGAGGACGAGTTTGCGCCGAATGCAGAGTCGACCCCAACAAGGAACGGGGAAACCCTCCGCATTTCTCGGGCGAGGCGAATCAAGGGTTGGCGCGAATCATGCGAGCGGTACTCGCAAATCACGCCGAAGATCGAAATGGGGCTGGGCGAGTGACCTCGGAGCCCCGAATCTTCGATCAGGGAAAAGCATTTGGAGGGAAGGAAAGGGTTGGAAGGCAGGAAAAGGACTTCGGTGCTCGGGATGGCACCAAAGAATTGGGGATTACGGCTCAGGACCCAGCTTGCTGGGTCTTGTGCTTTTTGCATTGCGTGATTATTGACGGTGATCGACGACAATCATGTAAATTCACGTGTTAATCGCCAATAATTGATGTTAATGACGCGAATTTCTATGCATCGTCTTAGATAGTATCGAAAATGTGGCTTGTATTGGCAAATATCGGCGAAATTCACAGAAAATATGCCTAATTGTGGCGAAAATCGCCATTAAACAGGAAGCTCATCATAAAGTAAGCCTGTGACGGTGATTCAACTTACGAATCATCACAACCCATAGCCGGTTCGGTCAGCGGCTCCACCAGCCATCCCGGGTGATTCTGGTTGTGACACATCGGTGGAAGTCGTTCAGGGCAACAGCGTACGCTTGGGCTCTCTATATGAGTGGATTGCTTGGAATGTCAGCTCGCGCAGGAATCTTGCTGGTCTGTGTTTTCGTCGTGGTTGGATGCCAGGATGAACAGTTCCATGTGATCGATCTTCAAGCCGAAGAGCACTTGCGAGAAACAAGCGAATCGATCGGCGAACCATCAAGCATTCCGACAATGAGCAAGGCCGAATCGCGCTATCCCGGGGTGAACTTCACGCCAGATTCTCCAGGCCTCAATCAACCGCCCACTGTGAATCCCAAGCCCGAAGATCTGAAGTACCAGGCGCGCGACAGAGTGGTCTTGGATGTCAACAAGGTCATTCAAGAAGTAACCAAACCGCTCGAAGTTTCGGCGAGCGCCGAGCACTTCACGCTCGCCAAGAGCGTCCAGTGCGCGATCAACAAGAGCCTTGAGTACCGCGTCGCCGAAGAAACTTATTTGCTTATTGCACTCGATCTGCTGATCCAGCAGCACATCTGGAGCCCGCGAATATTTGACTCGATTTCTCCACAGGTTCAAGGCGTATCGCTCAACGGAACTCAGTCGACCGCGCTTCAGCTTGTGAACAATTTCTCGGTCAGTCAAAAGCTGCCATATGGCGGAGCGATCAGCGCAAACATTCTCGCGACTGCATCGGAGCAACTCAATGATGCAGTCAATACGGGTCAGGCAAGCTCGCTCGACATTGCGCTCTCGCTCGACATTCCGCTCCTGCGTGGAGCGGGGTTGATCGCTCAGGAAGATCTCATCCAAGCAAAGCGAAATCTCGTCTATGGGGCGCGGGCTTTCGAGGATTTTCGTAGACGCTTTTACATCGCAATCTTCAGCGATTTTCACGAGTTGGTCGTGCAGCAACAGGTGATCTCGAACACGCGAAACCAGATTAGGAGCCTTCGATCGATCGTCGAAAGAGAAGATGCTCTCGTCACGAGCGGTCGGCAGGTCGCATTTCAGGCTGATTTGGCGAAGCAACGCGCCCTTTTTGTCATCGATCGCCTTGCCGCGCTCGAAGAGACCTATCGACTTGCAGTCGATCGATTCAAGTTGCGGATTGGATACCAGACGGATTCGCCAGTGGTAATCGATCCAGAAATGCTCGACCTCGATCCGCCCGTTATTGATACACCGCGCGCCATCGCATTCGCGTTCGAATGGAGACTCGACTTGCAAAACACGCGCGATCTCGTCACTGATGCGCGGCGCCGTGTCGACAACACCCGCAACCTCGTATTGCCTGGAGCCGATTTCTTCGCGGATGCGTCGTTGCTGAGGAACCCAGACTTCTTCAACGGAATCCAACTCGACGATTCGTTCGGCAATTACACGGTGGGAATGAAGTTTGATCTTCCACTCGATCGGACGATTGAGGAGGTCAATGTTCGAAAGGCTCAAGTGTTGCTCGAGCAGATCGATCGCAGATATGTCTTCGCCCAGAACACCGCTGCGGTCGAAGTGCAACAAGCGATCCGTCGCATCGACAGAGCCCTTTACACCCTGTCGTTACAGGACCGAAATATCGAAATCGCTAAGAACCGACAGGCGAGCATCGATGCGGCTCCGGATCGAGCGAGTCCACGTGATCGCACCGACGCGGTGGATGCACTCAATTCAGCGGAAAACGACAAGGCACGTGCACTGCGCGAAGTGCAAATCGCGATTCTGGAATTCCTCCGCCAGAGCGGTCAACTGCGGGTTTCAGATGACGGGGAAATTATCGCTCCAGATGGCATGCAGGTCCGATATAGGCGAGGCTCTGGAATTCTTGCCCAGCCCGCAGGAATTCCTCCCGCTTGAGGATCGCTTCTGAAGAGGCTTGCTCATAGGCTTGCATATATGTCCAGTGACTCGATCCAACCATCTCGCTCCCATCGACTTCGCAGAATCGTTCTCGTCGCGGTCTCTGTGGTCATCGTTGGAGGAGTGACGACAGTCGCACTCACGGGTGGAAGGACGAAGTCGCAAGCGTCCAAGACGAAGGGCTTGATCGAGAGCGGTGCCGAGTTGTACATCGTCGACCGCACGGACTTCGACATGATCATCCCCGTCTCCGGAGAGCTCGCGGCACTTCGTCAGGTCGAAGTTCGAAACTTGCTCGAAGGGCGCTCGGTGATAACGGAAATCGTCCCCGAGGGAAGACTCGTGCGTAAGGGCGACCTGCTGGTGAAGTTCGCAAGCGAGGAATCTGCGGACAAGATCAAGGACATGCAGGACAAGTGCAAGACGGCACAGGCTGAGGCGGTGTCCAACGAACAAGCACTGGCGATCAAACAGAACGAACGATCGAGCGAGATCGAGAAGTCGCAACTTCAGGTGAAATTGGCGCAGCTCGCCCTCGAGGGCTGGATAAACGGCGAACTCGTTTCGAAGCGGCAGCAGTTTGCGACCGCCCTCGAAGCAGCGACCATTGACGCGCAGAGGCAGCGAAAGAGGTTTGGCGAATCCGACGCGCTCGTCGCCAAGGGATTCATCAGCCGGGATGAATACGAGAGGGACCGCATCGCACTCATTCAGGCGGATGCCAAGGTCAAGCAGTCGGCGCTCGACATCGAGGTCTATGAGAAGTTCCAGCGACCCCAAGACGAGGCAAAGAAACAGTCCGATCTGGATCAAGCGATTGCCGAACGGAGTCGAACGCAGCAGAAGAAGGATTCCGAGATCGTCAAGGCACAGTCAGACCTTGAGAGCGCGCAGTTTCGGTCCAAGACAGCGGCAGAACGCCTTGCGCAAGGCCAAAAAAACCTCGAAAACACTTCGATTCTCTCGCCGACAGAGGGTTTGGTTGTGTACGCAAGCAGTTTGGAATCAGGAGGATGGGGCCGAGGCGGAGACGCGCCACCACCTGCCGCCGGCACAGAGATGAAGCCGAACGAACTGGTCATGATCATTCCGGACACGTCGCAGATGGTTGCATACCTCAAGGTGAGCGAGGCGCTCTCAGGGCGTATCAAGCCCGATCAGGAAGTGACGATTTTCGGCGATGCGAATCCAACCGTTCCAATCCGCGGAACCGTCATGAATGTCAGTGTGCTTGCCGAGAGCGGTGGCTGGCGCGATCCGAATCGTCGCGACTACAAGGTGCGCGTCCTGCTTGACGAAGCTGATTCGCTCGGACTCAAGCCGAGTATGCGCTGCAAGGCGTCCATCCTGCTCGGTCGGGCGGAGGGCGTACTCAGCATTCCGGTGCAGGCGATCTTTCGTCAAGGATCGGCAAGTTTCGTTTATGTCACGGATGGCGCGGGATACAGCCAGCACCTCGTGACACTCGGTCGATCAAGCGAGATGGATGTCGAAGTGCTTTCCGGCCTCAACGAGGGCGACCAGGTTCTTCTGCGCGAACCGCGCGCGGAAGAAATCCTCGCTCGGCTCCCACCCGAAGTGGTCAACCCAAAGGATGATCTCGATTCGGGAAAGTCGAGCCGAGGATCGAAGGGGAAGCCAATCGACTCGACTGTCGATCCCGAGGCGAACCAGCCGACGAGCGCAGTTCCGATGCGCGGATCGTGACGAGTCGAGTCATTTGTGACCTAGAGCAATTCTTGGGATACTCGCACGCATGGTGAGAGTCGCACTCCTTCTGGTCTTGGGACTCATCATCGCAGTCGCACCAGATCCGCCACGTGTCTTGGTTTTCTCGAAGACCGCTGGCTTTCGCCACGCATCGATCCCCGACGGGATGAAGTGCATCAAGGAGATCTTGGGATCAGATTTCGCCGTCGATGCAACCGAGGATGCAACGCGGTTCACGAAAGAGAATCTTGGGCGGTATCGAGTGGTCGTCTTCCTTTCGACAACGGGCGATGTGCTCGATGCTGCGCAACAGTCAGCATTTCAGGAGTACATCGAATCTGGAGGCGGATTTGTCGGCGTGCACGCCGCGACCGACACCGAACACGGTTGGCCGTGGTACGAGGAGATGATCGGCGCGCATTTCGCGGGGCATCCCGACATTCAGAAGGCGACGGTCATCGTTGAAGACCGAACACACGCGTCGACGGCGATGCTCCCGGATCGATGGGATCGCACAGACGAGTGGTATCGCTTCAATCGCAACCCGCGCAAAGTCGACGGAATCCATGTGCTCGCGCGGATGGACGAAACGACATATCAAGGTGGAGGGATGCCCGACGATCATCCATGTATGTGGTGGAGAGAGATGAAGTCCGGTCGCAGTTGGTACACGGCGGGCGGTCACACGAAGGAATCCTTCTCCGAGCCACTCTTCAAAGAGCATCTCCGGCAAGGGATAATCTGGGCGTCAAACGTGGCGGTACCAGCAGTCGGCAAGAAATAAAAGTCGGCAAGAGGAAACAATGACAGAATATTCATTCACGAATGTCTGGGGTCAAAGTTGGGCGCTCTACAAAAAGTCATGGATGATCTTGACCGTCAGTGTCGTCGTGTACTTCGCTGCAAACCTTCCGACATGGGGGCTCTCGACCGTCCAGAATGTCCTGAAGATTGTGCAAGAGAAAAACCCAGATTCCGTCGATTTCGAGATGGTTACGCAGAAATTCAACGCGGGAATGGGATTTTTCATCGCGGTGTACTCGCTGGTTGTTCTCATTCCGCTCTATGCGGGCATGCTCTGGATGGGACTGCGCGCGGCGCGCGGGCAGACGCCCGAGATCCGCGACATTCTTCGTGGGTTTCGGAGGTTTCCGAGCGTCTTAGGAACCGTCCTGTTGACCTATGTCATCGTGCTCGTGCCAATCGCGTTGGCGGTCGCAGTCGGCGGCGCAATCGCATTTTGGGGAGTGGGGATCGAGACATTCGAGGATGGCATTGATCTGTCGGATTTCGACAACTACTCAAAGGCCGCGCTTGCCGGTGGTGCAGCATGGGCGCTTGTCTGCATCGTCGTGGCATACTGGATCGTGATTCGACTTTCGCTTGCGATGTTTGTCGTGATCGACGAATCCCTCGGCGCTCGAGGACCGCTCCAAAGCATCGAATTGTCCTGGCGCATCACGCGGCAGAGAGCGCTTTCTTTGCTGGGGCTTTTCATCACGATCGGGTTGATGCTGATAGCAACATACCTGTGCTGCTGCCTTCCGGTGATTTTTGTTGGATGTCCACTCGCGCTCGTCATGGGCGGTCTCGCTTACAACATGTTGCTCGGAAGAGACGGGTTCATCAATCAAAGCGCAACCCCATTTGCAAACCAACCCACCGACGCTGCTTCGTGAAATTCGCGATCGAATTCGAAGCGTGCTGGTGCGACCGAGCGCATCGCTCATGTGGGCTGGCGCGATTGCCGCACTCATGGTGCTCATGGCAAGCTTGCCACTCATCGGATCCCTTCGCGCCATCCTGACTTCCAGCTTGGCTGGTGACAGTGGCGGTTCACTGCATGGTGCAGATCTTGCGGCGGATCAATCGATCGCAGAACTGAGCGGACTCTTAGGAGGGATCATCGTGCGATTCTCGGTGAGTCTGGCTCTCTTGTTATTCGTGGTGATTCCCTTCTCATATGGTGCAGCGCTCGCGGGTCTTCGCGCCATGCGCGCAGAACAACCTCGTCGAGGGGACTTCTTCGCTCCGTATTTTCATGCGCGGGAGTTTGCGCTCTTCTCGGTCGCCTTGCTTCTTGTCACGATTGCTCCTCTGGCGATCTGGCTGGTCGTCGCTGTTGTGCTCTCGGTGATCGCGACCATCGTGCTTTCGTCAAGCGGCGCCGACCCGCTGTCGCAGGTACCGATGATCACGATGCTCGTGATGGTTGTTGGCTTTCCATTCGTGTTCCTGAGTGTCTATCTTCAATTTCGGTTTGTCTACGGCGGTGTCGCAATCATCGACCCAAGAATGGGTCGTGTGGGAGCTCTGGGTGCGCTTGCCAAATCATGGCGGATGACTCGGAACCAGAACTGGCCTCTCTCGATCGTGGCGCTTTACGCGATGTGGGCTCCGATTCGCGAGGCTGTCCGCGGTTGCGGGATCGGTCTCTTTACTCGAGGACTCCCCGAGTTTCTCGCACTCTTCAGCGGGTCCTACGAGGTCCTTGTCGAACGAACACAATCGCAAGAAACACTGTGACCAGTCTGTTTGGGCTTGCACGGCTCGCAGTGTGCCGTCGCGACGCCACTGCCTCCGAGTGCGGCGATGGCGCGGTCTTCGATGACGCTTGCGACATCGTGGCTCTGCGCCACGCTCATGTCTGCGGGTAGGCGGATGTGCATGTCGACCCAGTGGTTGCTTCCATCATGGCGACAGCGCAGCCGATGGAATGAACAGATCTTCGGAGTATTCGGTCCATCCTGCAGATGACTGGTGAGGAGTGACCGAAGGATTTCAAAGTCGCCATCATCCTGTCGATCGATCAAGCGACTGACTGAACTCTTTGCGACGCGCCATCCCAAGTACATCAGCAAGGATCCCAGCGCGATGGCGATGGCCGGATCGACCCACCACCACTGCGTTAATTGAATGATGACGAGTCCAGCGATCACCGCGGCGGTCGTCAGCGAATCAGAGAGAATGTGCACGCCATCGGCGATGAGCGCCGCTGAATTGGTGCGCCTCCCTGACGAAATCATGAGCCACGCGAGAGCGAGATTGATCACTCCGCCAGATACGACTAGCGTGATGCCCAACGATGTGTTTTGAATCGGCGTCGAGCGCACCATTAACGACTGCGCGGAGTGAATCAAGATGAACGCGCCGGCCGCGATGAGCATTCCACCTTCGACTGCTGCGCTGACGAATTCGACGCGTCCGTGACCGTATGGATGATCGTCGTCGGGTGGCTTCGCGGCCATTCGCACCGCGCCCAGTGTCATGACACTCGCGACGACATTCACGATCGATTCGAGCGCGTCGGAAAGGACCGCGTCCGATCGCGTCACCCACCAAGCCCACAGTTTCACCCCCAAGATCACGAGCGATCCGATAACGGCGATGCCAGCGATCGTTGTTTGGGTCAATCTCACGAGAAGTGTCTTACCACAGGCGGGATCAACTCTCTACGATTGGACTGATGCCAGTTCCCCCCAATCGTCCGTATCACCCGCAAGGAAATCCCAGTGACAACGATGGTCCGCGCGGGAGTGGACTTGGATCATCCCGTGGTGGTCGTGGCGCTCCACGCGGGAACACTTCGAGAACAGGAGCATGGAAGAAGACGGAGGGTGGTCCACGTGCGCGCCCTGTAGCACTTCGACTGGCGGCGGCACGAGCCGATCTGGAGAGAATGATCCGTGAGCTTCAAGATGCGACGAAAGCGTTGTCGAGTCCATCCGTTCAATTTCCTGCAACCAGCGTCCTTGAACACACCAAGGAACTCGATCTCGATGCAATCTTCGCTCCATGGCGTCGGGTTCGTGCTGCACTTGCGGATGTTGAACGCGCATGCGTCTCGATCGAGCGATTGAAGTTCCCACCGAAACCATTTGCTCCGAGAGACTTCCCTCCTAGACTGTGAACCATGCTTTATTCAGCGCCCCTTCTCATTTGTTTGACATGGGGGTCGGGATCGAGTCCGGTCGGTACGCATGAGCTCCAGACGGGGTGGGACGGACTACAAGCGCAATGGCCGCGGCAAATCGAATTCACTTCGTCGAAGACAACCACCCGTGCTACCGATCGACGATCCTGCATTCTCTCGGGCCACGACGCGAGTGGGCCGATTCAAGCTGTCGTCGTTGAGCGAGCGGGATTTCTCGCGGCGACCTTGGTCGATGGCTCGGGTGTTCGCTGGGGTGCTCGCGGAGTCGCTGGAAAACCACTCGAATTCGAGCCACTTCCACCCGAAGCGATGCGCGATTGCGCGGGCGCGGTCAATGCTCCGCCAGAAATGATCGCACAGGGTTCGTCGCGCAGTGGCATGCGCGGGGGTGATGAAGGTGGCATTGCGGGTGGATGCGCCGACGCCGGCACGGTCGATGTGCTCGTCATCACGACGCCTGGAGCTCGCGTGCAAGCAGGTGGTGCTGGTCCCCTTGGAGCCCTTGTCGACCTTGCCGAAGCGAGTGCGAACGCGGCGTATACGAATAGTGAGATCAATGCGCCCATTCGGGTGATCTTTGACACGGAAGTTGTCTACACCGAGGTCGACTTTGGTTCAGACCTCAACGGACTCGCATCCGTAGGCGATGGAGTCCTCGACGAAATTCATCAGTTGCGAGACGCCGCTGGAGCAGATCTCGTTGCGATGATCCGATCGAGTGGCGAGTACTGCGGGATCGCGTACCTCATGCCCGCCAACGATCCATCGGTTTCGGGGGTTGGGTTCAGCGTCACTGCATGGGGCTGTCTCTCGAGCCAGACGTTTGCGCATGAACTTGGTCACAACATGGGATGCTGTCATGCGCCTAATGATGGCGGTGGATGCACGAGCGGCGGATTGTTTCCCCAGTCGGTTGGTCACCGCTTCAATGGAACCAATGGCACGCAGTATCGAACCGTGATGGCGTACGCCCCAGGCGCGCGCATCGATCACTTCTCTAACCCTCTTGTGAATTTCAATGGCACGCCGACGGGGATCGCACCGAGCGGTCAAGATGCCGGTCGCGACAATGCGGGGTCAATCTTGATCACCAATGCGGCGATACGCGGATTCCGGTGCGCGGTCCCACCAGGCGCGTTCGGAGATTGCGATCAAGATGGTCGCATCGACATTACCCAGTTGGCGGATGGATCTGCCAGTGACTGTGACGGGAATGGAGTACTCGATCAGTGCGACCTTTCGTCGACTGGAATATGCGTCGACGCGAGTCGTTTTCTCTGTGAGGGTGGAGTCGTGAGTGGGGTGCATGCACCAATCATCGTTGCAGACAACTTCTATGGGTACTCGGTGGATACCGATGGTCACACGATGGTCGTTGGCGCGTACGGAGACGATGTCGGCGCCAACTTTGCGGGAAGTGCGGCAGTCTTTTCGATCGACGGAAGTTCGACGCAATTCGTGGCGACCCTCCGGCACGCGACTCCGCACTCGTCCGATCTCTTTGGACGAGCAGTCGCGGTTGATGGATCGACGATCGCAATTGGCAGTGAGACGCGAGATGTGCAAGGGCTCAACGGAGCTGGCGAAGTCAGCTTGTTCAGCAAGTCTGCGAGTGGTGCCCCTTGGCAATTGACAGCGACTCTGAACGCTCCAAATCCGACCGAGTCTGGGCGGTTCGGTGCTTCGGTGGCACTGCGCGGCGATGTTCTCGTCGTCGGTTCTCCCGAGACCGCTGTCAGCACTGGTACCCCACGGCGAGGGCGCGCATATGTCTACGAGCGAGTGAATTCCACGTGGTTGTTCGTCAAAGAACTTCAACCGCTCGACGCGACGAATCAGGGCAACTTTGGATTGTCCGTTTCGGTTGCCAAAGGCACGATCGCAATCGGTGCTCCCTATGTCGCTCTTCCCAATGGCGAAGAGATTGGCGCCGTCTATTTCTCCAGACGGGACGTCACAGGATGGCAAAATGCAACGAGGTTGGCAGGTTTTCCAGCAATGGCAGGTCGCTCCGGGGCGGCCGTCGCCGCCGACGGGAACACAATCGCAGTCGGCTCTCCTGGCGCGGGAGCTCAGTCGTCACTGAATGGAAGCGCGGTATACATCTTCGAGTGGATTGGTTCTGGTTGGCAGCTCGACAACGCGGTTTACTCCCAATCAGGATCGGGCATAGGAAAGTTTGGAGCGCGCGTCGCGATGGACGGGGACTCCCTTCTCGTTGGCGCGTGGGCTGATCCCAACACGAGCGGATTTCATGAGTCTTTCGTGCGGTCGGGTTCTGATTGGGAGAGTCGTGGACCAATTCGAGCTGGATTCGCGGTCGCAGTCCGAGACGAGCATGCCGCGATCGGTTCCTATCGCGATGTCCGCACAGGAATCGCCGTCGGAGATGCGAGGATGGAATTGCACCTCAAGGACATCGATGGCGATGGCAAGGCGGATCGCTGCGAACGCAGGCTTGGAGATCTTGATCTCAATGGTGTGGTCGACGGACTCGATCTCACAGTTCTGCTTGCAAGCTGGGGATCGAGCAATGTCTATGCCGATGTCGACGCGAATGGGATCGTCGATGGATCGGATCTCGCGGCGGTGCTTGCGGGGTGGGGAGCGCTGTAACGCGCGGCAAGAACGGAAGGGAAACATCGCGAAGCACGGAATTGAGATGGCCGCGAAAGGACCTCCCGGCGCTCAAACATGCTCGCTGGCTACGCGGACGCTTGCCAGCTCCGCAACTCGCGCGGGAGGTCTTTCGACGGCCGATACGGTTTGCGATGAACGGTGCGAGACAGCGAAGCAATCAATCGTCGTGGGAGTTCGCAGTCCGCTGAATCGGTCCCTTGATCTCCGGGCACCGAGGTTGCATCGCCCACCTCATTCCGTCGGGTCGTAACTCGCCGCGTACCGCACTGCGCCTGGGACGACCGCAGAATTTCCCATTTCAAGTCGAATCAATTGGCGCACGAGATCGTTCATGAGTGTTGATGCGCCGAAGCGAAACAAGTCTGGAGTAAGCCACTCGTCGCCGAGCGTTTCCTTGACCATCACGAGATAAGCGATCGCGCTCTTCGCTGCGCGAATCCCCCCCGCTGGCTTCATTCCGATTCGAATGCCCGTCGCTAGGAAGTGATCGCGGATCGCTTCGAGCATGATGAGTGTCACGGGCATCGTCGCCGCAGGCTGAATCTTTCCAGTCGAAGTCTTGATGAAGACATCGCCGTCCTTTGGGTCGGGAACTCCAGGCACGCTCGATGCGGCATCGATGGCAAGGTCGCTTGCACGACGAACTGCGTCAAGCGTTCCGAGTTCGCCAGTTTCGAGAATGATCTTCAGATGTGCCTTACCCTTACGGCGCGACTTCGAAGCCGCGAAGCACGCGGCACGAGTCTCTCGAATCTCGCTTCGAACATCGTCGTAGCGACCCGCAAGAAAAAGTCCGCGCGAAATCACCATGTCGATTTCGTCCGCGCCAGCTTCGACCGCTTTGCGACAATCTTCTAGGCGCACGTCGAGTGGATACTGCCCGCTCGGGAATCCTGTCGCGACCGATGCGATCTTGATCTTGGTGCCCTCGGGCGCATTCTTGAGCGACTCTTTCGCGATTGGTACAAGCGATGGATAGACGCAGACCGCCGCGGCACTCGGGAGCGCGGGCGAGAAAGGCAATTCACTCGGCGAGATCGCTTTCTGGCAGAGCGCGCGAACCTTGTCTGGAGAATCCTTCCCCTCAAGCGTCGTCATGTCAAGCATCGAGAGCGCAAGGCGTAGCGCAAAGCGTTTCGAGTCTGCTTTGATGGAACGCTTCGTGAACCGTGCAGCTCGCGCGACTGCAGTGACTGTCTCGACTGGTCGCGCTCGCATGGAATTCTTCGAAGCTAGCGCGGTCGAGCCGCTCGAAAGAGGCTCGAAAGACTTTCGACGGTGCGCAGTGAAAGCGTGCGGTTGTTGCCGACCATCTCGACGGCGTAGATCATCAGCATCTCGTTGCGATTGTCGAGCAGGTAGACGTTCTCGCTCGGTCGATTGTCCGGGCCTTCGCCGTTGGCAAGCGCCATCACGGCGATGCCATTCGGTGCAGGGTTGACCGACTCTCCTGCGCGTGCGGTCGAATCGATTGGCTGACCGATACACAGCATCACGAGGACCGTGCCGAGTACACACGCCGATGTCGCCAATCCCCACTCGGCGCGCGACGAACGCAACGATGATGTTGAGTTCTGCGTTGTCATGGTCGCGGTCTCGCGGACGAGCTGCCATCCGCCGCGAGGTTTCGATACCCGATCGAAGTCAAGATCTTCGACTTGTCGTTCCACATGACGCTGATCATCTCGTCGTGCGTTTCATCGACGATGTAGATGGCACCCGTCGCGATTCCAGGGATGTTGCCACCCGCCATCGAATAGGTTGCATGGGATCGAACGCCCAAGCCCCCCTGCCCATCGGCACTACGCGACATCGGAAGCAGGACGATTCCCACAAGCAAACAACTGTTGAGAATCGCGAGCGCGGTGAGACGAGATCGACGAGTCGCGGTGAAGGTCATGGTTTCTGCTGTCCGCGCTTGGATGCCTTCAGGCTGATCATCATGACGAGTCCGAGGATCAGCACCATTGCCGCATATCCGACCCATGCGGATGTCAAGATGCGAACACCAGGTTGTCGCGGGGCGAGAGCAGCCTGGGCCTCATCCTGCGCGAGCGCATGGGCGAGTACAGGTGCGTTGGCGAGGATGAACACAGAAAGCGCAACGATCATCGAGCGGATCCCCTGTCCGCGGACGAGGAGTCCGATTGAACGAAATGGACTGATGTCGGTGTGTCCGTGCTTCATTGTTCGATCACGCCAAGGATACTCGTCGAGGCCCCCCCTAATCACGACTTCACGACTTCGCACTTGAGGTGATCCGCTGGCACTCGCGCCATCGCGTTGCGTGTGTCCACAACGATCTTCGCGTGCTGTCCGATCAGCGAGTAGTCCACCGCATCGTGATCGGTGAGAATCAGGACGCAATCGCTAGCGGACACGGAGGCCGGCGTGAGCGCGACCGACGACAAATTGACTCGATGCTTGCGCATCGCAGGAAAGAGAGCCAGGTGCGGATCGTGGTACGAGACGATCGCACCGCGATCGCGCAGAAGTTCAATGATCTCCGCCGATGGACTCTCGCGTGGATCGTCGATGTTCTTCTTGTAGGCGATCCCCATCACGAGCACCTTCGAGTTCTTGATCGACTTCGAGTGCTCGTTGAGGGCATGCTGCGTGCGCTCGATGACATAGTGGGGCATCGACGTGTTCACTTCGCCTGCGAGTTCGATAAACCGAGTGTTGCGTCCGACTTCGCGTGCCTTCCAGGTCAAGTAGAACGGATCGATCGGGATGCAGTGTCCGCCGAGACCTGGTCCCGGATAGAACGCCTGAAAACCGAATGGCTTTGTGCTCGCGGCTGCGATGACTTCCCAAACATCGATGTTCATGTCGGTCAAGACCAACTTCATTTCATTGACAAGAGCGATATTCACCGCTCGGTAAATGTTTTCAAGCAACTTCGCGCTCTCCGCGATCTCCGCGCTTGAGACTCGGTGCGCAGACTTCACGACGCGCGTATAAAACGCCATCGCAAGATCTGTCGAGAGATCGTCGACGCCGCCGACCAATTTTGGGATGTGCTGGGCACTGCGCCCGATGCTGCCCGGATCCTCGCGCTCGGGGCTGTACGCGAGGAAATAATCCTCGCCACACTTCAGCCCGCGTGCATCAAGAATTGGCTTCATTTCATCGCGAGTTGTGCCTGGGTATGTCGTCGATTCGAGGACGATGAGCTGACCCTTGCGGAGCGAAGCAGCCGCGGTCTTGGTGCTCTCAAAAACATAGGTCAAGTCAGGTTCGTGATGCGCTCCAAGCGGGGTCGGGACGCAGAGAAGGACGAGATCGGCGTTTCCGAGGTCCTTCGGATTTGATGTCGGTGTGAAATGCTTGTCAGCTTTCAGCGAGCTGAAAAAGTCATCCCCGAGGTGGAGGATGTATCGCTCGCCCTTGTTGAGTGCGTCGATCTTGCGCTGATCGACATCGAAGCCGATGACTGGAAATCCACTATCACGAATGGCACGCACGAGTGGGAGCCCCACGTATCCCAATCCGACGATCGCGATCGTCGCTGTCTTGCTTTCGATCTTCTGCATGAGCACACGAGCGGTCTCGCATGAGGATGTGGTGGACGTGGACATTGGTGGGTTTCCTTTGGGGGGGGAAGAGTACCAATTGTGGGGTGAATTCGACCCCGAAGAGACGTGTTACGGGTTCGACTCTGGTGCGACGACTTTCATCTTCCCGTTCATCGTCCGCCAATGGCTCGGATAGGTGCAGACATAGGGGTAGGTGGCCGCCTTCATCGGTGCGACGAACCAGAGCGACTTTGATTTTCCGGGGGCGACGAGTCCCATCACCGTCAGAACCTTTGGTGATGGAGGAACGAATTCCTTCGCTTTGCCGTCGGGAGTTTGTCCCATTCTGTCCCCCGCAATTCCCATCTCCGCGAGCGCACCAGGCGCGACGATCAGCAGATTGTGCTCGAGAGCGTCGGGATTATGGAGAATCAAATGGACGAGGCATCCAGGCGAGACCGAAAAGTTCTTCTTGTCATAGCTCATCTGGGAGGGGAGAGCGTTGATTTCGATAGTGACTTGATCGATTGCACGGACTTCAGCAGGACGCTGATCGGCCGGAATCGCCGCGAGCGCACGAAGCGCGACGACGCGAGCACTGCCGTTCGTCCCTGCGCCATTGAAAATCGCCAGCAACTTGGTGGAGACAGCCGACTGCGCCAACTCTGTTGGCGACCAATTCGCCGCGAGATCACCATAGATCTCTGTTCGCGGATCATGAGGTGCGAGGAGGCTCACTCGCTCGATGAGGTAATCGATGGGCTGTTCGTGGACAGCGGTCGCGCACGCGTCAAGAGCGGCGCGACGCTCGAGCGCCGTCAAATCTGCAGCATCCAAACGATCGCATCCTCCAGTTGCACTCGTCGATTGAGCGATTGCCATTGAGACAAGGAGTGGGACAAGCATGGGCGAAGAATGGTACACCCGCTCGAATGAGCAAAGATGTTCCGTGCGTCGCGGTTCGAATTCATGGCGCGGCCGGAGAAGTGACTGGTTCGTGCTATGAAGTGACGACACCACACGCGCACTTGTTGGTGGACTTTGGAATGTTTCAGGGAGCGCCTGAGCAAGAGCTACGCAACACGATTCCTCCGGACCTCGACTTCGCCACGCTCGACGCAGTCCTCGTGACGCACGCGCATGTCGATCACTGCGGGCGCCTTGGGATGCTGCCGGGACTGGGATTTCAAGGTCCAGTCCTCGCAACAGAGCCGACAGCCGAATTGCTCCCTCGCGTCCTCACAAGCTCGGCGACGCTTCAGCAAACACGGACACAGGAACATCGCGGCGGTACAGCGCCCAGCTCGCGCGTCCTTGCGCCACATCATCTCGCGTCGTCGATACCGATTCGCAAGGACCCCCCCGTCGTTCTCTTCACCCATCGCAACGCAGAACGAGTCGCGCGGTCTGTGCGGGCAATACCGTTCATGGAGTGGGAGTCGATCGCTGACGGAGTGGAGATGCGTTTCTTGCACGCCTCGCATGTCATCGGTGCCGCGAGTATCGAGTTGCGTGTCGCACGACCAGATGGTGGCGAACCAGTCCGCTTGCTCTTCTCGGGCGATATCGGTCCCATCGAGAATCCACTCCTCGCACCTCACCAGTGGTCTGATCGCCCAGCTGATCTGCTGATCATGGAATCCACTAATGGCGCGCGTCGCTTCCCGCAAGTCGACCAGTATCAATTGCTCATCGAAATATTGAAAGAGGCGCGCGCAAAGAATCAGCGTGTTTTAGCGCCAGTTTTTGCACTCGGGCGGGCGCAGACAATCCTTCAACTGCTCGCGCGCGCGTCGCGCGACGGGATCCTTCAAGGCATGCCGGTCTATCTCGACTCTGCGATGGCTGTGCGTGCGAGCGAGTTGTACGCGCGCCACCCCAAGCTTCTTGAAGAGTCGTTGCATCGCCAATGTATTCGCGGCACGAACCCGCTTCACTTTCCAGAGTTGCACACGCTGATGTCGCGACGAGAGTCAGAATCAATCGATCGAGTGAAGACCGCATGCGTGATACTTGCGGGTTCTGGGTTTTGTGATGCAGGTCCAATTCTTCGGCATGTCCAACTCGCGATCGATCAACCTGACACACGGATTCTCTTTACGGGGCATCAACTTGATGGTCTGCTCGGGCATGGGTTGCTCAATGGCGCGACACGGGTCGAGATCAATGGTGCCGCGCTCGATGTCAATGCGAAGATCGATCGCATCGCGGGAATCTCAGGACACGGAGATTCGGATGATCTTCTGACGTGGATTGGTCGCATGGCCGGACCGCCGAAGACCATCGCGCTCGTCCATGGATCGGTCGAGGCAAGGAGCGAGTTCGCATCCATTCTTCGGCAACATGTCACAAGTGATGTGGTCGAACCCGCTCTTGGCGACATTCTGCGCGTGACCTAACACCGCGCGTGGGGTCCAATTGAGTGAATCAGTTCTCGTCAACTTTGAGGAGTCGGAGAAATCCCATTCGCGCGAGTAGTCTCTGAAAAGTCGGCGTGATTTTTGAAATCGAAAGGGGCACGCTCTTCTCGATGCAACCGTGATGAAGAAAGAGCAACGACTCGAACCCCCGACTGCTCATCGCCAGAACTTCGGAGAAATCAAGCGCGATTGCTCGAACGCTTGGTGAGAGCCCTCCGAGTATTCCGGAGAACTCTTCTTTCAGGCGCACCGCATCTTCGGAATTAATCGTCGAGGACATCGTTGAGAGTGTGAGGATCGATCCACTCATCGAAGTCGTCAGAATCGGTTCCAGCCCTGCCATGCGGCGCAGTATAGACATCGTGCAGAGTCCGATAAAACGAAATACTTTCTTGACTCTATAAAAAGTGCCGGTACACTGATCGAAACACCGTTCCACGTGGAACATTACGAAAGGAGTCGTTATGACAGAACCCCGCAAGGAATCAGCGGTTTCACAGTCGAAGCCAGTTCAGGTGCCGTCCAAACCAACAGTCGTCTCGAGGCTCGGTAGAGGACTTGGATCGTTGATTCCAGCTTCCCACACTCCCGCATTTACACAACCACCGAGAGAACCTGCAGCGCCTAGGACGGTGGTAGTGACCGCGGAGCCGCCACCGAAGTCGAATGTTGGCGATCGACAGGCGATTCACGAGTCATCTGGAGCAACGGATCGGATGCCAGACCCGAAGCCGCACTCGGAACGTTCCACGGGGAACATTGCAGTGAAGCCAGCTGGAAGCACGATTACGATGGTTGTCGAGATGGAGCTTTCCTTCATCTCGCGCAATTCACGGCAACCACGCGAGAAGTTTGATGAACGGGCTATCAAGTCGCTGGCAGAATCGATCCGACAACACGGCTTGCTACAGCCGATCGTTGTTCGCAAACTCAGAATTCCGGTTGGCGGCAAGACGCATGAATTGATCGCTGGGGAACGGAGATTGAGGGCGTTCGAGTTGCTCGGTCGTACAACCGTTCCGGCGATTACGCGAGATGCTGATGAAGCACAATCGGCCGTCTTCGCGCTCATTGAGAATGTCCAGCGGGAAGACTTGAATCCGCTGGAGCGCGCTACCGCCCTCCAACGGTTGATAACTGAGTTCTCGTGGACACAACAGCAAGCAGCCGAAAAGGTCGGTCTTGATCGCGCGACGGTGGCAAATCTACTGCGGTTGAATGACCTCGATCCATTCTCAGCCGGATGTGTCCGTGAGGGTCGGCTTACTCAGGGTCACGCCAAAGCGCTCTTGGCGATAGAGAATGTCCAGGCACGGCGAGCGCTGGGGGAGAGAGCACTGCACGACGAGTGGTCCGTTCGCCAGCTTGAACGAGAGGTACAGCGGGTGAAGTCCGCAACCAGTCTTGAGTCGCCATCTATCCCCAATCCAACTCGGCGCGGGGCGGCACAGGTTGGCGACCTCGAAAGGCGACTTGGCAGTCACATTGGATCCAAGGTGAGAATTCGCAAGGGCCGGAAGTCCGGGAGCGGCACATTGTCCATCGACTTCTACTCGCTCGACCAATTCGACGGAATTCTAAACAAGCTTGGGTTCGATCCGAACAGTTTGACGTACTAAGTAAGTTATAGGACAAACAAATAGTACAACCATCACAAGTTCATTGAAGTCGATCATCAATCGGTGCGATTGGGAAGTGCGCAGACGCACATCCCATGAAGAATCCAATCCAACCGAAGTCCGAGCAAGGCGATCGTCCGAATTTCAAACCCGCAATCGCTACGGAGATTTCGATCCAACACTTCGAGTCGCCGTGCGTTTCAGAGCCGATCGGAACAAGCGTCGCGAATTGGCAAGCAATGCTTCGACAAGTTCAGCATTCAGTCGGCGCGTGGGGGTGTGACCTTCTTGAGCTTCGCCGTGCCAATCGACTCGTTCCGTCTTGGGCGGGCAGGATTTCAACGACCGACCTTGATGATTGCGATTGATCGTAAGTCGCACGCGAAGTCACATACGCTTGCGACTCGCGTGATGCGTTTGTCGCATCTATTGAAGTCACTTCATTACCCAACTCGAGAAAAATCATCATGAGTATCGAATCTATTTGCTCTGTGCTTCACCCTTGGCATCTGACCCGGTGTCGTTCGTTCGTTTCGATCAGCGCGCTCATCACCACCGCACTCTTGCTTGGAATGGGCTTCGCATCGACTCAAGCGGCAACATCGCCGAAAGCCGCGGTTCCCACGCAGAGCACTCCATCGTCAACATTCGAAATCGACGACACGCATTCGATGGCACTCTTCCGAGTCCAACACCTCGGCGCTGGTCGGTTCTGGGGACTCATCCATGATGTCAGTGGAGCGGTGCAATATGTTCCCGAGACATCGATCTCGATGACTGTCTCGATTAAGACAGAGAGCATCGACACCAACAACGCGAAGCTCGATCGACATCTGAAGAGCCCAGACTTTTTCAATGCGGTGGAATTTCCAACGATGAATTTCGTCAGCACAAGCTCGAAGCGGATGGACGACGGACGATTCGAGGTCAGCGGAGATCTCACCATCCGAGGCGTGACGAAACAAGTCACAGTTCCATTCGAGTGCTCAGCGATTTCGAATATTGGCGGGGTGACTCGTGCCGGCTTCGAAGCGACCTTCAACATAAATCGCAGCGAGTTTGGAGTGACCTACGGAGTCGAGAAAAAGACACTCGGCGACGAGACTCGAGTTATCGTTTCAATCGAGGGTGTTCAAACAGATCCAGCAGGGGAAGAGGCAAAGGCAGCGAACCCTAGATAGTTTCGGAATCCGTTTCTGTCACGTCATGCTTTTCGCGCTTGTCATGCTCGAGATCGCGCGAAGATGACATCGTTAAGGAGTGCTTCAAGCATCTCTTGACGCCCGGAATAGACAGTTGGATTCGTCAATTCACCCGCACGCTGCGCGCACTGAGTGAGTGTGAGCTTGCCCGCCGCAATCTCGACGCCGAGCGCTGTTGACCAGGAGGCGTATCGCTCGCGAACAAATTGAGCGAGCCTTCCATCGGTTCGAATTCGCGCGGCAGCCTTCAGCCCGAATGCGAACGCATCCATTCCAGCGGCGTGCGCAAGAAAGAGATCAATCGGTTCGGGACTCTCTCGTCGTCGTTTCGCGTCGAAGTTCAGACCGCCGCGCACGAATCCACCCATCGCGAGCACCGCGAGCATGATCTGCGTGGTGAGATACAAGTCCGTTGGGAATCGATCCGTGTCCCATCCAAGGCCGGGCGTTCCCATATTGGCATCGACCGATCCGAGCGAGTTCGCAGCGATCGCCACAGTCATTTCGTGCTCCATTGAGTGCCCGGCGAGTGTCGCGTGGTTTGTCTCCAGATTCAATTTGAATCTCCCGAAGAGATCAAATTCTCGCAAGAAGTTCAAGGTCGATTCGGCATCGCTGTCGTACTGATGCGTGGATGGCTCATGCGGCTTCGGTTCGATGAGAAGGTCGCCCTTGAATCCGATGCTCTGCGCATGATCGGCAGCGAGGTGCAGAAAACGCGCGAGGTTTCTGCGTTCACGGGAGAGGTCGGTGTTGAGGAGGGTGGTATATCCCTCTCGACCTCCCCAGAAGACATAGCCCTCGCCACCGAGCGCCATCGTGACCTCCATTGCTTTTCGAACCTGCGATGCGGCGAAGAGGAATGAATCGACCGACGGACTCGTTGCCGCGCCGTGCATATATCGAGGATGCGAAAAGAGATTCGCAGTTCCCCACAGAAGGCCGATGCCACGCTCCCGTTGTAATGCAGCGACATGCAAGACGAGCGCGTCGAGGTTCTTCTCTGACTGCGCGATCGTGGCGCCTTCTGGCGCGAGGTCGCGGTCGTGGAAGCACCAACGACCAATCTGGCATTTGGTCAGGAATTCAAAGAATGCATCCGCACGACGCTTGGCGTTGTCGAGGGATTCACTGCCATCGTCCCAAGGAGTTTGCGCCGTTGGAGCGCCGAATGGATCTGCCAGTCCATTGCGCATCGTGTGCCAGTAGCACGCCGCGAATCGAAGGTGCTCGCGCATCGGACGACCCTCGACGACTTCATCAGCGTCGTAGTGGCGAAACGAAAGCGAGTTCTTGGACTCGACCCCTTCATACTTCAGCGCAGCGATGTCGGGGAAGGATTGCATCGGCGCGAGTGTACGGAAGCCGCTCGCGATGATCGATCGCCTCTTGCCTTTGAACACATGCAATGACGCTCCACGCGCACACGATGATGACGCAGAGAAAGCTTGCACCGGCAAGCAATCCCAGTCGGGAACTTCGCGAGAACGAGAGTGTCGTGACTGTCATCAACAATGGTGAAAGCGCGACGAACCAGAATGAGGCAGTCGAGTGGTCTGAATCTCCGCGATAGGCGGATCCATAGACCGCGATGGCGAGTGACATCGTTGTCATCGAAGTCGCAAAGGCGGTTCCCCCAGTGAATCCAGGACCGAACCAGGTGAAGGTTCCGCACGCGAGCGCGGTTGCACCGAGCGCACTCGCGAGGAGCGCAACTTTCATCGATCCGATGACTGCGAGCATCGTTGCAAGAGACAACATCGCGCTCCCGAGTGCGATTGTCGTGAGCGCGGGAGCGCGATTCATCGGGTGACGGATCGCGATGGAGAGCAATCCAGCGACGAGCGCGATCATCGCTCGAAATGCGATGCCGTCGTGTCCTGGAAACTGAAGGCTCAAGATGGCAAGGAACGCCGCCGTCGCAGACACCACCAATTTGCCACGACCGAGTGCCGAGACCACTCCAACGATCGCGCTCGCAGGAAGCAATCCGTACCAGCGCTGGTCAAAGGTCCACAGCCCGACGCTCTCGGTGGCGTGAAGTGAGAGTGCCGTGACCGCTGTCACGGTGAGAGGAGCCGTCCATGCCGCGACTCTCCTTCGAGGTTCGACGCACCACGGCATTCTGGGGATGAGCAGAAGGACGGTCGCCCCGACGACCGGAAGGAGGACAGGCTCGGCGATGAATTCGACCATGCCACCGAGGCCGCTCATCAGGAATCTTGCTCGCGACGGTTCGACAATTGGCGAGTCGTATCGATTTCGGGACGTCGTGCGATGTGCCTGCGTAGTCCAGTGACCGTTGCGACAAGTGCGCCTGCGAGCATCAAGATCGCTCCAACCCATTTGCGCGGATCAAACGATTCGTGCGTCCAGATCGATCCGGAGAATTCCGCGAAGACTGATTCCAACGACAGAATGATCGCCGCATGCGATGGCGGTGCAGAAGTTTGCGCAAGCACTTGAAGCGTGAATGCGATCCCAATCGAGAAGACAGCAGAAAAGATGATCGCCCCTGATCCAATTGAGAGCGCCTCGACTGACACAGGCTCGATACTCAGTGCGATGATCAACGCGGAAACTCCGGTCACTGAAAACTGCACCAGCGCAATGCCGAGCGGATCGCCTCGCCTCGCGGCCCATCCGATGACATGCACATGTGCGGCCCACGCGATTGCGCAGCCGAGCAGATACCAGAATCCAGATGTGAGGCGGTCGTTTCCATGCACACAGAGAAACCAGAGTCCAGCGATGGCGAGTGCGGTGCCGATCCAAACGCGCAGACTCACGCGCTGTCCCCAGAGCAGACCAAGGAGTGGCGTCCATATGACATAGGTCCCTGTCACGAATCCCGCGGTGCCGGGTGTCTCAGACTCCATTGCGATCTGTTGAAGCGAACTCGCGATGAGCATCGCGCTCGCAGCCGCGGTACCACCGATGATCGTCGCACGAGTGAACGGAATTCGCCGCCAGAGAATGAACGGGAGTATCAGTAATGCGCCAAGCAAAAACCGCGACGCATTGAATGTGAATGGCATGCCACCCATCTCTTGCGCGGCGATGCGCTGTGCCACGAATCCCGCTCCCCAGAGCACAGCGGCGACGAAGAGGAAACCATCGGCGACTGGGACAGAAATGCGCAAGGATTCAATCCAGGTCTAGCGAATGAATCTCAGCCGACCAAAGTCTGGGATGAACGCTCGACCGCCACGGGACATCGCCAATGGCGCGGGGAAATAAACAGACCACGCCTTGCCGATCACGAGGTCGCTCGGTACGACGAATGGATTGTCGTTGTCGATCTCACGCGCGACGAGCGGGTGGGGTCTTCCCCAGAGTCTCGAATCTTTGCTTGCTCCGCTATTGTCGCCAAACATCACATATTCGCCAGGTTGAACCCGCGAAAGATTGGTTGGATTGGTGGCGAACGCCAACCCCGCGATCGCCGGTCCGTTCGTTGGGAACTGATTGTTCGCGCTCAGAAAATCTGGGCGGTAGTAGAGGTCGCGCTTGACCTCGACGCGCCGAAGCGTAAATGGCGAACCCTCGAACTTCCAGTGAATGGCCGTGGGACTCGGGCGCTGCCCCATGGGATTCGCGAGGACATGTTCGAGCGTTCTTCCAAAGTGCGAGGCGAGCAATCGCTTGACCGGTCCGCCAAGGTCGTACTGAAGAGCGACAATGCGCTCTCCGTTCATGAACACGGACAATTCTTGATCGACATGCCAGAATTCCAGCAAGGTTGGCTCGGACCAACTCGTCACGTCTCTCGCAGGTAATCCAAATGGAGCGTCTGCCGTGGCGATGACTTTTTGCGATTCAGCTTCGGTCACCGAGAGCCGTGCGCGTCCGAGTTCGAGGTCAAACTTGATCAAGAGCCCGCGAGCCGAAAGTTCGAGGGTCGTTCGAAATGTCGTCGGATCCTGGATCTGAATCGCAGCGGCGATACTGAGATCGGCGGTCGGAAATGTCGGGATTTCACGACGGTAGACGTTGTACGCATTCCAGTCGTCGAGTGGCACAATGTCGTTGGACCAAGTGAGCGAGGCTTGCGCCGATTGCTCCCATGTCCATGCGCGGTCGCCTCGAATGTCCCAACCGTTCGAGGCGATCCACGGCGCACCTGCCCAACGCTGCCGCAGAGCGGACTCGAGACGCGCAATATCGGATGGCTGAAAGTCGCTGTCGTACACGGGTTGCCAGACCGCGCGCTGGATGTACTCGGGTTTGCGCTCGATTCTGAGGTCGTCTGCATTCGCGGTGATGGGTCCAGTGAAAATATCTCCATCGGAAATCAGCAGAGTTTCGTCGGGCATCCCGATGAGTCTCTTGATGTAGTAAACGGCTTCACCCACGGGGTCAGTCGGATTCTTGAAGACAACGACATCCCAACGCTTCGGCAGTGTGAACGGAAAAAGATATTTCAAGACGAGCACACGGTCGCCCATGCGACCTTCAGCCGCGAGCTCTTCGTTGGGGATCTTCACAAGCGGTTGCTCGCGGCTGATCATCGGATCGAAGATCGGTCGATCGCCGCGCATCTTGTTCATCGCGGTCATGAGCACTTCAGCGTTGTCGGCGGAATACTCGTATCCAGTGGCAGGACTTCGAAGACGAACATGCGCTCCCATCAGAGTCGGCGCCATCGATCCAGTTGGAATGACGAATCCTTCAAGGATGAATCCGCGGAATGCCATCGCGAAGACGAAGGCAACGATGAGCGATTGCAATGTGTCGATGATGCCGCTCGTGGACTGTGGCGCGAGCTCCGGCGCGCGAGTGGAGGTCATGGTTGGCGAATCCTAACAAGGAGGGGAGTAGGATCAGAAGATCCGAGAAGGAAGTGATGCTGCGATTCCGATGGCAATGGCTCCGCAACTCGCGCGGGAGGCTTTTCGACGGCCTACACGGTTTGCGTGTTCCGTGGCGCTATCGCGTGCCCTGCATTGGCCTTCGCCTGCCTTCAGTTGGTCCGCTTGACCCGAGATGCACTCCACGTTGATCCAGTCGCTTGTAGATCTTGTATCCGACGCCCGTCTGTCTAGTTTTGCGGATTCTTTGGCTTGTTGCTCGGCGGGTCGGTCTTCGGCACGACCTTCACATCTTCGATTGGATAGGCAAAGTCATGACCGTTCGATTCCAATCGCACCAAGACAAGTTGCACGAGAATGCGTGCTTCGATCACCGTTCCGCGTCCATCGGGTGTCTCGACAACGGATTTCACCTTTGGCATTCGCTTGGAGAGCGTCTCGTACGTCTCGTCCTCATAGCGCAGGCAGCACATAAGTCGCCCGCAACGACCGCTGATCTTCATCGGGTCGAGCGTCGCCTTCTGCAACTTTGCGCTCTTGATCGAAATCGGCTTCAGCACTTTGAGAAAATTCTTGCAGCAACAATGCTGTCCACACTTCTCGTAATCCGCAACGAGTCGGGCCTCGTCGCGTGCGCCCACCTGCCGAAGTTCGATGCGTGCCGAGAATCTCGTGGCAAGCGTCTTGAGCAAATCGCGGAAGTCGACCCGATCTTCGCTCAGGTAGTAAATCGTCAGCACCTCGCGCCCAAAGATCGGCTCGACTGCGACAAATTTCATCGCGAGTCCGCTGGAGTTCAGGATTTCCTTCGCTGGTGGTCCCATCGTCGCCGCCTCCGACTGAACGATGTTCCACTGCTCGATGTCTTGCGCCGTCGCGACGCGGAGGATTCGGCCTTCGTTGTGGAATGGATAGTCGCGACCGCCCGAGTTCTCGATGTATTCAAGAACTTCTTGGCGCGAGACACTCTTCGAACAGCCTGAGTTCGAGCAGACAGTCGTGAGCATCTCGACCAACTCGGTGCCACGGTGCGTATGCGCGATCAACTTCGTACCACATCCAGGCTTCGCGCCTCCCTCGTATGGGTACTCCGCAATCCACTTCATCCGACCGCCTCGAATGACGATCGAGGTCGGAGACTTCAGCTTTGCGTATGCCTCTGCCTCGGTCTCGAGGGTGCGAAACTGTGGGTCAGCATCGCGTTCGAAGATTGGCAGGGGTTGGATCGACATCCTTACGACTTTCCTGCGGAGCGGCGATTCTTCGCATCATCGGGATCGCGCTTGCGCGCACTGAAGACCAGCTTGATCGGAACTTCCGAGTAGGGGAGTTCTTCGCGCAATCGATTGAGCAAGTATCGCTCATAGGTGCCCTCAAAGAGCGACGGCTTGTTGACGACCATCGCGATCGTTGGAGGATTCGTCTCGATCTGCGAGATGTAATAGATCTTCGCGATCGTCCCTAGCTTGGACGAGGGTCCTCGTTCAGTCAACACGCGTTGCACGAGCGCGTTGAGTTTCCCGGTCGTTTCGCGGTGGCTCGACTGTGTGTGCAGGTTGAACGCCATCGCGACCGCGTCGTTGATCGAGTCGCCATTTTTCGCGCTGACGAAGACCATCGGGGCGAAGTTGAGCATCGGGAGTTCCTGCGTGAGGTACTCCAAATAGTCGCTGGTGCTCCGCGCCTTCTCGACGAGGTCCCACTTGTTCACGACGATGACGGTCGGCTTGAACTGCTCGACAAGTTCTCCCGCGAGCTGTTTTTCGATTTGTGAGACGGGTTCGGTCGCATCGAGAAGCAGGAGCGCAACATCGGCTCTTCGGATCGCGACCTGTGTCCGATTGTGCGAGTAGTACTCGACATCGTCCGCCCACGACTTACGTTTGCGAATACCGGCCGTGTCGATGGCGATGAATATTCGCCCATCAGATTCGAATCGCACATCAACCGAGTCGCGCGTGGTGCCGGCGATTTCGCTGACGATGACCCGAGGGGCGCCAGCGAGCGCATTGACGAGACTGCTCTTGCCAGCGTTGCGGCGACCGACGATTGCGACTTTCATCTCCGGTGAAGCAACGTCTTCTTGTGGACGCGATCCCAGTCGTGTCCAAAGTGCCTCCATCAGTTTCCGGATTCCCGAGCCCGCCTTTGTCGAGACGGGCAGTATGTCACCGAATCCAAGTGCGGCCGCTTCCATCGCATGCACTTCCCACGATGGACCGTCGACCTTGTTGGCGACCTGCATGACACGGTCGGTGTTTCCAGCGCGACGCAGAAGTTGCGCGATTTTCTCATCGAGCGCGGTGATCCCGGACTGCGCGTCAATAGTGAAGAGCACAATTGTCGCGCCTTCAATTGCGGCGAGAATCTGCCCCTCGATATCGGGAGCGAGCATCGCGAGGTCCTGGCCTGCATCGTCGAAGCGTTTGCCTTCGGCAGAATAGATTCCGAAACCGCCCGTGTCGCAAAGCTCTGCGACGCGTGGCAGAGCGTCGTCATCCGACTCGGCAGGTGGGGTGATCGTGACGATGGTCGAAATGCGATCTCGCGTCACACCTGGCGTCGGATCAACAATTGAAATGCGTTCGCCTGCCAGCCTATTGAAGAGGCTGGACTTGCCGACATTGGGTCGTCCGACGATGGCGATGACTGGAAGCATTGGGGTTCGGCTCTTTTCCTTAGGGGGTGGGCAAGCATAGTCGCTCGGCCGAGCTTCCCCGTGCCTACGTCCGAACACGCATGACGAATCCAAACTTCTTGCAGAGCGCCATTTGCTCGCGACGCATGAGCGTGATCGCACGCCGAACCCCCTTTGGAGTTCGCGATTCATAGTGCAGCAGTGTCAGCCAATAGGCTTCGAAGATCGTTGACTCGAGCCACGGCACTTCCCGCGTGAATCCGCTGATGGCCAACGCATTCGTGCGCTTCAAAAACTTCGCGAGTCTTGCGGGAGCAATCTTCAAGTAACGGCATCCCGAGAAATGAAGGATGCGCCCTCCGCATTTTCCCGCAAGGAGTTCTTCGAGATCGTCTAGCGAGATGCGCTCGAGCGGAACGCGCATGTCGCCAGGGAGCAATTCGCCTGGGCGAGAGTGAATCGCAAACCAGAGGATGTCAAAGCGTCGGTATCGCGTCTGGAATGAACGGCGTAAATAGAACTCGATTTCGGCGCGCGTGACGACATCGCGCAGGACATACGGGATGCGAGCGTCGCTCGATTCCATCAAGTCGAGCACGGGACGCATCGACATTGGTCGCACGAGTCCGAACCAGTCAGCTTCGACACAGAAAATTCCGTGCTTGCCCAGAATCTTTTGTGATCTCGTCATCGGTTTCATCGGATAAGTGAGCGACCAGTCATCGCCGAAGGAATGGGCAGTCCAATCATGTCGAGCATCGTCGGAGCAATGTCGGCGAGTCGACCGCCTGAGCGAAGGGATCGTCCTCGCAAGTGCGCTCCCACAACAATGAGTGGTACGTCGTAGTTTGTGTGCGCGGTGTGCGGTGCGCCAGTGATGGGATCTTTCATCTGCTCGACATTTCCATGATCTGCCGTGATGACGAGCGATCCGCCGCGTGCGAGGACCGCATCCGTGATCTTCCCAACGCAATCGTCGACAATCTCGACGGCCTTGATCGCCGCGGGGAGCGACCCTGTGTGGCCAACCATGTCGCAGTTGGCGAAGTTGACGATGATCACATCCTCGCAGTCTGGCGCTGAAATCCGACCAAGAACGGCCGCGAGCACTCCCGCGGCGTTCATCTCGGGCTTCAGGTCGTATGTTGCGACATCGCGTGGACTCGCGACGATGGCTCGCGATTCACCATCGAAGGGTTCCTCGCGGTAGTCGTTGAAGAAGAACGTCACATGCGGAAACTTTTCCGTCTCGGCACAGCGGAATTGACGAAGCCCTTGAGTCGATAGCCACGATCCCAGGATGTCTGGCATCTTCGCGGGGCGTTCAAAGACAACATGGACCGGCAGTCCGCGTTCATAGTTTGCCATCGTGCAGAAGTACAAGTCGCGCGGAATCTCGCCGCGCTCGAAGCCACCGTTGGGGAGTGCTCGGAAGTCTTGCTCGTTGAACAGGAACGCCTTCACGATCTCGCGCGGACGGTCTCCGCGAAAGTTGAAAAAGATCACCGCGTCGCCATCGCAAATCGCTCCATCGACTCCCGCGATGCGTGTCGCCGGCACAAACTCGTCGCTTGTTTGGGTCGCAGATGGTGGCGCTGCATAATGCGCGTCAATGGTTGCGAGAGCGGATGTGCTGGTCCGTTCGCTTCGACCAAGCAAGCATTCCCATGCGCATCGAACGCGTTCCCACCGGTGGTCGCGGTCCATGGCGTAGAAGCGACCGATCACTGTAGCGATCCGCCCACCGCTTCGAGCAAGGGACGCTTCGAGAGCTTTGATGTACTTCTTCGCGCTCTGCGGTGCACAGTCGCGACCGTCGGTGAAGAGTTGGACGAAGAGGCGATCCGCTGGAAACTGGCATGCATGCGCCATCTCAACGAGGGCGAGGAGGTGGGAAAGATCGCTGTGCACCTGTCCGTCGCTGACCAATCCCATGAGATGGACCTTTTTCCCAGTCACTTTGCTTCGTCGGAAAGCTTCTTGCAATGTCGAATTCGTCGCAAATCGACCATCCAGAACCGCGTGCGAAATTCGCATGAGCTCTTGATCGACGATTCGGCCAGCACCGATGTTCTGGTGTCCGACTTCAGAATTCCCCATCACCGGGCCTTCGGGACCGACTGGCAATCCGACATCTTCTCCGCTGGTGCGAATGAGAACCGTGGGGTACTCCAGAGATAGTCTTGCGTCCACGGGTGTGCGGGCGAGAACCAGCGCATTGAACGAGTCGTGCGATCGGTGTGGATTTCGTCCCCACCCGTCGCGAACGATGAGCACGCACGGCGTATTGGAAAGCGCTTTCGCCACGTGCGCGAGGATATCGCGCAGAGGTGATGTGTCGGATAGGCTTGGATCATTGGAGGTCTCGGCAATGCAGGAAGCAACGGCCCACACTGGCACGATGAACGGAACTCTTCGAGAACGATACGACGCAGTCAACGCGCGAATTGCGGCTGCTGCTGTGCGCAGCGGACGCAAGCCTGAGCAAATCATGGTCGTGGTCGTGACAAAGTCCGCGACGATCGAGCAGATTCGCGAACTCATTTCGTTCGGCCACCAAGATTTCGGCGAGAACCGAGTTCAGCAACTGATTCAGCGATCCGCGCAAATCGACGAGCACTTCGTGCGACTTCGCGAGTTGCGAGGGAGCGCTCCGGAGGTTCGTTGGCACATGATTGGATCGGTTCAACGAAACAAGGTGCGCAAGACGGTGGATTTGGCGCGGCTGATTCAGTCGGTCGACAGTCTTCGACTCGCCGAAGAGATTCATGTGCAAGCGGCACGGCGCGAACAGCCAATCGATGTGTTGCTCGAAGTCAATGTTTCGGGCGAGATATCCAAGCACGGCATCACGGGCGCAGCTGTGCGGCATGTTGTGCAGCAACTTGACACGATGGTCAATCTTCGAGTGCGCGGGCTGATGTGCATGGCGCCACTTGAAGGGGGCGCAGTCGAAGCGCGTAAGACTTTCGACCGAGCCTTTGAACTCTTTACCGATGTTCGCCAAAGCGGTCAGGGTGGCAAGACATTCGATCTGCTCTCGATGGGAATGTCAGCCGACTTCGAAGCGGCGATCGAGGCGGGAGCCAACATCGTTCGGATCGGATCGGCGATCATCGGTCCAGAGCTCGGTCTGCCTGACGGCAACGCGAACATCGATACGGACTCGACGAACGAATCGGACGGCCAATGACACTTTCGGCGACCATGACGGCGCGACTAGCATCGGTCGCTATGCGAGACTCGTCCGCATGGACAACACACCTTCCCGGGAAATTCGTCGTCTTCGACGGTCCCGATGGAAGTGGCAAGAGCACGCAGTTTCGCGCAGTCGCTGACGCGGCACGAGGAGCTGGTGTTGAAACGATCGAGGTGCGCGAGCCAGGTGGTACGAAGATCGGCGAGAAGATTCGAGATGTGCTCTTGGATCCTGCGAACACAGAGATGGTGACTCGCTGCGAGATGCTGCTCTATATGGCGAGTCGAGCGCAATTGTTCGAGGAGCGCATTCAGCCAGCGCTCGCACGTGGCGCCTTCGTGTTGGCGGACAGATTCATTTCTTCGACACTTGCGTATCAAGGCAGCGCTGGCGGGTTGGCGCGCACAGACATCTTGGCGATTGGAGATATCGCCATCGGTGGACGGTGGCCCGACTTAGTCGTCGTCTTCGATGTGGACTGGGCGACTGCACAGCGAAGAATGTCGCGCGCGCTCGATCGCATGGAGCAGAAGGATGCCGACTATCACCGACGAGTGCGCGAGGGATACCTCGAGCAAGCGCGCGAGCAGCCGGACAAGTACCTCGTGGTCGATTCGACCGCAGAGCCTGAAACAGTTATTGCGAATCTGACACGGGGACTTCACGACCGACTTTGTTCTCGGCGATGATCGAAGTGCAAGATTGTGGCACCAAAATTAACTGTGGGGGACTTGACCCATCCGCCCCGCGACCAGTCCGCAAATCGTGTCGATCGCCTTGGTGAGATCGTCGTTGACGATGAACTCGTTGAAGGTCTTACCAGCGCGCGCGCGCGCGATCTCGCGTGTGCTCGCCGCGAACCTTCGTTGAATCGTCGCTTCGTCTTCGCGGCCACGTGCGCGAAGTCGGTGGAGGAGTTCCTCTTCGCTCGGTGGAAGAACGAACACACCGTACATCTGCGGGCACTGCGCCTTCACCTGCTCGGCGCCTTGCACATCGATGTCGAGAATCGCGAGTTGCCCTCGCGCGATCGCGGCATCCACCGGCGCACGTGGGGTTCCATACCACGACTTGCCGAAGACTTCGGCGTGTTCGAGAAAGCTCTTCGAGTCGATCAACTTCTGGAACGCCGACTCGCTGATGAAATTGTAATCGCGTCCATCGACTTCTCCCGGTCCAGCACTCCGTGTGGTCGCCGAGACACTGAAGTATCCGCCAAATCTCTTGAGGAGTTCGTGCACGATCGATGTCTTGCCGACACCAGACGGTCCCGCGAGAACTAGGAGCAATCCACTGCGAGCATCATGTCCATCCGCTTCAGCCATTGCCCGAGTGTAAGGATTCGCCCACTCGGCGAGGATGGATCATTCGCCAGGCTTCTTTGGCTGCCATCCCTTGACTCCATCTTTCAGCATGTCGAACATGTGCCAGATCGAGCAGAATTCATCGCTGGGATTTGGCTCGTATCCACAGTCGTGCGCAAAGGCAGTGCCAGGATCACTGACGACGGGGAAGTTCCATCCACGAAGCGAAATCTGCTTCGTGAGCGACGCTGGTGAATCTGGCGAAGCCAACACAAATGAACATCGCTCCCGCACGTGGCGCGAGAATCCGATGAACCCGGCCGCCTAGATTGCGCAGTACTGGAACCGTTCGCCCATCGGCCCGTCATGAGTGGATTTGCGCAGAGCGGTCAACTCCCCCTCAGGATCTCGATTTGTTTCTCGAGTGCGTCGATGGCGGGATTCGAGTGCGCAGGGGTGCCCGCTGTGGCCTCGGTCGAAGTGGTGTTGCTCATCACGACAAAGTACCCAACCCTCGCGGGCAGATCACGCCTTCCGGAGGGCGCTCTCTGCCGGTAAGACCGCCATTTCAGAAAATCTTTAGAAGTTCGGTAATGAAATGGAGAGTTGTCTCCTTATGTCAGTGCATAGGCGGCGGTTTCGGACCCGGAGTCCGCGAGAAAGTGGGGTATCCATGTCTCGAGACGAAGTCCGTCGGGATCGAGTCAGTCAGTTTGTCGATCTCGCACGCATCTACCGAAGGTGGACGAAAGTCCAAACGGCACAGGCACTCGGGCGCGAGCCATCGAAGGTCGTGCCCGAAAGCGGAAATCCAAAGCTTGATCTTGTGGTCGGGCTCGCAGAGGCGCTCGACTGGGAAGTAGGCGATGTCGCCGAAGGCATTTGGCGCGACGAGGCAGAGTCGTACGAGCAGATTGAAAAGATCGCAGAGCGGGGATTCGCCGTGCTCGACCGCGAAGCAATCGAAGCACACCGTGCTGGGGAGTATCGACGCATGACCGAGCTTGCACGAGCGCTCTTCCTCGCAGCCCATACTGGGAGCGAGCGTGCGACTGCAGCGAATCGCCTCGCAGGTGCCTACGACGGACTCGGCCGGTACACGAAGGCTCTCGCGGCCTTGCAGCGCGGGCTTTCCGAACCGGAGGTTCCATCGCATGTCCGCATGATTCTCGAAGTGAATCTTGCGAATGCGCACTACGCGCTCTGGCATCTCGTCGAGGCGTGCGCCGTAGCAAACGGGCTCGTCCAACGATTCCAGGTGCGTGTTGCGCAAAGTCGTACCGAGCGGGTCGTTTGCGCATTTGGACACTATGTGCGTGGGCAGTCGCAGCGACGGCTCATCGAAACGGATCCACTCAGTGGCAATGTCCACGCGGAGGCAGCGAAGGCGGACCTTCAAATCGCAATGGAGTCCTATGGAGCACTCGCGACGGAATTCGACGATCCTTCGTACGCAGGAGTCGCAAACACCTGCACCGGAGCGATCATCGAGTGCAATGCGGCGCTCGGCATTGTCGATCCGATCTGCGCCGCGGAGGCTCTCTCCGTCGGACTCGATCAGGTCGTCGATGTCGCAAACTATCCACCCGGTGATTGGCTCGAGAGCTATGGTTGGTGGGCAGTGTTCGGTTGCAATGTCGCGCTCCGGGGATTGAGTGGTCCAGAGCTTCATCGTCACATGGCGATCTTCTCGAACAAGACTTCCGAGATCGCGGAGCGAATGGAGAACTGGTCGATGCGCGAGCGTGCCTTCACATTCGAGCATCTGCGCCGTCAGCGGATGAACGAATCGCTTGGATATTCGACCGAGTGGCTACTCGATGACGAGGATGTTCGCACCGTGACCGGGACGATGGGTCGTTTTCCGTCGTTCCGCGAGACTGGATGGCGAATACTGGAGAGTTCCCGTGCTCTGCACAACGCCTGAAAGGCAGAAGGAGATTCCCATGAGAAGTATTTACAAGCGAAATCATTCTTCAAGTCGCGCATCGATCGCAACGACCGCGCTTCGAGCCGTGATGCTGTTGTTGGCATCGGTTATGGCGGTCTCTGTCCTCGCGCCGAACGCGCAGGGCACGCCACCGCGCAGTCGCCAGCGAAGTGTCGTGGCGCAGATGTATCCGCAGGGGTTCGTGGACTTCATGGATGCCGAGTTTGGTCGCATGTGGATGCACACCGTTCAGGAACGGGCCGTCCGCTGCATGTATCTGAATTGGCTCCAGAAGAACAGCGATCCCGCAAAGAAGGATTCCTAACCCGCGCGCGGGGCACTGGCTCCGCGGCGATAAATCACTGTCGACACAAATCACCGCCTGTGATGTTGTCGACCAATGGCGCTCCCCGCATGATCTCGTTCGTGCGGGGAGTTCGCTATCGAGTGAATGCGCCGCGAAATGAGAGCTGCAGTTCGTCTATCCATGAATGACGCGACCCTCGGCTGCAAGCGCAGCTTCGTGAATTGCCTCGTGCATCGTTGGATGCGCGTGAACCGTCGAGATGATGTCCTCGACCGTTGCCTCAAGTCGTTTTGCGAGCGCGAGTTCGCCGATCAGTTCGCTCGCGTCCTCACCGAAGATATGCGCTCCGAGGATCTCGCCATACGGATCGCTCGTGATGAGCTTGACGAGCCCGTCCGTCGCGCCGACTGCGATCGCCTTGCCGTGCGCCTTCAGCGAGTACTTGCCGATCTTGTACTTCAGTCCCTTCGCCTTCGCCTCTCGCTCGGTCATTCCGATCGAGGCGATCTGCGGATTGCAATACGTACACCCAGGAATCGACGCGTAATCGACGCCAAGCGTGTGATGACCATTCATTCGCTCGACGCACGCGATCGCTTCTTCGCTCGACACATGTGCGAGCCAGGGCGGCCCGACGACATCGCCGATGGCATAGATACCCGCGACGCTCGTCTGGTATTTCGGTTCTGGCGTATCGCGGTAATCGGTCCAGATGTGTCCCTTCGCCGGTCCGGAATCGCAGATGCGAATTCCAAGTGATGGATCAAACAATCCCTCGAAGCGCGCTCCGACACCAATTGCGACAAGCACAACCTCGACCTCGATGGTCTCGATCTTCTTTTCGTCCTTGATCTCATAGAGCGTGACCTTCGCGCCCTTGGCGTTCTTCTCGATCGCCTTGACGCTCGTGCCGACGCGCAGATTCATCCCCTGAGCGGTGAAAGTCTTGGTCGCCGCGGCCGAGATGTCGTCATCTTCGATCGGAAGGATGCGATCTTGCATCTCGACGACCGTCACCTTCGTGCCGAACGCGTTGTAGAAGTAAGCGAACTCCATGCCGATTGCCCCCGATCCGATGATGAGCATCGACGCGGGCTGCGCAGGAAGATTCATCGCCTCATAACTAGAGATAATCGTCTTGCCATCGCACGGCGCGAACGGCAGTTGCTTCGGAGCCGCGCCAGTTGCGATCATCACTCGGTCGGCAGTGACGACCTGTGCATCGCCTTCTCCAGAGCCTTTGTAATAAGTTCCGTTGGACTTTCGCACCTCGACCTTGCACGGACCCGCCGCCGTCTTTGCCGCAACGATCTTCGCGTGACCGACGAGGTGATCGATCTTGTTCTTCTTGAAGAGGAACGCGACGCCGTTGTTCAACTGGGTCGTGATCCCTCGGCTTCGACCGATGACCTTGCTCCAATCGACCTTGACATGTTCTGGTTTGATTTCGATTCCCCATGTCGCGCCGTGCCGAATTGCTTCGACATAGAGCTCCGCATTGTGCAGGAGTGCCTTCGTCGGGATGCACCCCCAATTGAGACAGACTCCGCCGAGCTTGTCGCGCTCGATGCAGCAGACCGTCATCCCCATTTGCGCTGCGCGAATCGCTCCGACATATCCGCCTGGTCCGCCGCCGATCACGATGAGGTCGTAGTGCTTGCTCTGTGCCATAGGGGGGGTGATTCTAGCGATCTACTTCAGCCTCCCTGAGCCGAGTTGGATCGGGCCGTAGCTGCGATCGATCGAGGCGGTTTGCTAGTATCCCCATCCCTCTCTTTGTGACCACTCAGAGCGTGAAATCCAATGCGAACGGCACTCATCAGCGACATCCACTCGAATCTTTCGGCACTCGAAACGGTGCTGGCGGACATTGATCAACGGGGGGTCGATCGCATCCTTTCGCTCGGCGACATCGTTGGGTACGGGCCCGATCCGAAGGAGTGCGTGGACTTAGTGGCGACGCGGTGTGAGTGGAGTTTGATGGGGAACCACGACTTTGGGGTGCTCTACGAACCGACGAACTTCAACGCATCTGCGGAAGCTGCCGCATACTGGACCCGAAGGCAATTGGAACCGCCGAAGTCCGAGGAAGGGCAGTCGCAGAGTCAACCAACCAACGGAACATATGACAGCGACGAAGCAGTTCGGCGATGGGATTTTCTCGGGCAGTTGCGGGTGCGTGTTGTCTTTGGTCCCTTCCTGTGCGTGCACGGATCGCCACGGCGACCGATCAATGAGTACATCTTTCCAGAGGACCCGCTGAACAGCAGCAAGAAGATCCGCGACATCTTTGCGCGCATCAAGCCCTCGCGCGTTTGTCTCGTCGGCCACACACATGTGCCGGGAGTATTCACCGATGACCCCGACTTTCTTCCCGCCTCGGAGATGACCGATGGCATGTATAAGTTTGCGTCGCAAGATCCAGTAATCGTGAATCCAGGATCGGTTGGGCAACCGCGTGACCTCGACCCCCGCGCCTCCTACGCGATTCTGGAGACGGGCGAAAACTTCGAACCACTATCGGTCCAGTTCATTCGACTGGAATACGACATCGAGCGAACGGTCGAAAGGATCAAGGCAATCGACGATTTGAATGACTGGCTCGGCGAACGACTATTGCAAGGGCGATAGGCCGAGTGGGATTTTGAGCAAGGGACTATGAGTAAACGAATATGAACAAGGGCACACGAAAAGTACTGTTGACATTGCTGGTCCTTTCACTGGCGGCAGCGATCGTGGCCCTCGTGATGAGTGGAAAAGGACCGGCGAAGTCGCGGCAAGCAGTCGAATCCACCCCAGCGACGACGGCGGTCTCGCAACCGGACGCGCAAGTGGTCGCGCAACCGATTGCGCCGGTCGCGCCGAACCAAGTTGCAGCACCATCGAAGTTGAAGGCACGAGCGGTGACGGTTGCCGCGAAGCCAGCGATCCTCGGATCGCTCGATCCAGCTAAGGACAGATTCACCATCGAGTTTTCTTCGACCGGAGCAGGCATCGATCGGATCGCCTTCAGCGAATTCTGGGTGCATGCAGTCGACCGCGTCGCCGCGATCCGGCACGCCACGGCGGTTGCGACCGGCGCCGACAAGATTCCGCCGATGCCTGCCGAGAGTGACCGCTATGTTCTCACTCCAGTCGGAACGATTGGGACTTGGAATGTTCCGATGCTCGCGGCTCATTCGGTCGAAGTCGACGGGCAGCTCATTTCACTCTTTGGATCCGTCTGGGCAGAGCGAGCGGCGGGAGAATTCGAAGCGATAATTGATGATGACGCGGGAACGGCCACGCTGAGAATTCGCAGATCATTCACGGTGACGCCGACGCAAGGAGCGGGATACGACATCACGCTTACGCAGACGGTCGAGAACTTGTCGAGCACGCCACGACAAGTCGGCATTCTGCAGTACGGACCGGGCGATCTGACCCGTGTCGCGGGCGAGATGATGGATATTCGTCGATTGCAGTTTGGATACTTGATGAGCGTGCGTCGCGATCCAGCGCAGTCATCCGTGATCACGCACGACGCGATGCTCGAACGCGCGGACGTCGTAAAGAGTGTCGACGCGGGGAAGTTTGATGTCTGGCCGAACGAGTTGCAGGCGGACCAGGATTTTCATCTCAGCTGGTTCGGAACGACGAACCGATATTTTTCGCTGGCGGTCCACGCGCCGATGACACCGCTCGGAACTGGTGCGCCGAGCAAGTCGCTGGCGGAATCGGTTCAATTCATCCGCGCATCAATGGGCGAGCCAAGCCTGTCGGATCCAAAGGCGGAACCAACGCTTTTCACGGTTCTCTACTCTCCACAGCGCACCGTTGCACCGGGGAAGTCGACGGACTTTTCGATGGGGATCTTCGCGGGTCCACTCGATCGATCTATTCTCACAAGCGTTCCACCCTATAGCGCGCTCGAGATGTCCGGACTCATCGTCTATTCCATGGGTGGTTGCTGTTCGTGGTGCACATTTGCATGGCTCGCGAATCAGATGGTGATTTTTCTCGACTTCATTCATGACTATATCGTTTTCGACTGGGGACTTGCCATCATCGTTCTCGTGCTGGTCGTTCGACTGATCTTGCATCCGATCAGCAAGAAGTCGCAAGTACAGATGATGCGACTCACCAAGGGAATGGCAGAGATGAAGCCCGAGCTCGACGCACTCAAGGCGAGGTACGGCGACGATCCCAAGCGCATGCAACAGGAACAGATGCGTCTCTATAAGGAGAAGGGCGTGAATCCGGTCGGATGCATCGGCGGATTTTTGCCAACATTCCTACAGATGCCGATCTGGATGGCGTTGTACGCAGTGCTCTATCTGGCATTCGAACTGCGACAGCAACCGGCTTTCTTCGGAATCTTTCAGCAGTTCGGCGGGTGGAACTTTCTCGGTGATTTGAGCTCGCAAGATCGGTTCATCCCGCTGCCGACACCGATCGATCTCTACATCTTCACTCTGACAAGTATCAATGTCATCCCACTGCTGATGGGAGCAGTCTTCTATATCCAGCAGAAGTACATGGCCCCACCACCATCGACGCAGCAGACTCCAGAACAAATCCAGCAGCAGAAGATGATGCGTGTCATGACTGTCATCATGTTTCCATTGATGCTGTACGCCGCGCCCTCGGGGCTGACGCTGTACATCATGACTTCGACTCTTGTGGGTATCTGGGAGAGCAAGCGCGTTCGGAAATTCATCGAAGAGACCGCCGGTCAACCCATCGTCGTGAAGAAATCGAAGACACGAGATGCGATCGGTCGCATGTACGAAAGAGCGTTGGAGCGCGCGCAGGACAAGAAACAAACGGGCAAGAAGTTCAAAGATCGGGGATAGGCGTGCACTGGCCCGCGATTGCTAGCGCAACGGACGCAATCGTCGCGATCTCGTCGCCGCCGGGCGTTGCGTTGCGTGGCATCGTGCGCGTGAGTGGCGATGACGCAGTGAGGATCGTCAGTCAGCGACTCGCCCACGGGGAAATCATCAAACGTCGTGGCGTGCAGGTCGTGCGATTGTCGACGTCCATCGCAGGCGAGCGGGTCGAATTTCCCGCGCTCGCATTGGTGATGATGTCGCCCCGCAGCTTTACAGCACAAGACACAGTGGAACTTGTCATGGTCGGTCATCAAACGCTCCTCACTGCAGTCGTTGATTCGATGTGCGACCAATCGCGGGGCACGGCGACCGCACGGCGAGCGACTCCTGGAGAATTCAGTGCGCGCGCCTTTCTCAACGGCACGCTCGACCTCGACGATGCCGAATCGATCGCACTCTCGATCAGCGCAGAGTCCGATGCACAGTTGGACGCGGCACGGCAACTGCGCGGGGGACGAGTCGGGCAGCTTGCGTCAAAGGCGGCTGAGGACGTGACGGGGCTTCTCGCACTCGTTGAGGCGGGGATCGACTTTAGCGATCAAGAAGATGTTGTCGCGATCGAGGCGAGTGATCTCGCACGAGCGCTCGCAACGATCCAACGAGAACTCGAATCGGGGATCGATGGGACGACCCCTGAAGAGTCACTGCGTGCGCTTCCGGTGATCGCTCTGCGAGGGGCGACGAATGCTGGCAAGTCGAGTTTGTTCAATGCGCTCCTTGGGCACGAGCGCGTGGTGGCGTCGCCTCACGCCGGTTCGACGCGTGATGCAATTGCCGAGCCGCTGAAACTCAATCGAGGTCGCGAGGCGATGCTCGTCGACCTTCCCGGAATCGAAGACCCGCAGAGTGCGCTTGCCCAGCAGATGCAGGATCTCGCGCATGCGTCTCTTGCAGCTGCGACAATCCAATTGAACTGCGTGCCAGTGACCGCAGGGGCGACGGCACTCGTTGGCGCCAAGGCTCTCGCCAGAGTCATCACAGTCTGGACGAAGTCCGATTCAGCTGATGGGCAAGTCAGTCAAGCTGCGGCTCAGGCACACGGGGGCGTGCTGACAAGTGCCGTTACTGGCGAAGGAATCGAAGCATTGCGCGAAGCTCTCACGGTCGCAGTGGACGAGCGCGGATGGGTGGGCGGTGCGCGGCATGCGCCAGTTCTGCTTGCTCGACATCGAGATGCGATTGCGCATGCGCAAGAACGACTCGCGAGTGCGCGAGAAGCGGCGCAGGTGTGCGCGCATGCGGGTCGGCGATCTGCCGAGCCAGCGGAAGTCATCGCCTCGGACTTGCGTGGCGCACTCGATGCGCTTGGAATTGTCGCGGGGCATCGCACGCCAGATGATGTGCTCGCCGCGTTGTTCGCAAGATTCTGTGTTGGGAAGTAAGGGAGGTTGATCTGATATATAGAGGAGTCATGACAGCGACTCACCGAATCGAAATTCGCGTCCGGTACTGCGAGTGCGATCCGATGGGAGTCGTCCATCACACGGTCTATCCCATCTGGTTCGAGATGGGGCGCACTGAACTTCTGCGCGCAACGGGATCGAACTATGCCCAGATGGAAGCCAAGGGGTTTTTTCTCGCGGTGACCCGACTTGATGTCCGCTACCGCAAGCCCGCGAAGTACGACGAACTCCTCATTCTCGAAACGACTGTGCGCGATGTTGGTCACGTGAAAATCGAACACTCGTATCGATTGCTCCGTGGCGTTGAAGAACTTGTGATCGGCGAGACGACACTCGCGTGTCTTGACAGATCCGGGAAACCGTGCGCGCTGCCAGCCGATTGGACCGGTGGATCGCCCGCTTCGCGCGTTACGAGCTGACTTGGCCGACACGCATTCGAATACGCGTGATCTTGCCGGCACTCGCGGTTCGGATTTCTGCCTCGATCCCGCCGCGCAACATCCGATCCAGCGTGTAGCTCGTCGCAGATGACCCCGTCACAATTGTTAAGACGCCGGCTGAGAGCCCCGAAAGTCTGGTCTCGCGACGAAGAGCCTCCGGGATGAATCGCTCCCAGATTTCGGCGGCATTGCCGAATCGCTGCGCGTGACGTTCGACGCTCAGCTTGAGATGTGAAACATCTCCTCGGATCGAATCGCGAGGAATTGCGATACGCCCTTTCGGACCACGCCACTTCTGCAAGTTACGAAGATGTTCGAGGGCGGCGGGCATCAAGGCGACGATGGTACGGCTTGCGGACGCGCAATCGAACCCTTCACTATCCTCTCGTTCGTGACCAGTCTGCGCCTGTCCCACATCCGAAAAACGTTCGATCAGACGGTCGCGGTCGAAGATGTCACTCTCGATGTGGCTGCTGGGTCGCTCTTTTTCCTCCTCGGCTCGTCTGGTTGCGGGAAGACAACGATCCTGAGGATGATTGCCGGATTCGTCGAACCCACCGCAGGGCGCATCTTCTTCGGCGACCGCGATGTCACCACACTTCCACCCGAAAAAAGAAATGCGGGAATGGTCTTTCAGAACTACGCGCTCTGGCCACACATGACGGTCGCGCAGAATGTCGGCTTCGGACTCGATGTCCGGCGCATGCCTGAGAGCGACAAGAAGAAGCGAATCGGTGAGTCGCTCGAACTCGTTCGCATGAGCCAATATGCGAATCGCGTTCCCAACCAGTTGTCGGGTGGACAGCAACAACGCGTCGCGCTGGCACGGGCAATTGCGTTTCGGCCAGACTTGCTCTTGCTCGATGAACCGCTGTCCAACCTCGACGCGAAGTTGCGGCTTGAGATGCGCGCGGAGATTCGCCGGATCTCGAACGAATTGCGGATCACGATGATCTATGTGACGCACGATCAACACGAGGCGCTTTCGTTGGCAGATCAGGTCGCGGTGATGAATGCAGGGAGGCTTGAGCAGCTCGGTGCGCCGCGCGACATCTATCAACGACCGCGGACTCGATTCGTTGCAGGGTTCATCGGCGAGACAAATTTCGTCGCTGGCGATATGCAAGGCGCATGCGGCTCGGACGGATTCGGAAGTGTCGTGACACCGATTGGAATTCTGCGCGCTCACATTCCCGCGCCTCTGCGCGCCGGCGGAAAGATGTCACTCTCGATTCGACCCGAGGCGATTCTGATGTCGGAAGAGACCTCGACAGCTCACGCGCCCGGTGGCGCATTTGCCGTGGCAACGAGCGGCGAAACGATTCTGCGTGGGAAATGCATCGAGTCGGTCTATCTCGGCGCGTATGCGCAGCACATTGTCGATGTGAATGGTCAGCGCATGAAAGTTTTCGAAGTCAATCCACACGCCACCAGTTTTGCAGGGAAGGCAGTCCGCCTGAGCATTGCCGCGGATCAGGTGGTGGGTGTCGAAGAGTGAACGAATCTCCACGCCACGCCGAGTGCGACGAGCGCAATGATGGCGTGGAGCGCGAATCCAAACCCGATCTCATTCGCCGCTGATCGATTGATGCCATACATCGCAAGCACGAAGAGTGCGATGCCGATCGTCGCGCCGAATTGCCGCATCATCTGCACCAGTCCACTCGCTTCACCACGCTGGCTCGCGGGTGCTCGAGCGAGAGACTCTGCGTTTGCAGGACTCATCGCAAACCCGCACCCCGTTCCAAGCACCGCCATGCCGATGGCAAGGATTGGATAACTCATCGCGAAGATGCCGCAGGTCTCGATGATCGTCCCAGCGAGCACAAAGCAAACGCCGATCATGATCGGCCGTCTCGGTCCTCGCCGGTCGTACATCCGTCCGGCGAAATGGATGACCACAAGGGCAGGGACCAGCAGCGGAAGTGTTCCGAGACCAGCCTCGAGTGGCGTGAAGCCGAGGACGCTCTGCAAGTAGAGCGAACCATAGATTCCCTGTCCGACATTGATGAACTGAAAGCAGAAGAGAAGAAACGCGCACGCGAGCAGTCCTCGGTCGCGAAAGAGGCGTAAGTCGATTGTTGGCTGGATGAGTCGCGACTGCCTCCGTGCGAACAGCGCGAGCGATCCCGCCCCGACCAGAAGTTGGATCCACGCCCATCCCGCATCCACTCCACGAATCCCGACCTCTTGCAGTCCACTGACGAAGAGTGGAGTCCCAGCGAGCAACAGCACGACTGAAATCCAATCGGTCACACGCTTCGCGCTTCGGACCGATTTCATGTCGAGTGTTAGCGTGAGCGCGATCGATCCCAGCGCAATCGGAACATTCAGCCAGAAACACCAGTGCCATGACGCGATCTGAACGAGTGCGCCACCGATGAGCGGTCCCCCCGCGAGAAACAGCAAGGAAATCCCGGCGTAGGTCGCCATGGCACGCCCCCGTTGGGTTGGTGGGTAGATGTCGATGACGATCGCGCTACTCGCTGGTTGCATCGTTGCCGCACACACTCCTTGCATCACGCGCGCAGTCACGAAGACCCACGCACTCGGCGCAAGCGCGCAGGCGACGGACGCGAGCGCGAAGCCCAGCATCCCGAGCCGAAATGCGTTGATTCGCCCCATCCAATCACCAATCCGTCCGCCGAGCGCGACCCACGATGCCATGGCGAGCAGGTATCCATTGACAGACCACGCTCGTGCGGAATCGTCGAATGCCAAATCGCGCTGAATGCTCGGGAGCGCAACACCGAGCAGTGTCGAATCGAGCATGATCATAGAGAGTGACCCGGTCATGGCAATGAGCGTCAGCCATCGACGATCTGATCCAATTGATGGTTGCTGACTCGATTCGATCACGCTGAGCGAGTATAAGACGCATATGCAGCCGACCGGATCGAAAGTCGTGAAACTCATTGCGATGTCAGTCGCGGGACTCGCCGTGCTCGCGGCGTCGATCCTCTTTGCGATGGATATGCAGCGCACTCCGCGACTCTCGCCGGCGACGGCATCGGTGCCACTGGAAACAGTGGTCACTCCGGCGCCCATCGCTCCGCTTGCTATACCCCCGGCTATACCCCCGGCTATACCCCCGGCTATACCCCCGGCGAAGCCACTCACTCCGGCTCAACCGAACACACCTCAGTACGCATTTACGGCACTCGATGGACGAGAGCTCACGCCTGCGACCTTAAAGGGAAAGGTCGCCTTCATCGATATGTGGGCGACTTGGTGCGCGCCATGTCGCGCGACGATTCCACATCTCGACAAGCTCGCCCTAGCGTTTCCAGATGATGTTGTCGTGATCGGCGTGTCGAAAGAGTCGAAGTCCACGATCGAGAAATTCCTCGTTTCGAACAAGATCCACTATCCAATGGTGGCAGCGCCACGCGGAATGACCAAGCCATTCTCGCTCGTCACCACGATTCCAACGATCTTTGTCATTCGCCGCGATGGAACGCTTGCGCAGACGCTCGTTGGATCGCACAGCTTCAATCAGCTGGCGCAGGCATTCCGCTCAGCCGATTCACCAGCCGCGCCCGCGCGGTAACTTGGCAGCGTGCGAAACTCATCAATCGTCGTGGCACTCACTTCCGTCGCGACACTTTCGATCGCGACGCTCGCTCAATCACCATCGGCTCCGATCGCAACTCCCGCGCCCAAGCCGGTACAGACGGATCTCGATCGGCGCATGGGATGGTTTCGCGATGCGCGATTCGGGATGTTCATTCACTGGGGGCTTTACGCAATTCCTGCGGGCGAGTGGCAGGGGAAAAAAGTGCCGAGCGCGGGCGAGTGGATTCTCCAGACGGGGAAGATCCAGCCACTCGAGTACATGAAACTTCAGTCGCAATTCAACCCCGTTGACTTCGACGCAGACGAGTGGGTACGCATCGCGAAGCTCGCCGGGCAGAAGTACATCGTCATCACCAGCAAGCACCACGATGGATTTGGATTGTGGGATTCGCGCACGACGACCTACGACTCGATGGGATCGCCGTTTCAGCGCGACATCCTGCTCGAACTCGCGCGCGCATGCGAGCGTGGGGGGATCCAACTCTGTTTCTATCACTCGATCATGGACTGGACTCACGCCGAGTATGTGCCGCACCGAGAGTGGGACCCGCGCAAGTCCGAAGACTCGGACTTCGATCGTTATGTCGGATACATGAAGGAGCAGATTCGAGAACTCATATCGGGCAAGTACGGAAAAATCGGAATTCTCTGGTTCGACGGTGAGTGGGAAGAATCGTGGACCCATGAACGAGGTCTCGACCTGGCGAAGTTTGTGCGATCGATCGATCCTGACATCATCATCAATAATCGCGTTGACAAAGGACGATCCGGAATGGCTGGGATGAATGGCGCTGGAGATTGGGCGGGCGATTACGGAACGCCGGAGCAGGAAATCCCTTCGACCGGGATCTCCGGCGACTGGGAAACATGCATGACGATGAACGACACTTGGGGATTCAAGAGTGACGATCACCATTGGAAAAGCGCTGACGAGATGATCCGCATGCTCTGTGACATCGCCAGCAAAGGTGGGAATTTTCTGCTCAATGTCGGTCCGCAGGCAAATGGTCAGATTCCGCAGGCATCGATCGATCGACTCATGCGCATTGGATCGTGGATGGAGACCAACGGCGACTCGATCTATGGAACAACCGCGAGCCCGTTCGTGCGCTTGCCTTGGGGTCGATGCACGCGAAAGGCGCTTCCAGAAGGGAAGAATCGGCTCTACTTCCAGGTCTTTGAGTGGCCTAAATCGATTGAGGGCAAGTCAGCGACGCTTCTCATTCCAGGGCTCGGCAACGAGATAACGAATGTGCGATTTCTTGGTGCGACATCATTCGTATCGCATGCGACACGCACAGCGGATGGTTGGACGATCACCGTTCCTGCGAATGCTCCTGATGCTGTGAGCAGTGTGATCGCAGTCGATATCACGGGTGCGCCCGTCGTTGTCCCCTACGCGCTGACCGCCGATGCGACTGGGAAATGGATTCTCACGGCGCGCGATGCGCAGTTATCTGGGACGGTTCGATTTGAAGAAAAGTGTGACAACCTCGGATACTGGACGGATCTCGACGGAGAAGCGCGTTGGCCGATTCGCGTCGTGAGCGCCGGGAAGTACCGCGTTCTGGCGGAGATTGCGGCGGAGCCCAACCAGGGAGGCAGTCGCTTTCAGATCTCCGTCGATGGAGCCGTCAGCGCGGGTTCGTCAGTCGTAGGACAAGTCGTCTCCGGGTCGAGCTGGTGCGATTTCAAGTCGATCGACCTTGGGACGATCGATTGCCCTCGGGGATCGCAAACGATCGCGGTCAAGCCACTTTCGAAGGCAGGATCCGCGGTGATGAACCTTCGCGCGATCACGCTCGAGCCAACAAATCACTGACCCAACGACCGTCGAAACGCTTTCGCGGGAATCGCAGTGAAATCGCTTTCGAATGGCACCCTCCAACGCAGCGAGAGTGCTTCTCCACCCACCGACTCGAACATGCGAACTTCGATCTCGTGGCATCCACCAGCGAGCGCGATGTCGCCGAATTTGGAAGTGGCACCGTGGAGTCCTCCGTTGTCGATCACGAGACGACCATCGATCCACAATTCGCTCCCGTCGTCGCTTGAAATCTCAAAGCGATAGACACCCGGCAATCGTGTTTCGATCACGCCGCGAATCTGCACCGCGTATCGATCGAGCGGAGCGTTTTCGGGAATTCGGATCGAATCGACTCGCGCCAAGTCAATCACGGCGTCGAAATCCTTTGAGCCCGGAACGACTTCAAACTCGCCGAGCAGGATCTTCGCGATGAGTCCCGATTTGGCGCTAGCTCCCAGGGCATCGCAGACCGACGCGGGAAGCAGTTCAACTTGATCGACCCTGCGAGTGGTTTCCGCCGAACTCAGCTGGCCATTCCAGCTCGCTCGTGCGCGAACCGTCGCCGATCGAGTGAGAGCAACGGAGTATCCGCGCTGTCCGTCGCGAACGAGTGGCGGTGTCTCAAGTGTCGGCATCGATCCGTTGGTCGTGACATGGATGACAGCGCCAGCCGGCGGTGGCGAAAGTCGTAGGACGATTCCATCGACGAAGATCGAATCGTCGCCAAGAATCTCTGGCGCAGTGAGAACGCGTGGCATCGAAGCAAACTCGACTTCGATCACTGCGTGGGGAGTCGTGTCGACGGTTGAAGCTTTGCCGATCGCTTCGAGAGCATCAGCGTTGAGTTGAACGAGCAAGTCAGCGCCGTCGCGTCGAAGGGAATCCTTGCCGACCGCAAATTCGTTGCCAGGAACGCGGATCGAGAGCGGCTCGTCCATCACTCCTGCGAGCTGAATCACTCCGCCCTTCGGTGCTGAAAAGAGATGAGCATTGAGGGTCGCGGTGCCCTCGTCGCTCTGCGCCATCGTCCACTTTCCCCATTCGGGAACTGGTAACGGCGCGCGCCCATTGCCGTGGATGGAAGTCGAGTGTGTCTTCATCCAGAGCGCGATCGATGAAAGTACGGACATCGATTCGGGATCGATTCGCCCCTTGCCATCGGGACCAATGTTCAAGAGGTAGTTGCCTCCCTTGGAGACGATGTCCGCGAGATTTCGCAAGACGGCGGCCGCACTCTTGAATTCGTGGTCATCTCTGGCGTATCCCCAGGAATTGTTCAGTGTCATGCAGGTCTCCCATGGACGAGCAGGACCGGCATCGGGGATCTTGTTTTCTGGCGTCGCATAGTCGCCCGGTTGCGACCATCGATCATTGACGAGTATCCCCGGTTGCAATGCCCTCGCCATCGCCACGATCTCGTCACTCGTGTGTTCGCGCGCGCCGTGCTCCCAATCGCCGTCTCCCCAAAGCACTGCGATTTCGCCGTAACGCCCATCGAGCAGTTCTTTCACTTGGGCGCGCATGTACGTGGTGTAGCGCGGGTACTCGGCTCCATCGATCGAACGAGTATCCCACTCGCGTCTGGGCAAGTAGTCGGGGTGCGACCAGTCGAGCAGCGAGTAGTAGAAGCCGAGTTTGATTCCGTGCCTCTTGCACGCATCTGCGAGTTCTCGAAGTGGATCGCGCTCTCGACCGCCTTGCGACTTTGGTTTGCCGAAATGCGTCGTGGCGATGTCCTGCTCGCCTGCCGCGCTCGGCCAGAGCGCGAATCCCTCGTGGTGCTTCGTCGTAATGACGATGTACTTCATCCCAGCGTCCTTGGCGGCGCGCACCCACGCATCCGCGTCGAAATCAACAGGATCGAATCTCGGGGTCAGTTCCGCGTGATATTCGTCCGGTGGAATCTTCTTTCGATTCAGCATCCACTCGCTCCAACCAGGAAGAAACTTTCCCTTCCAGACACTGCCAGCCTCGCTGTACAAGCCCCAGTGCACGAACATCCCGAATCGAGCTTCCGTCCACCATGCGAAGTCTGGTGCGACCGGAGGCGGCGACGCCCCCGCAGAAACGAAAGAGATCGTCAGCGCAAGCGCAGTGGTCCAAATCATGCGTGCACGGTACGAAACCGCTAGGCTTCTTGCATGCCTTCGATGATCCTCAATGACGCGAAAGTCGAGTTGACTCTTCAGAGCCAGCAGACCCTCGGCGCACTCGCGCAAGCGCTTGTTCCGATGATCGCGACGAAACAATCGCTCGTTCCTTCAATCGGCGCGGTGATCGCGCAGGGGCTCTCCAAGGGGATCGCGCCGACCGATCCGCCGATTCAGGCGCCCCTTTGGTTGCTGCACGAAATGGGCGTTCGCGCACTGACGGTCCCCGCAGGAGGCGAGGGTGGTTCGATTGACAAGTTGCTCTCCGACGAGGAACGCACACGCGATCAATCAGATCCTTATTCACAAGGGAATATGGCGACGGGTCGCGCTCTCGCGGTCGCTCTTGCCAACATCGCGACTCGGTCATTCATGCTCAATGGAGAGCGACTCGAAGTGAAGCTCCTCACCAGAGACAAGATGGAGCCCGCGATTCAAGCCGTCGTCGACATGCGTCGACTGAACGAGCCAATTCACATCACGACAACGCGCGCACTCGCGTCGCTGATCGCTGCCGGCGTCGCCATGACCGACGAGCGGGTCGACGCAGTTGTCTCGCTGATTTCGGACCTGGGAGTTTCCGGGATCACCATCGATGTCGCGACGAGCACGATCACATTCGATGGATTCTTTTCGGAGGAAAACTCGGCGGCATCCGCGTATCTGCAAGGAGGGGGAGTCCAAGGTGTCCTCGTCACGAGGCAACGAGTTCGGCATCTCAACTCGCAGATGCAGAAGGGCTCGAATGGCGGAACGGCAGAGGTGGCTCGAGAAGCCTCGCGTCAGCCCAATCGCAGCTTCGTGAAGGCTCGAAGACGCCGTTAATCGCCTGCGTGCATCGGTTTCGTACGGTTCAATCCGAGGAATTCGCTTTTCTCCCTCGATTTTGTCTGGATCGGTGATAAGTTTCCGAGAACGATGACTCCCCGTTCCACCACTCTTGTCGTCCTGATGCCTCTCGCGGTCGCCTGCGTCGCGGAAGCTCAGATTCAATTCGTCGATCAGACGACCACTCGTTTTCCAGTCCAAGCCGAGTACACGAATCAGATCGGCGTCGCGGACATCGACGGTGATGGCGATCTCGACATGTGCTTCGCGAATGGACAGGGGTACAGCTCTCTCGGAGCGCTCCTGAAGCCCCGGATCTATATCAACAACGGTGCGGGAGTCTTCAGCGATCAGACCGATGCACGTGTGGCAGGCATAACGGGTTGCTTCCGTAGCGCGGAGTTTGGCGATGTCGATGGCGACAGTGACCTCGACCTCTTGCTCGGTCAGGACTTCAACCGGCAGACGCTCTTGCTGATCAACAACGGTTCAGGAACCTTTGCCAACGAGACGGTCAGTCGACTTCCGGCGCTCACTTCGTCGACGGCACGCGCGACCTTCGGCGATGTCGAAGGCGATGGCGACCTCGACATCGCGCTGTGCAACTCAGGAACTGCGAGTCGCTTTGGATCGGGACAACCTCGGCTCTTCATCAACGATGGAACTGGGCGGTTTACTGATTCGACGGCGACGCGACTACCGGTGGGAAACATCAGCGAGCAAATGGACGCACTCTTTCTTGATGCCGATGGCGACTTCGATCTCGATCTGTTCATCGGCACTCGCGCAACGACTCCGAACATGAGTCGCCTCTGGCTCAACAACGGCTTGGGGGTCTTCGCCGGTGGCGGAAACTTTCCCAACGATGCAACTTCCTACGCATACGACGCGGGCGACATTGACAACGATGGCGATCTCGACCTGATCGGTACGAATGCCGGAACGAGCAATCAGGAATTGCTTGCGCGCAATGCGAACGGATTGGGCACTTCTTGGACGAACATTTCGAGTTCGATCTCACCGAATCCGTCAAGCGACGACAACGACAGCAAGTTTTTCGACATGGACAATGACGGCGATTTCGATCTCGTGATTGCCGTGCTCGGCGGGACGAAGCGCATCTATCGAAATGGTGGAACAGGCGCATTCACTCAGGTGACGAACATCATCACGGCGTCGAGCGATTCATCGCTCGATGTGAAAGTCGCGGACTTCGACGGTGACGGTCGATACGACATCGTCACGGGTCAGGGAGAGAGCGGATCCTTCCAGAATCGCATCTATATGAATAACGGCGCGGTTGATACGCGTCCGCCTGTCGCGGTCCGTACCGAACAAGTTGTTCCTGGCGCGATCGGCACGACTCATCCAGTCCGTGTCACACTGCGCGATGCGTACACCAGCCACATGGGATTTCATGCTCGCACTGTCACGCTGCGATTTGGAACAACTGCGGCGATGTTGCAATCGGTGCCGATGAAGCTGACTGGAAACTCAATGTGGCGCGGAGTGATCCCCGCGCAGACCCAAGGAGTAGTTATTTATTACTCGGTGCGATGTGTGGATGCCGCTGGCATCACAGGTGAAAGTCCCACGCTCGTCTACACGGAACCCGGAACGCCGCCGATTCCTGCCGATCTTAATGGCGATGGGCACGTTGATGGCGCGGATCTCAGCATCGTCCTCGCTGCATATGGCACATCGACCCCTGGCGCAGACCCCAGCGGCGACGGTTTTGTCGACGGGATCGATCTTGCGATCGTGCTCGCGGCCTACGGGCTGTAAGTTACGACCCATGCGCGCAAAGATATTCGCCGTTCAATCCATTGTCGTGGCACTCTTCGCCCTTGTGGCGTGTCAATCACCACCAACGCAACCCGGGCCAGTCGCGGGCGAGCCCATCTCGACGATTGGTCGATGGTCGGGCAGTTACACGGGACAAGATCAGATGACGGGAGGGCAAGCGAGAGTTTCCATCGGAGCCGACAGTACTCTGACTGGTTCGCTTGTTGACTCGATCTGGCAGCGCGCGCACGGTGTCGCTCGAACTGGAATCATCTCAGGATCATTGACGGCGGGAGTGGCGCAAGTGACGATTGCATGGAGCAGTGGACAAACGGAGAAGTTTGAAGGGATGGCGAGCGCGCCCTCCTATGGATCGATGGGTATCAATCTTCGCCAGTATGGTCCAGATGGAAATTTCGCCAAGGGAGCGAACCTCGCGTTCGCACTTCACGAACAGGGCGTCGCCGCTGGTCCACCGTACGGCGTGCCACCAACCACACAACCGAATTTCATGACGCAGTATGTCGGTCGCTGGATCGCGAATTTTCATACAGCAGGTGGGAACGCCGGAACTGGATCAGCGACCATCGACTCCAACGGAGAGGTGCAAGGAGCACTCGTCGACGACGCATGGGCCGATTCGAGCGCAGGGCAGAGTGCCCGACACGGATCGATTGTTGGCAAGATCGACGATTCGGGGAAACTCGTACTCGCGTTGACATGGAGCGGTTCCGCGCCGATCACTCTTCAAGGCGTCGGGTACTTCGGAGCTCCCGAGTCGCTCGTCTTCCAGATGGGAACCGATATCGAAGCAGTGAGGCGCGACGGTCCAGCACTGACGATGACACTTGGTCGGAATTGATGGGGGGCGTGGGTAAGTCCGAGAGTGCGCGCAGGCCGACTGAACATGCGAGCGAACAGAAAGATTTCGGATCTTGTCGGCGGGCCGAGGACTGCCTGAGCACCCCGAAAAGCGAGAGGAACCCTTGCCGGCACTCGCCATTGCGATCGTGCCCGACTTGAAAGTTCTGCGCCGTGCTCGTCGAACTATCTCGTCGCCTTCAGCAAATCGAGATATGCGACAAGATCGCGCATTTCGCGTGGCGAAAGGAGCGGTGCCATCGGTGGCATCGCCGAACTCGCGCCGAATCCTTCGGCGATGACCAACTGAGGTTCGAGCAACGACTGCAACATCGTGCGTCGATCGAGTCGCGATCCGATCCCATCGAGCGCGGGTCCCGCATGACCGCCAATTCCGGCGACGGCGTGACAGCGCAAGCATGCGGCGGATGAGTGGTACATCAGAATCTCTCGTCCTCGGGCCACATCGCCCCCTTGCAAAACGTTGGGGGCAAGCGAATCAGTGAGGCTCGTTCCGGCGGTTGGATTCATCAGCACCGCAACCTTTGCGGCGTGCGCGTCTCCTGTCGCAAGAGCGGTCTCGATGAGATCGAGCCGAAGCCCAGCCGCGATGCTGTCCTCGTTGAGCTGGTCGAGCAGTCTCGCGAGTGTTTCGTTCGCCTCTTGACTGGTTGCTGTGCTTGGTGTTTGCGCAAGCTGACCGATCAACTTGGCACCAGCTTGTTGTTCCGGCTCGGTTCCCGAAGCAATGGCCTGTTTCGCTTCCTTGAGCGCGCGAGCAGGATCAACAGCAACGAGATACTGGCGCGCCGAGATACGCAGGCCTTCGTCGGAGGCGACGAGCGATGCATCGAGCGCCTGCGCAAGCGACTCGTGCTTGGATGTCGCGAGCTGTCCAAGCGATGCGACGCGTTCAGCGCAAGTGCGCTTGTCGTCAAGGACCGCAGCGAGATTTGCACGCTGATCGAGTGCGACTCCGGATTCGGTCGCCAACTTCAGCGCTGCAGTACGGATATCGCCATTCGAATCGGATGCGAGACCGGGAATGCTCGTTGCGAGAACCGACTTCAGAATCTCTGCGTCTCGCGTGGGCGCAGAGACGCTTGCGAGAAAAAGCGCGTTTACACGTCCATGGACACGGTCGCGCAAACTCGGCAGTTGAACCTCGCTGAGTGCTGCGAGCGCGTCGATTCGAACATGAGCCGGGAGTTGTTCGTTCGCGGCGATGCTCGCGATCGGGAGAGCTCCGCCAGTTCCGCGGGCGAGATTCGCGCCAATCGTTCGACGCGCAAATGCGGCGATGTTAGGTTCGCTCTCGATGTGTCCGATCGGTCGCTCAACAACTCCGCTTGGGAGCTTCCAGCCGATGGCGAGATGATTCCCGCCACCACCTTGAGAGTGGCGCGCTTCAAGGAGGTACTTCGCACCTACACGCAATTGCACCGGCGGGGAAATCTGTGATGGCGTCGACTCCCAACCCTCGGGGTCTGAGTATCCATCGACTCTCGCCAAAACTTGCTTGGACTTCGCGACGCCGACTTCTTGAATCGTCAGCACGGAGTGATCGTCACTCGTCAGATAGAACTGGTATGTGCCGTCGACTGGCACGGTGATCTCACTGCTCAATCGTTGCAGATAGTGATCGCCGTGCGAACTGAAGCCCGTTGCCTCGCTCGACTGCGCCATCTCGTCCGCCGCTCGAGCGAAGAGTGCGTCGTTTTCGAGCGCAGTCGAAGAGTCCACGCTCTGCTTGCGCCAGACTTCGCGCTTGAAGAGCGGGGCGGTGGCGATCGCAAGTGCTTGCGAAGCGTTCGAGTACTTGCTCATTCGTCCGCTCGCAGTTGCGAGGGCTTCGAACGCACCCGGGATCGGCACATCCCAGATCGCACGCGCGGCTTCGGTCGCGATGCGAAAGTCTGGGTCGAAGAGAAATCGCTGAATTGCGGGATCTTCATGCCGTCGCATCGCCAGGAGTGATCCGAGTCGGACGCTCGCAAACTGATCCGCTGAGAGTTCCTGCAATTGTGCTGAACTCGCACATCCTGCAAGCCCCACGACCAGCGCGTGCCGGAGAAATGGATCATGCACGTCGTTTTCCCAGATCGCTGCACTGATCGCTTGAACGGGATCGAGCTGCGATCCTGGCTGCTGCTCTCCGAACTGCCCGAGTGCGATCGCACACGCCGCCCGCACCCGGGCGCTTTCGTCGAGCACATGCTCGATGAGTTTCGCGATCGCTGGCGCGTACCGCGTGTCGCCGAGGACGCGCGCGGTTTGCACGCGCACTTCGGCGTCTTCCGAATCGAGCAACAAGACGATTGGCGCGAGCGGATGAGGCTGCGTCACGATCGGGCTTCGGATTCCACTCGCCTGCATTCCGAGCGCCCAGATTGCGTGCAGTCGCGCCAATTGCGCGAGCCGATCCGTTGTTTCGGTCGACTCACCAGCTTGAGCGAGCGCAAGCAACTGTAAGGTCGAGAGCGAACCCATCGAAGCGAGTGCGAACTGCGCACCTCGACGCACTCGAATGTCCGCGTGAGCTAGGAGCACGATCAACTCGCTGATCGGACGTGCCGAGAATCCAGCAGTCAAGAGTGCGCGTGTTTGTATCGATTCGGGCGCATCGCAAACCGTCGGATTCCAAATCGCATGGATCTGCCCCTTGTCGGTCGAGAACCAACCGCCACCCCACGCGCTGACATACATGCGACCGTCGGGCGCAAATGCAACATCGGTCGCGAGGACTCCGGTCGCGAACGGCAAGACCTCGGTGACCTTGTACCCCGCGCCATTGATCTCGACGCGAATCGAATTCACTCCGCTGTGAGTTTCACTGCCGAGGAAATCGCAGAGATAGAAGCGTTGATCCCACTGTGCTGGTAAGCCCGTGCCGGGCGCATAGGCGAGTCCCGAAGGTCCGCTCCCGACATGCGCGAGCGCAGGCAGAGTCCACGCGGGATACCGCTCGTCCGATCCAGTGCGCACATGCCAGATTCCTTCTTGATTCCATGGACCTCGTTGATTCGCACCCTCAAGGGTCTGGTAGTTCATGTCCCAACCCGTTTCGCCACCTTGCATCACATAGACGAAACGTGCGCGATCGCCACCATCGGAATTGTTGTCGCCCGTGAAGAGATCGCCGTACTCGTTGAAGGCAAGTTCCTGCGGATTTCGCAACCCCGAAGCGAAGATCTCGAGCTGCGTTCCATCGGGTCTGCAGCGAAAGACTGCGCCAGACTTCGGATCCGCGAGGACTTTGCCCTCGCGTGTCGTCACGTGATATCCACGGTCACCGATCGACCAGTAAAGAAGTCCGTCCATTCCGATGACCAGTCCGTGCATGTCGTGACCACGAAGCGCGGTTCGCACGCCGAATCCCGTAAAGACTGCGTTGGTCGTTTCCGCAATCCCGTCGTTGTTCGTGTCGGTCAATCGCCAGAGATTTGGAATGCATGTGTAGAAAACATCGTCGCCATCCGCGAGCACTCCAGCGCCGGTTCCATCGAGTGGATCGCGGAAGTCGCGGGAGAAGTTCGCGACTCGGTCGCCCACGCCGTCGCCATCGGAATCCTCGACCATACGAATGCGATCCGCGAACGCTCGGTAGTAGTCCATGCCACCCTTGCGCTTGTCTTTCCATTTTTCGTAGTAGGCCAGCCGATCCTCGACCGTCTGTGCAGTCAGGTCGTCCATCAACCAGAACTTGCTCGACCGATTGTCCTCAATGCCTCTTTCCTGGCGCGCACTCTCAGCGACGAAGACTCGACCCTGCGCGTCGATATCGAAAGCGACAGGATCGACCACGAGGGGCTCGCGTGCGAAGAGCGCGATCCTGAATCCCTCCGGCACCGCGATAGGATCGATCCGGGTTGGCGTGGATTGCGGCGCCACGACTGGGGGTGGAACGAACAACACGAACATCAATCCGAAGAGCAGTGACATGCGAAAGAGGGTAATTTAGATGGGTGAATTCGGAGCAGCTCAAGACAATTCGCGAGCAAGTTGCGCAGATTGGTGCGCGTATTCAGTCGCAGTTATTGCCACATGGTGGGCTCCCGCATCGCAACGCATTCGCACACATTTGGCTTGGAGTGAAGACGGTCTTTGGTGAACACTGGCGGGAAGGCGCTCAAAGTTCAGAAGTCGGCGCATTTGTCGCATGGATTGGCGCGAATCCCAATGCGTCCTACGAGTCCTTCGATGGCGAGGTCACACCGTGTTTGTTGCTTGCGCAGAAGGCACCTCAAGGGGGGCTTTTCGACGATTTGGCCGAAAGTGGTGACTCGGCCGGACCACCGATTCCGCAAATTTTGTTTTGCTCGGGGGCGATTCTGTGGCATACTCGCGCAATGAAGAAATATGTATCTATTGTTGCGTTCACTGCGAGCGTTCTTGGCGGACTCTGTTTGGCTTGGTCACCGACTGCTGTTACGACACTCGGAGGTGGGCCAAACGATCAAGTTCAAGCCAAAGTTTCGGCAGGATCCAACGACGAGTTCTTCGTGTCGTGGTTCGACAACGCAACGGGTGGATACGACGTCCGAGCGAATCGCTTCAGTGCTTCTGGTTTGCCGATGTGGGGATCGAACGGCACGCTGGTCGCTGATCGTAGTTACTCGTCGACGGTGGATTACAGCTCGTGGCGTTGTAGCGGCGATCGATTCGCGGTCGCATACAACGACGATCGGCTCGGTGGCGACCGCATCAGTTTCTCTTTGCTGAGTGCGAGCGGCGCGATCACTTGGACGACCACAGTCGGAACCGCGGGCGCTTCTGTAGCAAATCCGAAAGTTTGCGAGGATCCATTCGATGGTTCGATCTATGGGTCATGGCTCGAAGGATCATCGAGCAGGGTTCAGAAGTTCGATGCAGTCACCGGCGCATTGCTGTGGGCGACGCCGATCACGATTCAAGATGGCACTGCGCAGACATGGAATGTCGATCTTTGGCCAGCAGCTGACACGGCTGGTGGCATCATGCTTTCGTGCGTTCGACAAGTTGGATTCACTGGCGCAAAAACGCTCAAGGCATGGCGGATTTCGCCAGCTGGAGTGGTTGGATGGACAACGGGCAGTACAGCACCAGCGGTCGTCTTTTCAACAGGGTCGCTGCAGATCGGGAATTACCCACCATGCCAGTCGATTCCCGGAATCGGATATGTCTTCTGCTGGTACACGTCGAGTCCACTGCAGTGCTATGTTCAGTTTCTGGACACACTTGGAATTCCAAAGTTTGGAACGAGCGGAGTTGCGGTCGCTTCGACGACGGCTCTTAATCGCGTGGGTCCATACTTCGCGGTCGATGCCGCTGCAGATCGCATGTATGTCGTCTGCCCAGAAAATGTTCCGAACACTTCGACCTACAGCGTGATGGCCCAGTCGTTTGCCTTGAGCGGAACGGGCACGCGACTTTGGGGCGAGATGGGTAGAAACCTTCTGCCGAGTGGCACGCTCTACTCCGCGGACTTCGTTGGTGTTCGCTGCGGAAACGGCGCAGCCACCTTCGCATGGCAATCGTCGACTTCATTTGGGCAGACTTCACTTTCTGCGCGACGAATCAATATCGATGGCACCGATGCGTGGGTCGCTGGCACCGTGCTCGTCGATACAGCAGGTTCGAAGAGCAAGATGGTTTCAGTGCGGCAGTCCGACGCGTCCGTCTTCATCTGGAGCGCAGGGGCGACGGGTGGTGCATCGGATGTCGTGGCACAGCGCGTCGGGAATGACCGATCGATCGGTGGCAATCCCTCGGTTCCTGGAGATCTCAACGGGGACGGTGCGGTGAATGGCATTGATCTTGCAATTACCCTCGCAGCGTGGGGCACGAACGATCCGATCGCCGACGTCAACCATGACAACATCGTTGACGGAGCTGACATGGCAGTCGTTCTCGCTGCGTGGAGTTGAAGAGAAGCCGCGTCCTGACGAAATTGATTGGCGCGACGAAGCCCGAACGACCGAGTTGAGTCACTTGACGGTCGCTCTCGCAAGTGCGATCCTACGAACACCGATGGATCCAACTCAGTCGCAAGCGGATCAGAAGCCCCTTCGTATGATCGCGATGCTGCCGTCGATTGGTCAGCCTCGACATGGAAAGCGTCTCGACACGCTGGCGCAGCGAGGCTTCGAAACGACCGCACTCGCATTTGAGCGGAAGTATCACTCTGGTCGTGTCCCGAATTGTCCGATTGTCGTTGTTGGTAAGGCTGTCGAGAGACGGCACGCCGGCAGGCTTCTGGCACTCATCAAGGCGTGGCCCGAGGTGCGCCGACGCATTCGCGGATGCGACATCGTCTACGCATTCGGAACCGATATGGCACTCTTGGCGGTCATGGGTCGACTCTTCGGCAAGACTTCAATCGTCATGGAGATCAGCGACATCGTTCCGATTCAGGTGAACGCCAGCTGGCGAGGTCGGATCTTCCGAATCGTTGACAAGTGGGTGACGTCTCGTTGTCAGTTGATCGTGACGACGACTCCGAAATTTCTGAGCGAGTACTACCAGCGACGTCTCGGAGTCCACGTCCCAGGAATCGTCTTGGAAAACAAGGTTGATGCCGCGTTCGGCACGAGCGTGCGTCAGGATGCCCAGTCGCGAACGCCGTCATCAACCGACCCAATTCGCATCGGGTATTTCGGACTCATCGGTTGCCCGTGGTCGGTCGAAGTCCTGAAGACTCTCGTCACCCGGCATCCAAATCGATTTGAAGTTTGCTTTGCTGGATATCGATGGCCCACGGTGGATCTCGATCGATACCTCGCAACCACGCCGAACTTTTTATATTCAGGAGAGTTCAAGTCGCCTAGGGATCTTCCGAAGATCTACGGAGAAGTTGATGTCACCTGGGTGTGCTATCCGCCCATCGGTCCGTCGGACTGGAATCTCAGATGGGCTCGTCCGAATCGTTTTTACGAGAGCTGTCTCTTCTGCGTGCCAGTTGTTTCGCGGGAGGGATCGTGCGACTCGGTCGATGTCGCGCGATTCAAGATCGGACTGGTCATGGACAAGGTCGCGGTCCAAGAGGCCGCCGATGTCCTTGCAACCCATCTCACGCACGAGAATCTTGCGCAGTGGCGAGAAAACATGCGATCCGTGCCCGAGGATGTTTATCAATACACCACGGAATTCGATCGACTCGCTTCATTGATGCGGGCGCTGGTCCACCTTCACCATTAACCGCGCCGCCGAAGCTTGGCGGCTGTGCTCGCGAGTACTCCATCGAGTGTGGTTCGGATGTCCGCGTGCGTCCAGCGCATCACCCAGATTGCCACCAACGCTGTCGCCGGTCCGACGACGACCAATGACGCGATGCTCCCAGCGTCTCCATGCTCGCAGAGCAATCGGACGAGCAGGTACGCCCCGCCAAAGATCGGAACGCAGACCAACCACGGGCGTACGAAGATTGCGAGTGATTCGAATCCATGCGCCTTCGGCGAACTTCGCGTGCAAAGCCAAACAACAAGCGGTGTACTGATTGCCCAGACCGATGCACTGGCGATTGCGATGCCGAGTGCGCCAGATTGCTTTGCGCCGAACCAGTAGATCGGACAAGACACCACGAACTGAACGATCTGCCAGACGAGGAAAGTGCCGAATCGTCGCTGCGCCCTTAGACAAGACATCGAAGGACCAGCGGCGAACGTGAATGCTTGCATCACGCTTATGACTTGGAAGACCGGAATCGCTGGCTGCCACTTCTCGTCGAGGAGCAGTCGAAAGAGCGGTTCTGCGAGGATCGCTTGCGCGAAACTGATTGGGACGCAAACCGCGCTCAAGACACGCTGTGACTTCAAGAATCCGGCAACTTGCCGTTCCGGGTCGTCCTGAAGGCGACCGAAAATTGGCTGGAGGACGACACCGAGTTGGAATGCGATGATTGAGTTCGCCTGAGAGGCGATTGTGTAGACAAATCCAAACAACCCGGTCTCGAAGGAGCCGCTCACGATCCCTAGCACCAAGACTTCGAGCATGACGATCACATTGTGGATGTATTGAGCGCTCGCCGCCTTCGCGAATGATCGAAAGAGGAAGCCGGCGACTCGCGTGTCGAATCGATCCAACGAGCTTCGATCCACTTCGCGGTGGTAGCAGACGCCGCGCGCAGCGACCGCGACGACCTGTGGCACGACAAGCGAAGCAGCTCGCCCTCCAAGCATCGCCGTCGCGACCGAGAGTAGTGTCGCTCCCATCTGCACGAGTCCGTCGATCATGGCCATGCGCCGGTAGGCCAGACCAAGTCGGAGCGCCGAAAGCGGCAGCATCAATCGCGCTTCAAGGATCGGTCGAATCGCGAGTACGGCGAGTAGTCCGCCGAGCCACAGCGGCGGAAATTCATCGTAGAAGTAGAGCGCGATCGGAATGCTCACGAGGGTCATCACAGCCATGCAACAACCGATAATCATCGCGAGCCCCGATGCGCTCTTGGCCAGCATCGCGAAGCGCCTCGGGTGTGCGATCAAAACATCTCCGACGGTCAGCGGTTGCAAGAAGGTCGCAACGCTGAAGGTCGCGAGCGCTTGAACGCCGACTCCGTACTCGGACGGAGAAAGAAAATAGGCGATGACGAGAATCGCGGCTGATGTCAGGAACTTGTTCAGCACCCACTGCGCGAGGTTCCAAGCCGATCCCCGCAACGCCACTTGACCAAAGGATTCTTGTTGTGTCGGCAACACCGACTTTCGTGACGAATCCGCCATAGAGTTGGGAATAGTAGTCACGCCTGCCTCGAATGCCCTAGGATCGCAACCGAGATTCCATGTGCGGCATTTTCGCGATCTTCTGCCCTGCCGCGCGACGACTTCCCGACGATGCCCCGGCACGACTTGAGCGTGCGCTCGAGTCCATCAAGCATCGGGGACCGGACGCTCGTGGCACCCACATCGATCCATCGGGTCGTTACGCGCTCGGACATGTTCGACTTTCGGTGATCGATCTCGCGCCCTGCAGTAATCAACCATTCTGGTCGAGCTGCGGACGTTTCGTGCTCAGCTATAACGGTGAGATCTTCAACTATCTCGAGCTTCGCGCCGAGCTGGAGAAGGAAGGGGCGACCTTCCGAACGGCATCGGATACGGAAGTACTGCTCGTCGCGATGATGAGGTGGGGACCCGACGCGATCAACCGATTCAACGGGATGTGGTCTTTCGTCTTCGGCGACACAGCAACGGGAAAGTTCCTCGTCTCTCGCGATCGGTGGGGAACGAAGCCGCTCTTCACGTATCAACACAATGGCTCATTCATCCTCTGCTCGGAGGCGAAGGGGATCCTCGCTTGGCTGGGTTCGACGCCGAAGCCGAATCCCAACGCAATCGGTCTCTATCTGAAGTATGGAAGAGCTGGCGCGAACGAGGAGTCATGGTTCGACGGAATCGAACGGTTTCCGCAGGCGTCCTATCAATGCATCGACATGGGATCGGGCGACTCTGGCACAGTCGCGATGGCGCGAACGATGCGCTACTGGAACTATCCAACGGAGCGTCCGATCCGCGATCTCGCTGAAGCCAAAGAGCGAATGGAGTCGCTCTTGACCGATGCGATCAAACTGCGACTTCGAAGCGATGTGCCGATCGGGCTGAGTCTCTCGGGCGGGCTTGACTCGGCGGCGATTGCGGCGCTCGTGGGGTCGAAGTTTCATCTCGGACTCGAGGCGTACACCGCCTGGTATGAACCGCGCGAACAATCCGAACTCCCGCTCGCACAATCGATCGCGAAACTCTTCGGTCACAAGTCGACCGATGTGCCAGAACCATCTCACGAAAAACTTCTCTTGGATCTGAGGACTTGCATCTATCACCTCGATTCCGCGCATGCCGCATCCGCGATCGTTCCATACCTCAACCTCTGTCGTGCAGCGCGAAAGACGCTGACCGTCATGTTGGACGGGCAGGGCGCCGATGAACTGCTTGGTGGATATCACCCATTCAAACTCTTCGCGGGAGCCGACCATCTCATGCGAGGTCGATTCGGTTCTGCGTCGCAGTGCGTACGTGCATATGCCCACTCTGCGGGATGGCGCAATGTGATTCTCGATTGCCTGCGATTCGGAAGCACCTCTGTGTATGAGCGTCAGGCTCTGCGATGGGGATCGCAGCGGATTCTCTGCCGCGAATCGATGGATGCAACTCCCGATCGGTTGGATCGTCTCAGGTTGTCGCGATCGAATTTTCGCGAAGCGCTGGAATTCTCCCACTCGGTCAATTTGACGAATTTGTTGCAGAGTGGCGACGCGATATCGATGTCGGTCAATCTGGAGACGCGCTATCCATTTCTTGACTATCGGATCGTCGAACTCGGGTTTTCACTCGACACGGAATTGTTGCTCCAGAAGGGGTTCGGCAAGTACGTTCTGAGAGAGTGCGCGGATGAGATCTTGCCGCACAAGATCTGCTGGCGACGGAACAAGGACGGATTCGGGAACTCGACAGCGCGGATCATTCGCGAAATTGTCCAGCAACACGGACTCCCCGCGGCCGCAGTTGAACGCGCGCTGGATTTCCAGTTGTTCCAGCCGTCGATTCGCGACCCGAAGATCTTTGCACAACTCCCAGAAAATATTCAGTTTCGACTCTACTCCACGCTTGTATGGCTGGATGTCTTCTACAACTGAAGTGCATCGCGGGGGGCCGAACTAGTCGCGGGTTGGCTACGAATCCTGCGCCTAGTTTTTCAATCGCGCTCGAATCCGAAGCGACCGACAACCGGAGGTGTACGGAATGACGATCGATACGTTCTTGCCCCTCGTCTTGTGAACGAGTTGTTTCGCCAAGTTGATGATCGTGTCGGGTCGAGTTCGTTCGATCTGAAGGCACTCAAAGCCTGCCTCGTCGAGGTAGCCGCGAAGGTGGTGCTCACCCGCGAAGACAAGATGGTCCGGCAAGTTGAGTTCCGTCGGAACATCTCGACTTCCATTGAGATCCGCGATGTTTCCAGTGACAAAGAAAAACTCGCCACGAGGTTCGAGCCGCTCCTTGATCTGCTGGAGCATGGGGCGAAAGTCCGGGATGTGCGAGAAGACATTGATAAGAGATGCAAATTGGTACTTCTCCTTGACCGCGTCGAGGTAACCACACTGCACATCGAGCCGGTGAGCGTGAGCCCACTGCGCCTTCGGTCGCATGGGTTCGATCCCTTGAACCCTGCTTCCACGTGGCGCGATCGACTGGACGGCTTCGACAACCTCTCCGAAGCCGGCTCCGATGTCGAGCCATGAAATCGCACGATCGGCATTCCAAACATCGCGGTACATCCTGCGGAGCACTCGTCGAAAACTCCAGACCTTTCTCGCTACCCGCGATCCGATGACCACCTTTCCGCCAACCACATCGTTGTGTTGACCAGTTTCGACTCCATCGGCGATGAGAGAACTCACGGGTCTCGGATTGACATACACCAGCCGGCACCCACGACACTGAACCGCTGTGTAGCCATTCTCGACTGCCCAAGTGCTTGCGTCGTCGGTTCCGCAATACGGACAGTGCACGCGCTCGGTGGTGTTCGACTTCGTCACGATTCGAGTGTATGTCCTGGTCCTTTCAGTGCTTTCAATTCTTCCAGTCCGGCTCAGTCGGCTTGCCCCTCAGCGACTGGCCCCTCGCCGTCGTGTTCGACGTCGTCGACCGAGTCACCTCCGAAATTGATGGTGTCGGCGGCGATCTTCGCGAGGAGCAGAAAGTACACGACCGTGTGCTCCGAGGTCCACAATTCCCCTTGCTTGTTCATCAGCAGAATCTGGTAGCAGCAGAGCGCGACGAGCAGTGCCGCGGCAGATCGATCGTCCGCAAATTGGGTGCAGCCTTTCACGAGCTCGATGGATTGCCGCGCAACAGTCCACAGCCAGTAACACAAGAACGCGAAGGCGACGAGTCCCATTTCAGCCAGCACATCGACGAACATCGAGTGTGTGTATGGCTCATGGGCGGAGCCGGTAATGCTCGTGAAGGCGTTGAGTCCCAGTCCGGTCAGCCAACTACTCGGCGATCGCGCGTACGCGTGGAGCAATTCTGTCGCATTGGCACTTCGCACCTCGAGGGCATCTTCGGTTTTCGCTCCGCTGAACCAGCGCGCGACGACATCTTGATCGCCGAGCAGGATCGAGAGCACGACGGCGATGACGACCATAAATCCAATAGCGGCCGCGGCAAAGAAGACGAATTGCCTGAGGTCGCGGATAGGTCTCGAGATGGGGAAAAACACGATTGCGAGGAGTGCCGCGAAGATGAACTGCCCTCGCGATCCGGAATAGATCGAGAGGACGGTTCCGGCGATGAGCGCCGCAATTCGAAGGGCGAGCATCCAGTTCTTTCTTCCTTCGACGACGAACAACGCACCAGAAAGCATGAGAAATCCCCCGAGTTCACCGATCGCGAGCGGACTCGAACGGGACTTCTCTCCACCTCCGAAGTCGAAGCCCAGTCGTCCACCTTTGAGCGTGAAATCGGGTGTGAACAGAATCGCGACCGCGATCAACAATCCAAAGATCGTCGTGATCATCAGTACATTGCGCCACTCGGAGAGTCGCTGAACGAAGAGCGGCGCCACCACGATGTACATGCCCACGTACGGATACCCGGCGTCGAGCAGTATGAACGCCGTTCCCCTCGATGGTGTCCAAAGAACGCTGAAGAGTGAATACAGATAGGCGCACGCGACGAGCACCCAGATTCGGTTGAAGTATCCACTCAAATTGATTGTGCCCCGCGCGAATCCGAGCAGGGTTGAAGCGAAGACGATCGCCGCGACCGCAAAATTCGTCATTGAGACATGCGACCGGAGGTAGTACACCGACCCCTGCATCGCCTGCTCGAGCGGGTACATCAGAAGCAAGAGCGCAAGCGCCCACTGCGGCCGAACGATCGATCCGACCGCCAAGACCGCGAAGACCGTGAGAATGAAGATTGCCATGGAATTCGATTCGGCGAGGCGAGACTGCGATACAAGATCCGGGTTGAATGTCTTATGGTGATGTCGGACTCGGGAGCGACTGCGAGCTCTCCCAGGTCCTGATGTTGTTGAGGGAATCAAAGAGTGTCTGCGAGAGTCTTCGGGTCAGGACGTCGCGGATCGCGGGTGTATTCCAATCGGCGGGTGGTGTCCCTCCCAGAAAGTCCGCGGTGACGGCAGCGCGCCATTCGGTTACGCCGAAATTCTCCTCCTTCGACTCGAGACTTGGATTCTGTTCAACTCGCGTGATTTGCTCGATGCGGTAGCCCGTCGTCGCCCAGAGCGCGAATCCATCCGCTCCAGCTCCGATGGCAGGAGTAATTTGATCTTGGATAAAGTCTCTCGGGTTGATGACTCGGCAGTAGGGGGCGACTCCGCCGGGTGCCCAGAACGGGAAGACAGTTGGGATGACGGGTTTCGAACCGCCGAGAAGCTTTGCAAGTCCCACTTGCGCGATCCGCCACTCGTGTCCATCCCTTCGGACACTCTCGGGAGTTCCTCGAACACTTTTGGGATTTCCGTACTCGACCATCCGCGGGTCGTAGTGGTCGTAAATGCTGACGCTTATCCAGTCAAGTTCCGCGATGATGGGGGCATATGTCTTTGCGACGCGCGTGAGTGTGGCGCGACGATCGGATTCCGTCGCCTTTCCCCAACCATCGCTTCCGATCCAGTAGGCGAGATTGGGCATGCCGTACATGGTCCATCTCGTCCCGGGATAGTTGCGCTTGAGCGTGCGAATCGTTGAGATAATCGTCGATGTGGCACGTTTGAATTCGGGAGTCGCCGGGTCCTTGTTGAGATCGTCCATGAATGGCACTTCGGCATCGAGCATCAACCATGAGGGCAAACGACCTTCGGTCCTGCGGTCAATCGTTCGAATGATCTCGTCGACATTGAGCACCCCCGTTTTGTACGACTCGATGTCTTGACTGACATTCATCCACTCCATCGCTCCGATGGATTTACATTTCTCAAGCTCATGACGAGAGGGAATGTCGTCGTAGAGAAGTATGAGCGAGGCCTTTGGCGCGGGAGCGGGCGCAACTGGAGCAACCGGGGCGACTTGGGCTGCCCCGGCGATCTGAGCGATCTGAGCGATCTGAGCGATCTGATCATTCTCGCCACCGAGGAAAATGCCGAGCGCAAAGATCGTGGCGATCGCAATTCCCGCTGGTCGGAGTCGCGTCGTGGTCGTCATCACTCGAATGATAGCGGTCGGCATTTTTGTCCGCCTCGATCGGATCGCGCGGGTCGACACTTCGCGATAGGTCATACTCTTCAGTGAGCCGTGCGCACTCGCCGGAGCAGTGCCGGGCGCAATTGTGATATCGTCTTTCCCTTCGCGGAGCGACCGTTTGACCCGATGCGCCAACTTCCTCCAGAGCGATCTACAGACACTGCAGTGAAAGGCAATTCATGATTCGACTGCTTCGATTCATACTTCGACATCCGCTCAACCGATCAAATCGGCTCGGGGCACTCACTCGACTCTTTCGCTGGCAGATCGCGGCGCGGCTCATGCGCGGCCCGATCGCACTGCCCTTCGTCGACGGCACGTTCCTCTTCGCATCGAAGGGAATGTCGGCGGCGACCGGCAATTGGTATTGCGGTCTTTACGAAGTCGTGGAGATGGCGTTTGCGCTCCATCTCTTGAGGAAGGACGACCACTTTCTCGATATCGGAGCGAATATCGGGAGTTATACGATCCTCGCCGCCGGCGGCGTTGGTGCACGGGTGACGTCGGTCGAACCCATTCCCCAAACGATGGCGAACTTGAAGAGAAATGTCGACCTCAATGGGTTGGGCGATCGTGCGACGTGCGTCGGCAAGGGATTGTCGAATGTGGTGGGAGTCCTGCATTTCTCAGATTCGCTTGATGCGATGAATCACATTCTCGAACCGGGCAGTCGCGAGGTCGGTATTCAAGTTCCAGTGACGACGGTCGACCAACTCGTCAATGACGATGTGCCGGTCTTGATCAAGCTCGATGTCGAGGGCCATGAAGTCGCGGTGCTGAAGGGGGCTCAACGAGTGCTTTCCGACCCACGTCTCTTGGCGGCGATCATCGAGACAAATGGAAATGGAGTTCGGTATGGTTGGTCCGACGATGATGTTGCGAGGATCATGGAGGGATACGGATTTGAGCGAAGCTGGTACGACCCGTTCAGCAGAACTCTGACAGCTCCCGATGCGACTCAGGAAAATACGATCTTTGTCAGAAACCGCGAGGAGATTCAGCGCCGAGTGAAGTCTGCGCAGAAACACACGCTTGTCAATGGGAGCATCTAGCGGTGACACAGCGCGCGGAATCAGGTTGGACTCGATGAGTGAATCGCCCTCGACACGAGTGCTCGTGGTGCTGCCCCTGCTCGGACATCCCCGGGAATCCAAGCGCGTTGAGATGCTGAAGGCGTGTGGTTTCGAAGTCAAGGTCGCCGCATTCGTTCGCCAGTACCACGAGGGTCGTCTGCCGGATGCCGCAGTCACGATTCTTGGGCGGATCCAACACGGACAATATCTGCGCAGACTCTGGCAACTCCTCGTCGCGATGCCTCGGCTCCGATCTTGCATTCGAGGCGCGAGCGTGGTCTACGCGAGCGGCCCAGACCTCGCGGTCCTCTCGATCATCGCCGGGAGCTTTCTCGGCGTTCCAGTCGTCGTCGAGGTTGGCGATCTGCGTCCAATCCAAGTCGCGGACGGATTGCGCGGTTGGCTCGCACGACGCGTCGATCGATTCTTTACACAGCGATGCGCGCTCTTGGTTTCGACGACCGAACAATTCATCAGCGAGTACTACAGGAAATGGATTCGCGTGACGACGCCGGCGATCACGCTCGAAAACAAGGTTGAAAAGGCATACGGGCAAAGCGTTCCGAGTGAGCGACGATCCGTCGTGCCCGAAGGAATTCCATTTCGGGATCGCCCGCTCCGTATTGGATATTTCGGCTTGCTGCGATGCCCTTGGTCGTGGTCGGTGCTGCGCACATTGGCTGAACGTCACGGGGAACGGTTTGAGGTTGTTCTCGCGGGGTTGCCAATGGATCCCGCCGATCTCGTCGAACAAGTGGCGTCGACGAAGGGAGTGACATACATCGGTCAGTTCAAGTCGCCCTCGGATCTCTGCAGGCTTTACACAAGCGTCGATCTCGTCTGGGCTTGCTATCAGGAGATCGGGCCGGACGACTGGAATCTTCGCTGGGCTCGTCCGAATCGTTTCTACGAGAGTTGCCTCTTCCAGCGGCCACTCGTCTCGCGCAAGGGAAGTTGCGATTCGGTCGATGTGGCGAAGTTCGATATCGGGCACATTGTCTCTGGATCCGATCCGATCGAGGTCGCGGACCTGCTTACGAAAGTGACCGTCGAGGACCTCAATCGTTGGCGAGTCAACATGTCCAATCTGCCGGAGCGTGTCTATGCGTACACCGACGAAGAACAGATATTGAAAGACGCGATCCTCCGCGTCACGCAGATACGGGCTTGACCGAAAGAGCCATCAGCGGTCTCTTCTTCTTTCTGATCGCGACTCGTTCGACGAAAACCCACGAGCAGATTGCGACGATGACCGTGCCACCGAGTGCCCAGACGGCATACATGCCAGTGCCGACGAGTCCGTAGTACATCATCACATTGATGATCGGCATGTGATAGATGTAAACCCCGTACGAGATGTCGTTCTTTCGGAGGAGTCGATCGCTGAGCGTTGGTGCTGAATAGGCGAGCGACAGAACAGTGATGGCGACGAACGGAAAGAGCGCCGGTCCGATCGCGTTGCCAGTCTCCCATCCGAAGAGCCGAATTGCGACAAAGGCGATCGCGCCATAAACGCAGACGATCGGAATCGCTCGACCTTGCACGAGCGGATGGATCCTGCCGAAATTCTGTTGTGCGAGCACTCCCAGCAGAAACATATAGATCCAGGGAAGGAACGAGACATTCGCGAGTTTCGTCGAGATCGCGTCTGGACGCGCATCTTCGATCCACTGATAGGCAACATTGAACGCGGCAAAGACCAAGGTCGTCACGACGAGCATCGCTGTTCGACTCTTCGGATTCTTCGTCGCTCGACTCAGCGCCCAGTAGATGCACGGAATCAATACATAGAACTGAAGTTCGACCGTCACCGTCCAAAGGCTGCCATTGAGCACGCCCGATCCAAATCCGCGCATGAATTCAGGGCTGAAAAACTGGACGATCGTCACTTGGGAGGCGATCCAAGCAAGGAACTCAGGAATGCCCCAGGACTGTGTCGCGAGGTATCCCGTCATGAATGCGCTCGCAACTGCAAGAATCGTGCAAAGGACCAGTGCTGGATAGATTCGCAGCGCACGGTTTCGTCCGTACTCGACGATGCGCGAGTTGTTCTCGTACGACTTGCTGATCAGGAATCCGCTCACGAAAAAGAAAATCGGAACGCCAGGCAGCCACGAGGTGCTGTGATAGAGCCAATGATCCGTCAGTTTGAAGTGGTGGAGCGTGTGATGGACCGCGACTTCCAAGGCGGCAAACAACCGAATCAGATCGAAGTTGTTCGTTCGAAACGAGTCCTTGCCGATCACGAATGCGCGCTCAATAGAGGTTGATTACTGATCGTGTCCAGTCGTCGCTGGCATCAGGTGCCCGGCGTCGCGAAGTGTCTTCTCTCGACGGGCGAGTTCCATGTCGGAGTCCACCATCATCTTCGCGAGCTTTTCCACGCCGATGGTGGATGACCAGTTCAAAACTTTCTTCGCCTTGGAAGGGTCGCCTTGAAGGCGGTCGACCTCGGCCGGCCGGAAATATCTCGGATCGATCTCGATGAAGTCCTTCGCGTCGAGCCCGGCGTGTCCGAAGGCGAGTTGGCAAAACGCGCGAACCGAGATCATCTTCCCCGTCGCGATGACAAAGTCGTCCGGACTGGGTTGCTGAAGCATCGTCCACATCGCCTGCACATAGTCACCAGCGAATCCCCAGTCACGCAACGAATCGATGTTGCCCAGGTAGAGCTTCTTCTGCATCCCGAGCTTGATCCGTCCGACCGCTCGCGTGATCTTGCGTGTCACAAACGTTTCGCCACGACGAGGGCTTTCGTGGTTGAACAGAACTCCGCAGCTGGCGTGCATCCCGTAGCTCTCTCGATAATTGACAGTGATCCAGTGCGCGAAGACCTTTGCACATCCATATGGAGAGCGCGGGTGAAACGGTGTTGTTTCCCGCTGTGGAATCTCTTGGGCTGCCCCGTACATCTCGCTCGAGCTCGCCTGATAGAAGCGGATCGATCTCCCCGATATCTCCTGGAACGACCGGAGCGATTCGAGCAATCTTAATGTGCCCGTCGCGACCGTATCGACCGTGTACACCGGCTGATCGAAACTAACGCGCACATGGCTCTGCGCTCCGAGGTTGTAGACCTCGTCCGGGCCGACCTTTCGAATCACTTCGAGGAGTCCGCTTGAATCGTTCAGATCGCCGTAATGCAGTCGAAGTCGCGCGCCGACCTCGTGCGGATCCTGGTAGATGTGATCGAGTCGTTCGGTGTTGAAGCTCGAGCTTCGGCGAATGATGCCATGGACTTCGTACCCCTTCGACAAGAGGAGCTCGGCGAGATAGCTCCCATCCTGCCCCGTGATGCCTGTGATGATTGCCTTTTTATGATTCGTCACGGCGCAAGAATAGGGTAGCAAAGCCTCACTGCTTCGCGCGGCACAGCGACCCAACCTCAGTGGGTACCTTGCGTGAGATGACTCTCGCATCCGACTCTCGATTTCGCGGTCAACGCGTCGTTGTCACGGGTGGAGGTGGATTTCTCGGGCGACTGGTCGTGGAGAAGCTGAAGAATCGTGGCGTTGGTGAAGTGCTGGTCCCTCGTCGCGTCGACTACGACCTGACCCATGAGGCGGCGGTCGAGCGGATGTACGACGAGATGAAACCCGATGCGGTCTTCCACCTCGCGGCGGAAGTCGGTGGCATTGGCGCGAACATGCGCAGTCCAGGTCGCTACTTTTTTGCCAACATGGCGATGGCACTGCACCTGATTGAGGGCGCGCGCCGACGACAGCTGAAGAAATTCGTTCAAGTCGGAACCATCTGCGCATACCCGAAGTTCACGCCCGTGCCCTTCCGCGAAAGCGATCTTTGGAATGGCTATCCCGAGGAAACAAATGCTCCCTACGGCATCGCCAAGAAAGCGGCGCTCGTGATGCTCGATGCGTATCAACGACAGTACGGACTCGCGTCGACCTATGTCTTGCCCGTCAACTTGTACGGACCCGGCGACAATTTCGAATTGGAGAGTTCGCATGTGATTCCGGCGCTCATCCGAAAGTGCACCCAAGCTGTTCGCGACGGGTCCCGATCGATCGAATGCTGGGGGACGGGATCAGCGACTCGCGAGTTTCTCTATGTCGAGGACGCAGCCGAAGGATTGATCCGAGCGGCCGAGGTCTTGGATCTTCCGACACCGATCAATCTCGGATCGGGTGTTGAGATCGCCATTGCCGACCTCGTCGGGGTGATCGCGCGCTTGAGCGGATTCGCCGGAGAGATCAAGTGGGATTCTTCGAAGCCGGATGGGCAACCCCGACGATCTCTCGATGTCGAATTCGCCGCGAACACTCTTGGTTGGCGTTCGATGGTCGGGCTTGAGCAGGGACTCGCTCAAACGATTGCCTGGTATCGGGAGCATCGGCCTCAATGACGAGGCGGATCCAACCGATGGACAGGTTGGACATATTGGACATGGTTCAGATTTATGGGTGCGAACTATTATCAACCGACGAGCGCCCCTGAACTTTCACGCAACTTCGTTAGTACGAGAGAGATCCCCTGAAACAGATCCTTCAATCACTGAAAACTGGAGCGACCGAAGTCGCCGATGTGCCTCGCCCCGCATCCAAACGAGGACACTTGCTGATCCGCACATCGCGCACGCTCGTCTCCGTTGGCACCGAACGGATGATGGTCGACTTCGGCAAGGCGGGGTGGATTTCGAAGGCTCGTCAGCAACCCGACAAGGTTCGCATGGTGCTCGACAAGATGAAGACCGATGGGATTCTGCCGACGATCGAAGCCGTCTTCAGCAAATTGGATCAGCCCCTTCCACTGGGATACTGCAACATCGGGACGGTCGAAGAGGTCGGTGCGGGAGTCGCTGGATTTCAAGTGGGAGATCGAGTCGCATCCAATGGCAAGCATGCCGAGTTTGTGTGCGTGCCGATCAATCTCTGCGCAAAAGTTCCTGAAAGCGTGACGGATGAAGAGGCGGCATTCACCGTGCTTGGATCGATCGCCTTGCAGGGAATCCGACTCGTCGCTCCGACGCTCGGTGAAGCAGTCGTGGTCACCGGGATGGGGCTCATCGGCATCGTGACGGCACAACTCTTGCGTGCACATGGCTGCCGAGTACTCGGGATCGACTTCGATCCGAAAAAGCTAGAGATCGCCCGCAAGTTCGGCGTGGAGACAGTCGATCTTTCCACGGGGCAGGATCCAGTCGCCGCTGCCGAGCACTTCTCGCGAGGGCGCGGGGTCGATGCGGTCATCGTGACCGCGGCGACCAAGAGCAGTGAACCGATGCATCAAGCTGCGCTGATGTGCAGGAAGCGCGGGCGCATCGTGCTCGTCGGCGTCGCGGGTCTCGAACTTTCGCGCGATGATTTCTTTAAGAAAGAGATCACCTTTCAAGTCTCATGCTCGTATGGTCCAGGTCGCTACGACCCGAGTTACGAGGAGGGTGGCCAGGACTATCCGGTCGGGTATGTCCGCTGGACCGAGCAGCGCAATTTTGAAGCAGTGCTCGACATGATGGCGGACGGACGACTCGATTCGAAGCCACTTGTTTCGCATCGCTTCTCGATCGAGAACGCAGCGGCTGCGTACGAAGTGGTCGGCGGATCGGAACCATCGCTCGGAATCGTGCTCGAGTATCCGCGTTCGACCGCGATCGGTCACGAACTCGATGGGAGGACCATCGCACTCTCCCGCGATCGGCAAGGCATCCGTGGCGACGGTCGAGCGTCTGTCAGTTTCATCGGAGCGGGCAATTACGCGACGGGCGTATTGATGAAGGCGTTCAAAGCAACCGGAGCTCGACTTCGGAGCGTCGCATCGAGTGCTGGCGTCAGCGGACTGCACGCAGGCCGCAAGTTTGGATTTGAAAGCACGACAACGGACACGGCATCACTCTTTTCGGATGTAGAGACGAACGCGGTCGTCGTCACGACTCGCCATGACAGCCATGCCGACTTCGTGCTGAAGGCGATCGCAAGTGGCAAGCATGTCTTCGTCGAGAAGCCGCTCTGCCTGACGATCGACGAATTGGACGAGATCGAGAACGCGGTGGCGGGCGCTCGTCCCAAGACGCTCTTGATGGTCGGATTCAATCGTCGCTTCGCTCCCCAAGTTCAGAAGGTCAAACAGTTGCTTGGGGCATCGCCAGGTCCGAAATCTTTCGTGATGACCGTCAATGCTGGATCGATCCCTGCAGATCACTGGACGCAAAGCGTTGAGCAAGGCGGAGGTCGTATTGTCGGCGAGGGGTGTCACTTCATCGATTTGCTTCGGTTTCTCGCTGCGTCTCCGATCGAATCGCACGCCTGCGCTCGAATGAAATCCGCAACAGGCGACACGGTCACGATCACGCTGAACTTTGCGGATGGATCGCTCGGTACGGTGCACTACTTCGCCAATGGCTGCAAGGCGTTTCCGAAGGAACGATTGGAAGTCTTCGCCGGTGGAGCGGTGCTCCAACTCGACAACTTCCGAAAGTTGAAGGGTTTCGGTTGGCCGGGATTCAGCAAACTGAATCTGTGGACGCAGAACAAGGGCCAGGGCGAGTGTGCGAAGGCGTTTATCGAAGCAATCAAACAGGGCGGTGCTCCACCGATTCCGGTCGACGAAGTATTCGAAGTCGCACGTGTCAGCATTCAGATTTCGCAATCGAACCTATGACCATGATCGAACACCCAACAATCGACATCATCGCCGGAGCTCGTCCAAATTTCATGAAGATCGCGCCGATCATCGGAGCGATCGAGTCCAGCCAGGCGCGGGGCGGTCGACTGCAATATCGACTGATCCATACTGGGCAGCACTACGACGCGAAAATGTCGGGAGATTTTTTTACGCAGTTGGGGATTCCGGCGCCGCATGTCAATCTCGAAGTGGGTTCAGGAACTCAGGCTGAACAGACTTCGGCGATCATGACTCGGTACGAGAAGCTGTTAATCGAGAAGCGCAGCGATCTGTGTCTCGTGGTTGGCGATGTGACTTCGACCATGGCGTGTGCCATCGCCGCGCAGAAATTGTGCGTGCAGGTCGCGCATGTCGAAGGTGGGATTCGCTCTGGTGATTGGACGATGCCCGAGGAAATCAATCGCATGGTCACTGACGCGATCACGAACCTTTTCTTCACGACCAGCGAAGTCGCGAACGGCAATCTGCGCCGAACGGGCGTGACCGACGATCGCATCTTCTTTGTCGGCAACACGATGATCGACACGTTGCTTGCGAACATGTCGCGTCTCCAACAGCCGACATTTTGGGAAGAGCTTGGACTTGTGGAGAAGCGCTATCTCGTGCTCACACTGCACCGACCCAACAATGTCGACGGAGAAAACACGCTCGCCGCAATGTTGCGAGCGGTTGGCGATGGCGCCCGTGGAATGCCAGTCGTCTTTCCAGTCCACCCCCGAACGGCGAAGACGCTCCAATCGATCGCCAATCTCTCATCGAACTTCCACTTCGTCGATCCGCAGCCCTACTTGGAGTTCAATTATCTCGTGAAGCATGCGAAGGCCGTCATCACCGACTCGGGTGGGATCACAGAGGAGACAACGGTCATGGGAGTTCCTTGCATGACACTGCGCAATTCGACCGAGCGTCCGGAAACCGTCACGATGGGGACGAACGAACTCCTCGGCACCGATCCAGCCGCGCTCGCGCCTGCGCTTGATCGACTCTTTGCGGGCGATTGGAAGCGAGGCGCGATCCCGCCCCTCTGGGATGGAAAGACTGGCGCACGCATCGTGGAGGTGCTCGAAAAACTGTTCGCGCGTTAAGCGATCTGGATCTCACACCGATTCGTCCCGAGGATTCTCGGGCAAGACCTACTCTTCCACCCGTGGCATCGATCAGTCAATACTGGCACACGATTCGTCACCTCCGAGCGAGTCAGTTGTATCGACGCGCATGGTTTCGGCTCATTCAACCGCGCGTCGATCTTCGCGAAGCGCCTCCGCAGCGACGAGTGACGGGCGCGTGGGTCGAGCCAGTTGCAAAAGATCGAAGCCTTCTCGGGGTTTCCACCGTGTCGTTCTTGGGCGAAACTCGCGACGTCGCGAACGCGCGTTGCTGGAACGATCCGTCGTCTGGCAAGCTCTGGCTCTACAACCTTCACTACTTCGACGACCTCTCTGGATCCTCCACGCCGCAACAGCGCAAGTTGCAAGAGGACTTCACGCTCCGATGGATTGCCGAGAATCCGCCGGCTCTTGGTTGTGGGTGGGATCCCTACCCGACCTCGCTTCGAATCGTCAATTGGATCAAGCGGGGGCGAGCAGAAAGCGCGATTCCCGGAATCGAAATGCAGAGTCTCGCGGTGCAGTGTCGCTGGCTCGCGAAGCGAGTCGAGCATCACCTGCTAGCGAATCACCTCTTTGTCAATGGCAAGGCGCTCGTCTTTGGAGGACTCTTCTTTGACGGGCCTGAGGCGGACCAATGGCTCGATCAAGGACTCGGAATCCTCAAGCAGGAGATCCCCGAACAGATTCTCTCAGATGGTGGACATTTCGAGCGGAGCCCGATGTACCACGCAATCGTCCTCGAGGACCTTCTCGATTTGATCAACGCCAGCAATGGTTGGCATGGTCGAATTCCGGAAGCGATTGTCGAAGGGTGGAAGGACTCCGCCCGTGCGATGCTGGACTGGCTCTCGCGAATGGTGCATCCAGATGGAGAGTTCGCATTCTTCAATGACTGCGCATTCGCAATCGCGCCAACGCTCGCCCAACTTCGCGCCTACGCAACTCGACTGGGGATTTCGAGCTCGGCTCGTGCGCTCGCATCAATGCACCGGATTGGATCTTCTGGATATGCGAGAGCTGAGAGCGGATCTGCCGTTTTGATCGCGGACGTTGCTCCAATCGGACCGGAGTATCAGCCTGGTCACGCACACGCGGACACACTTTCGTTCGAGCTTTCGATCCATGGACGCCGTGTGCTCGTGAATTCAGGAACTTCGACCTATGCGATCGGTTCACAGCGCGCGCACGAGCGGTCAACCCGAGCGCACAACACGGTGGAAATCGACGGATGCGATTCAAGCGAGGTCTGGGGGGGATTCCGAGTCGCGCGTCGAGCTCATGTGATCAGCTCCTCGTTCGCAGAGACGGACGGTTCCATCGTCATCACAGGCGCACACGACGGTTACCGACGATTGCGCGGTCGGCCTGTGCACTTGAGAGAGTGGCGACTCTCAGCGAATCGCCTCGTCATCGTTGACTCGATCAGCGGGCGATTCACGACCGCAGTCGCTCGGTTGTACCTGCACCCATCGATTGTGCAGGTCGGCCCCCACGCGGTGCGACTCCCGACCGGGGAGCAGTTACTCTTCGCCGTTCATGGAGGTTGCTTGAACATTGAAACTGCATCGTGGCATCCGCAATTCGGTCTCGCGCAGGCAAATCTGTGCGTCGTGCTCCGAATGTCCGAATCAACGATGACAACGGAATTGCAGTGGGCGTGATATGCACATTCTCTTTCTGACGGACAATTTTCCTCCCGAAGTCAACGCTCCTGCGTCGCGCACATTCGAACACTGTCGCGAGTGGGTGAAGAACGGTCAGCGGGTCACTGTCATTACGGGAGCGCCGAATTTTCCAAAGGGAAAGGTCTTCGACGGCTATCGAAACAAGATCTGGCAGGTCGAGGAAATGGAGGGAATCCGGGTCATTCGAGTCTGGACATACATCACGGCAAACGAAGGGTTTCAGCGCCGCATTCTGGACTACATCAGCTACATGGTGAGCGCCGTACTCGCGGCGGTTTTTGTGCGCAAGGTGGACATCGTCATCGGAACATCGCCGCAGTTTTTCACGGCGGTCGCGGCGTGGATCGTCAGCGTCTACAAGCGTCGGCCGTTCGTCTTCGAACTGCGCGACTTGTGGCCGGAATCGATTCGAGTCGTCGGAGCGATGAAAGACTCCTGGGCGCTCCACATGCTGGAGCGCGTCGAGCTGTTCTTGTATCGGCGCGCATTTCGGATTGTTTCGGTGACGCACGCATTCAAGCGGAATCTCATTGCTCGGGGTATCAAAGCGACCAAGATCCGCGTCGTCACCAACGGAGTCGACATCTCGCGATTTACGCCGCAGAGTCGCGATCAGCAACTCGCGGCCGACCTTGGACTTGAGGGGAAGTTCGTCGCCGGCTACATCGGTACTCATGGACTCGCGCACGCGCTTGAGACGGTGTTGGATGCCGCGCACATTGCCCAGATGGAGGGCGACGATTCGGTCGGATTCGTCTTTCTCGGTGACGGTGCACGAAAATCAGAACTCAAGCGCAGAGCGGTTGAATTGGGACTTCGCAACGTGCGATTTGTCGATTCGGTCGCGAAAGATGAAGTTCCGCGCTACTGGGCGTTGCTCGATGTCGCCATCATCCACTTGCGTCGTACTCCTCTCTTCGAAACGGTGATCCCGAGCAAGCTCTTCGAATGCATGGGCATGGGAATTCCTGTTCTGCACGGCGTCGCAGGCGAGTCGGCCGAAATTGTCGAACGGGAGCAGGTCGGAATCCCGTTCGTGCCGGAGGACTCGAAGGAACTTCTAGCGTCCTTGCGTCATCTGCAGACTGATCGAGAGCTCTACTCCCGGTTTCAGGCGAATGGTCTCATCGCTGCGCGCAAGTACGACCGAACGACGCTGGCACTCAAGATGCTTGAAGCGCTCCAGGGAATCAAGATTCTGCTCCTGAATCAGGCATTCTGGCCAGACGTCGTGGCGACGGCACAGCATGCTGATGACCTCGCGCGATATCTCGCGTCGCACGGCGATGATGTGTCGGTTGTCGCAAGTCGATCGATCTATGGCGAGAGCGGTTCTTCGCTTCCCAAGCGTGACGAACGCGAGGGGATTGAGATTTACCGCGTTGGTCTACAGCTCTTTGGAAAGCGTGGCATTACGCCGCGCATCTTTGACTTCGCGTTGTTCTATCTCGCGGCCGCGTGGCGCTGTCTCATCATTCAGAAGCACGATGTCGTCGTTTGTTTCACAACGCCTCCATTCATTGCGTCGGTCGGTGTCCTCTTAAAGTGGATGAAGGGCACCCGAATGGTCTACTGGACGATGGATCTCTATCCAGAAGTCGCCGGCGCGGCAGGCGTCTTGAAGCACGGCGGAGTCTTTTGGAAAGTCTTTCGTTGGATCGATCGTTCGTGCCTTCGCAACTGCGACCAAGTCGTCACGCTCGGAAGTTTCATGCGGGATCGCGTCATCGAGAAAGGGGCTGATCCAGATCGCGTGCAGATGATTTCGGTTTGGAGCGGCGCAGAATCGTTCGAAGATCGACCCAGAGAAGCGAATCCAATCCGCCAAGAGTGGGGGATCGGTGATCGATTCACCGTCGTGTATGTTGGGAATTTCGGTCTCGGGCACGACATGGAGGCGATCGCAGGCGCAGTCGAAAGGCTCAAGCACAACGACTCGATCCGGTGGCTCTTCGTCGGAGATGGTCACGCCAAGAAGTCCCTCGAACAACGTGTTGCGGCATGCGAAGCAAGCAATGTGATCATCAAGGGATATCAGTCGAGGGATCTGCTCGCTGATGTGCTTGATCTCGGAGATTCACACCTCGTGAGCCTTCTTCCAGGTTGGGAAGGGTTGATTGTCCCGAGCAAGTTTTTTAGCGTTCTCGCTGCGGGAAAGCCTGTGCTGTGGATTGGCCCCCAGCGGAGCGAATGCGTTTCGATCATCGACGAGATCAAGTGTGGGTTTCAGTGCGCCGCAGGGGATGGCGAGTCACTCGCGAAAGAAATCGAGTTTCTGGCGAGCCACCGCGAAGAATCAGTTGAGATGGGGCGACGTGGACGGGCCGTCTATGAAGCGAGATATTCGTCCGAGCATGCTTGCAAAGCGTGGCGTGAGGTGCTGTACGCGACTTCGCGACCGCAGGCTTAATCTCACGAGGGTATTCCCATCTCCGCTGCGATCTTTCGCCGTATTTGGGAGAAGTATCCGGCCTTCATACGCGCAAAGGTGAACCCCGCAGTTCCGTCGAGGATTCCGAGTTTCCAAATCCATGAGTACAAGAAGTAGCTCGGCGCGAGCCACCAGCTCGTCAGGCTCTGGTACTTGCGTCGCTGCGCATGTGTGAAGTGAGATGACTCGCCTGGAGTCTTTCGGAGCGTGATGTACCGACGCGCCTCCCATGACGAATACTGCTCATGTCGTGCGATGTAAGCATCCATCCCCTTGAAATCCTGATGGTCGACGAGCGTGGTGAGTTCCCCGACTGATCCCTTGAGAATTGGATGCTCGTGGACTTCCATGTCGAGCCCGCTCCATCGCTCTTCGTCGATGCGTTCGTAGATTCCGCTCCCGACTTTGAAGATGGGAAGTTTGATCTGGGGAACCCCGTACTTCAGTCGTTTCCCGAGAAAATAGTTCGCATACACGACGCGAAATCCGACATGACTCGTTGTCGGCAGCACCCGCTCGAGTTCGTCGACGAATTCGGGCGAAACATATTCATCTGCATCCAAGAAGAACACCCACGGAGTCGAGGGGGGATGGTTCGTTAGGAGCCAGTTTCGCTTCTTGGGAAAGCGGCCGTCCCAGCAGAATTCGACGAGTTCGCATCCCCGCGACCGGGCAATTTCCCGCGTGCCGTCGTCACTGTTCGAATCGACGACGATGACTTTCGCAAATCGGCCGAGCCGATCCAAGCACAACGAAAGATTCTTCTCCTCGTTCTTGACAGGAATCACCACCGTCACGGGCAACTTGGTCGCATCCATGTCGGAGCGACATACTATCGACCCCAATGACCATCCGCGCTTTCTCTCTCCACAACACATTGACCCGACAACTGGAGCGCTTCGCGCCGATCGACGAGCAAGGTCGACGCGTGACTTTCTACTCCTGCGGGCCAACGGTCTATGACGACGCGCATGTCGGCAACTTCCGGTCGTTTCTGAATGCGGACATTCTCCGAAGAACCCTCGACTTCATTGGCTATTCGGTCCGCCATGTCATGAACATCACGGATGTTGGTCACATGACTGACGACGCCGATGCGGATGGCGGTGGCGAGGACAAGATGGCGGTCGCCGGAAGACGAATCGCAGAGGCGAAGAAGTCGGGGCGACTTCCCGCCGGCGTCGACATTGATCCTCGCGATTCCCTCGCGATTGCGGATTTCTATGCGGGTCGATTCATTGATGATGCTCGCACGCTCGGACTGAAGGTCGCGGAAGAGTCCGCCACCGACCCAACGCTCATGCCGCGCCCGACGAGGTGCATTCCGCAGATGATCGCGCTTGTCGAGCGACTGATCGCGCGAAACCACGCGTATGTCGCGCAGGACGGAGTCGTCTATTTCGATGTTCGATCATTCTCCGCCTATGGAAATCTCTCGGGCAACACACTCGATGCTCTGCGCGAAGGCGCAGGAGAGCGCATCTCGGCGAGCAATCAGTCATTCAAGAAGGATCCAGCCGATTTTATGTTGTGGAAGCCCGACGCCGCGCATGTGATGAAGTGGGATTCGCCATGGGGAGCGGGCTATCCAGGATGGCATCTCGAGTGCAGTGCGATGGCAGCCGAGTACCTCGGCGAAGAGATCGATATCCATTCGGGCGGCGAGGACAACATCTTTCCTCATCACGAATGCGAGATCGCGCAAAGTCGATGTGGATTTGGTCGGCCATCATTCGCACACATGTGGTTCCACACCCGGCATCTCGTCGTGGAGGGCGAAAAGATGTCCAAATCGAAGGGGAACTTCTTCACCGTCCGCGATGTTCTCGCCCGAGGGGTTACGCCGGCGGCACTTCGACTTGAACTTGTCCGGATGCACTATCGAACGAACGCCAATTTCACGTGGCAGGGTCTCAAGGACTGCCAACGCCAGATCGATCGATGGTCGCGCGCGCGCGCGGCGCTCGAACGGCAGGTCGCTGCAGGGGTCGTCGCGAGTGGCGCTCGTGTCGGACCGTATGCGGTCGCGCTCGAACAGTTCACGGTGGCGATGTGCGACGACTTGAATGTCGGGCGTGCGATCGCCGCTGTGAACACTGCAGTCGGCGATTCGCCTGACGGCGCAGCATCGGATGTCTCTGCTTGCGACGAGCTTGCTGCGCTCGAGCGGATGAACCAAGTGCTCGGGGTTTTCGAGCGGAACACGGTCGTTCATGACGCTGGAACAGGATCGTCCGATCAAGCCGCGACGGAGTTCAGTTCGAAGGTCGAGTCACTCATTGCCGCGCGCGCATCTGCTCGCGCAGCGAAAGACTGGGCTGCGGGCGATCGCTTTCGAGACGAGATCGCCGCACTGGGGGTCCAGATCAAGGACGGGCCGCAGGGGACGACTTGGACGAGGTCATGATTCGAGGCGTGCGCCTATGACGCTGCGTGCTCAGGAGGATGTTGATGCCGAGAGCAATCTTCCGGTGATCGGATTGACAGGCTCGATCGGATCGGGAAAGTCGACGGTTGCGACGATGTTTGCCGAGGCTGGGTGCATCGTCTGTGACTCGGACGCGCTCGGGCGTGCCGCATATGGCGATCCATCGATTCGCAACGAGATCGTGAAGTGGTGGGGAGAATCGATCCGGGGGATGAACGGTGAAATCGATCGCGCTCGAGTGGCGACCATTATCTTTCCTGGCGCTGATGCATCACTGGCAGCGCGCGCGATCTGCGATCGCCAGCGACGGCGTCTTGAATCGCTGATTCATCCATGGATTCATGCAAAGCGACAAGAGCAATTCAAACGACCGCCACGCGGTACAAAGGCGCTCGTCATCGATGCGCCGCTCTTGATCGAATCAAACATGCAGGGCGCATGCGACTCGATCGTCTTCGTCGACGCGCCTCCAGCAGTCCGGCTGGCTCGGGTGCGCCTCCAACGAGGGTGGCCTGACGAGGAACTGACCCGGAGAGAAAAATCGCAAATGCCACTTGACCTGAAGCGACAATTCGCACATCATATAGTGATCAACGATGCCGACTTGGGGTCGTTGCGGGCGCAAGTCGCTCGGATTCTCAGCCTTATTCTTTCGAACTTATAAAACCGAGTCGCGGTTCAAACGAAGGAAGCAGAGGGCGTTACCTCCTGCACTGGCTTGGGACTTCCACTTCAACATTCATCTCGAATTCGCATCACCATCCTCCTTCAAGAGCCTCCTTCAAGAGCCTCCTTCAAAGGCTCGCATCAACTGGAATCATCAACATGAACGAAACACAGTCACAATCGTCGCAGGGAAGTTTTCATCAGAACAAGGAGCATTTTCGCGAGAAGGGTCGGCGTCGACGACGGCGTGGCGGGAGTGGCGGCGGTAGTGGTGGTGGTGGCGGAAACCATTCGTCCCACTCTTCAGTCGCGATCACGCCTGGATCGATCCCGAGCGATGATCAGCTCGACGCAGAACTCGTCGCGCTCGAAGCCGAGCTGCGAGAGAAGAAGAAGCCAGCAAAGAAGGCGGATATCGATTCTTTTGGGCTTCAGAAGATGAGTACGGAAGAGTTGTTGAAGGAAGCCACGAAGGTCGGATTGGAAGATAAAGCCGGGCTACCGAATCATCGACTGGTCTTCGAGATACTCAGAGCTCGTGCACTTGCCGACGGATTCATGATGGCCGAGGGATCTCTCGACATCATGCCCGAGGGCTTTGGGTTCCTACGGAGCGCCGAGTATTCGTATCTCGCGTGCGAAGACGATGTCTATGTCAGCGCAAGTCACATTCGAAAGCTCGGACTTCGCAGAGGGCAGACGATTCGGGGACTCATTCGGGCGCCGAAGGAGCAAGAATTATTCTTCGCACTGCTCCGCGTCGAAGCGGTGAATGGCCGTGATCCGGCGACCGCGCATTCGTTCCCGATTTTCGAAAATCTCACCCCGCTTCACCCCAATGCGCGCATCCATCTGGAGATGTTGAGCCAGCCGACGCGCATCGAACCTCGCGTGATCGATATGGTGACGCCGTTTGGATTCGGACAGCGAGGACTGATCGTCGCGCCACCGCGCACTGGGAAAACGGTCATTCTGCAGCAAATCGCAAACGCCATTGCGACCAATCACCCTGATGTCGCCACGATCGTGCTTCTGATCGACGAGCGACCCGAGGAAGTCACCGACTTCAAGCGCAACACTCCAACCCGCGTCGAAGTCGTCGCAAGCACATTCGATGAGGAGGCCTCGCGACACATCCAGGTGGCGGAGATGGTGATCGAGAAGGCGCGAAGAATGGTCGAGTGTGGAGACCATGTCGTCATCCTGCTCGATTCAATCACACGCTTGGCTCGTGGATACAACAACGCGATGCCCAATTCCGGCAAGATCGGTTCGGGCGGTGTCGACACATCCGCGCTCATCAAGCCGAAGAAATTCTTCGGGAGCGCGCGCAACATCGAAGGTGGCGGTTCACTCACCATCATTGCGACGGCGCTCGTTGACACGGGCAGTCGCGCCGACGAAGTCATTTTCGAGGAGTTCAAGGGAACCGGAAACGCCGAGTTGCACCTCGACCGAAAGTTGGTCGAGAAGCGCGTCTATCCAGCGATTAATGTCAGCGCGTCTGGCACGCGTCGAGAGGAACTGCTCTTGGATCCGAAGGAACTCGAACTCATCGTGCGATTGCGCAAGGTCGTCTCGGACATGAATGTGGTTGAGGCAATGGAGCTTCTCCGCAGTCGCGTCTCGAAGACCAAGTCAAACGCGGAATTCTTGATGACCATGAGCATGGGATAATCCACTCCTCTAGGCATCGTTGCGAGCTACGATGCGTATGGTTCAGGCGGATGCAAACGTCGGAGAGAACATGACGCGATCGAAAGTGACCGACAACCCTGCGCGACAGAATCGGGGCGGATTCGGCGTGACGAACGCTCCTTCATTGGGCGAAAGGGCGACGATGCGGGCTTTCACTCTCGTCGAACTCATTGTTGTGATCGGCGTCATCGTGCTCCTCATTGCGATCCTCCTGCCAGCACTTCGAATCGCCAAGGCGAATAGCGAATGGGCCGCGAGCCAGAACAACCTTCGACAAGTCGCGACGTTGATGCAGGGATATACCTCTGACAATCGCGACCGAATTCTTCCCAGTCAGTTTGACCATCGTCCGCCCATCCAGTTCAAAGGAGCGATGCGTTCGATGATGCCAGCGACGCCAGGCGGACCGCCCCTCGAGCCTCCGCCAATCGGGGCGCTCCTCGTCGGTACCTGGGCGGACATTCTGTGGACCACCGCAAACCTGGGGACATTTTCGATGCCACAGCTCTCCAACGGAGACCCCGTGCTCGACGCAGGTGGCGAGTACACCCCGGGTGTTTACACCTACCGCTACGACTCACCCGACCGCTCTGTCTATACGGTGCATCCCGGTTACACGAAGAACATCCTTCGATCAACGATCGGGATGACGCGACCTTTTTCAGAAGATTCCATCGGCGAGGCGCTTCCCTGGGGAACCGGTGCTTCGCGCCGCGAGATCGACCATCCGGGTTACTTCGCGGCGAACAATTTTTTCAATTCTGCGCCTTGGCTTGGAGTGGGTGGCGGTGTGCCACTCCCTGGGCAATTGCCTCAGTACTACCCTTCGAGCCAAGTCAAATTTCCGGCAGCGGCGGTTTATCTCGTAGACAGTCGTGCAGGAGAGACGATCAATCCGCTTCCAGATCCTTGGAGAGGAACGCCACTGCTCGCTGGGGGCATCGATCTGTGCGAAGTTGATTTCCGTTATCCAGGAGAATCGTGCCTCGTCTTGTGCCTCGATGGACATATACAGACTGAAGCGAAGTGGGACAGGATCGAAGATGTGCAAGGTCCTTACTATTCCGATCCAGCGGGACTTCCTTCGCCGGGCGCCAACGACGCGGAACCAAGAGGTCTCAAGATTTCCAATCTCAATAGATCCGATAACCCCGGTCCCTGAGGTCAGATTGGATTCGAGCGGAAAGGCGGATGACGTCCGCGCCTTTTGTTTTTGATTTGCGCCGTCCAGCTACTTGTTGGCGATGAGAATGTCGATACACTTACCCTCCCGCCGCCCGAGAGGGCGGTTTTTCATCTCGGGAATGCCACCGTAGCTCAGTGGTAGAGCACACCCTTGGTAAGGGTGAGGTCGAGGGTTCAATCCCCTTCGGTGGCTTCCGCAGGCATCCGCGTTGGGTGTCCGCATCGATCGCAACGTACTGGAGTAATCAGCCATGGCCAAGGAAAATTTCAAACGAGACAAGCCGCACGTCAATGTCGGAACCATCGGACACATCGATCACGGTAAAACAACCCTGACGGCTGCGATCACTGCAGTTCAAGCTTCGAGAGGATTCAGCAAGCCGGTCAGTTATGACCAGGTTGCGAAGGCTTCCGAGAGCGAAGGCCGCCGAGATCCAACCAAGATCGTGACGATCGCGACATCGCACGTCGAGTATGCGACGGCGAATCGCCATTACGCACACGTCGACTGCCCAGGCCATGCTGATTATGTCAAGAACATGATCACTGGCGCCGCGCAGATGGACGGCGCAATCCTCGTCGTCTCTGCTTACGACGGCGTTATGCCACAGACCCGCGAGCACGTGCTGTTGGCTCGTCAGGTTGGCGTACCGAGAATCGTGGTCTTCCTGAACAAGGTTGATACGGTCGAAGATGCAGAACTTGTCGACATGGTTGCCGAGGAAGTGCGGGACCTCCTGAAGAAGTACGACTTCCCAGGCGATGAGATTCCGATCATCCGCGGAGCGGCATTCCCTGCTCTCCAGAATCCTGGTGATGCAGAGAAGAACAAGTGCATTTCTGAGCTTATGGACGCAATCGACAGCTACATTCCGGAGCCAGTCCGCGAAGTGGACAAGCCGTTCCTCATGTCTGTCGAAGATGTCTTCTCGATCAAGGGTCGTGGAACTGTTGCGACTGGTCGTATCGAGCGTGGCATGATCAAGGTTGGTGAAGAAATCGAAGTCGTCGGACTCCGACCTGAGCCAATCAAGACGACTGTCACCGGCGTCGAAATGTTCCAGAAGACGCTCGACTCGGGAATGGCGGGCGACAATGTCGGCTGCCTCCTCCGTGGCGTCGAAAAGGACGACATCGAGCGTGGCCAAGTGCTGTGCAAGCCGGGTTCGATTAAGCCACACACCGAGTTCGAGGCGCAGGTCTATGTGCTCACCAAGGACGAAGGCGGACGGCATTCCCCTTTCTTCACCGGGTACAAGCCACAGTTTTACTTCCGAACCACCGACATCACCGGCAAGCTCGAATTGATCGGCGCCGAGATGTGCATGCCTGGCGACAACGTCAAGCTCAAGGTCGACCTTGAAGGCAAGGGCGTTGCGATGGAAGAAGGCGTTCGTTTCGCTGTCCGCGAGGGTGGCAAGACCGTTGGATCTGGCGTCGTGTCGAAGATCTTGAAGTGAAATAACCATGGCAAAGAAAAGCCTTGACCGTGAATATGTGTGGTTGCAGTGCACCGAAACTGGCGACTTGAACTATCGAACCGAGATCCGCGTCAAAGGCGGGATCCTTGAGAAGGTGAAGCTCGGCTTCAAGAAGTTCAGTCCCCGTCTTCGTCGGCACACGCTCCACAAGATCAAGCGGAAATAAACGTGCGTTTTTTCCGTCGAGACGCCGATAGCTCAGCTGGTAGAGCAGCGGATTCCAAATCCGCAGGTCGTGGGTTCGATCCCCTCTCGGCGTGTTCTCTCGCGTGTGCTCTGGAGTGTGCTCTGGTTCGTCAATCTAGTCGGCATCAATAACGAGAAGCGAAATCATGTACAAGCTTGGACAAGGCTATTGGACGCGTGTGATCTCTGCTACGGCGGGCGGAGTGATCGCCATGCTCGGTGGTTGGTGGTTGCATGACATCTTCGAAACCGTCGACCTGGGAGTCAATCCGATCTACCTGTCGTGGGGTATCGGAGGTCTCTTCGTCGCATTGTGTTGCCCGCTGATTTATTGGTTGATCGCTCGGCATCCGAGCGCCGTTGACTTTCTCGTAGCGACTGAAACGGAGATGAAAAAGGTCAGTTGGCCGACACGTCGCGAGGTGAGTGGTTCGACAATCATCGTGATTTTCACCAGCGCTTTGATCGCGGGCTTCTGCTTTGTATTTGATCAAGCATTCTTCTTCCTCTTCGTGCAATTGCGCGTCTTGGAACCAGGGACCTGAAATGAACTCATTAGACGAAAACGATCCGTCTTCGCCCGATTCAGGCGCAGACGAAGCGAAGCCAGTCGCGGCGAGTGCGAAGCCCAAGACCAAGCGAACGAGGAAGCCGAAAGCGGATGCGGCTTTGGCCGAGCCCGCAGGTCCGCGCAATCTCCGCGCCGTACGCCCTGGCGAAGCACGTCCAAACGCATCTGCACGCAGCATGGGTGTCGAGACGACTCGCATCGTGATGCCTTCGGCTGATTCGACCGCGACGGCGACACTGCCAGATGGCGAGTTGCCGATGTTCCGTGAAGGAATGGACTGGTTTGTGCTTCGCGTGGCGAGCAATAAGGAAGACTCGGTTCGGAGCACGTTGCTGCGCAAGGTTCAGATCGAAGGGATGGAAAATCTCGTCGGTCGCATCATGGTGCCTACTGAAAAGGTAAAAGTGCTCGGCAAGCAAGGCAAGCAGACCGTCACCGAAACAAAGCTTTACCCCGGATATGTCTTCGTCGAAATGCGCCTCGAACCAGATGGTCGCATTCCACAAGATGTGTTCTTCCTGATCAAGGAGACCACAGGAGTGGGAGATTTTGTTGGCACGGCGGGACGCCCGACACCAATGTCGGTCGCCGAAGTCGAGAAGATGCTCTTCGATTCGAAGCCTGCGCAAGAAGCGCCGCAACTGAAGATGGATCTCCACAAGGGAGACAATGTCACGATCAAGGAGGGCGCGTTTCAGGGTTACGAAGGAACGATCGACGAAGTATTCCCGGACAAGGGCCAGGTCCGGGTGCTCGTCACCATCTTCGGTCGCCAAGCACCGATCGACATGGAGTATTGGTTCGTTCAGCGCGCGGAGAAGTGACGCGCGATTGGGGGCGGGGAGTCTGCGTGGCGTTGCAACCGAGCGAATCGCTGTAGGCTGTGGGAGAGGCACAACGACTCCATGAAGAAGATCCCCATGATGCGAATGATGCGAATGATGCGAATGATGCGAATGATGCGAGGACAATCACTCATTTCAAGATTGTTTCCAAGATCAATCGTCGCGACTGCATGCGCATCGATCGCCATCGCATCATTCCTCGCAGGTTGCGCCGCGACGATGACGTACCCGGAATATCCGGGTGCGCCGAAAGCAGATCCCAGTCTTCAGCCGATGCCAAACCTCATGGCAGATTCGTTGAAGTACGCCCATCAAAACATTGGTCCGTCGACGGAGCTCGTCTACAACCTTCCGCCCATGACCCCAAATCAGGTCTGGCGGGGCGTCGGGAAGCGGCTCGAAGTCGGTCGACCGATGATCCCCGCAGACACACTCGCGTGGTCCGTCCAGCAAGTTCGCCTCTCAGGCGCCCGGGCGGAAGTTGATGTGGTCTACCCGAAGAACGGGATCTATCAGTTAGCGACGGTGCATTTCGTGGGATCGACAGCGCAGCCTTACAACCCGACGATGTTGCAACTTTGGCTCGTGCCGACGAGCGCACCTGTTTGCAACACTCCGCAAGCGGTGATTGATCAGCCCAAGGCATCTCCCTGACGGAGCGAATCGGGTACATGACTTTCGAATCAGAAATCCTTCGGGCGACACGAACGCTCGCTCCTCGCGAAGCGCTCAGGGTTGCCGATCAACCCAAATCGCAACGGAATCTCTCGGGAGACACATCGGATCGCAAGGGTGAAGATCCGGCAGGGTTTGTTGCAGTCAGTCAGCGTCTCCCAACACTCGATTGCACGAAAGCGGCTCGCGTCACCGCACGCGCACTGCTCGCTAGAGAGTTCGAATCAGTTCGCGCTGGAATCAAAAGCGCACTCAATGAAAACTCTCCACTCGCCGAGCGACTCGGGGGAGTCCATCTTGCTCGTCGAGGGCTCAAACGTCTTCAGGCTCTCCGAGCTTTGCTTCAGCCAGGATTCCCAAGAGGAAGATCCTCCGCCCGCATCGGGATCAGGCGCGCGAAAGAAAGCCTCGCGGAGGCAAGGCAACGCGATGCGCTCGGGTTGCTGTTAGAAGAACTGTGCGCGTTGCGGGGAGCGCCGTTGACTTCGGATTCAAGCGGAACGCTCAATCAGTCGAGAGGTGCGCCATCGTCCAAATCCATGCAAGAGGCACTTGATTCCGTCACGCTCGCGGAGAGATCGATGCGCCTTTGTTCGGGCGCGCCACTGGACTGGCACGAGGTCGTCGAACAATTCGCCATGACATGGAGACGAGGTCGATTGTTGGCTCGTCGGGCATGGTTGGGTCTTGGCGAATCGGATCTCCATGAGATGCGAAAGAGGTTTCAGCGCATCGCCGATCAAATGGCGGCATTGCAAGGGTGCATCGACGACGACCGTTTCGTTGCTCGAAAGCGGCTTCGAATTGCGACGGACAACCTTGGACGCGCGCGCGATTTGGCGCTCCTTGCAGACAAGATCGAAGGAACGACTGCAGAAGGGCGGGCTCTCGCTCGACGGGCTCTCGCACTTCGGACAAGGGCAGTGCGTTCGGCGCGGGATCAGTCACGGCTAGCGCTCAGAGCGACCTCGTTGCAGATGTCGACGATGATGAATCAACGTATCCAGCGACGATGACGCGCGCGTCTTGATAGCCTTTCAAAATGGCGAATCCGACGACGGCGATCACACCGACACGAAACGAAAACTACTCCGAGTGGTATCAGCAAGTCGTTCGATCCGCCGATCTCGCTGAAAATTCACCTGTCCGAGGTTGCATGGTGATCAAGCCATGGGGCTATTCGATCTGGGAGAACATGCAACGTGTGCTCGACGGGATGTTCAAAGAGACTGGGCATAGCAACGCCTATTTTCCGCTCTTCATCCCAGTGTCCTTTCTCGAAAAGGAAGCGGCGCATGTCGATGGATTTGCGAAGGAGTGCGCAGTGGTGACGCACCATCGGCTCGAGATGGGACCAGATGGCAAGCTCATTCCCGCGGGGGAGCTTGAAGAGCCACTCGTGGTTCGCCCAACTTCGGAGACGATCATTGGAGCGACCTATGCGAAGTGGGTGCAGAGTTACCGCGATCTTCCGTTGCTGATCAACCAATGGGCGAATGTCGTTCGATGGGAAATGCGAACACGACTCTTCCTTCGCACGACGGAGTTTCTGTGGCAGGAGGGTCACACCGCGCATGCAACCAAGGACGAGGCCGTGGAAGAGACGATGAAGATGCTCAAGGTCTATGCCGACTTTGCCGAGGGTTGGATGGCGATGCCGGTCCTTCAAGGTCGCAAGACGGATGGCGAGAGATTCCCGGGTGCGGTCGACACATACTGCATTGAAGCGATGATGCAGGATCGACGTGCGCTGCAAGCGGGGACAAGCCACTTTCTTGGGCAAAATTTCGCGAAGGCAAGTGAGATCAAGTTTCTCGATGCGGAAGGTCAACAGCAATTTGCATGGACCACTTCATGGGGAGTCAGCACTCGGTTGGTTGGCGCAATGGTCATGGCACATTCCGATGATGATGGGCTGATCTTGCCGCCGAAACTCGCCCCTGCGCATGTTGTCATCATTCCAGTCGTTCATAAGGCCGAAGACTCAGTTGCGATCAAGGCGTGGACTCGATCACTCGCCGCAGACTTGCGAAAGCAATCGTTTGACGGCCGACCTGTTCAAGTTCACCTCGATGAACGCGACATTCGTGGAGGAGACAAGGCATGGAATTGGATCAAGAAGGGAGTTCCCGTGCGGGTCGAAGTCGGTCCGCGCGATATGGCCGCCGACAGCGTTTTCATGGCACGTCGAGACAGGCCGCACAAGGAGAAACAAGCCGTGAAGCGCGACGCCTTCATTGAGGGCATCGCGGCACTGCTCCAGGAAATCCAAGATGGTCTCTTCAAGCGCGCCAGTGACTTTCAGGTGACGCACACGAAGTCAATCGACGATCTGAAGGAATTCGACGCGTTTTTTGCCGCGCCACCTGCCGCTGAAAACATTCCGACGCCAATTCACGGAGGCTTCGCACTCGCGCACTTCTGCGGAGATCCAAAGGTCGAAGCTCAGGTGAAAGATCGACTCGGCGTGACCGTGCGATGCATCCCTCTCGACAAAGGCGATGGTCCAGGGAAGTGCGTGATCACGGGTGAGCCCAGCCCTCAGCGAGTCGTTTGGGCGAAGGCGTACTAGCTTCGGTCCTGCGCTTCGGTCCTGTTTGGGGTCGCGGTTTTGTGAGCGGCTGACCCTGCTCACCCGGCGGATGCAGGTTGGACCGCGATCGCACCATCGACGCGAGGAAAGAGCGCAATCTTTTCAATCGGGTGACCATCCGGTATCGCACCATACTTTTTGCGCGACGACCAGTCTGATTTCCCACTGCCGACTCCGCCGAAGGCCGACTGGAGATCCGCCATGCGCTGCGGCAGGAACGGCTCGAGCAAGAGACCCGCGATCCGCACGGTCTGCGCGCACTGATTGAGAATCGACGAGAGCCGTGGAGTATTCGCAGGATCTTTCGCCAACTTGAATGGCTCCGTGTCGTTGATCATGACGTCCACCTGGTGAAACAAGTCCATCCCCGCGCGCGCGGCGCCGACGAGATCGAAGACTTCCATGCATCGCTCCCACTTGTCAACCGTAGCTTTGCATCGATGGGGCCACTCGCCACCATTGTGTGAATCGCTCGGCAACTTGCCACCGAAGTACTTGCCGATCATCGCACCGACACGGCTTGGACAGTTGCCGACGGTATTGACCAGATCATTCGTATAGATCTCATGGAAGTGCTTTGCCTTGAAATCGGCATCGGTCGCAGCGAGCGGTCCCTGCGTTGCCATGTACCAGCGCCAAGCATCGAGGCCATAGACCGATGTGTAGCGCTCGATCGTCGGTAGGTCCACAAAATTTCCGAGGGACTTGCTCATCTTCTGTCCATCGGCGATCCAGAACGAGTGCGCATAGACGCACTTGGGAAGGGGAAGTTCGAGAGCCATCAAGAGCGCTGGCCAGATCACGGCGTGGAACCAGAGGATTTCTTTTCCGACCACGTGATAATCGGCGGGCCAGTATCGCGATCGATCTCTCAGCTTGGATTCTGGTGCGCTGGGCGTTGTTCCCAATCCCAAAGCCGTGATGTAGTTGAGGAGCGCATCGATCCAGACATACACGACATGTCCCGGCGCATCCGGCATCGCGATGCCCCAGGAAAAATTGGTGCGGGTAATGGGCACATCTTGCAGCCCGTCGCGCATACGACCGAGCATCTCGTTGGCGCGCTCGACGGGACGGACGAAGGTCGGATGATCCGCGAAGTGTTTCGCTAGTCGGTCGGCGAATGCGCTGAGTCGGAAGTAATAATTCTGCTCGGTCGCGCGGACGAGTGGCTTCCCGCTGATCGGACTCAGGTAGTTCAGCTCTCGCGCCCTGTTCTCGGTGTGATACTCCTCTTGTCCCTCGTCGTACCAACCCTCAAAGGTCCCGAGATAGACATCGCCAGTTTTCATGAGTTGTCGCAGCAGCGTCTGCACCTGCTCGACATGGCGAGGTTGCGTGGTTCGGATGAAGTCTGAGTTGGTGAGCGCAAACGTCGCAAGAACTCGCTGAAACTCGGCGGCGTTTTCGTCGGCGAGTTCCTGGGGAGGAATTCCCCGCGCCTGTGCGCTCTTCTCAACCTTGACGCCGTGTTCATCAGTTCCGGTCAGAAAGAACACATCTCGTCCGATCATTCTCTGAGAGCGCGCCCAAACGTCGCAAATGGTCGTGGTGTATGCGTGCCCAATGTGCGGTCGATCGTTGACGTAGTAGATCGGCGTCGTGATGCAGGCAGGTTGGCTCATGCGATGCGAGATAGTAGAGCAGACCGAGAGTCGCACCGAGGCACGATGACGCGTTAGGGCGCGCCAAGTTCGTCGACGAGAGACTCCAATGCCGACTGATCGTCGGCGCGCGCAGTGAACAACAAGTCCCCATCCGAGAAGACCATCGTGGCGCTTGAGTCTGGATCTGTCGGGTCGTCTCGTTCGATAATGGAGCGATTCGTACGCAGCGGTTCGATCCTGCCGAACTCGTCGAACGACGCATATCGCCCATGATCGAGAGTCACAAAGAGCGCAAGAAATCGACTCGATTCGATCGTGTCGCCCTCTCGCTCGTACAAAATTGCGATGCTTGCGTCGCTCCCAGGCAGAGTTGCTGGACCGGCGAGAATGGCGACAAATCCAAGCGGTGCCAAGTCAGGGGGGCGCCAGGCGCTCTTCAGGGAAGATTCGATGAGATCCGCGATCTGAGCGCGTGTCGGCACGTGCGCACCAGCCGGGCGGTGAATCGCATCGAATTGCATTGCGAACTGGATTTGCCGAGCGGCATCCGCGACATCGGCGAGTGGCGTCAATTGGCTCGGGTTGCGTTCCTGAAGTCGCGGTCCGAAGACGCCGATGAGCACGCTTGCGCCCACGACGACGAGTGCCATGACAACCGCGAGTGGATTGATGGTGCGTCTCGTAGAAAAAATCCGCCTCCACATGCGTGGGGTTGTACACTTGAAGCACATGTTGGGCACCGCACTCATCGCGTTGGCACTTGCGCAGAATGCGCTCGATTCGAATCTTCAGCGCGGAGGCGGATCGGCGCTCGATCGATCGCTTCAGCAGGGACAGGCGGTCAATGGCGCGACCGCACGGCAGGATTACCGCTCGCGAAACTTGGTTGTCACAGGAGATGCCGCTGGAGGTCGTGGGTTTCGAGGTTCAGTCGGCTATACCGCCGCAGAAGATTTTCGTGGCGCAACATCGGGCGACACGACACGCAGTTTTCGAGCAAACTCGTCGGTTTCGAGCGCCGACGCCCTCGCTTCAGTCCCGATGAACGATCGATTCAGCATCGCGACCGGCATGGGAGTGACCGCATACCGCCGCGACTTCGTATCCACGGGTACGACGAGCGCCGTTGGCACCAAGTCGTCGGGCGCCAGTTGGGACCCAGGGTTGGTCGCGCAGCCTTCGCCCACTGCGACGAACAATGGTCGCATGCAGTTGGACATGTTGACTCGCCAAGCATCGACCCATACCGACCTGAGCTCCACATTTCAGCCAACGACGGTCACGCTGACGCGATCGTCCAACAACCGTTCGATGCGGATCATCGCGAGCCCATTTACCGGCATCGTCGCGGTTCCCGATAACGATCTCATCGAGTCTCTCAGCCACGGAGTTTACTCAAGTGCGCTTATGAGAGCGGATTGGCGCTCCGGGCGTGTGACCGCGAAAAAAATGCTCCGATCATATTTGTCGGGTGTCGTCGTAGCCGGCGAGGCGAAGTCGGGGAAATCGAATGCAGACGGAGCGAAGGTCGTGGGACTTGAGGCTGGTGGATCGATCGACAGCCAGAGCGGGGCATCCGAACCAGATCCGTCAACAGGAGCCAACGGCACCGGAATTGTGGGCGGGAGTCGCGAATTCGCCGAGATCAAGACGCCCTACGACCGAGTCTTGACTGCGGTCGGGAATCGCTTTCGAGAGTCGCAAGGCGAGAAGGTTGACTCGCTCGATACTCCCGTCGACCTTTCATCGTTGACCGAGATGGGAAGGGTCATTAAGGACCTGCGCGATGGATTTCAATTGGTTGCCACACAGTCGGCGGACGGGACGGATCGACTGCGCGGTGCGCCAGATCCCACTGATCCCGCTTCTGCCGCTTCTGCCGCTTCTGCCGCTTCTGCCGCATTGAATTCCGACAAACCAATCACCGACGGCTCCGCACCCGAACAAACGTCAGGCGAGAAAGCTGGATCGCGAGACACACCCGATTCGAGCGATGGGAAAAAGTCGTTTCGTCGACTGACGGGAGATGAGGCCTACCTCTTGCTCGCTCATGGTCAAACGATTTCACAGCTCGACGCCGGCACAAGGGAGGCGCTCGACACGATGCTTCAGTCAGGTGATCGATCGATGCGCGTCGGGAGATACTTGACCGCAGAGAAAGCATTCACTGCAGGCGCGTTGATCGCTCCATCGAATCCGCTTCCGCTGGCAGGGTTGGCAAACAGTCAGGTCGCAGCAGGGTTGCAGATTTCAGGGGCGATTACGCTGCGGCGCCTTTTCACGACTTGGCCTGAGATGATCGACACGCGCTATGGGTTCGACATTCTCGGATCGATCGAACGCCTGCGAACGATTGGTGCTGAGTCGATCTTGAAAGGCGATGGATCGAAGTACCAATCCGATTATGGATTTGTTGCCGCGTATGTCGGGCATCAGATTGGGGACAGACCGCTCGTCGAAAATGGTCTCTCTCTGATGGAACGCGACGTGACTGATCAGGCGTTCACCGAAGCCTTGCGGAAGATCTGGTTGCGACCCGCCACGCCGACGCAGCCATCCCCGGTCATCGACGAAGCGCATCCGTCGAAGTGACGCCCAGATTCTGAAAGATCTGCTTCGTCGCGTCGCTCTTGTTCAAAGTGTAAAAATGGATTCCGCGCGCCCCTCGGTCGAGCAGACTTCGGCATTGCTCAGTCGCCCATTGAATACCCACTCGACTGACAGCATCGGCGTCATCTTGAGTACGGCGGATCGCCCGGAGAAGCGCCGCTGGGAATTTCGTGCCTGCGGCGAGTTCCGCCATCCTCTTCAGGCCAGCGATCGAGGTGACAGGCATGATTCCTGCCAGAATCGGGGTGGTAATCCCGGCGAGTTCACATCGCTCTCTCCAGTCGAAGAATGCGTGATTGTCGAAGAAGAGCTGCGAGATGATGAGGTCGGCACCCGCATCACACTTCGCCTTGAGGTGGTCCATCTGCACGAGAGTGTTCGGCGTCTGGGGATGTCCCTCGGGGTATCCAGCGACCGCGATTCCGAATCCACGTTGGTCTGGGTGACGACCAGACCCTGCGAATGCTCGTACCGCCCGAACGAGATCCGCCGCATACGAATATTCGCTCGGCGCGGGTTCGACCGACTTCGGACAGTCGCCGCGCAAGGCCAGGATGTTTGAGACGCCCGCCTGCGCATACTGCGCCAAGATCTGGTCGATCTCTTGCGCCGTGTGATTGACGCAAGTCAGGTGTGGCATCGCCTCGAGACCAGTGTCGCGCTTGATCTTCGCGACGAGCTCGTGCGTGAGCTGTCGTGTGGATCCGCCCGCACCGTATGTCACGGAGACAAATGAGGGTCGCAACTTGCCGAAATCAATGATGGTCTTGAAGAACGCATCCCATCCAACCTCGCTCTTCGGCGGAAAGAACTCGAAGCTCGCCGTGAACGAGTCGCGAGCGAGGACATCGACCAGATGCATGGGGAGACTCTAGCAGTACCTAGGCGCGGTCCGCGACCACTAGAATTCAACGCGATGCCACCCACGACTCGACGCATTCCGCGACCGACTGCGCAGCGGCTCAGTCTCTACTCGCGCGAATTGCAAGTCTTGATCGGTCAAGGGCGGGAGACTCTCAGTTCGCGCGAACTTGGCGAGAAGCTCGGTGTTTCGAGCGCTCAGGTTCGCAAGGATCTCTCATGGATCGGTCAATCGCGACAAACCCACGAGGCGGGTCGTTCTGGCATCGGATACGACTGCGGAGCGCTTTACGAATCGATCCGCCGAGTCGTCGGGACGAACCGTCGATGGGCGACCGCGTTGGTCGGAGTTGGCAACATTGGTCGTGCGCTCCTCGGCTATGGCGGATTCGTCGACGAGGGCTTTCCAATCGTCGCGGTCCTCGACTGCGACGAGCGATTGGCTGGAAAGCGAATCGGAGGATTCGTCGTCGATCCGATGAGCTCGCTCCGAAAGGTGGTCCAGAAGCACCACGTCACGATTGGAATCCTTGCGGTTCCGCGTTCCTCGGCACAGATCGTGGCGAAGCAGCTCTGCGACGCAGGAATCCAAGGCATCCTAAACTTCGCTCCGATGAAGATTTCAGTTTCCGAAGGAGTGAGCGTGGCCAACATTGATTTGAGCGTTGCGCTCGAACAGCTGTCGTTGGACATTTCGCTCGACAGCAAACGACGACCGAGCGGAGAGGACAAGGAATGAGCAACGCACATGCGTCGGGATTTTCGCTGATCGCAATCGCAGTGCTCTGCCTCGCGGTTGGGTGCCAAGGCACAGCGCTCGCACCTAACTCGAGCGACGCATTACGCGCACAGATTCGCGATCTCTCGGAGAAGGCGACGATGTTGGAAACTCGGCGATCCGAATTGGACCAGCAGCTTGCGCAGTGCTTGCGGGATTCGCAGTCCAAGACGGACACCGATCCCGAAGTCCTCGCCGCAACTCCGTTTGTCGCGGTGGTGCAGGTCGGCGCGTCGAGTCACTATCTCTCGTCGCCCAGTTGCACGGCTCTCGTCTATCTCGATCCATCGGATGGACTTGGCCGGTTCACCCAGGTCGTCGGTCGGGTACGAGTGTCCATTTTCTCACTGAGCGCAACGGGAGAGTCTGAAACGATTGGGACGGCGGAGTACTCGCCGAGCGAAGTTCGAGAGGCATGGCGGGGCGGAGTTATGGGTACTCACTACACCTTCGAAATCCCCCTCGCAGGGTCCAAGTGGACGTGTCATGGAAGTGCGACCGTTCGGTTGGAATTCACCGATGGAACAACGGGTCGATCGTTCAATTCTCAGCGCGAAATCAACCTTCAGAAGTGAACGAATATGAAGAGCTGCGACATTCCTAGTACCAGTCTCGACACCACAAGGGATAGTCGACCACTCGAACGCGAGGGGCGATCTGTAGTGTGTTCATCGATCACGAAGACCGTTCTCTTCGTAATCTTCGCACTCGGAATGAGCTGTCAGAAGCCGCTCTTCCCCGAGAAGAATGCACGCACGCAATTCGAGACTTACGACAAGCTTCGTCAGCAAAATCAGCCTCTTCTCGTGCCCGATGAATTCGGAAATCCGCAGCCAGCGCTCCGCGCACGGTTGACACCGCAGAGCTAACTCGCGACGAGATTCGCGAAGATTTACTCACGAATCCGCGCCGTCATTCCGATAGAGATTGTCGGAGCAGCGCAGGAGTCATCGTGTCAACCACCACCACTATGCACCGACACGACGCGAGTACTTCAGCCGCTGGAGCCCAATCAGAAATCCGAACGACCGACATGCGAACGGCGGGTCGTCGAATGACGGTCTGGGCATGCTTTCTTGGCGGGATGACCGCCGTTGCAGGGATCTTGCTCATCGGTGATAGCGGGGCGCCTTCGGTGGATGCCGCGGTGAGCGCGGAAGTTCACCGTCAGACCCAGATCGCTCCGTTGACGATCCTCCCGCGCGATGTTCCGATCGTTCCTGGACAGTGGCAAGCGATCGTCATCCACCACTCCGCAACTCCAGCCGGCGACTCGATCACGCTCGATCGGAATCACACTTCGGCAGGTCTCGCCGGCCTCGGCTATCACTTCGTCATAGGCAATGGCCAAGGGCTTGGCGACGGACTTGTCGAGATCGGCTATCGGTGGAATCGCCAGTTGCCCGGAGCCCATGTCGCTTCTGCAAATGCGGGATCACCATTCGAAAGCGCCAACGAAATCAGGCAGACCAGCCTCTCGAAGTCGGATGCCGACCAATACAACCGCCATTCGATCGGGATCTGCTTGATTGGAAACGGGAATCGACGCGAATTCACTGACCGCCAGATTCACGAATTGGTAACGATTGTCCGCGCATTGCAGGACCAACTGGGGATTCCCGCCTCTGCCGTTTATCTTCACTCGGATCTCTCGACAATCGAGAGCCCTGGGAAGTTCTTCCCGACAGCCGAATTCGAAGCACAAATCCTTCGTCGATGAGTGCGGGATGCCCCTCGAAAGGGTGGCGCCACAGCCATTTTTCCAAAATCGTGCAGAAGAGTCGACTTGTGGTCCGTGTTGGTTATATTCTGCAGATCTATGCTTACCCTTTCGCTCGATTTGATGTTTTTCGTTCCGAGCGGTCTCGAAATTTGGGCTGACTTGCCAGGCTTCCATGGTCGCCGAAGCATTTAAGAGAGGCTGTCGTCCATAGTGAGCACGAAGTTGATGATTGACGATCTGTTTGGGTACAAGGTGGTGGCGTTGCTCGGCGAGGGCGCTCGAAGCAAGCTCTACGCCATCAAAGACCGCCAGACGGGGGCGACCTATACGCTCAAACATGTCGTTTTCGATGAGTCGCGTGATAAGGACGACCGGTTCCTCAAGCAGGTCGAAACCGAGTACACGGCGCTTCGCGAGCTTGATCACCCATCGATTCGCCGGATGATCGCGATCAAGCGCGAGCGACTGATCGTGAAGGTGACTGAGGTTGGGCTCGTATTGGAAATGGTCGATTCTGCGACGATCGAAGAAGACCCACCGAAGCTCCTGAGAGACTTTGTCCGGATCTTCGCGGAAGTCGCGGAGGGTCTTGCGCACATGCACGAAAGGGGTTTCGTCCACGCCGACATGAAGACGGGCAACATCATGATGCCCGAGGGTCGTGCGAGCGCAAAGATGGCGAAGATCATTGATCTTGGCCAGTCTTGCAAGATTGGCACGATCAAGCCAAGATTTCAAGGATCCCCTGGATATATGGCGCCCGAACAGGCCGCGAAAGAAGCAATCGTCGAGCGAACCGATGTCTACAACTTTGGCGCAACGATGTATCGAGCCCTCGTTCGTGACTATGCGGAGACCGTCCTTGTTCCAGGGCAGAGCAAGTCGCGCAAGCCAGAACAGGTTCCCGCGACAGTTCCGGCATCGGAGCGGATTCCAGGGCTGAGTAGCGTTCTCTCCGATCTCATCTTGGAGTGCCTGCATCTTCAGATCGACAAGCGAGTCGCCTCGATGCAGAAAGTCGCGATGCGCCTCCGTGCGCTTGAACTGAATGTGCCGAACATATCGATCTGATTCATGTTTGTTCATGATCGATTGATGATCCGCTGATGGCGATCGCTTGGATAACCTAGTCGTGTGTTGAGATTCACGGGATTCCACTTCGTCGTCGCACTCGCGACGATGATTAATCTTTCGCCATGCGCTGCATTGGGGTACCAAGCTGATCCACCGATCGAGCAGGCGATCGACGGTCCGGTCGTCGATATCCAATCTGCCCTTGCCTTGGAAGCGCGCGTCAAGCTCGCCCATGCAAGGTCGCTCCCGACAAGCGTGGGAGTGGAAATCATGGACTCGCTGATGCCCGTTTCAAGCGGGAGTGGCACGATCATCTCGAAGGACGGTTGGATCCTGACGGCGGGTCATGTCTGCGGGCTGCCGGACCAGGATGTCACGATCCACTTCTGTGATGGCAGGACGGTCAAGGGGAAGACGGTCGGACTTCACTGGGACGGTATGCAAGACTGCGGAGTCGTGCGATTTGATCCAAGTGGCATCGATTTCGAGAGTGCTCAGATCAAGGTTGCCGAACTGGGTTCGATGGAGAGCGTCGAGATCGGCGACTGGGTCATCGCAATGGGGCACACATTCGGTATCGAGAAGGATCCCTTTCGCCCGCCCGTCCTGCGACTTGGTCGAGTGACCGGACTCAGCGACAGTGTGATCAATATGGACGCGCCGTTGTCATCGGGAGATTCTGGCGGTGGAGTCTTCGACCTAGATGGTCGGCTCATCGGGATCAACGCATCGGCCGGTCCAGAACCCGACTTAAATTCAGCAACGACCATCGACTTCGCAAAGATCCACCTGAGCGACATGCAACAGAAGGCTGCAACGGGCAAGAACGCCGACGAGGAGCGCGAGGCGAAGGGTCGCAAGGCTGCGTCAAAGCAATTGGAAATGAAAATCCCGGCGCGCAACGGCCCACGCAAGGGAGAGTCGCAGATCACCAAGGGAATTGCACCTGTTGTCGACAACGCAATTCTGATGACCGTCGAAGTTTTCGTTGACGGAAGGCTTGTCGGATTCGGAACTGTCGCCGATGAAAACGGCTTCATCCTCGCGAAGGCATCTGATGTTGGAATGACGAGCGCGAACCTCATGATCGCCCTGCCCGATGGGCTGACGGTGGGCGGACGGCGAATGGCGGTCGATCCCGACCTCGACCTTGTGCTCATCGCCACCGACGAAGCCATGGATGCACCGATGTTTGCTGTCGAGGTTTCGCCCGCAGTCGGATCGCTCCTCGTGACAGTAGGTCGCGATGGATTCCCGGCGGCGTTGGGAGTGCGGAGTCTCGATGAGTATCGCCCGGGGCGAAGCGATGTGACCGCGTCGTATCTGGGACTTCGCGTGCGACCGATCACGCCGGAAGAACGTACTGAACACGGCGAGCGAAATGGCGTGATTGTGATGATGGTCTCTGCGAGTTCACCTGCGGCACGGGCTGGGCTTGCAGTCGGCGATTTCGTGACGACAATCGGGGGAAAGCTGATCCAGAATCAACCCGAACTCGGCGAAGAAGTGCGACGCCACGCAGCTGGAGAGATCATCGAGATCATCCGAATCAAAGAGGATCGAGAAGAGAAACTTCGTGCGCGGCTAGGGTCGCGTCCGAACTCGCATGGTCCGAGTCCTTCGACGCCGCATTTCCCGGCGAGTCGTCGCTCAAGCGGATTCGGTCCAGTCATTCAGCACGACACCGCCCTGCGTGCGGATCAAATCGGCGGACCGATCGTCGATCTCGACGGAAACATCGTTGGGATCAATATCGCGCGTGCGGATCGAACGAAGAGCTACGCGCTTTCGGCGGCGGTCGTCAAGGGCGCGATTGATCGTCTCATGGCGCAGGCGAAAGAGCGAACGGAGCCACTCCCACTGATCGATCCGCTGAACACGGGGATGGTTATCCGAGAGGAAAAGTCCGTCACTCGATTGAATGCGAACACAGCCGAAATCATCGGAACAAGATTGCGCTTCGCGCAGAAGGTCGACACTCTGGGCGCCCTGGAGCTCTGGATCGATGCAAACGATTCAGCTCGGTGGCTCGTGGAGTTCACGACGCCGGGCGAGTATTCCGTGACGGTCTTCCAGTCGTGCCTCGAAGAACATGCTGGACAGGACTTCGCGGTGCAGTTGGGCGCAACGCAACTGCCCGGAAAAACGAGGGCCACTGCGGATCTTTCGGACTTCGAAGCAGTCGATATTGGATCGATCCATGTCGAAACTCCTGGAAGAGCGATCATCGAAATCAAGACGGGTGGCCGACTGAAGGGACCGCTCATGAACTTGCACGCAATCGAACTCAAGAGGAAGAGCTGATATGGCGACTGAACTCTCCGACCACTGGCATTTACGGTTCCTCGAACTCGCTGGGAGGATCGGTACCTGGAGCAAAGATCCTTCCCGAGGTGTGGGTGCTGTCATCGTCTCACCCGCCAAGCAGATCGTGAGCACCGGCTTCAATGGACTTCCGCAAGGAATCGCTGATCATCCGGACCGGCTTGCGCGCCCCGCGAAGTACGACCTCGTCTGCCATGCCGAACTCAACGCAATTGTGCAGTGCGCGCGAAACGGAGTGAGCCCAATCGGCTGCACGATGTACAGCACCTTCAGTCCGTGCGTGCAGTGCGCGCTCGCGATCATTCAGGCGGGACTCGTTGGAGTCGTCACCTACGAAGCCGCGGGTGGCGACGAGCATTGGACAAAGTCGCTCGCACTCGCGCGCGAATTGTTTGATGAGGCCGGAGTGCGGTACAGGACCTTTGCACCGTCTGTACCCTCTCTGGGATGAAGAAGTTTTCCAAGACATTTCTTGCGGGAGTTGCGTGTGGAACGGTCATGTGCGCGACGCTCGCAGCAGCGATTGGCGCAGCGTCGAGGCAGGCGACTACGCCCGCCCCGGCTGGACAAGCGGTTCCACCACAAGCAGTAACGCAAGCGCCTGTCGGACCTATCACGCCTGCTGGAGCGGACGACGGACAGGCGCTCGCCCAACTCAGTCAACTCGTCGGAACGTGGTCGGTCCAAGGGTCGGCGACCGCGGCGGATGGTTCGACGAGCGGTCCATTTACTGGCGAGAGTCAATTCGGATGGACGCTCGGCGGAAACTTTCTTTCGGGAGATCATGTCTTGTGGAACGCACAGGGTGAGGCACTCCAGACGATGGATGTCATGGGATTCACTCCTGGAGTTGGATTCACTCGCAGCGAGATCACCAATGGCGATCGGTCGATGTTCCTCTCAACGGGCATCTATGACGGCGCAGCGCGGGCGATCACATTCGCGACATCGAACTCGTTGCTGACACCAGATGGCAAGTCGCGGTCACTTTCGACTTCGTACTTCTTTGGCTTCGATGGATCGATCACCTGGGAGACAAGATTCCAAATCAACGATGAATCCGCTGGATCAGTTCGCCTGACGCTCACAAGAACGAGCGCTACCCCTGGACTCTCCACGCCTGAGACGGCTTTCGGAGCGCCGATGGTGGTGCAGGGCGGAACCGACGGTTCGGGCGCAGGCAGAAACTCGTCCGCGAACCCATCCACTCAGTCCGGCAGTTTCATCGTGCAGACTCCGCAGGGAATGGCGGTGACCCGACCGCCGCAGACACCGGCGGAGAATCAGCAACTCATGTCGGCGATGATGAAGCAGAGACAGCAGATGCAAGCGCAAATGAACTCGATGCAAGGACAAGTTCCGGACATGTCGAGAACGATGTCGAGCGGAGCCGTCCAGTAGAGCTCTCCATGCTGCGATTTGCCCTCTTCATCGCGATCGGTTCGGCGTGGGTCGCGGCGCTCGTGTTGGTTGGTGCGTACGCGGGTTGGACATTTGTCGCGCTGCAGGGTGTGGGCGTGACGCAGTTGAGTGATCCTGCGTTGACAACGCTCGAGCCGGCGCTCGGGGTGGTCATGGCGCGATACGTCGGTGGGCAAATCACGCGCGTGCCGTTCGAGATAGTGAACTGGGTGAGTGTTTTTCTTCCGGCGATTCTTGCAACGCTCGTCGGCGGCATTCCAGCGAAGTGCATTGGGACGGAGGAGGGAAAGAGGCTTCGAAGGTGGCAGTTGGCTGCGGTGATCGCGATTGCGGTGGCTCTTTTGCTCGCGATCATGTCATTGCAGTCGGGTATCGAGTTGCGCGTTCGTTCGGGTCAGTACTGGATTACTGTTGGCGGGAACGACGCCGCGTTGATTGCGACTGCGAAGGCGACTCTCGACGTCGCGCACGGCCGTGCAGAATCGATTTATCTCTCGCTGACCGGGCTTTCGGCTCTCTCGACGGTGCTCGGCGGTGTCTTCATCGCTCGCCGCAGGTCGATAGTCTCTCGGATACTCATATGAGCAACACAACGAACTCGACTTACCCACTTTCACTTCGCGGGCGCCATGCTCTTGTCGGAGGTTCGACGCAAGGAATCGGCCGTGCATGCGCAGAAGCATTTGCGCGTGCGGGAGCGTCCGTGACACTTGTGGGTCGCAACCCAGACGGCCTGAAGCAGGTGCTTGCTGGATTGCACGTTGGTGAAGGCGCGACCCACCGCACGCTCCTCGTGGACTATTCGCATTGGCGTGCAGTTGGAAGTGCGGTCGATGCACATGTTGCCGCGCATGGCACGGTGCACATCGTGCTTCACAACACCGGCGGGCCTGCACCCGGACCTGCCATCGATGCGACACCGGAAGATTTCTCCAAGGGATTTGAACTGCATGTACTCACCGGGCAAGCGGTGGTGCAAGCCTGCGCGCCAGGAATGCGAGAAGCGAAGTATGGACGCATCATCAATATCACAAGCACCTCGGTGTTGACGCCGATTCGCGGTCTGGGCGTGTCGAATACAATCCGTGCAGCGGTCGCGAATTGGGCTCGAAGTCTTGCAGGCGAGCTGGCGCCCTTTGGAATTACCGTCAACACGATTCTCCCTGGGTTTACGAGGACGGCGCGACTTGATGCCATCTTCAAAGGTCGTGCCTCGCGGTCTGGTTCGACGGTCGACGAAATCGAGCGCGGTGCGATCGCGACAATTCCTGCGGGACGATTGGGCGAAGCGACCGAGATCGCGGCCGTCGCGCTTTTCCTCGCGTCACCTGCGGCGAGTTATGTCAACGGAGTGAACCTGCCAGTTGATGGTGGCCGAACCGCAGTTCAGAGCTAGGTCATGACGGCACGCGGTGAAATCATCGACATCTCGCCGATGATTTCAGGGCGGATGGCCGTTTTTCCAGGCGATACGCCGGTGACTCGCGAAGTCGCATTCGACATGAAGCGTGGTGATGCGATCACGCTCAGCGCGTTGCGCACGACGGTGCATTTGGGATCACATGCTGATGCACCGAGCCACTACGGACTCGACGGGAGGACGATGGAGCAGCAGTCGCTCGCGCTCTACTGGGGACTCTGCGAAGTCGTGCGAGTCCGGGCGAGTTCGAGTGTGGATGCGACTGCGCGCCCGATCACGAGAATCTCGCGAGCGGATCTCGACATCGACTCGCAGTGGATTCCATCAACTGCGCGGCTTCTTATCGCGACGGGTTCGTATCCAGACTGCGACAAGTGGACGGGGAGCTACCTGGCGCTCGAACCAGCCTTCGTCGATTGGCTTGCCGACACGGGAGTGCGACTCGTTGGAATAGACACACCGAGCGTCGACACTGCAGATTCGAAAGATCTTCCGGCTCATGCACGATTCTTCGCGCACGACATGTCGATCATCGAAGGTCTCGTCCTCGCGCATGTCGAGCCGGGCACGTATGAGCTCTGCGCGATGCCACTCAAGTTAGAGGGGTTTGATGGAAGTCCGGTGAGGGCGGCGCTTCGAAGCGCCTAGCGCCGAATTGCCCGCTCACCCCACCCAGCAGACGGCTTTCACCTCGACCGAGATTGGCGTTGGTAGTCCAACAATTTCGAGCGTGGTGCGCGTGGGATTCGGATTGCCCGCGCCCGCGAAGTGCTCTGCGTAGATCCGGTTGTATGTCGGGAAGTCGCGCTTCATATTTGTAAGAAAGACCGTGACATCGACGAGACTCGTCCACTTCAATCCCGCATCCGCGACAACGAGCTTGACGTTCTCGAAGCACGCACGGCACTGCATTTCGAAATCGAATGGATCGACACCCGGGATGATCGCACTCCCGCGCTGTCGCGGTCCAACGCCACTCAAGAAGACGAAGTCACCCGCCCGCTTGGCATGGGGATACGGACCGACGGGTTCGGGGGCACGAGTGGAATGAAAATCCTGATTCATGGTTGCCTTGCTATTTTCCTTTCGCACGCACAACGACAACTGGCTCGGCGAAGAATCGTAGAGCCTCTCGGCCACCCTCACGTCCCAGTCCGCTTGCGTGCATTCCGCCGATCGGGACACGCAGATCGCGCACCATCCACGAGTTGATCCACACTGTCCCGCAGTCGAGCACACTCGCCACGCGTGCAGCGCGCGTCTCGTCGCTCGTCCAGACAGTTGCAGAGAGCCCGAATCGTGTGCCGTTGGCGATGCCAATCGCGTCCGCTTCGCTCTCGAAGGGGATGAGTGTCGCAACTGGACCAAAGATCTCTTCTTGATTCGCACGGGCGGCTGGTGGCAGTCCCTCGATGAGGGTGGGCGGATAGAACGCGCCAGACCGCACACGCTCGGGAAGCGTCGATGCGTCACTTCGCGCACCACCGCAGAGCAATCGTCCGCCATCGCGCACTGCGCCATCGACCGCCGCGGCGACTTTCAATAAGTGCTGCCCCGAGACGAGGGCTCCTATGTCGGTCGTCGGCTCGAGTGGATCGCCGACACGCAGGCGAAGTGTGCGTTCGACGAGTGCGGGAACGAATGCGTCCCACGCCTCGCGCGCGACGAGAATGCGCGAGGCGCAGTGACAGACCTGACCCTGATTTGTGAATGCGGCGCGCACGACGCCATCGACCGTTGCTTGCAACTGCGCAGGAGTCGCCGCATCGGCAAAGACGATCGCTGGATTCTTTCCGCCCAGTTCGAGTGCAGTGCGCTTGAAAGTTGGTGCCGCAGCACGTGCAATCGATTCGCCCGTCGCCGTTCCTCCCGTGAAGGTAATGCACGCGACTCGCGGATGCGAGACAAGTGCGGCACCTGCGAGAGGACCACGACCATGGAGGATGTTGATGACTCCAGGCGGAAACCCCGCCTCGACCGTTCGTTCAGCGAGCATCCATGCAGTGAGCGGTGTGACTTCGCTCGGCTTTCCAACGACGGTGCAACCCGTGGCAAGAGCCGGAGCGATCTTCCAAGTGAAGAGATAGAGCGGCAGGTTCCACGGAGAGATGCACGCTGCAACGCCGAGCGCGCGGTGATGGATGATCGACGACGATTGCGCGTTTTCGAATGCCTCGGCGCCATCTTCAAGAATTGCGTCCGCGAAGAAGCGCAAATTGGCGATCGCACGAGGAATGTCGATTGTGCGCGCGAGTGCAATTGGCTTTCCAGTGTCGGACGACTCCGCCAACGCAAACGCGTCGATATCGCGTTCGACGAGATCGGCCAGCAAGCGCAGTTTGAGTGCGCGCGCAGATGCCGGAAGCGTTCTCCATGCTGGGAAGGCATTTGTGGCAGATTCCACCGCGGCATCGATGTCGGACGCGGTACTGTCGGGAGCAGTCGCGATGAGCGCGCCAGTCGCCGGGTCGTAGACGGAAATCGTCGCCCCGCCTCGTGCAGGCGTAAATCGACCGTCGATTAAATTGGCAATGACACGGGCGGGCAGACTCGTCGGTGGCATCGTGCGAAGGATAGGGCCGAGTGTGCTCAATCTGATCCCTCGGTCGATGCCATCGAGACTTGTTTGGCACCACTGCCTTTACATGTGAGCATGAGGTACGCGCCACCGATGGCAATGCCCCCCGCGAGCCACTGCCACCACTGGAAGATTTCACCGAAGATGACAAAGCTCGCGGCGCTCACGAGGAATGGTTGAAGTTGCAAGACGCCGCTGGTGATGACGACTCCAATACGGGCGATACTGATGTAATAGAAGGTGTGCCCAACGGCGATGCCAATGAATGCGCTGATGGCGAGTTCCCAAAGACTGTCGGCTGAAAGTTGAGGCACATAGGTGCCATGGTCGCGTCCGTACAACAGCATCAGCACGATCAACCCTGCCGCGGTGATCTGGCAGATCACTGCGAATGCGATCACGGGGTGATACTTGCCCATCGATCGGCGCACACTCAGTCCGTACATGCCGAATCCAAACGCGCAGAGAATCGAAAGAGTCGTTCCCTTGACATTGAATCCCGCGAGTGATCCATCTCCGCCGAGAAGAATGGAAACGATGCCCACGATGAGCACGACCGCGCCGACGAGATATCGCCGACTCGTGATGATCGCGCGCTCGTTTGGCACCATCAGATACGCGCCAATGGCGACCCAGATGAGTTGTGTGCGAAGTCCGAATGTCACGAGTCCTGGATTCATCTCGTGGAATGCAGCGGTGAAGGCGACTTGTCCTCCGATGTTCGCGATCGATGGAATGAGCGCGTCCCGCCATATCGTCGCGGGAAGCCTTCGGTGCCAGAACGCCCACGCGATCGCTGGCATCCAAAAGATCGCACTCGCGCCATATCGCCAGCCATTGTTCGTCCAGAAATCGACTTCAGTCGACAAGTGCCGCAAGAAGAGCGGCACAGTCGACCAACTGATGAGCGTGAGAATGAGGCAGAGCGCGCCTGTTGACAACCCCATCCGAGCGCGTGCGCTCACCATGCGATCTTCCACGCGAGGAGCGCGATCGCGATGACCGCAATCGGCACTGCCACTGAGAGCGCGATCAGCACGCGCTCCTGCGTCCGAGAACGCTCGAGTGCATCCGCATATGGAATCGTGCTGAAGCTGACCATGTCATAGCGGGGGATGAAGAGGCTCGGCGCGATGCCGTTCAGAAAGTGCTCAAGTTTCTTCTTCATCCGAAAAAGACTTGACGCGGTCTTGTCGCGCATCTCGATGAAGTTGTTCAGTGCCATATCCGCAATCGCATCGCTGTTTCGCTTGCGAGCGCCCTCATAGGCGGTGATCGCGCGAGAGGTATCTCCGTGTGCAGCAAGCGCGTCCGCGAGCGCTTCGCAGTCCTCGAAGCTCGCGTTGGCACCTTGTCCAAAGAATGGGACGATCGCATGCGCCGCATCGCCGATCAAGACCGCACGACCGTGCATCGACCATGGGTTGCACCTCACCGTCACCATCGATCCAACTGGATTGGTCGTGAAATCCGCGTCGAATGTCGGCATCAACGCGAGTGCATCGGGATACTCGCGCACGAAATGCGCCCGCGCCGTCGTGGCGTCTCGAATCACATCGAAGCCGTTGCCTTGCGCTTCGGAAGACTTCTGCGGCCAGAAGAGCGTGCATGTGAACGACCCATCTGGGTTGGGAAGCGCAATCATCATTGATCCACCCCGCGGCCAGATGTGCAAAGCGTTCGGATTCATCGCGAAGGGGGCGTGGGCGCCACTCACAACTGGTGGAATGCACATTTCCTTGTAGCCGTGACTCAGCCACCGCTGGTCGTAATCGAATCCTTCGTTCTTGTACATGATGCCACGTATCGCACTGAATGCTCCATCGGCGCCGACGATGAGATCGGTAGTGGCAGTGGTCTCGATACCGGTCCGGTCGTCGACGAATGAAACACTGCTACACATCGCATTAAGTGCAGCGCACCGCTGGTGAAATGTGACTCGCACGCTCGCTTGCGCTGCTGCCGCATTAAGCAGTATGAGATTCAGCATGCTTCGGGAAATACTCTGAATTGCGTGCGCGGGGTCGCGACTGTAATTCTGGAAGACAAGTTCGCCCGTGCGCGAATGAATCATTCGTCCCGGCATTCTGATCGCATCTTGCAAGATCGCTTCCTCAAGCCCTGCACGGCGCAGTGCCTTCAATCCGCGCGCGCTGATGGCGAGATTGATCGAACGCCCCGCGACATGCCCGCGCTCACGCGGATCACCGCGACGCTCGCGAAGATCGACTTCCCATCCGGCGCGACCGAGATAGATAGCAAGCAGACAGCCTGCAAGTCCAGCACCGATGATGATCACGCGTTTCGCCATCTTGGTGGAGTGTAGAAAGGGGTCGTGATAGCCTCAGGGCCATGAAATCAACAGCATGCTTCCTCGGGGCGTTTGCATTTATCGTGGCGCAATCACTCTTGGCACCGATCGCAGCGGCGCAGGCACCACTCGCGCCACCGCCGACCGTACCAGACGCAGATCTGCGCAAGTCGGTCGTCCAAATCTCGGTGAAGTGGGAGCCGCGATCGCCGCTCTCGCCGTGGAAGCGCGAGACTCCGCAAGACATCGGTGGTTCTGGCGTCGTCATTGCTCCTGGTCGCATCCTCACCAACGCCCACGTCGCCGAGCAGGCGAGCGAGATCCTCATCGAGTCATCGCAGACATCGCTTCCGATTCAGGTGGAACTGCTTGCGATCGATCGATCGCGCGACCTTGCTCTGCTCGGCACGACCGACGAGGTCTTCATCAAGAATCATCCACCGATTGCTCTGCTCGATGGGCTTCCCAAGGAAGGCGCACGCGTGATCGTGATGGGCTACCCCGTCGGCGGCGATGCGCTCTCGACGACAAGCGGCGTCATTTCGCGAACCGAGTGGGCAGATGTCGGCGATGGCGGGGAGCCTGGCATGCGCGTCCAAGTCGACGCGGCCGTCAATCACGGCAATAGTGGTGGTCCTGCGTTCGTCGATGGCATGATCGCCGGACTCGCCTTCAGCGGGCTCGATAGCGCCGAGGCGGACAACATCTCCTATCTCATCGCGACTGAGGAAATCCAACGATTTCTCGATGAGGCGAAGATGGGCGAGATCGATGGCGACTCGGTGTGGAACGTCTCATGCCAGACTCTCGAAAACCCGGCACTTCGATCGAAGCTCGGTGTTGCGAGCGATGTCAGTGGTGTCGTCGTCATTTCGCAGCGTGGTGGCCCACTCGAAGCGTGGGACATCATCACCAGCGTCAACGGTCAGGCCGTCGACAACAAGGGTCAGATCACGATCGAAGGAGATCGAAAGGTTGCGCTCGAGTGCGCGGTGGGGCGATTCGTTCCAACTGAAAGTGTGATGACGATTCCGGTCGAGATCATTCGTGCGGGGAAGCCGATGACATTGGATGTCGCGACACTTGTTCGCACAAAGCGAGTCATCGGGGATTATCCCGACGGCAATTTTCCATACGCGATGTACGGTCCGCTTGTCTTCAGTCCACTAAGCAGGTCGCTGTTGCGGGAGGTCCGTGGATGGATGATGTTCAGACAGAGTCCGATCGCGGCGTTCGTCGATGATGATCGCCCGAGTGAGGGCAAGCAATTCGTGTCGGTGGCGAGCCCGCTGCTATCGAGTCCGATTGCGCGCGGCTACGAAGTCGCAGCAGGTCAGACCGTCAAGACCATCAACGGAAAGACCTTCGCGAACTTTCGCGAGTTCGCGCAAGTCCTTCGCGATCTGAAGGACGAGTATGTGATTTTCGAATTCAACGAGTCGGGGATCGAACGCATCATCTTCAAACGCAGTGAAGTCGACGCCGCGACTGAAAAACTGATGGACTCCAACGGCATCCGCCGGCGATGCTCGAAGGACGTCGCGGACTTGCTGGAGAAGGATTAGGCGGGACTCGTCAACGCCTCAACCAGCCGCCAGCAATCTTCGAACCGGGTGTAGAGCGGTGCGGGCGCGGCGCGAATGACACTCGGATGTCTGAAGTCGCAGACGATTCCCTGTGGGAGCAGTGAGTCGTAGAGTTTCTGTGCGGCGACGGGATCGCCGTTGACGCAGAGCGACATCTGGCATCCACGTTCGCCTGTGGCAGAAGGTGTGAGCAGTCGGAAGTGCTTCGCGTCACGCGCACGCAACGAAAGTTCAGTGAACCCTGTCATGACACGCGCCTTCGCGATCAACCGCGGCATCCCGGCCTTTTGAAATTGCTCGAAGCTTGCCAGGAGCGGCGCGAGCGACAAGATCGGCGGATTCGAAACCTGCCATGCGTCGGCACCAGGACCCGGATCGAATGTGGACCCCATCTGGAATCGTGTCGCCGGATTCGTTCCCCACCATCCTTCGAGTCTCGCGCCAGGATTCGCATGATGCCGTTCATGAATGAACGCGCCCGCGACTGCGCCAGGTCCGCCGTTGAGATACTTGTACGAACACCAGCAGGCGAAGTCCGCGTTCCAGTCGTGAAGCGAGAGCGCGACGTTGCCAATCGCGTGCGCGAGATCCCACCCGCACTTCGCGCCCACGCCGTGCGCCGCTCGCGTGATGCGCGCCATGTCGAGAACCTGTCCTGTGTAGTACTGCACGCCTCCCAAGATCACAAGCGCAAGTTCGTCGCCGAGACGTGCGATGGTCGTCTCGATGTCCTCGTGGCGCAGACACTCTTCGCCATCGCGTGGTGCGACTTCGACCACATCAGTGCTCGGGTCTCCGCCAACCGCACGCACGAACGAGTGGATCGCGAACCGATCGCTTGGGAAAGCCCCGCGTTCCATCAGGATGCGTCTTCGCACGCCCTTGGTCGAATCTTGCGGTCGATAGAAACTCGTCAACATCAAGTGCAAGTTGACCGTCAGCGAATTCATCGCAATGACCTCGTGTGGGAGCGCACCCGTGAGTTCCGTGAGACTCTCGCGAAAGAAATCGTGGTACTTGACCCACGGCCTGCGTCCATGGACATGCGCCTGCGCGCCCATGGTGGACCAGTCGTTGAGTTCCTCGTTGACACGGTCGCGCGTCGCGCGTGCCATCAACCCGAGCGAGTTGCCGACGAGGTACGCCAGCGGCTTGCCCTTCGCGTCGCACGGGATCTCGAACGCGTCGCGAAACGAAGCAAGCGGATCGTGCGCGTCACACCAGAGCGCGAATTCGCGGGTGGGCTGAATGTCCGACGCGGCGAGGTCGAAGATCGTCTGTGGAGCGGTGTGTGTCATGGGCTGGGTCCTAGGAGCGCATCCCCAAGAATTCCATCGCCGTACCTGCGAGCATTCGTGTGCGCTGCGCATCCGTCAGCCAATCCGCGGCGCGAACCAACCTGCCTGGAGGATTCTCTGCGAGAGGAAACGGATAATCCGATCCCATCGCGATGCGTTGCGCGCCGACTGTGCGGACGAGATATCGCAGCGCCTCGTCGTCGTGCACGATGCTGTCAAAGAACAGTCTCTTCAGATGATCGCGTGGCGGAGTCTTGGAATGCGTCGCGCAGAGATCTGGCCGCGCTTGAAAACCATGTTCGATTCTCCCGAGCGTGTATGGGAACGATCCGCCTCCGTGAGCGAAGCAGATCCGAAGTTTCGGATGCCGATCGAGCACGCCGCCGAGCGCGAGCGCGCAGATTGCTCTTGTCGTCTCGGCTGGCATTCCCACAAGCCAGGGCATCCAAAAGCGGGGGATCTCCTTTCGACCGAGGACATCCCACGGATGCACGAACACCGCGGCACCGAGCGATTCGGCCGCAGCGAAAAATGGCGCAAAGGCAGCGTCGTCAAGATCACGACCATCCACATTCGTCCCGATCTGCACCCCTGGAAACCCGAGCGACTTGATGCACCGTTCAAGTTCGCGCACTGCAAGTGTGGCGTCCTGCATCGCAACGGTGCCGAGCGCGACGAAGCGATCGGGCGTCGCTCGCACAACACCCGCGAAATGGTCGTTGAGCAACTGCGACAAGTCGTGCGCATGGATCGCCTTCGCACCATATGAAAACATCACAGGTACGGTCGAGAGAACCTGAATATCGACGCCAGCCACGTCACAATCAGCGATCCGCCGCGAGGCATCCCAGCAATTTGATTCGATCTCGCGAAAGACTTCGCCGTCGATCATCATCTTCGCACGGCAATGCGCACAGTGATCGAGCGAGACCCATCCGCCGCAGCCGTACCGCTCGCGCAAGTCTGGCCACCGCTCGGGCAGCATGTGAGTATGGAGATCAATTGTGCGCGGTGTGCGCATCGAGAGAGTCTAACGAACCGATCGCCACGCCTCACGCCGTCCGAGGCGCAGGCTTCGGTACTCGCGTTCCGCACGATGGACAAGTACAGAGCTTTGGATCCGCCCAGAACGCTTCCATTTCACGGCGAAACTGCTTCACGATGTCCGAGCAGGTGAATTCCTTGTCGTAGACCAACGCGTCGCACTTCTCGCAGTAAAAGATCATGTGCTCGGTCTCGCTGGGCAGACGACGGCGTTCGACAACGAGACCAATCGTGTCCGGCCCGCGCTGGGGACGATGTGGAATGCCACCTGGAACGAACATCGATTCGCCCTCGCGCAACGGAATGTCGCGGATGCCGTGTGCATCGCGAACGCGCACAGAGACATCACCCTTGATCTGCATGAAGAACTCCTCTGAATTCGTCATATGAAAATCGTTGCGCGCATTGGGTCCCGCGATGATCATCACGAAAAAATCTTGACCGCTGAAGAGATACTTGTTCGAAACCGGCGGCACCATCAGGTGCTTGTTGTCCTTGACCCAAGATCCGATATTGATCGCGCCCGCAACTCCTCCCGCGCCATCCCACCCCGTCGGGTCGCCGAGCGAGTCAGTCGCAGGAACGGGATTTGCAACGACTACGGTTGGATTGATCGTGCTCATGCCCGAATGGTAACTCGGTCCGCTGGAATCCAAGAATGAGCTTGGAGCAAATTCCTCCAATTGGGCGTCTATTCTTGCGGGATGCCGTTGCCCTCGTTTCAGTGGTCAGTTCATCCAGCGCGTGCGCGACCGATTGCGGCTTTCTGCGCGGCGGTCGCAGTTGGCGCGGTGAGCGTGCTCGTCGCGCAAATCGCGGGTGACTGGATGTGGGGAGCGATGAGCGCGCTCGGACTTTTCATGTCGCTTGCGCGGTTTTTTCTTCCGACGCGATTTCGCATCGATGACGAGGGCGCAGAGGTGACGTACCCGCTATCGGAGAGTCGCCTTGTGTGGAGCGAAGTTGGCTGTGTGCGCTGGCAATCGCGTCGCGCGCTGATCGCGCGATCGTCGACCTATCGATCGCAGGTGCGTGGCCTGGCACTCGAGTTGGCAGGGTTGTCTGAGCAGTCCGCAATCGACCTGAAGTCATTCGTCACCTCACGCACCGCACCCGAGGCATGGCAATGACTGGCAAATGGCGAGAAATTTGGGATCGCGCGTTTCACATCGACCCCCCTGGTCCTGCGAAGCCGACTCCCGAAGAAGCCACGCTCGTCGAACGTGTCGCTGAAGAAGTTGTGAAGCGGCGAATGTCCCAGCCTGCGCTGCTGTTTCTTGAATCGAGTCGTCCCCTCGCTGGCGTGGGCGCCGCGGCGATGCACTTTCTTCAGCCATTTGTGTCGGTCGTGATCAAGCAGACGACATGGTCGACGCTCGCAACATTCCTAGAACGCTCAGGATCAGTCGAGTACCTCTGCTTGCGCATCGAGGCACTTGAGAGAGAAGCCTCGAAGTGACGAAGTCGCAAACTGTCGCTCGATCATTGACACTCGCCTCTCTTCACAGCGGCGCGAAGTCGCGCGCACGCACGCACTCACACTTCGCAGACTTGCTCGGCCGCCACGGATCGCCTCCGATGTGGGGAGCGCCAACGCACGATCAGCGACGCGTGGACTCCGTATAGGTCGATTGCCAAGCGCATGCTTTGGCAGTCGTATCTCTTTCGGCAGGAGTCCGCAAAAAGGTCAATACACTCCGATACACATTGAGCACGGACTTGAACAGCGTTTCGCCTGGGGTTGCAGTGAGTGTGGCAAGGCTCACGCGAGTGGCGTGGATCATCGCGCTTCTTCTGTTTGGTTGGCTCATGATTTTTCCGATCTTCGCTGGAATCGTCGTCGCCAATGACGACCTCAAATTCGTCCGAGGATCGCTGAATGTCGGATCGCTCGGCGAAAACATTTTGCATGGGTGGTCGAAGACGGGAAGCTTTCGCCCTCTGGAAAACATCGTCGCATCCTTCTGCGATGCGAGAACGATGTCCTGTTGGATCTTGATTCCCGTTCAGTTTTGCGGGTTCGCGGTCGTCGCACTCGGAATCGTCGCGTTGATGCGACGTGTGCTTCCCGAATGCAGATTCGCCGCGCCGCTCGTGCTGATCTGGGTGTCGCTTTCACCGAGCACGATGACATCGCTCTGGCAGATGGACACTTGCTCTCAGACATGGGTCGCAGCACTCGGACTCTGGTGCGCGGTGCTCTCGTGGGATGCATTCGTCGCCGGGCAACGTGCATCGCCAGATCGAGCGGGGATGTGGCGATCGTTGCTGCTGCTCTTCGCAGTGACCGTGATCGCGATGAACATCAAGGAGACTTTCTTCGGTTGGAGTGCGGCGATCGGATCTTGCTGCATCCTGGCAGTGATCGTGAGATGGCGCAGAGATGTTCGCGCAGCTCTTCGAGGGGCGTTTGTGCTCGTCCCCATCGCAGTCGTCCCAATGATCTATCTCGCACTCCGCTACAAGTTTGGGAGCATCGGGAGCGCGTCAGTCGCGTCGGAGACCGAGGATGGTCGTTATCAGGTTGTGCTCGAGGACAACATCTTGTCCAACGCGGTCAAGAGTCTCTTTGCGATGTTCTGCGATGGACCACTGCATCAGTTGATGAATCAGAGCGCGATGATTGTGGTTCGCATGCTGCCCGTCACAAGCGTGATTGCGTCATGCGTGCTCCTCCTGGCAGCCTGCGCGCTTTGCATCCTTCAGCGCCGCGCTCAGAGGACCAAGTCGCTGCGATGGGTGCTGCTCGCAGCGATGGTCTGCATGGCAAGCATCTGCGTGACACTACCGATGGGGGATATCTCGGACCTCTACGCCTTCGGTCCCAACATCGGATCGGGGTTGCTCCTCGTGATCGCCGCAGTCGTGCTCTGGAATCCCGTCGATGCCAACGATCGGGCCATCACGCGATCGATTGCGGCGTGCGCGACCGCGATCTTGTGCGTCGTCGGCGTGTATGGCGTCGCGAGTCGCAGTTATCACTTTTCGATGACCTGGCAGTACGCAACAGAGATCAACAATCGGGTCTTGGCACATCAGGCGTCGCTTCCGATTGGGACGGTCGCTGACGAACCAGCCCGCATCTTTGTGCCACGTTCTTGCTACACCGGTCATGCCTACGGTCAGGTCGTTGTCGGACCAGTTCAGTCAATGGGGATCGAGTCAATCACGGACTGGGTTAATTCTCTCGACCCAAGGCGTCAGATTCAATTCGTCGAGTTCTACCCCATCGGATTTCGAGCGGGAGTCGATCTTGAAATTGACTGTGCAAAATTTCCCGTGCGCGAGAATTGGTAGCGCGTCGGAGGACAGGCAGGTCATCACCCCTCAAGTCGTTCGACATCCGCAAGATCTTGCAGGCGCCCCGTCGCAAGCTTGTTGCGTATCAGCTCCGCCCGCCCGAGAATTCCAACTGGCACATCGCCGTATGTTGACGGCACGACGCCGGCGGCGATCTCGTCCCATGTCAATCCAGTCAGCGTTGTCAGAAGATCGATGCGAAACGGGGGGAATCCTAGTTGCACGACCCTACCAGACTGTGAAAGGTCCTCAACGTTGATGTCGAGCGATCCGAATCCGAAATCCGCTAGGGCGAGGAGCGCGCGCCGTGCATTCGCTTCGGTGGCATTGAGCAAGAGATTGAGATCACCTGTGGCACGCGGTGCGCCGTGGTGCGCGAGCGCATGTGCACCGACGATGACGAACTCAACCTTGTGGGAATGGAAGTACGCGAGCAACTCGCACCAATCGTTGTTGCACGCCATAGCACTCCTCGCGGAGGATCTCGACGGCCTCCATTCGTTCCTGTGGTGTTCGAGAGAGCCAATACTCGCGGTCGCGTCGCGCTGCCTGCGGATCGTTGAGCGGTCGGACCGAGACAGGCCAAACTCGTTTGTGGTCGCGGTGAGGCATCACTCCTGATTCTATCGGCATGCATGCGACGATTCGACGAATTAGAATGCTCCCATCTTCCCTTCCAAGCCTCCAATTCTGCGCAAATTCGAATGGATGTTTCACATCGGCGCACTCGTGTTTCTTGTCGCGTATCCATTCATGATGATTGACGAATGGCGCACTTTTTTGGGCCGTTTCATATTCTGGGGAGGGTGGCTCGGCGCAGTTGTGGCCTCCGCAGCGGCCGTGACCATGGTGGCGTCCTCAGTCATGAGAATGTTGGCGTTGGGTCGCATCAGAGTGCGGGGCTTTCTGCTCTGCGGCGGGTGCGGGCACGACTTGCGAGGCGTTGAGAGCGAGCACTGCCCTGAATGTGGTGCGTCCGCGAGCGCAGACCTTCGGCAATCGTTCTGGAAGCGTTACATCCGATTCCACGCGCCAATGTACGACTGGGAGCGATCCGAAAAACGGCCACAGTGGATGGCCAGGCGAGCGTCGCTCATTGTTCTCGTCATGATTGTGGTCTGGGTGAGCAGCTTCGTCGGATTCGCTTTCATCTGGAGGTTCGAGCCAGTTCCTGGAGTCGCCGTCGCGGTGGCGTTTGTCTTTATGATGCAGTGGTCACTTCGACTGGTCGCGGCGGGGTGGTCGCGTCGTCTCTGCAAGCGACTGATTCGCGAATCAGGAATGGTTTGCACAAAGTGCGGCGGCTGTGTCGCCGTCACCGACAGTGGCGCGAAGTGCCAACGCTGCGGAATGTCACTTGTTTCGGCCGACCTCGTGGCAACTTGGGAGCGCTCGCGACCGCCATGCTGGGATTTAGAGATGGCGCCGCACTGAGCGCGTCAACACTGCATCAGCCGAATCTTTGCCAGAGCACCGCTCCCCACACAGTCGCTGAAATCACGATCGCAATCAGTACCGCCGCGCTCCCCATATCCTTCGCGCGTTTGGCGAGCGGATGGGGTTCCATCGAGATGTGATCGGTGATCGCTTCGATCGCGGAATTCAAGAGCTCGACAATCAAGATCAGCTGGAGCACCGAAAAGAGCAGTGCGCGTTGCAGCATCGGCACTGGAACGAACCATGCCGCGATCGAGAGCGGGACAACGACGCACAGTTCTTGGCGAAACGCCGCTTCGTGCATTGCGGCGGCGCGAAGTCCGTCGATGCTGTACTTGAACGCGTTGATGATCCGCGAGATCCCACCCTTGGACTTCATGGCGCGAGTGTAAGACAAACTCTGCGCAACCCTCTAATCTTGGCAGTCCATGCGAATTGTCGCCACTGACTGCGGAAGCACAACGACCAAAGCGATCCTCATCGAGGAAGTCGATGGCGTATTCCGCCAGACATTCCGAGGAGAAGCTCCGACGACGGTCGAAGAACCCTTCGCAGATGTCACCCTGGGCGTCACGAATTCGGTGACGGAACTTCAGGAGTTGTCGGGCTACAAGCTGATCGCAGACGACGGCACGATCATTCGCCGCAAATCGCTCAACGACAAAGATGGTTGCGATCTGTACATATCGACTTCGAGCGCGGGAGGCGGGCTTCAGATGATGGTGGCCGGTGTGGTGCGCGAAATGACAGCGGAAAGCGCGAAGCGTGCGGCGCTCGGCGCAGGCGCGATCGTGATGGACACGATTGCCAGCAATGACCGCCGCAAGCCGCACGAGCAGATCCAACGCATTCGCGAGTTGCGACCAGACATGGTCCTCGTCTCGGGCGGAACCGATGGTGGCGATACGAAGAAAGTCATAGAGATCGCCGAACTCATCGCGCCCGCGCGGCCTCGCCCTCGATTCGGTAGCGAATATCAACTTCCGCTCATCTTTGCTGGTAATAAGGAAGCGCGACCGACGATCGAACGTGTCTTCGGCGGCGCAGGATTCGCATTGTCGGTCGTCGATAATTTGCGCCCGACGCTGGAGCGCGAGAACCTCGGCCCAGCCCGCGAGCGAATCCATGATGTCTTTCTCGAGCATGTGATGGCTCACGCACCTGGCTATGACAAGCTCATGACATGGGCGAATGCGCCGATTATGCCAACACCTGGTGCGGTCGGCGACATTCTGCAGACGATCGCGAAACGTCGCGGCATTAATGTCGTTGGCGTCGATATCGGCGGAGCGACGACGGATATGTTCAGTGTCTTCGGTGGCACGTTTAATCGCACTGTCAGCGCGAATCTCGGCATGAGCTATTCGATCTCGAATGTCTGCGCCGAAGCTGGAATGGAGAGCGTCTTGCGTTGGGTGCATCTCGACATGGACGAACGCGAACTTCGCAATCGCGTGAAGAACAAGATGATTCGTCCGACGACGATTCCGCAGACACTCGACGCGCTCGTCTTCGAGCAGGCAGTCTCGCGCGAGGCACTGCGTCTTGCGTACATCCAGCACAAAGCGTTCGCGACTTCGCTCAAGGGCGTGCAGCAACAGCGAACGGTTGGCGACGCCTTCAGTCAGAAGGAAGCAGGAGGATCGCTCGTCGACAACATGGCGCTCGACTTGATGGTCGCGTCGGGAGGCGTGTTGAGTCACGCGCCGCGCATGGAGCAATCTGCGCTGATGATGATCGACGCATTCGAGCCGGAAGGTTTCACCGAACTCGCGAAAGATTCTATTTTCATGATGCCGCATCTTGGAGTCCTTGCGACCGTGAACCCCCGTGCTGCGACCGAAGTTTTCGAGAAGGACTGTCTCGTCCTCCTTGGTTGGTGCGCGGCGCCTCGCGGTGAAGTGCGCACTGGAAAGACTGCCTTCAGTTACTCGCTGAAGCGTGGGAGCGATTCCATATCCAGCGGCGAAATGCTCGGCGGTGAGATGAAGCTCATTCGTTTCGCAACAGGCGAGACCGGGATGCTTGAAGTGCGCCCAGAGAAGGGTCTCGACATGGGTGCGGGTGCAGGCAAGCCGATTATGCGCGAGGTACGCGGTGGATCGGTCGGCATCATCCTCGATGCGCGCGGGCGACCTTTGAAGTTGCCAGAGTCACAGGCGGAGCGCCGTGTGTGCGTCACGCGTTGGTTGAAGGCGCTGGCTGTTTACGAGTAAAAAATGGCAAAGGCATACACACCAGGATTGAAAGTCACCGCACGCACGACATTTCACGCGCGCCGATTGCTCCCCGTGACGGGGAGTGTTCGCGTGAAAGTCGGCGAGCTCGTCGCAGCAGACGCTGTTGTCGCCGAGACTTTCCTCGAAGGCGATGTCTTCCCAATCAAGATAGCGGGAATCCTCAGTGTCAATCCCGGCGAGTTGCTTCCGCTCATGCTGAAGAAAGTCGGCGAGACCGTCGCAGTCGGCGATGCGCTCGCTCAGAGCAAGGGCATCTTCGGCATGATGAAGACCATCGCAAAGTCGACCGCGGCTGGCCTGCTCGAGAGCGTCTCGGATTCCACGGGCATGGCAATCATTCGAGGACCAAAGTTGCCCGTGCAGGTGCGTGCATACGTCTCAGGCAAAGTCATCGAAGTCATCGCCGGAGAAGGTGTCATCATCGAGACCGATGCCGCGTATGCGCAGGGAATCTTTGGAGTTGGTGGCGAGACATGGGGCAAGCTCATGATCGCGGGCGAGTCGCACACGGAGAATGTCCTCGAAGAACATATCGAAGCTTCGATGAAGGGCGCGATTGTCGTGGGTGGCGCGCGGATGACGGCGGGAGCGATTCGCAAGGCACGTGAAGTCGGGGTCGCTGCGCTCATTTCGGGCGGGATCGACGACGCAGACCTTCGCGATGTCCTCGGATACGATCTCGGTGTCGCAGTGACGGGCAGCGAAAAACTCGGCATCACGCTGCTGGTGACGGAAGGATTTGGCGACATTTCGATGGCGATGCGAACATTTCAGTTGCTGCAGTCGCATGCAGGCAAACAAGCGAGTGTCAATGGCGCAACGCAGATTCGCGCGGGTGTGATGCGACCCGAGATCGTGATCGCGCTCGAAGCGAGCGGTTCAAGCGAAGTTTTCACCGGTGGTGCGACGGCAGGCTTGCTCGACATCGGCACCCCGATTCGCATCATCCGCGATCCACACTTCGGACTTCTCGGGACGGTCTCGGCACTCCCAGAGCAACCTGCGGTGCTCGGTTCGGGATCGAAGGCGCGCGTGCTAGAAGTCGCACTCGAGGATGGTCAGCGCGTGATTGTGCCCAGGGCGAATGTCGAGTTGAGCGGGACGTAGGGGCCACGGCGGATGCGCTGATGTTCATCGAGACCGATTAATCCATTCGGTGTAGGGTGCACGAGTGCGCCACCGACTCTGGACTTGTGCGATCTGTGCAACTTCCATTCTCGGCGTAGCGAATTGGGCGATCTCTGCTCCACAGCACAATGACGCCGAAGTCGTCGCCGCGATCGCCCAACTGCGCGCAGAACTGAATGAGCTTCGTGCGACAGCCGATCCCACGCAGCAGTGGTTGGACGAAGCGAGGCTGGAAGAAGTGAAACAGCTTGTGCGTGATGTGCTCAGCGATGCAGGGCAGAGATCGTCACTCGCGGGCGAGCAAGCGACGAGCGGGTTTGATGGCCAGAATCTTTGGGTGGGAAGCGCCGATGGCAACTTCAAGTTGATCGGGCGCGGGTTCATGCAGTGGCGTTACAACTTTGATGACCGAAGTGAGGTCACAGGCGTCGATGGGGCGACCAACAGTGAGTGGGGGTTTCAAAACAGACGCACCAGACTCATGCTCGAAGGTCATGTGATCGATCCATCGTGGCAGTACAAGGTCGAGATCCAATCCACAAGTGGAAGCCAAGCTCCGACATCGTCGGATCTTTGGATACAGAAAACTTTCTCGGACGGCTTCTCGCTACGCGTTGGTCAGTTCAAGCCTGCCTATCTTCGCGAGTTCGACGTCGCAGTCACCGCGACAGTGTTCGCAGATCGCTCCTCGACAGCGGTATTCTTTTTGCCTGCGCGAACAATCGGCGTTCAGGCTTCCTGGGAAGGCGAGTCTTTTCGATTGCAGGGAATGTTCGCGAACGCATTCGACGTGAAGAGCAACTACTACAACAGCGGAACTCTGCGAGATGTCTCGTGGGGCTCTCCGAAAGTTGCCGAGTACGCGTTCACGGGTCGTGCCGAGTGGCGCGTTGTTGGGACATGGGAACAGCTACGAGGATTCACCGGCTGGCGCGGAGGCGAGGTTGGCGCGCTCGTTGGTCTTGGCGGGCAGGCGATGCAGCGCAACAATAATCAAGGTGTTCCCGCGATGTATGGCGACTTGAACCCATTCATTGTTGGAGCCACCGCCGATCTCACCCTTCAGTTCGATGGAGCATCGCTCTGCACATGGGTTGCCTTTCGCCAAGTCGATCCGGGACAGGCTGGACTTGCCAATGCCAATCAATATGGAGCGGTGATCCAGGGCGGGGTCTTTGTCGGTCGCGATCTCGAGCTCATCGGTCGATTTGAGTATGGCAATGCCGACACGATGCCGAATGGCGAAACTCCGGTTGTGGCGTCGATGCCAAGCAACAATGGATACAGCAACCTCAGCGCCGCGAGTATCGGTGTCAATTGGTACATCTCGAGACAACGGTTGCGCATCACGACTGACCTGAGTTATGCGTTCACGGGCGTTGGCGCGTTCGCCGATCCCGTCGCGAACTTTCAGCCAGACGGCACGAATACAGCGGGTGCGTTCGATGCGACTGGTCAGGTGCTCCTCCGCGCACAGCTTCAGATTATGTTCTAGGTCAGCGGCCAGCAATGCGCCGCTGACTCCAGCTCGCAACTTCACCCCTCGCATGATTCTGTGATTGCCGTTACCGTGCTCATGTGGTGATGCAGGTCCTTCTCTCAGTTGTGGCGAGCGTCGTTTCAGCCACAACGGCACTCGGAGCAGTTCCCGCTCCACCGCCACCTCCAACATCAGTTACCGCCGTCGATGTTCCATGGGATGCGGGGGGAGTGATCGAAATCTCCTGGATCGCACCAGCAGGTTCGGCTGACGCGCGCTGGTTGATCGAACGCCTGACACTCACCGATGCGGCAGGCGATGAAGAGAAGTGGGTCGTCGTCGCCGAAGTCCCACTGGGAGCCACCAGCCACACCGTATCCAAACTCTCTCTCCGCGGCGCACACAGTTTTCGCATGACCGCCATCGATGCGACTGGCATGGGAACGCCGAGCGCCACAACCAAGCCGGTCCGCGCCGCGGCCAATTTTTTTATCGGTGCAAAACTCTCGCTCTTTCTAGGCATCATCCTCGTCAGCACATGTGTGATCGTCTGCATCTTGCTTGCGCGTGGCGGTCGACCGCTGCGCATTCGAAGGATCGCCGCGCTCGACGCGGTCGACAATGCGGTTGGACGAGCCACTGAAATGGGTCGCCCCATCCTCTTTGTTGCGGGTATTCAGGACATGGACAACATCTCGACCGTTGCCGGAATCACCGTGCTCGGTCATGTCGCCAAGACCGCTGCCGAGTATGACGCGACCATTCAGGTTCCAACGAGTCGATCTCTCGTGATGGAAGCAGCGCGCGAAGCGGTGCAGGCGTCGTATCTTTCTGCGGGCCGGTCCGATTCTTATAACCCAGATCTCATTCGTTACATCACGGACGAACAATTCGGATTCGTCGCATATGTCTCTGGACTCATGGTGCGCGAGAAGCCAGCGACGTGCTTCTATATGGGGTGCTTCTTCGCCGAGAGTCTCATCCTCGCCGAAACTGGCAATTCCATTGGAGCGATTCAGATCGCAGGCACTGCCGAGAGCAGTCAGTTGCCATTCTTCGTCGCCGCCTGCGACTACACGCTCATCGGCGAAGAATTCTTCGCGGCGAGCGCGTACCTGTCGAAAGAACCAGACCAAATGGGATCGCTCAAGGGACAAGACGTCGCGAAGTTCCTGACCGCAGTGGTGATCATCGTGGGCGTGGTGCTCGCAACTCTCGCCGCGCTCGCCCCGACAGGTGCCATGCCCGGCGCACTCACATGGTTCAAGGGAGTCTTCGGATCATGAGGCGACTCATTCCAATGTGGATCGCAATCATCGCAGGGTTTGCGATGTTGTTTTCTGCGTTCTTCCCGGTGACTGAATTTTTCGGTGAGACCTTCGGCGAAATTTTCAGTGTCGTTGCAGCAATCGCGTATGTGCTCGGCGCGGGCAGTCTTGCAAAGATCAACCTCGCGAAGATTTCGCGGCGCGATCAGGGCTGGGGATACTCCGCGATCACGCTCTTCTGTTTCGCCGCGACGCTCTTCGTGGGGCTTGGCAAGATTGGCGTCCCACCCAACGCGCAATTTGCAGCTCTGCCTTGGTCTGGCGAGAAGAACGCCGAAGGATCCGCCTTTGCATGGATCTATGAATACGGACTCGTCCCGATCACCAGCACGATGTTTGCGTTGCTCGCGTTTTATGTCGCGAGCGCGGCCTTCCGCGCATTCCGTGCGAAAAACCTCGAAGCCATTTTGCTGCTGTCGACCGCGTTCATTGTCTTGCTTGGTCGCACATTCGCGGGGGTGGTGCTTACGGGGTGGTTCCCCGACTGGGCGAGCGGATTGCGCTTGGAAAATCTCTCCGTCTACATCATGCAGGTCTTCAACACCGCTGGCAATCGCGCGATCATCATTGGCATCGCGCTCGGCGTCACCGCCACAAGCCTGCGCATCTTGCTCGGAGTCGACCGATCGTGGATGGGATCGGGAGGGAACTCATGAGTGGATTTATCGCCACGCTTGAACGCCTCGACCGCCGCTGGATCTTTCTCGCAATGGCGATCGCAGTCGCAGGACCGATCGTCTACATCGGTATCACGGGTAAGACTCTTCCAGAGACTTCCACACCCGCGGCGCAGGCCGTCTACGACGCAATCGAAGCGCTCCCCAAGGGAAGTCGCGTGCTCATCTCGTACGACTTTGATCCAGGAAGTTCGGGCGAACTTCTTCCGATGGCAACAAGCCTCGTACATCAATGTGCCGCGCGCGATCTCAAGATGGTGTTCATCGCGCTCTGGCCACTTGGGCCACAGATGGTCACCGACACAATTAAGCGTGTGATCACTGCAGATTTTCCACAGATGAAAGAGGGCGTGGATTACGTCAACCTCGGATTTCAATCTGGCAACGAGGCAGTGATGAAGGTGATGCTGACGGATTTCAAGAAGGCATTCCCCAAGAGCGAGAAGGGAACTGCAACCGGACAGATTCCGATGCTGGAGGGCGTGACGCGCGTGAAGGATTTCCCGCTTCTCGTCACGATTAGTGCGGGCTATCCAGGCGCGAAGGAGTGGATCCAGTACGTCGTCTCGTCGAGCGGTGGCGAAATCACCATGGTCACCGGTTGCACGGGGGTGCAGACTCCGCAGTTGTTTCCATATTTCCCGGCGCAACTCAGAGGAATGCTCGGCGCCATCAAGGGAGCAGCAGAGTATGAGTCGCTCGTGAATGCGAGCCTCGCGCCCGGCGACAACTCTCCGGTGCCGCCGAAGTACCTCGAAGCACAGCGACGCATGGGTCCGCAACTCGGAGCGCACTTGTTGATGGTGGCGCTCATCATCCTCGGCAACATCGCGTTCTTCGCGCAGCGGCGCGAGAAGGCGCAGGTGAAGTCATGAGTCCATCAAAGTCGTGGATCGTGATCATTGCGGTCATTGTCGCCCTCGTCGGCATTCGGCTCTCGATCGGGCAGGGAATGGGCAAGGTTTATGTCGAGCAAGTCGATACGGTGGTTGAAGTCGAAGCGGTGGCGAAGACAAAGGACCATGATGGATCCCCAGCGCAAACTGTGAAGTGGACCCAGTTCAATGGCGTTGAGCCGAACAAGTATTACGCGGCGCAGGCGACGAATCCAGCGCAGACGGTGGTCACGCTCAGTTGGCCACGCACCTTTGGATTGTGGCTCGGAGCGTTCTTCACGCTTGCGATCTTCTCGTTTATGTACCGGGATAATCCCGGCTATCGACTCGCCGAAGCAGTGATCATCGGAGTATCTGCTGCATACTGGATGGTGATCGGATTCTGGGATGTCGTCGTTCCCAAACTCTTCGGCGGCATCGCGCACGGATTCGTGATTGCCAACGTGCTGCCAACTCTTCCAGCACCACCGACCGAGCAAGTCATCGCAATGTGGTTCGCACTCGGCCTCGGCGGAATCTTGCTGATGCGACTTTCATCCAAGGGCGCATGGATCAGCATGTGGTCGCTGGCATTCATCATCGGCGTGACGGCGGGGCTTAAGATCGTCAGCCATGTCGAGAGCGATCTCATTGCGCAGTCGGTGGCGACATTTAAGCCACTCATTTCGCCGCAGGCGGGTGCGACCGGCGTGATCGAACTCGGCCCAACGGTCTGGGCGAGTCTCGCAAATATCCTCATCGTCGTCGGTGTGCTCTGCTGTCTGACCTACTTCTTCTTCTCGGTCGAGCACAAGGGAGTCGTCGGTCGCGCCGCGCGCGTGGGCATCTGGTATTTGATGATCACATTCGGCGCGGCGTTCGGATTCACCGTGATGGGTCGCGTTGCACTGCTGGCGGCTCGCGTCGAATTTCTCTTCGATGATTGGCTCTGGCTGATCGACCCTGCAGGCAAGCGCGTTGTCGAGGTTGCGGCGGCGGCGGGCTCGTTCCTCTTTCAGTAGGTCTTTCAACAGGTCCGATGTCGGGAGTTCTTGGTGGTAGAACTGTCCACAATGCGTAAGCCCGATCCATGTGTGCTGGTCATCTTCGGTGCGTCCGGCGATCTGACTGCACGCAAATTGATCCCTGCGCTCTATGAAATGCGCGCGACAGGTGCGCTTCCGGAAAAATTCAAGGTGCTTGGCGTATCGCGGCGCGAGAAGACCGACGATGCGTGGCGTACAGAACTCGCCGTGTCCGTGCAGCAACACGCAAAGCGCTGGGACCCGGTGCGCTGGGCGGAATTCGCGAAGTGCATTCACTATTTCGCCGGCGATGCGGCGCAGACTGCGATGTATCCGGGATTGCAGGACCGACTACGCCAGTTCGACGAGAGCGACGGGACGAAGGGCAATCGGCTGTTCTATCTCTCTGTCGGTCCAGAACTCTACGAATCAATCGTTCAACGCATCGAAGATGCAGCGCTCGTGACGGAAGGCAAGAGATGGTGCTCGATCACTCCAACTGAGCGATCGTGGCAGCGCATTATCATCGAGAAACCATTCGGCAGTGACGAGAAGAGCGCGGCGAGTCTCAACCGATCGCTCGGACGTGTCTTCGAGGAAGAGGACATCTACCGAATCGATCACTATCTCGGCAAAGAAGTGGTCCAGGCAATGCTCGTCCTGCGGTTCGCCAACACGATCTTCGAACCCGTATGGAATCATCGATACATCGATCATGTCCAGATCACCGCGACCGAGACAGTGGGTGTTGGCAATCGCACCGCATTCTTCGATTCGACTGGAGCGATTCGCGACATGATTCAGTCGCACTTGTTGCAAATCTTTGCGTTCGTTGCGATGGAACCGCCCACGGGCATGACGGCGGAGGACATTCGAGCCGAGAAAATCAAGACCGTGCGCGCCCTGCGCCACACGAGTCCAGACGATGTCGCGACCCACGCGGTGCTCGGGCAGTATGCCAAGGGGGCGTCCGAAGCCGCGTTCGTCGACCTTCCAGGTGTTGCCAAGGGATCGACCACCGAGACCTATGCGGCGATCAAGTTGCATGTCGACAATTGGCGCTGGGCTGGCACGCCGTTCTACTTCCGTACGGGAAAGAGCATGGCGAAGAAGCGCACCGAGATCGTCGTGCAGTTCAAGCCGCCAGCGGCGAATCTCTTTGGTGGGATCCCGCATACTTCGGGCGGAGTCACCGGCAATCGACTTGTGATCGAGATCGCTCCTGCCGAGCGCACGCGATTGCGATTCGAGAGCAAGGTGCCCGGCACTCCGATGCGAATCTCCAGCATCGAGATGTCTGCGGACTTTGACAAGCAGTTCGGCGTCGAGGCACTTGAGGCGTATGGACCATTGCTCGTCGACGCGATGCGTGGCGATCAGTCTCTCTACAAGCACCGCATCGAAGTCGAAAGTGGATGGGCGGCAGTGATGCCATTTCTTGACATATCTTCGGCGGGAATTCGCAAGTCGATCGCCAGCAACTACGCACCCGGGTCTTGGGGACCCGCTGCTGCAGACGAGTTGATGGCGCGCGACGGAAGGACATGGCACAACGATGAGTGATCCGATTCCACTGATGCCTGATACGAGCGACTCTGTCGGACCAGCATTGCCGGGCAGAGTCTTCGTCGGCACGGACAAGTTCGCCACGTACGAAAAACTTGGCGCGGATTTGATCGCGTGTGCGCATGACTGCGTTGCGAAGTTTGGTGATTTTCACTTCGCGCTTTCAGGTGGATCGACTCCATTTCCGTTTTATCAGTCGTTGATGACCGATCCGCACTACCGCAGCTTCCCATGGACGCGCACACATTTGTGGATCGTCGATGAACGACGCGTGCCGTTCGACAATGCATTGAGCAACTGGGGTCATATCGCGCAGATCTTCGTCGGTCACTCTGGTATTCCAGATTCACAGGTTCATCCGATGATGGCGACGGCAAGCGATGCCGCCGAGCAGTACGAGGTGCTCTTGCATACGTGCCTTGGTCGTCGTGCACCAAGCGAACAGCGACTTGATTTCGTGTTGCTGGGGATGGGCGACAACGGTCACACGGCGAGCCTCTTTCCAGGGACTGCCGTACTCGACGAACAGACGAAGTGGGTGAGCTACTGCGATGGGCCGACTGTTACGCCACCGCCGCGTGTGACGATGACCTATCCACTGCTGAACGCGGCGCGACATGTCGGGGTGCTCGCGCTCGGGGTGGGCAAGGCAGAGATGATCGCGCGAGTCGCGATAGGCAAGGATGACTTTCACGTACTGCCGATTTTGGGAGTGAAGCCTGCCGAAGGCAAGCGCGGCGAACTCGTCTGGTATCTCGACCGCGCCGCTTCTACGGCGTGAATTGACCGCAAGGTGGGGGTATGCAGAGGCGGCAGTGAAGACGACCCCGCAAACATGATGTACTCCACGGTGATCTTGATCGGCATCGTTGGAGTCGGCGCATCGGGCTTCAAGCCGCGCGGGATATCACACGCACTCTTCGCAACCGCGATCGCGCAGCTTCTGGTTCCCGTGATCGCCGTCATCGTTTGGCACACGCGGCTGCTGTTTCAACGAGCAAGCGTCGGTTGAGGCGGGCGTTAGCAACTCGCCTGCAAGCGCCGCAAACGGATGGCCTTGCGCACTTGCTCCGCCACCCACTCAGGCTCTTTCGTGATCTTCTCCCAAGTGAATCGCAGGACCAACCACCCAACAACACCGAGATCACAATCTCGCACACGGTCACGTTCGAACGTGCGGCGATCACTATGGAACGCGCGGCCATCCACTTCGATCGCGATCTGCAAGTCAATCTTGGCAAAGTCGATTGACGCGATCGCACGACCGTCCGCGTCATCGATTCGGTGATTGCCCTTCCATCCATAGAACTTGTTCTTGTAAAGCAACGCTCTCATGCGCCGCTCGGCGGGCGACTGGCTGCCGCCGCGTGCGAGCGCGTGAAGTCGCGTGAGCACATGCGCCTGCTGTCCGCGCTCCCGTCGCAGACTCAGTGCCGACTCGATGAATCGGGGTGTGATCCACCGCAACTGGAGCGCCGAGTCGAGAAGTCTCTGCGCCTCCTGCGCAGGCAGCACTTCGAGCGTGTCGAGGATGGCCTCTTGCGAGTTCGTGAGCTGGAGCGATCCGCGGCGGCGAGTTGGGAAGAGCGGCCGTCGACGCAAGATGCGCGCTCCTGGCACGCGGGGGTGAATGTCGACCGGACTTATCGCGAGGATCAAGTCGCACTGAAGGAGCCGCCCTTGCATGCGTGCCGCGGTGGGTCCTGTGACAATCGCACCTGTTCCAATGCGCAAAGCCATCGCCCACCCATCGCGAAGGTCCGTGCTGGTGACGCACTCTGGGATGACGATCACGCCGAGGTGCTGGCGCCAGATGCCAGCGGCGATGCGTCTCGCTTTGATTCCTGGCGAGATGCCACACTCCCGAATCTGTGGGTTCAGCACGCAGCCGCCTTGGCGCGACGCGATCGCGCGCAACGCGGGCGGCGTGCGCATGTGCTCCGGAACAAGAACTGTGTGAGACTGCACGACGGGAACCTATCGCGGCGCGCGGACGATTTACGAAACACGGCTGTCTTTCGTGGACCCCCACCTTACGGGCAGATTCGAGTGCTGCAGCATCATGTTTTGCCCGTAAGAGGGGGGTAGGCAATGGGGTGCGCGAAACCGAACGCGTTACCCAGCTCGTTCGTTGAGAAGCGCGCGACTCTTGGGGAGCGACCGCTACCATCGGATCCGGACTGGCGACTATCGAGTCGTATACGAGGTGCGCGAATCGACTGCGACAGTCACGGTCTGGCGTGTCGGTCATCGGATAAATGTCTATCGCACCTAGCGCGGTGCGAGGAGGGATGAACGTATGAACTTGATCGTGTTCTTGGTGGCGCTTGTGTTGGCACTCGCGCAACAGGCCGCGCCGCCGCCACAATCCCAATCGCCACCGCGCCCGCCACAGCAACAACACTCATCGCAAGGTCCGTGGAACAACGACATCGTTGTCATGCAGATATCTCCGAGCGGCGCGACCAAGGTTCACACCTTCGAGCGTGCTGGAGTCTCGACGATCGCGCGTCTTGCAGACGGAAGGCTTCTGGCTGCGTTTCAGAATTTCCCCAGCGATGACCAGGTCAACTTCGACCGAGTCGCGGCGAGTTTCTCAAGTGACGAGGGCGCGACATGGACGAAGCCCGCACCAATCGTCGTCGAAGGTATGACCGAGGGGTTGATGAGACCATTCGATCCCACGCTCGTGCCGCTCGACGATGGGCGAGTGCGCATCTATTTCACGTCGAACCGCGACAAGGAATTCGCCAAGAGCACTCCCGAGATCTATTCAGCGATCGGCACCGACGGAATCAGTTACACATTCGAGCCTGGCGTGCGATTTGCGATCGAAGGTCGTGGCGTGATCGACTGTGCGGTTGTACGGAGCAAGGAAGGCGACAAGTCAGGCGAAAAAGAGATCTTTCACATGTTCGCCCCCGACAACGGCACGACTCAAGAGATGAAAGCGCAGATGGGTCAACAAGTACAGCAGCAGATGCGGGGAGCGAAGGGGAACGATCAACAATCCCAGCGCCCGAAACAGCGCAAGGAACCCGCATACGCAAGCAACGGCTATCACGCGACGAGTAGCGACGGACTCACGTTCACGCGCGTCGCGGATGTGAAGGCTCCGGAGCGCAGCAAGTTTCTCGGTTGCGCAGTCAGCGATGGCGAGAAGATGCTCTTCTTCGGCACGGGACCAGCGAAGTGGCCGCTGACGAGCGAAGATGGCGTGAAGTGGACGGCAGGGAAAGAGCCACTCCGCGTCGAAGGCGCAGATCCAGGCGCGGTGCGACTGAAGAATGGATATTGGCTCGTGACGATGACGAGTCGGCCTGTGCGGAGTGGTGGGTTTGAGTTACAGGGCAAGTGAGGGTGGGGGCGCAACCCACATGCTGCGACTCTGTCGCTCGAGCCCGATGCGCAGTCCGCTCATCCAGCGGTGCACGTCGGCGGGAATCCCGCCACAGCACTGCAACTCATCAATGATGTCGCCGTACTTCGCATCGGTATCCCACGCGCTCAAGCCAGTGTGAAGCTCGCCAGCGCGGACATCGAGCCCCATTAACGACTGCGGCAGTTGATGCTGTGCCCCGGCGGATGTCGCGATCGAGACATCGCCAAACGACATGGGAGACCCGGTGTCGAGAATGAATCGACCCTCGTCGAGCTCGACGAACACATGACCTTCGGCGGCGATCAGTTTGTGCATGGAAGCTTGTGGTTCCTTAGGTCTTGCCGCCGGTCGATCCGCCTGGTCCCAAGTAGACGCTGCGGCCTCCCATGCTGACGGCACTCGTCGCGATAATCGTGTAGTTCATCTTCATGGTGTGAAGTCTCCGGGAGAGGAGTTTAGTGGGGGGAGACAAGAGAGATCGGTGTGGACACTCTCTCCCCAGTCTCATGGCACATGCGTGAGTTTTTCGCGCAACCGCTAGAATCCTCCCATGGTTTGGCTCGATGCGTCGTTGGCAGCGACCAGGATTCAAGAGGCGCTCAAGAGGGAATTCGCGTGCGGACTCTTGCCCAATGCCATGGACGAGCAGTTGATGACGAGGGAATGAACGAATGGACGCTGACACGATCACCGCAACCCGGCAACTTGAGTTCCTGCAGAAAGTACAGCGATTGCTTGAGTCGGGGAGGTTCACATCGACTTACAAATTCGCACTTCTCATCGCACTGACGAATGTCGCAGTCGAAAAAGGGGATGATTCCGCACGGGAATTTGAAGTCGACCTCGATGATGTCGCGCGCGAATTTATCTCGTTGTACTGGTCGCACGCGAGACCCTACAAGCCGGTTGGCGAAGTGCTTGCGCAGAACCGAGAACGTCTGAAGTCGGCCAAGGTTCTTTCACTCCTCGCCGGTGAAGTTGGCATCTCGAAGGGATCACATTCTCGCTCGCGAGTGATTGCGGGAAAACGTGCTCGCCTCGTGGGTGATGTGCGGGAGTTGATTGTTCGATACCCGCTTGAGTGCTTGCAGAATCTCGAGTCCATCTCGGACAAGCGGTATGGACGCGATCAATTCTTGTATTCGATCGGCGAAGTCGGTTCGACGAGCGCGTCCCTGCAGTTCATCACCCTGAAGCCAGGTGTTGCCGCTTGCTTGCGTTCGCTCCGTGGCGTGGTCGTGGCACTGGTGCAGGCGAGATGGGCGCAGTGGGTGCGCGAACGGAATCCGAAACTCGGGAAAGATCGAGGTCTCGAAGAGTTCATGTTTGGAGGAGAGCGGGGATTCGTGGCAGATCTCGCGCCGAGGTTGTATGCACTACAAGACCGCCGCTGTTTCTACACGGGCGGAAAGTTGGATGGCCCCAAGTCTGGCGAAGTTGACCATTTCATCGCGTGGTCTCGCTATGCCTCGGACGATCCGCTGAATCTTGTACTCGCATCGAAGTCTGCGAACAACAGCAAACATGATCACCTTGCAAGTACTCGACACCTCAGTGAGTGGATCAATCGAAACGCACGTTTCGCAAGTGACCTCGAGACTATGACGCAGGATCGAGCTGAGGTTGGATCGGCTCAGAGTGCCCGAGCGATCGCATGCTGGGCGTATGGCTGTGTTGCTGCGGTCGGCTCGCCGGTCTGGGATGCTCCCAAGAAGTTCGTTCAGCTGGATCGCTCGTGGAAATCGCTATTGGCGGGATGATGAGCGAGTCGGCGATCGACCAGTTCCCCACCCTCACTCCCCTCCACCCATGCGCACGCCCTTCACCTCCGTGAGGGCGAGTGTCTCGGCGGCTTCCAATTCTTCCGGCACTCGTGTCGAATCGCCCGTGAGCGCGGCGGTATCGGTCGCACTCTTGAGCAGTCTCGAATTGAA